>NZ_JBMDJC010000001.1:0-639782 GCF_057808995.1 Acidovorax sp. FG60
CCGCTCGGTGTAGCGGGACATCCAGAACAGATGGTCGGCGGTGCGGCTCAGCATGCGGCCTCCTTGAACGAGCAGGGCTGAGAACCCCGCACGTGCTGCGCACGCACGCGGTGTTGTGTCGAAAGCCCCATGGCATGGGGCTTTTCAGCCCGCTCGGTGTAGCGGGACATCCAGAACAGATGGTCGGCGGTGCGGCTCAGCATGTTCAGAGGCTCCCTTGCGATTGACTTTGCGACTGGCCCTGGGATTGCGATTGCGACTGGGATTGCACGGCCTTGGGTTGCGCGGCAGGCGCACCCTCGCCCAGCACCCAGGTGTCCTTGGTGCCGCCGCCCTGCGACGAATTCACCACCAGCGAGCCCTCTTGCAGTGCCACGCGCGTGAGGCCCCCTGCGGCCATCTGCACCTCGCGACCGCTGAGCACGAAGGGGCGCAGGTCGATGTGGCGCGGGGCGATGCCGCTTTCCACATAGGTCGGGCAGCTCGACAGGCTGAGCGTGGGCTGGGCGATGTAGCCCGCCGGGTTGGCCAGCAGCGCACGGCGGAAGTCCTCGATCTCGGCCTGCGTGGCGGCGGGGCCGATCAGCATGCCGTAGCCACCGGCGCCGTGCACTTCCTTCACGACCAGGTCCTTCAGGTTGGCCAGCACATGCTGCAGATCGTCCTGCTTGCGGCACATCCACGTGGGCACGTTCTTGAGGATGGGCTCCTGCCCCAGGTAGAAGCGGATCATCTCGGGCACGTAGGGGTACACCGACTTGTCGTCGGCCACGCCCGTTCCCACGGCGTTGCAGATGCCCACGTTGCCTGCGCGGTAGGCCTCCATGAGACCGTGGCAGCCCAGCGTGGAGTTGCGGCGGAAGACCTGCGGATCGAGGAAGTCGTCGTCCACCCGGCGGTAGATCACGTCCACCCGCTGCAGGCCGCGCGTGGTGCGCATGTAGACGAACTTGTCCTTGACGACGAGGTCCTGCCCTTCGACCAGCTCCACGCCCATCTGCTGCGCGAGGAAGGCATGCTCGAAGTACGCGCTGTTGTGCATGCCGGGCGTGAGCACCACCACCGTGGGCTCGTCGGCCGCTGCGGGCGCGCTGGCGCGCAGGGTTTCGAGCAGCATGTCGGGGTAGTGGGCCACGGGCGCCACCTTGTGCAGGCTAAACAGCTCGGGGAACAGCCGCATCATCATCTTGCGGTTTTCCAGCATGTAGCTCACGCCGCTGGGCACGCGCAGGTTGTCTTCCAGCACGTAGTACTCGCCCTCGCCCTGCGCGTTGGGGGCGCGCACGATGTCGATGCCGGCAATGTGCGCATAGATGTTCTGCGGCACATGCAACCCGGCCATCTCGGGCCGGTACTGCGCGTTGTTGAGGATGAGGTCGGCGGGCACGATGCCGGCGCGGATGATGTCCTGCCCGTGGTACACGTCGTGGATGAAGCGATTGAGCGCCGTGACCCGCTGCACCAGCCCCTGCTGCATGCTGCTCCACTCATGGGCCGGAATGATGCGCGGAATCAGGTCAAACGGAATCAACCGCTCATTGCCCGCGCCGCCCTCGTCCTTTGCGCCGTAAACGGCAAAGGTAATGCCCACGCGCCGGAAGATCATCTCGGCTTCGGCCCTGCGGGCCTGCATCACATCAGGGGGCTGTTTGCTCAACCACTGCGCGTAGCGCTTGTAGTGTTCCCGCACATCGCTGCCATCAAAAGGCAGCATGGCGTACATCTCGTCAAATTTCTGCATGAACTGGCCTCCTGAAGACAGGATAGCAAGTTGCGCGCCCACACTCTGCAAACGGCCCCTGGTGGCACTACGGCATCGCGCCTGCTGAGTCCGCCCGGGGCACCATCTGGTGCTGCCAGTAGCGTCGGCCCGCATCGCGTTCACACCCTATTGCTGCGGGTTTGGCAGAGGCCCAGGTCGCGGCGCCACAGCGCGAAGACTCCACCACCTTGATGTCGCGAAGGCGATAGCGCTGCAGCACCTCCGGGGCTGGATGGCCAAAGCGGTTGCGGTACCCGGCTTGCACCAAAGCAGTGCGCGGCTGGACGGCATCCAGAAACGCCGGGGATGACGATGTCTTGCTGCCGTGGTGGGGCACCAGCAGCAGGTCGGCCTGGAGCGCCGCACCGCGCGCCAGCAGGGCCTGTTCCTGCGGGGCTTCGATGTCGCCCACCAGCAAGGCCGACACGCCCTGCGGCCCGGCGGAGGTGATGCGCAGCACACAGCTCAGCGCATTGGGGCGCACGCTGCGCACCGCCGCGTCGTCCGGCTGCGGGTGCAGCACTTCGAAAGCCACACCATCCCACTCCCAGCGCTGGCCCGCCAGGCAGGGCTGGACTGGGCGCAAGGCCTGCAAGGTGTTCTCTGCCTCGATCGAGCCCACCAGCTCCGCATGCGGCTGCTGCGCCAGCACCGCGGCCGCACCGCCGGTGTGGTCTGCATCGCGGTGGCTGAGCATGAGGGTGTCCACGCGCTCCCCCAGTGCCCGCAGCAGCGGCACCAGCACGCGGTGGCCCGCGTCGCTCTCGCGGCTGAAGCGCGGCCCTGCGTCGTACAGCAGCGTGTGGGTGGCGGTGCGCACCAGCACCGCATTGCCCTGGCCGATGTCTGCGGCCAGCAGTTCAAACTGCCCTGCCGCCGGGCGCACCGGCTGCCACCACAGCGCGGGCCACAGGAGGGGAAGTGCCAGCAGCCGCAGCCGCCAGGGCAGGCGCGTGGCCAGCAGCGCGCCTCCGGCCACGGCCAGCATGCCCGCCCACAACGGCGCGGCAGGCAGGAAGACCACGGCCCAGGGCCACAACGCCAGCCATTGCAGCAGGGCTGCCAGCGGCTGCAAACTGAGGGCGGCCAGGCTCCACAAGGGCGCCCACAGCACGCCGCCCAACGCCAGCGGGGTGACCACCAGGGTGACCCAGGGAATCGCCACCAGGTTGGCGGCAAGACCCACCACCGACACCTGGCCAAACAGCAGCAGGGTCAGGGGCGTGAGCGCCAGCGTCACCACCCACTGCTCCCGAATCAAAGCATAAAAATGGCGCCTAGCGCTCGATGGATAAGCGCTACCAGCTATTGAACTAGTAGCAAACAGAATACCCACCGCCACAAAGCTCAGCCAAAAGCCCGCCTGCGCCAACGCCCACGGGTCTGCCACCACCACGACCGCGCACGCCCACAGCCACACCTGCGGCCAGGGCCAGCGGCGGCCGCTGAGCTGCAGCACGGCAATGGCCGCCAGCATGATCACCGTGCGCTGTGCAGGCACGCCCCAGCCGCTGAACAGCGCGTAGGCTGCCGCCAGCACCACCCCGGCGGCCAGTGCTGCAGAGGGCGCGGGCACCGCCAGGCACAGCCGGGTGGAACGCCGCCACAGGGCACCCACCACCAGCGCGGCCAGCCAGGCAAACAAGGTGATGTGAAGCCCGGAGATGCTCATGAGGTGAGCCACGCCCGTGGCGCGGAACACATCCCAATCGGCACGGTCAATGGCGCGCTGGTCACCCGTCACTAAAGCCGCCACCACGCCCGCAACGCGCGTGCGGGCCGGGTCACTGCCATCCTGATCGCCCGCCAGGCGCTCCAGGATCGCATCGCGCACCGACTGCCGCGCCCGCTCCACCGGATGCAGCCAGGTTGCAGCCACAAACTCCGGCGGCTCGTCCTTGGGCCCTGCACGCACGTAGCCTGTGGCCTGCACGCCCTGCTCCCACATCCACAACTCGTAGTCAAAACCATGTGGGTTGCGCAGCCCGTGCGGCGCCTTCAGGCGCACCGTCAACGCCCAGCGGTCGCCGGCTTTCAGGGCGGGCGGTGGGCGCTGCAGGTCCAAGGTTCCGGCCGCATCGCGGAACGGGCCGCCGTACCAGGCCACATCGATGCGCGGCGGCAGCGTCACCGGGGCACCGTTCAGGCGCGCGGCCTCCACGTCCACGCGGATGCGGGTGCCAGCCTCGTTGGTTTGGGGCATGGCCGCCACCACGCCGGTCACCCTGATGTCCTGGCCCTCCAGCGCGGGCGCGAGGCCCTGGACCGCATAGTCCACAGCGCGCAGCCCACACAGGGCGAACATCACCAGCACTCCGGCGCCCACGGCCAGCGCGGTGGCAGCATGAGCGCCCCATCTGCTGCGTCTGGACGCTGCCCGCGCGCACCCGCCCACCACACACGCCGCCACCAGAACAGCCCCGTAGACCACCCCGGGCCACAACACCGGCTGCTGTAGCTGCAGCGCGGCCCCCAATACGGCCCCCAGCAGCCACGCAGGCAAGCGCCAGGGAACGGCGGCGACCATCGCGGAGCTTTCGCTGGCCACGGCGCCATCCAGGCCCACAGGGGCGGATGAAATGGCATTAGGGGCGCTTATGGCGGGCATGGGCTGATGCTAATGCGATGCCTGGGGGCTGGCCGCTGGATTCTGCACACCAGGCTGTGTAACACTCGCGGCCATCCGGGTGTCGCCGGACCGCGAAGCCACCGCGCTGACCAGCAGGCCGTGCCGGCGCACCTACACCGGCCAGCCCCCGCCATCCACCTTCACGCCAAACCGAGGAAAGACCATGAGCGTTTACGACAAGCTGAAAGAACTCAACATCACCCTGCCCCCCGTGTCGGTGCCCGCTGCCGCCTATGTGCCCTATGTACAGACGGGCAACCTGGTGTTCCTGTCCGGCCACATCGCACGCAAGGACGGCAAGCCCTGGGCCGCGCAGTTTGGCCGCGATATCGGCACCGAAGAAGGCAAGGAAGCTGCACGCTCGGTAGCGATTGACCTCATGGGCACGTTGCAGGCTGCCTGTGGCGGCGACCTCAACCGCGTCAAGCGCATCGTCAAGGTCATGAGCCTGGTGAATTCCACGGGTGATTTCACCGAGCAGCACCTGGTGACCAACGGTGCCAGCGAACTGCTGGGCCAGGTCTTTGGCGAAAAAGGCGTGCACGCCCGCAGCGCTTTTGGCGTGGCGCAGATCCCCCTGGGCGCCTGCGTGGAAATCGAGCTGATCGCAGAGCTGGCCTGACAGACCCCACCCCCCTCACCAAAAAAAACCCATGGCATGACTGCCATGGATTTTTTTGTTTTCTGCGCTGGGCGGTGACGGATACGCCCCTCCCAGCCGCCATGACACCATGGCTGCCAGTTGTCAGAGCGTCAGAAAGACTCCCAGTCCTCTTCCGATCCCTGGGCCACCGCGGGCTTGCGGCTGGCGGGTGCAGGTGCGACAGATACCTTGGCAACAGCGGCCGCTGCAGCCGGAGCCTTGGCCACCGCAGCGGGCGTGCCGTGGAGTGCCCTCGCACCAGAACCCGGTGCAGGCCGTGCGGGTGCCGAGGGGACAGCGGTAGCGGCGGGTGCCTGTGGCCGCTGGGCAGCCGTGGCGCGCGCCGCACCAATGGCCGCCTGCGCGGGCCCATAGCTGGCGGCATTCACCTTGAACATGGACACCTCGCGCGCCAGGTGGTCTGCCTGCTCACGCAGGCTCTGGGCGGCGGCGGCGCTTTCTTCCACCAGCGCCGCATTCTGCTGCGTCATCTGGTCGAGGTTGCTGATCGCCTTGTTGACCTGCGACACCCCCGCACTCTGTTCGGACGATGCTGCGGTGATCTCGCCAATCATGTCGGTCACGCGCTGCACCGACTGCACGATGTCGGTCATGGTGGTGCCCGCGTCCGACACCAGGCGCGAGCCCGTCTCCACCTTCTCGACCGATGCACTGATGAGCAACTTGATCTCCTTGGCGGCCTCGGCGCTGCGCTGGGCAAGGCTGCGCACCTCGCTGGCCACCACCGCAAAACCCCGGCCCTGCTCACCCGCGCGGGCAGCTTCCACAGCGGCGTTCAGCGCGAGGATGTTGGTCTGAAACGCTATGCCATCAATCACGCCAATGATGTCCGCGATCTTCTTGCTGCTGTGGTTGATGTCCTCCATCGTGGCCACCACCTGGTTCACCACCTCGCCGCCCCGGCGCGCCACGCCCGTGGCGCCCGCCGCCAGGCTGCTGGCCTGCTGCGCACTGCCTGCGCTTTGCTGGATGGTGCTGGTGAACTGCTCCATGGCGGCCGCCGTCTCCTGCAGGTTGCTGGAGGTCTGCTCGGTGCGGGCCGACAGGTCGTGGTTGCCCGTGGCGATCTCGGCGCTGGCGATGGCGATGCTGTCGGTGCTCTGGCGCACCTGGTGCACCATGCGACCCAAGGCGCTGCTCATGGCATACAGCGAACGCAGCAGGTCGCCAAACTCGTCGCCCCGGGTCACGGATTCCTGCATGCTCAGGTCGCCCCCCGCAATGCGTTCGGCCAGCCCGTTGGCCTGCTCCAAGGGCCGCTGGATGCTGCCGATCAGGTAGTAGGCACCCACAATGATGGCCAGCAGCAGCAGGCCCACGGCCACGGCAGCAATCTTGACCGTCAGCATGCGCTCTGCCGCCATCTGCTTCTGAACGGCCTCGGCGCCTTGCTGCTGCTGCTGAACGAACTCACGCAGCGTGGTGGTGTAGGCCGCCACCGAAGGGTTGTACTTCTGGGTGATCAACGTCACAGCCTGTTCTTGCTGCCCATCGCTCTTGAGTTTGCGGGCCTCGCCGCGCAGGTCGATCATGGTCTTGCGCGCAGCGGCGATCTTGGCCATCTGCTGCTTGTCGGCCTCTGACAGGGCCATGGATTCCAGCGACTTTTGCACTTCGCTGATCTGCGCCGATGTGGCCGTGATCACATCCTTGAACTCGGCTTCGACGGCCGGGTCGCTGCTGACGATCAGGGCCTGGGTTCTGGCGGCATTGGTCTCGGTAAGACCCGACCAGCGCAATGCCGCCTGCACGCGCGACTCCATGTCTTTGCTCACCGCATCAGCATGGGCCTGTACCTTGGCAGACCGGTAGGCCGCAAAGCCCACCACCGCCACCAGCATGACCACAATCAAAATCACCGCCAGCCAGAGCTTGTGAGCCATCCGAAGATGCTTGGGCATGGTTGCCTCCTGAAGCGTTGTGTTTGTGTACAGATGTTGCACGCTTTTTCACGATTGCACAAACTCAGTCACTGCACATCAGGGTCTGCCCTGCCTGCATGGGCCCCACCACACCTCCCGGGGCGGGCATCATCGCGCCGCCAGAGTTCGGCCACGGGGTTTCAGCAAGTCGTGTCGCTCGGGCGAATGCCCCATTCGCATGCCATCTGTACGCCCATCGTCGACAAAAGCGCGGTGCCAGCGGCCCCTGTCGTCCGCTGCAACACCCTGAAAAAAACTGGCGACAGGTGCTAACTCGCAGGCCCGGGGTGCCGGGTGCATGAGCGGGCTGTCAGGCTGCGGAGCCGAGGAAGGCCTCAAAACGCGCCAGTTCCTCGCCCAGCGCGCGCCGGAACCCCGCGTCGCGTGGTGGGCGCCCGGCCACAAAACCCAGAGCATGCTGCAGCCGACCGCGCTCCACGCGCAGGTTGGCCCAGCCCACCATCTGTTCGCCCCACAGCACCGGCAACGCATAGTGGCCCATGGTGCGCTTGGGCGCCGGTACATACGCCTCGAACCGGTACGCCCAGCCCCACAGCATCTCGAAGCGGCGTCGGTCCCACACCACGGGATCGAACGGTGCCAATAGCCGCACGCCGTTATCCGGCTGGTGGCGGTGCGATGCCGGACTTTCAGCGACAGGCCAAAACCAGGTGGTTCCATCGACCACCGCATGGCCGTAGCGTGACGGTGCGGCCTTGGCCACCGCGCGCGCCTCGGCAGCCAGCTGCGGTGCGCCATAGCGCAGCAGCGTGACCAGGTAGCCCAGGCTGGGGGCAGGCAACGGGGCATACAGCGCCACGATGCGATCCACCAGGGCTTCGGCGCGGGCCAAACGTGCGGCGGGGCTGACGTCCTGCTCGGGGTGCGCAACGGGTGCATACACCCGAGTGCCCGACTCGCGGCGGCACACCCGCAACCAGCCGTGGTGGTGCATCGCATCCAGCAGGCGTGTGCTGGCATTGAGCTCGCCGCCCCAGTAGCCCGCCACGCGGCCATGGTGCGCAAACGCTTCGCTCACTTCGCGCGGGTGCACCATGCCCCGCTCCTGCACAAACGCCAGCACCTCACGCGCACGTTCGGTAGTGGCGGCGTCCCACGGCCTGCGCGGCGTGCGCGGGTGCAGCAGCGTCAGCATCTCGCGGGACACAAAGCCGTAGTTAACGAAGGCGTCTTCTTCAATACCTAAGCGCTCGTAGCGGCGTTCCAGGTCACCCGCGCGGTAGTCGCGCACCCGCAGACGCAAAATCAGGTCCTGCGCCCGCGCGGGTGCTCGCATCGGGTCAGCCTGCACAAACCCCAGCTTGCGGATTGCGCCGGGCAGCGTCAGCGGTTTGAACAGGCTGCGCGCAATCGCGTAGCGGCGCAGCTCATCCAGCGTGGGTGAGCGCGACGCCACAGTCTTACTCCACGCGCGTCACTGCGTTGGGCTTGAAGCCCAGGTCCGCCGCCTTGCCCTTGCGGCCTCGCGCGGCGCGGGCGTTGTTCAGGCTGCGGATCTCGAGCGTCTCGTCGCGCTGCTTGCCGCCCCGGCCAATGCCATCCAGGCGAATGCTGCGTGTGTAGGCTGCGGCTCCCGCCAGCTGGTCCTTGTCTTCCAGGTCAATCAGCATCAGCCCGCGACCGCCGTTGACCATGGTTTTCAGCTCGGTGATCTCGAACGTGAGGATGCGCCCGCCCGTGGAGGCACAGGCCACATGCGTGGCAGGCAGCACGGGCTTGCTGCCCGTGGTGCCCGCAGCATGCGAAGGCACACACACCGTCTCGCCCTCGCCCAACGTGAGGAAGGCCTTGCCGCCCTTCTGGCGCGAGACCATGTTCTCCACCGCCGCCAGAAAGCCGTAGCCACCGGAGTTGGACAGCAGCAGCGTGGCGTTGGCGGGCCCTGCAAAGTAGTGCAGCAGTTGGGTGCCGGCTTCCAACTCAATCAGCGTGGTCACCGGCTGGCCGTCACCGCGTGCGCCGGGCAGCAATGACACCGCCACCGAGTACACGCGGCCATTGCTGCCAAAGGCCAGCAAGGTATCGACCGTGCGGCATTCAAACGTGCCATACAGGCCATCGCCCGCCTTGAAGGCAAAACTGGCAGCCTCGTGGCCATGGCCGGTGCGAGCGCGCACCCAGCCTTTTTGCGAGACGATCACCGTGACAGGCTCGTCCACCACCTTCACTTCGGCCACAGCCTTTTTCTCGGCCTGTATCAGCGTGCGGCGCGCATCGGCAAAGGTCTTGGCGTCGGCCTCGATCTCCTTGACCATGGTTCGGCGCAGCGAGCCGGGGTTGTTCAGAATGTCTTCTAGCTTGCCCTGGCTTTCGCGCAGTTCTTTCAGTTCCTGCTCGATCTTGATGGCTTCGAGCCGCGCAAGCTGGCGCAGGCGAATTTCCAGGATGTCTTCGGCCTGTCGATCGCTGAGGTTGAAGCGCGCAATCAGCGCGGCCTTGGGCTCCTCGGCCGCACGGATGATGGCGATCACCTCGTCGATGTTGAGCAGCACGGTCTGCCGCCCTTCGAGGATGTGGATGCGCTCGAGCACCTTGTTCAGGCGGTGCTGGCTGCGGCGCGTGATCGTGGTCTGGCGGAAGGCGATCCACTCTTCCAGCATCACACGCAGCGACTTTTGCACCGGCTTGCCGTCGAGCCCCACCATGGTGAGGTTGATGGGGGCCGAGGTCTCCAGGCTGGTGTGCGCCAGCAGCGCGGTGATCAGCTCCTGCTGCGGGGTCTTGCCCGTCTTGGGCTCGAACACCAGGCGCACGGGGGCGTCTTTGCTGGATTCGTCGCGCACGACATCCAGCACGGCCAGGATGCTGGCCTTCAGTTGCGTCTGGTCCTGGCTCAGCGCCTTCTTGCCGGCCTTGACTTTGGGGTTGGTGATTTCCTCGATCTCTTCGAGCACGCGCTGCGTGCTCACGCCCGGTGGCAGCTCGTTCACCACCAGTTGCCACTGGCCACGCGCCAGTTCCTCGATCTTCCAGCGCGCGCGCACCTTGAGGCTGCCCCGGCCGGTGCGGTAGGCATCGGCAATGTCACCGGGGCTGCTGATGATCTGGCCACCGCCGGGGTAGTCGGGCCCGGGCACGATGGCCAGCAGCTCGTCCTGGCTCAGCGAAGGTGTCTTGATGAGCGCAATGCAGGCGTCGGCAATCTCGCGCAGGTTGTGGCTGGGGATTTCGGTGGCCAGGCCCACGGCGATGCCGCTGGCGCCGTTGAGCAACGCAAACGGCAGGCGGGCGGGCAACTGGCGCGGCTCCTCAGTGCTGCCGTCGTAGTTGGGCATGAAATCCACGGTGCCTTCGTCGATCTCGTCGAGCAGCAGGCTGGTGATGCGCGACAGGCGCGCCTCGGTGTAGCGCATGGCAGCGGCGCCATCGCCATCGCGGCTGCCGAAGTTGCCCTGGCCGTCGATCAGCGGGTAGCGCTGGGCAAAGTCCTGCGCCATGCGCACCAGCGCGTCGTAGGCCGACTGGTCACCATGCGGGTGGAAGCGGCCCAGCACATCGCCCACCACGCGGGCGCTCTTGACCGGCTTGGCGGCAGTATTGCGCGTGGGGCCGCTGTAGCCCAGGCCCATGCGGTCCATCGAATACAGGATGCGCCTCTGCACGGGCTTGAGGCCGTCGCACACATCGGGTAATGCACGGCCCTTGACGACCGACAGTGCGTATTCAAGGTAGGCGCGCTGGGCATAGCCCGCCAGGCCCAGGGAGTCGCCCCCGTCATCGCCTGCGGTGGTGAAATCCAAAGTCGGTTGGTCGCTCATTCGTTAACTACAGGTTCTTGATTCAGGTTCTGGTCGCGTGTCTGCGCGACGCGGGTGGGCGGCAGGTTGCCCCTGTTGGTGGCACCGCCCGAGAGCTCCATGCGTACGCGGCCAGGCGCTGCACGCTGTGCCAGCACGGGTGCCGGGGGCTTGAGCTGGGCATACAGGCCCAGCACGGTGCGCACATAGCTCTGCGTTTCCTTGTACGCGGGGATTTGGTTGCCCGCGCGCTGTACCGCACCTTCACCGGCGTTGTAGGCCGCCACGGCCAGGTCCATGCGACCGGGGAACAGGTCCAGCAGGTGGCGCAGGTAACGGGTGCCAGTGGGCACATTCACCGCCGGGTCGGCCAGCTTCTGTTCCACCGTGCGCTTGGCGTCGCTGCTCACACCAAAGCGGTTGGCGGTGGCGGGCATCACCTGCATCAGGCCCACGGCGCCCTTGGGCGACACGGCGGTGGCGTCAAAGCCGGACTCGGTCGCGATCACGGCCTGCAGCAGCTCGTAGTCCACACCGTGTTTGGCGGACGCAGCGCGCAGGTGGTGTTTGACGCGTTTGTAGTCGGGGGCGATGTCAAAAAAGGCCAGCAGGCGCGCGCCCGCTGCGGGCAGCGCGTAGGGCATGGGCGACGCATTGGCAGGCGCGTCGCGGGTGGAGTCAAAGTCGTTGCCGCGAAAAAACAGCTGGTAGCGCGCATCGACCTGCTCGGCCGCAAAGTGCGTCACGCCACGCTCGTCCACATGCGCCCACAGGTCCGCATGGGCCATTTGCTGCACAAAACATAGCAGCAAACCCAATACAGACAAGCGCAGGGCACTGTTTTTATTCATATTTTGATCACAAACACCGGGCGGAGCGCGTCGATGCGGTCAGATATCGATCTCGACCGCATCGCCATGCAACTCCATCAGCTCACGGCGCGCGGCGGCTTCGCCCTTGCCCATGAGCTTGGTGATGAGACCCTCGGTGGCGGCAAAGTCCATGTCGCCCAGCTGCACGGGCAGCAGGCGGCGGGTGTCGGGGTTGAGCGTGGTTTCCCACAGCTGCTCGGCGTTCATCTCGCCCAGGCCCTTGAAGCGGCTGATCTGGCACTTCTCTTTGGGCACACCGTCCTTGGCGCACTTGTCGAGGATGGCAGTCAGTTCGCCATCGTCCAGCGCATACATCTTGGCGGCGGGCTTCTTGCCGCGCGCGGGTACATCCACGCGGAACAGCGGCGGGCGCGCCACGTAGATGTGGCCCGCCTCGATGAGCTTGGGAAAATGGCGGAAGAACAGGGTGAGCAGCAGCACCTGGATGTGCGAGCCATCCACGTCGGCGTCACTCAAGATGCAAACCTTGCCGTAGCGCAGGCCGCTCAAATCCGGCGTGTCGTTGGGGCCGTGCGGGTCTACGCCGATGGCCACCGAGATGTCGTGGATTTCGTTGTTGGCAAACAGCCGGTCGCGCTCCACCTCCCAGGTGTTGAGCACCTTGCCGCGCAGCGGCAGGATGGCCTGGCTTTCCTTGTCGCGGCCCATCTTGGCGCTGCCGCCAGCCGAGTCGCCCTCGACCAGGAAGACTTCGTTGTGGGCGATGTCCTTGCTTTCGCAGTCGGTGAGCTTGCCGGGCAACACGGCCACGCCGGAGCCCTTGCGTTTTTCAACCTTCTGCCCGGCCTTCTGGCGCGTCTGCGCGGCCTTGATGGCCAGCTCGGCGAGCTTCTTGCCGTATTCCACATGCTGGTTCAGCCACAGCTCCAGCGCGGGGCGCACAAAGCCGCTGACCAGGCGCACCGCGTCGCGCGAGTTCAGGCGCTCCTTGATCTGGCCCTGGAACTGCGGGTCGAGCACCTTGGCTGAGAGGACATAGCTGGCGCGCGCAAACACGTCCTCAGGCAGAAGCTTCACGCCCTTGGGCAACAGGCTGTGCAGTTCGATAAAGCTCTTGACCGCATTGAACAGGCCGTCGCGCAGGCCGCTCTCGTGCGTGCCGCCTGCGCTCGTGGGAATCAGGTTGACGTAGCTCTCGCGCACGGGCTGGCCGTCTTCGGTGAAGGCAACACACCAGGATGCGCCCTCGCCTTCGGCAAAACTTTCGTTGTTGCGGTCGGCAAAACCTTCGCCTTCAAACAGCGGGATCACCGGGTCGCCGTTGAGCGTCTGCATGAGGTAGTCGCGCAGGCCGCCCTTGTACTGCCAGGTTTGCGTGTCGCGGGTTTTCTCGTTGACAAGCTGCACCGTCACGCCGGGCATCAGCACCGCCTTGCTGCGCAGCAGGTGGGTGAGCTCGCCCATGGGCAGCACGCTCGATTCGAAATACTTGGCGTCGGGCCACACTCGGACCGAGGTGCCCTGCTTGCGCTCGCCCGCCTCCAGCGGTCGGGCCACCAGGGGTTCGATCACGTCACCGGCCGAGAACACCAGGCGTGCCGCCTTGCCTTCGCGGTAGCTCGTTGCCTCCAGCCGTGTGGCCAAAGCGTTGGTCACACTCACGCCCACGCCGTGCAGGCCGCCCGAGAAGCTGTAGGCGCCGCCCTTGCCCTTGTCGAACTTGCCACCCGCGTGCAGCCGGGTGAACACCAGTTCGATCACCGGGGCGTTTTCCTCGGGGTGCATGCCAAACGGAATGCCCCGGCCGTCGTCCTCCACGCTGACCGAGCCGTCGGCATGCAGCGTGACGCGGATCTTCTTGCCGTGCCCGGCCAGCGCCTCGTCGGCCGCGTTGTCCAGCACCTCCTGAACGATGTGCAGGGGGTTGTCGGTGCGGGTGTACATGCCCGGGCGTTGCTTGACGGGCTCCAGGCCCTTAAGCACGCGGATCGAGCCTTCGGAATATTCGCTGGCGGATGCAGAAGACGGTTTGGCAGACATGGGGCGGATTGTAGTGCGGCAACGCAGCAATAGCTGGATATAAAACCAGCCCCACCTTCGCCCCTGCTACCAACTGTATTGGTCCCCGGTGTATCAGCACGTTTCACGCAATCTGGCTACATTCCTGCGCATGCATACGAATCCTCCCAAACTGTCCATGTTCCAGGTGCTGGCCTGCGGCGCGGCCATCGTGACCCTGTCGATGGGCATCCGCCACGGCTTCGGGCTCTGGCTCTTGCCCATCACCCAGGAGATGGGCTGGACGCGCCAGTCGTTCGCACTGGCAATTGCCATCCAGAACCTGTCCTGGGGCCTGATCGGCATTTTTGCGGGCATGGTGGCCGACCGGTTTGGCGCGTTCCGCGTGCTGATGGGCGGTGCCGTGCTGTACGGCCTGGGCCTGGCGGGCATGGCACTGTCGCCCACGCCCACGCTGTTTGCGCTGACGGCGGGCGTGCTGATTGGCGCGGCCCAGGCAGGCACCACCTACGCCGTGATCTACGGTGTGCTGGGGCGCCAGATTGCACCCGAACGCCGGTCCTGGGCCATGGGTGTGGCCGCGGCGGCTGGCTCGTTCGGCCAGTTCCTCATGGTGCCGGTGGAAGGCTGGCTGATTGCCGGATTGGGTTGGCAGCAGGCGCTGCTGGCGCTGTCCTTGATGGTGCTGCTCATCGTGCCGCTGGCCTTTGGGCTGCGCGAGCCCAACTTCGCGGGAGCGGCCCCGGTCAAGCGCGAGCAGACGATCCTGCAAGCGCTGGGCGAGGCGTTCCGCTACCCCAGTTTCAACCTGTTGATGGCGGGCTACTTCGTCTGTGGATTCCAGGTGGTGTTCATCGGCGTGCACATGCCCAGCTACCTCAAGGACCACGGCCTGTCGCCCCAGGTGGCCAGCTATGCGCTGGCGCTGATTGGCCTGTTCAATGTGCTGGGCACCTATGTGGCTGGCACGCTGGGCCAGCGCATGCCCAAGCGGTTCATCCTGGCTTTTATCTACTTTGCGCGGGCTGCGGCCATCAGCGTGTTCTTGCTGGTGCCGCTGTCGCCGCTGTCGGTGTATGTGTTCTCGGCGGTGATGGGCACGCTGTGGCTGTCTACCATTCCGCCCACCAACGCCACCATCGCGCAAATCTTTGGCGTGCAGCATCTGTCGATGCTGGGCGGCTTCGTGTTCTTCAGCCACCAGATCGGCAGCTTCCTGGGCGTGTGGCTGGGGGGCTATCTGTATGACGCGACGGGCAGCTACGATATCGTCTGGTACATCGCCATCGGCCTGGGTGTTTTTGCCGGGCTGGTAAACCTGCCGGTCCGGGAAAGCCCCATCCAGCGCGGCGCAGCCCAACCTGCCTGACCATCCCCTGCAAAGAACTTCTTCATGCCCACCGTCAGCGCATCCACCACCCCGCCCGGCAGCAGCGTGCCACGGGTATGGCGCTGGCTTGGCTGGATCACGGCGGTGGTGCTGTGCCTGACGGTGTTTGGCATGTACACGGTGCCGGACTTCATGGTGATGCTGGCCGACCAGATGTGGGCGTGCTTCTGAGCCCGCGCCTTCCTCTTTCAAGTTTTTTGGCCGCTAGCGCTTGATGGACAAGCGCTGATAGCTATATTTTCAATAGCATATGCACGGTAACGAAGCTCCCTCCGACTGGGTCCGCCGCTGGTCCCACCTGATTGCGCCGGGCAGCACGGTGCTCGACGTGGCTTGCGGCGCCGGGCGCCACCTGCGCTGGCTGCGCGGCCTGGGGCACTCCGTGGTGGGGGTGGACCGCTCTGCCGAGGCTCTGGCCGCTTGCGAGGGTCTGGGTGAACTGGTACTGGCCGACATCGAGAGCGGCCCATGGCCCTTTGCAGGCCGCCAGTTTGGTGCCGTGGTGGTCACCAACTACCTGTGGCGGCCCCTGCTGGCCACCCTGGTGGAAAGCGTGGCCCCAGGCGGTGTGCTGATCTACGAGACCTTTGCACACGGCAACGAAACTGTGGGCCGCCCGGCCCGGCCGGAGTTCCTGCTGCGGCCCGGAGAACTGCTGACCGCCTGCACGGGGCTGCGCACGCTGGCCTATGAAGACGGCTTCCAAAAAAACCCCGACCGTTTTGTGCAACGCATCACGGCCGTGCGGGAACTCCCGCCGCCTGGGGGACCCTCACGACATCTTCTGCCCATGTGGGCTAGTTAGAATGCTCTTTTACCGTTTACCACTGCGGACATGACCTCTTCCTCCGTCGCTCTCACCGGCAGCATCGTCGCCCTCGTCACACCCATGCACGAGGACGGTAGCGTGGACTACCCGGCCCTGCGCAAACTGATCGACTGGCACATTGCCGAAGGCACCGACTGCATCGGCGTGGTGGGCACCACGGGCGAGTCGCCCACCGTCAACGTCGAAGAACATTGCGAGATCATCCGCGTGGCCGTGGAGCAATCTGCCAAGCGCGTGCCCATCATGGCGGGCTGTGGCGCCAACTCCACCGCCGAAGCCATCGAGCTGGCCAAGTTCGCGCGCGGCGTGGGGGCCGACAGCCAGTTGCAGGTCGTGCCGTACTACAACAAGCCTACGCAAGAGGGCCAGTTCCAGCATTTCAAGGCGATTGCCGAAGCCACGGGCGACCTGCCCATCGTGCTGTACAACGTGCCCGGCCGCTCGGTGGCCGATATGCAACACGACACCGTGCTGCGCCTGACCCAGGTGCCCGGCATCATCGGCATCAAGGAAGCCACCGGCAACATCGAACGCGCCCAGTGGCTCATCCGCGACGTGCCCCAGGGCTTTGGCGTGTATTCGGGCGACGACCCGACCGCTGTGGCGCTGATGCTGTGCGGAGGCCACGGCAACATCAGCGTGACGGCCAACGTCGCCCCGCGCCTCATGCACGAACTGTGTGTGGCTGCCCTGGCGGGCGATGCACGCCGGGCCATGGAAATCCAGTTCAAGCTGATGCCGGTGCACAAGAACCTGTTTGTCGAAGCCAACCCCATCCCGGTCAAGTGGGCCATGGCCCGCATGGGCCTGTGCGGTGGCACGATGCGCCTGCCCATGACGCCGCTGACCACCAGCAACGAGGCTGTGGTCGAATCTGCGCTGCGCACCAGCGGCCTGATCTAATCCGGGCTGCGCCCGCTCCCCGAGACACTCTCCAAGGATTTCCGCGTGAAAGCTGCTACCACCCGCCTGAGCCTGCTGGCCCTTGCCATGGCCCTGTCTGCCTGTGCCGCCCTGGAGGGCGACAAGATCGACTACAAGAGCGCGACCAAAGGCTCGACCCTGGAAGTCCCGCCAGACCTGACCCAGCTGTCGCGTGATTCACGCTACAACGTCCCAGGCGGCGCCGTCTCGGCCGCCGCCATGCAGGCCGGCCAGGCTGCTCAGCCATCGGGCACCGCCAACGCCGCAGCCCTGCAACTGGGCGACGTGCGCATCGAGCGCGACGGCAACCAGCGCTGGCTGGTGGTCAACCGCCCGGCCGACAAGCTCTGGGAACCCGTGCGCGACTTCTGGCAGGAAAGCGGCTTCAACCTGGCGCAGGCAGACGCCAACGTGGGCATCATGGAAACCGACTGGGCCGAAAACCGCGCCAAGCTGCCGCAGGATTTCATCCGATCGACCCTGGGCAAGCTGCTCGACTCGCTGTACTCCACCGGTGAACGCGACAAGTTCCGAACGCGCCTGGAGCGCAACGCCAATGGCGGCACCGAGATCTACATCACCCACCGCGGCATGATTGAGGTCTACGGCAACGTTTCCAAAGACAGCACCGTGTGGCAACCCCGCCCCTCCGACCCGGAACTCGAAACCGAATTCCTGCGCCGCCTGATGGTCAAGCTGGGCGTGAGCCAAGAGCAGTCCAAGGCAGTGGCTGCAGCCCCCGCCCCACGCGCTCAGTCGGCCCGCATGGCCACGGTAGACAACAAACCCGTGGTCCAGCTTGACGAGGGTTTTGACCGCGCCTGGCGCCGCATCGGCCTGGCCCTGGACCGCACCGGCTTCACGGTGGAAGACCGCAATCGCAATGAAGGCACCTACTTTGTGCGCTATGTGGCGCCCAATGCCGAGAAGAAGGAGCCAGGGTTCTTCGGCAAACTCTTCAGCTCGTCCAACGCCACACCTCCACTCAAGTACCG
This sequence comes from Acidovorax sp. FG60, assembly GCF_057808995.1. Lineage (NCBI taxonomy): Bacteria > Pseudomonadati > Pseudomonadota > Betaproteobacteria > Burkholderiales > Comamonadaceae > Acidovorax > Acidovorax sp. FG60. Next base: position 17,726 of record NZ_JBMDJC010000001.1, read on the forward strand.
CATCCTGGTGCGCAGCCAAGGGGAGTCCACCACGGTATCGGTGCTCAACGAAGCCGGCGTCCCCGAATCGTCCGCCAATGCCGAGCGCATCGTCCGCGTGATTGCCGACGATCTGAAATAAGCGACGAACCGCGCGCCTCTTCGCTCCCCCTGCCTGGGCCCGGGGCCCAGGCTACAGAGGTGCTGCGCGGCAAGCGCCTTCAACCACGACATGCTGCGTTTCAAGAACCTGGGTAGCGGCAGCACGGGCAATGCCACGGTGGTGGAAGGCAGCAGCGGCACACAGGTACGCCGCCTGCTGATCGATTGCGGATTCGGCATCCGGCAACTGCAGACCCGCCTGGCGCAAGCGCAGTTGCAGATCGAAGACCTGGATGCCGTCTTCATCACCCACGAACACTCGGACCACATCGGCTGTGCACTGGCCGTGGCCGTGCGCTACCGCATCCCGGTATGGATGAGCCAGGGCACCTACACCGCCCTCGGAGCCCCCGACTTTGATGGCATGCTGCGCATCGCACACGACATGCAGGCTCTGGACCTCGGCACCTTCAGCGCCCTGCCCTTCACGGTGCCCCACGATGCGCGCGAGCCGCTGCAGCTGCGCTGCTCGGACGGCGCATCCCACCTGGGCGTGCTCACCGACCTGGGCCACGCCAGCGACCATGTTCTGCAGCAACTACAAGGCTGCCATGCGTTGATGATTGAAGCCAACCACGACCCCGCAATGCTCGAAGCATCCCGGTACCCGACCTTCTTGAAACGCCGCGTCGGGGGACCGTATGGGCACTTGGCCAATTTTGCGGCAGCCGACATCCTGCGTGCCGTGCGGCACCCTGGCCTGCAGCGTGTGGTGGCCGCCCACTTGAGCGCACAGAACAATGCACCCGGCCTCGCTCAACAGGCGCTAGGCCTTGCACTGGAGTGGCCCGCCGAGGAAATCACCGTCGCCAGCCCAACGGTGGGAACGCCCTGGCTGGCAGTTGCAGGATGAAGTGACTCCGGTAACGCCGCAAACGACCAACTCCGGGGAAGGAAAACGCCCCAAAAAAGAAAAAGCCCCGACCTTGCGGTGCGGGGCTCTCGGTCGATAGCAGGTTTTGCAACCTGCTGCGGCCTGCAGCGAATTACTTGGCTGCGGAAGCGCCAGTAGCAGCGGTGGCAGCAGCGTCAGCGGCAGCCTTGGCAGCATCGGCAGCAGGTGCAGCAGCAGCCGAGGCAGCGTCGGAAGCGGCAGGAGCGGCTTCAGAAGCGGCAGGAGCTGGTGCGGGTGCTGGAGCTGGGGCTTCCACGGCAGCTGGTGCTGGAGCAGGAGCGGGCTCTTCCTTCTTGCCACAAGCGGCGAGTGCAGCAGCGGCGATCAGGGCGGCCAGAACGAGAGAGTTCTTCATTTCGATTTTCCTAGTTGGACAGACAGAATCTTGAAAAGCCACGGCGTCAGGCTTTTTGGAAGCCCCGGTACGCTTTGGCACAATGCGCTTGGCTTGCACCTTTTCGGCGCAGCCGCTGATTATATTGGTATTTAGTCAATACAGACTAACACTGACGAAACCTTTACGCCCAATTGACAAGGCGCACAGCGCGCATTTGGCTCATAACCCCAGCGTCGATGCGGGGAAACCGGGCGTGCTTTTGCTGCGCACCCACTCGTTGAGCGTCTCGCGCAGCAACACACGGCGATCTGGTTCAAAGCCTGCAACCCCCACGCACCGCTCCGGGTCCAGCCGTTGCATCACCCAGTGCGGGGACCACAATGCACTGGGAATATCCAGGGGATCAGCCGCCGGGCTGCGACGGCAATTGATGATGTGGTCCCAGGTGCCCCGCCAACGCACAAAACGCGCGTGCCGACGGATCACATCATCGTAGCTGCACGCCAGCATGGTGAAACGCCGACTTCCATGGGCCCAATCCTGCAAGGCCTCCACCACACTGCGTTCGCCCAGGGGCCAGTCATGGAAATTCGCATCGCTGATCACAATTTCCTTCCAGCCATCCCGGGCGGCTGTGGCAATCGCGTCGCGCACCATTTGCTGAAACACTTCACGGCTGCTGAAACGACCCACCGGGAGATCGGGCCGCGAATCGGCGGAACTGGCAGAAGTCTCGGTCATGGCGGTGTCTCCTGGCGTGCTTCGATCTATCCAGCCCAGACGTGGGCCCAGCCCGCATCACACCAGGACGACAGCAGTTCCAGCGCGTCGTCACTGGCGCGCGCAAGCTCGCGGGCGGTCAACTGACGTTCATCAGCCAGGCGGCGCATTAGCGTTGCATCGCGGCCTGCTGCGCGGTAGCTCTCGCCATTGATGAACACATGGTGCGTGTCGTACATCATGCGGCTGCGGCGGTCCAGGCGCACCCCTTCCAGCATCACGCCTGTATCGCCGGGTTCGAACCACACATTCGGCTTGGGCTCAGTCAGATACTCCCCCAGTGCGCGCTCCAAAACAAGGGGCTGCGCCAGTGCGCGGCTCAAAGCATCCCGCGCGAAGTCCTGCAAACCCGCCGGAATGGCCGCAGGTTGAGACACAGCTTCCTGCTGGGCATCGCGGTACAGCAGGGGCTTGTCTTGATCCGCAGCGTCCTCGGCCAGGCGCACCAACAATTCCTGGCCCAGTTCGGCGCGCGACGGCACCTTAAAGCCGATCGAATAAGTCATGCATTCGCCCTCGGCGATGCCATCGTGGGCATAACGCGGCGGCAGGTACAGCATGTCGCCCGGCTCCAGCAGGTACTCCTCTTCAGGCTCGAACTGCGCCAGCACTTTGAGGGGAATACCTTCGCGCAGCGTGAGATCCTTCTGGCGGCCAATGCGCCAACGCCGCGTTCCGTGGGCCTGCAACAGAAAGACGTCGTAACTGTCGAAATGCGGGCCCACACCACCGCCGTCGGACGCATAACTGACCATGAGGTCATCAAGCCGCGCCTCCGGCACAAACCTGAACTGCTGCATCAGCGCATGCACGGCGTCGTTGTGCAGGTCCACGCCCTGCACCAGCAAAGTCCAATCGGGCTGCTGGAGCGCAGGCAGGGCACGCCTTTGAAAGGGTCCATGGCGCAGCTTCCACGCCCCTTTGGCCATTTGCACGAGGCGGGACTCCACGCCCTCCCGGGAGGCCAGCGCGAACAGCTCCGACCGCAACACAGGAGGAGCAAACTGGGGAATGGCCTGGCGCACCAGCAAGGGCTTTTTCTGCCAATGGCGGCGCATGAACTGGGCGGGGGTCAGGCCACCGAGCAGGGTAAGGGGTTGCAGGATATCCATGGGAACTGGTCTGCCCCTTTGCGGAGCCGTTGGTCAAACTGCGACAATTCTCCTATGGAAATTACCCAACAATGTGTGGTCGCACTGACCTGGACCCTGAAAGACACCCTTGGCGAAGAACTGGATGTGCTCGACGATCCCGTAGAGTTTCTGGTGGGGGGCGACGACCTTCTACCCCGCATCGAAGAAGCCCTGCAAGGCCACGGCCCCGGTGCCACGCTGGCGTTGCACCTGGAGCCCGAAGATGCGTTTGGTGACTTCAACGACCAACTGCTGTTCCTGGAGCCACGCGATCTTTTTCCGGCAGAGATCGAAGAGGGAATGACGTTTGACGGCGCCGCGCTGCCCGAGGGCTGCAATCCCGATGCCCCCCGCACGGGGCTCTACACGGTCACGGAGATCTATCCGGAGCATGTGGTCCTGGACGGCAATCACCCGTTGGCGGGAATTGCGCTGCGCTTGCAGTTGACCGTACAGGCCGTGCGGGAAGCCACCGAAGAGGAAATTGGCCGGGGCAGCGCCGGCACAGGCTTTTTTCGGGTACAGCCGCAGGCGCCTGGCAGTAACCTGCTCCACTGAGCTGGGCGAAAGGAAGGCCCTGAACGGTTTTCAGAGCCTAGCCAAGCCCGAATGGTCGATTAAAGGCGTGAAATCTGGCCGTTGTACAGGCGTACACGGTCGCCAATGCGCAGATCGCCGGGGCTGCTTACGTCGTAGACGCGGTAGCCGCCGTGATCGAGTTGCACCGACAGGCGGTAGCCCTGTACTTCCTGGCTGTTGTTGCGACCTTCAATGGCATTGCCTGCTACTGCGCCTCCAACAATGCCCACGCCGGTTGCGGCGGCACGACCGGAGCCCTTGCCGATCTGGTTGCCCAGAACACCACCGACGACAGCGCCGATCACAGCACCAGCCCCGGAGGTCTGGCCTTGCGACCGCCCCTGCAGCACTTCGATATTGGAAACCCGACCGTACTCCGTGCCGGCCGGATTGTTCGGGTAGGCCGGCGCCGTTTGGTAGCCGCCCGAGTAGCCCCCCGAATATTGTGGCGCAGGGGCCGATCGGTTGTGGCCGCAGGCGGCCAACGAGCCCACAAGGACCACGGCGCCAACGATGGCGAAAGAACGGGTAATTTGCAGCATTTTCGTACTCCTAAAGTCAGGGGGTGCACACGGCTTGCAGGGAATCCGGCCTTGGTGCGCATACCTAGATTGGAACAACGCCCCAGCCCCCTGTCCCGTAGACGCAGGGGCTGCGCCTGCGTCAGTAACAAACCCATCCAAAGGTAAGCGGCGTCTTACAACCCCAACCTGCCACGACCCCATTCAGCCCGGTGCTCAGGCCTTCCCGGTTGACCCGTAGCCACCCTCGCCCCGCTCCGTCGCTGCAAACTCAGTCACCACATTGAACTGCGCCTGCACCACCGGAACGATCACCAGCTGTGCGAGCCGCTCCATGGGCTCCAACGTGAATGCGGTGCTGCTGCGGTTCCAGGCGCTCACCATGAGCTGCCCCTGGTAGTCGCTGTCAATCAGGCCCACGAGATTGCCCAGCACGATGCCATGCTTGTGGCCCAGACCCGAGCGCGGCAGGATCAGCGCGGCGTACCCGGGGTCTTTGAGGTAGACGGCAATGCCCGTGGGCACCAGTTGCCAGGCATTCGGCTGCAGGGTGAGCGGAGCATCCAGGCAAGCGCGCAGGTCCAGGCCAGCACTGCCGGGGGTGGCATAGGTGGGCAATTGGTCCGCCATGCGCGGATCCAGAATCTTCACGTCAATCTTCACGGCTATTTCTTCTTTCCAGTTGTGCGCTGCTGGGCCACTTGCCGCAGCCGCTCCTGCAAGGGCTCCACGCCAGACGCGGCCCCGAAGGCTGCGGATGATAGGGCCTTGGGAGCCACGTCGATCAAACGCCCCAACCCCCACCAGGTGGCCGCCATGACCGCGAGCCCCGGCAAAGACCCTTGACTGAACATGAACAGCGCCACCCCGTGCAAGGCAATCAACACCAGCAGCACGGCGCGCACCGCACGCACAACGCCCAGTAAAGGCTTCAGAACCAGAGCGAGATCCGGCGGACCGGACTGGGGCGCCGGGCGCACCCCACCCGCCCCAGCGGGCTTCTGGGCGGTGGTGGAGCCAGGGGCTGGAGCCTGTACACCTCTGGCAGGTGCAGGCGCGGTCAGCCGTTCCACGTAGCGTGCAAAGTCGCCATCGGGCGGCGTATCCCATTCAGGCTTGGTGGCACCAGTCTTCATACGGCCTCCCGGCAAAGACCTCTAGGAACCCACAGGGGACAACCGCGCCGCAATCTCCCCGATCAGCTGCTGGGCCAGCACCCGCTTGGAAGCCCGGGGCAGCTCGCGGTGCCCTTGGGCGTCCACCAACAGCAGGGCATTGTCATCCTGCCCAAAGGTGGCAGGGCCAATGTTGCCCACCAGCAGCGGCACCCCTTTGCGCGCACGCTTGGCCGTGGCGTGGGCCAGCAGATCATGGCTTTCAGCAGCAAAACCGACGCAAAAGAGATCACCCTCCAGGGCATGCGATGACTTCGCGACCATGGCCAGGATGTCGGGGTTTTCCACGAAACCCAGTGTCGGTGTCTGGCCCGATCCGTCTTTCTTGATTTTCTGGGAGGACTGGCTGGCGGGCCGCCAGTCCGCCACGGCAGCGGTGGCAACGAACACCGACGCCGCCTGCACATGGCGCTGTACAACCGCCAGCATCTCCTGGGCCGACTGCACATTCACACGCTGCACCCCACGTGGCGTGGGCACATGCACAGGCCCAGCGACCAAAGTGACTTCGGCACCGGCCTCGCGGGCCGCACGGGCAATGGCAAAACCCATCTTTCCGCTCGAGAGGTTGGTGATGCCACGCACGGGATCGATCGCCTCAAAAGTGGGCCCCGCCGTCACCAGCACCTTGCGCCCCGCCAGGACCTTGGGCGCGAAGAAGGCAATCAACTCTTCCAGCAGCTCCACAGGCTCAAGCATGCGGCCATCGCCAGTCTCGCCACAAGCCTGGTCTCCGTTGCCCACGCCCAGCACAAATGCACCGTCCTGCGCCACCTGGGCCAGATTGCGCTGCGTGGCCGGGTGCGCCCACATTTCGCGGTTCATCGCAGGGGCCAGCAACAGGGGCACGCGCTGAGCGGGACGCGCCAGGCACAGCAGGCTGAGCAACTCGTCCGCCCTGCCCTGCACCAGGCGCGCAATGAAGTCCGCACTGCAAGGCGCGATCAGGATCGCATCCGCGTCGCGGCTCAGGTTGATGTGGGGCATGTTGTTGGGCTCGCGCGCGTCCCACTGCGAGCCGTACACCGTGCGGCCAGACAGCGCCTGCATGGTGACCGGCGTGATGAATTGTTCAGCCGCCTCGGTCATCACCACCTGCACGGTGGCGCCCTCCTTGATGAGCTGGCGGCACAGATCGGCTGCCTTGTAGCAAGCCACGCCCCCACTCAGACCCAGAACAATGTGTTTGCCAGCAAGCTCATTCATGGCGCGAATTTAGCAGACGGGGGTGACCCTGCCCCCGGGGGTGTCGCCGGGGTGCCATCTATAATCCCAATTTCCCACCACCAAAAAAGACATGACCAAATTTGTCTTCGTCACCGGCGGTGTGGTGTCTTCCCTCGGTAAGGGAATCGCCTCAGCCTCCCTTGCCGCGATCCTCGAATCGCGGGGACTCAAAGTCACCCTCATCAAGCTTGACCCCTACATCAACGTAGACCCGGGCACCATGTCGCCATTTCAGCACGGCGAGGTTTTCGTGACCGACGACGGCGCAGAAACCGACCTGGATCTGGGCCACTACGAGCGTTTCATCGAAACGCGCATGAAGAAAACCAACAACTTCACCACGGGCAAGATTTACCAGTCCGTGCTGGAAAAGGAACGCCGCGGCGACTACCTGGGCAAGACCGTGCAGGTCATTCCCCACGTCACCAACGAAATCCAGGAATTCATCAAGCGCGGCGCCGGCATCGGCACGCCCGATGCCGTGGATGTGGCCATTGTCGAAATCGGCGGCACGGTGGGTGACATTGAATCGCTGCCGTTCCTGGAAGCCGTGCGCCAGATGAGCCTGCGCATGGGCCCAAACAACGCAGCCTTCGTGCACCTGACCTACCTGCCCTGGATCGCTGCAGCGGGGGAGCTGAAAACCAAGCCCACCCAGCACACCGTGCAAAAGCTGCGCGAAATCGGCATCCAGGCCGACGCCCTGCTGTGCCGCGCCGACCGCCGGATCCCTGAAGAAGAGCGCGCCAAGATCTCGCTGTTCACCAACGTGCCCGAATGGGGCGTGATCAGCATGTGGGACGTGGACACCATCTACAAGGTGCCCCGGATGTTGCACGAACAGGGCCTCGATGGCCTGATCTGCGACAAGCTGCGTCTGAACACCCCACCCACCAGCCTCAAGCGCTGGGACGACCTGGTGTACGAAACCGAACACCCCCAGGGCGAAGTCACCATCGCCATGGTCGGCAAGTATGTGGACCTGTCGGACAGCTACAAGTCCGTCAACGAGGCCCTGCGCCACGCGGGCATGCGCAACCATGTGCGCGTGAAGATCGACCATGTCGATTCCGAGACCATCGACAGCGCCGACGCGGCCGCCAAGCTCGCCAAATACGACGCCATCCTGGTGCCCGGCGGCTTCGGCCAGCGTGGCGTGGAAGGAAAGATCGCCACGGCGCAGTTTGCCCGCGAGCGCAAGGTGCCCTACCTGGGCATCTGCCTGGGCATGCAGGTGGCCACCATCGAATACGCCCGCCATGTGGCAGGCCTGGCCAACGCCAACAGCACCGAGTTCGACCCCACCACGCCCCACCCCGTGATCGCACTGATCACCGAGTGGAAGGATGCAGACGGCACCATCAAGAAGCGCGATGAAAACTCGGACCTGGGCGGCACCATGCGCCTGGGCGCGCAGAGCTCGGACGTGTCCAAGGACACGCTGGCCCACAGCATCTACGGCGACGTGGTGACCGAGCGCCACCGCCACCGCTACGAAGCCAACGTGAACTACCTGGACCAGCTGCGCAAGGCGGGCCTGGTGATCTCGGCGCTGACCCAGCGTGAAGAACTCACCGAAATCGTGGAGCTGCCGCAAACCGTGCACCCCTGGTTCATCGGCGTGCAGTTCCACCCCGAGTTCAAGTCCACGCCCTGGAACGGCCACCCGCTGTTCAACGCCTTTATCAAGGCCGCAGTGGAACACCAGCAAGCCGCAAAAAAAGCATAAGGGGACTCAAGCATGCAGCTGTGCGGATTCAACGTTGGCCTGGACCAGCGCTTTTTCCTGATCGCGGGCACTTGCTCCATTGAAGGCCTGGAAATGTCGCTCGATGTCGCAGGCCAGCTCAAGGAAGCCTGCGCGCCGCTGGGCATTCCGCTGATCTACAAGGGCTCGTTCGACAAGGCCAACCGCTCCTCCGGCACCAGCAAGCGCGGCGTCGGCATCGACGCTGGCCTCAAGATCCTCGATGAAGTGCGCCGCCAGCTGCAGCTGCCCATCCTGACCGACGTGCACGACACCTCGCACGTGGCCGAGGTGGCCAGCGTGGTGGACGTGCTGCAAACGCCTGCGTTCCTATGCCGCCAGACGGATTTCATCCGCGCGGTGGCGCAAAGCGGCAAGCCGGTGAACATCAAGAAGGGCCAGTTCCTGGCGCCCTGGGACATGAAGAACGTCATCGACAAGGCCCGGGCTGCAGCGGCCGAAGTTGGCCTGTCGGAAGACCGCTTCCTGGCCTGCGAGCGCGGTGTGAGCTTTGGCTACAACAACCTCGTGGCCGACATGACCAGCCTGGCCGAGATGCGCAACTCCGGTGCGCCCGTGGTGTTTGACGTCACCCACTCGGTGCAAAAACCCGGCGGCCTAGGTGCCGTGAGTGGTGGCGCGCGCGACATGGTGCCCGTGCTGGCCCGCGCCGGTGTAGCCGTGGGCGTGGCGGGCCTGTTCATGGAAACCCACCCCCGCCCTGCTGAGGCTTGGTCGGACGGCCCCAACGCCGTGCCGCTCAAGCACATGAAGGCGCTGCTCGAAACCCTGGTGGCACTGGATGACATCACGAAGAAAAGCGGATTTCTCGAAAACAACTTCAACTAACAGGACGACCCCATGCCCGCTGCCTACATCATCGTGGACATGAAAGTGTCCAACCCCGAACAGTACAAAGACTACATGGCGGCCGCGCCCACAGCCGTGAAGGCCCACGGTGGCGAATACCTGGTGCGCGGCGGAAAGTTCGAGACCCTGGAAGGCAACTGGACGCCCGCGCGCGTGGCGATGCTGCGCTTTCCCAGTTTCGATGCCGCCAAGGCTTTCTACGACGCCGAGCTGTACCGTGCCGCGCGCAGCAAGCGCGCCGGTGCGACCGAGTTTTTCAATATGGTGCTGGTCGAAGGCGTTGACGCCCCGGTCTGACCTCTATCTATCCAAAGGAAAAAAATGAGCGCAATCGTTGACATCGTAGGTCGCGAAATTCTGGACAGCCGCGGCAACCCCACCGTCGAATGCGACGTGTTGCTCGAATCGGGCGTGATGGGCCGGGCCGCCGTGCCGTCGGGCGCCTCCACCGGCAGCCGCGAAGCCATTGAAATGCGCGACGGCGACAAGAGCCGTTACCTGGGCAAGGGCGTTCTCAAGGCTGTGGAATACATCAACACCGAGATCAGCGAAGCCGTGCTGGGCCTGGACGCCTCCGAGCAGGCCTTCCTGGACAAGACCCTGATCGACCTGGACGGCACCGAGAACAAGAGCCGCCTGGGCGCCAACGCCATGCTGGCTGTATCGATGGCCGTGGCCCGTGCTGCCGCCGAAGAGTCCGGCCTGCCCCTGTACCGCTACCTGGGCGGCATGGGCAGCGTGCAACTGCCCGTGCCCATGATGAACGTGATCAACGGCGGCGCGCACGCCAACAACAGCCTGGACCTGCAAGAGTTCATGATCATCCCCGTGGGCGCTCCCACGTTCCGCGAAGCCGTGCGCTGGGGCGCCGAAGTGTTCCACGCGCTCAAGAAGATTCTGCACGACAAGGGCATCAGCACTGCCGTGGGCGACGAAGGCGGCTTTGCCCCCAGCGTTGAAAACCACGAAGCCGCCATCCGCCTGATCCTGCAAGCCATTGAAGCTGCGGGCTACACGGCGGGCGAGCAGATCGCCCTGGGCCTGGACTGCGCCGCGAGCGAGTTCTACAAGGACGGCCACTACGTGTTGGAAGGCGAAGGCGGCCTCAAGCTCACCGCCCAGCAATGGACGGACATGCTGGCGGCCTGGGTGGACAAGTACCCGATCATCAGCATCGAAGACGGCATGCACGAAGGCGACTGGGACGGCTGGAAACACCTGACCGAACGCCTGGGCGACAAGGTGCAACTGGTGGGTGACGACCTGTTCGTGACCAACACCAAGATCCTGAAGGAAGGCATCGACAAGCGCATTGCCAACTCGATCCTGATCAAGATCAACCAGATCGGTACGCTGACCGAAACCTTTGCCGCCATCGAGATGGCCAAGCGCGCAGGCTACACCGCCGTGATCTCGCACCGCTCGGGCGAAACCGAAGACAGCACCATTGCCGACATCGCCGTGGGCACCAACGCAGGCCAGATCAAGACCGGCTCGCTGAGCCGCTCTGACCGCATCGCCAAATACAACCAGCTGCTGCGCATTGAGGAAGACCTGGGTGAAATCGCTCAGTACCCCGGCCGCGCTGCGTTCTATAACCTGCGCTGATCCCCATCCAGCCCGAGCGAGCCATGGGCTCCCGCCTTGTGCCTGTGATCCTGCTGGCTCTGCTGGCAGCGCTGCACGCCCAGCTCTGGCTCGGGCGGGGCAGCGTGCCGCGCGTCAACGAGATGCAGCGGCAAATCGATGTGCAAAAGGCTGCCAATGACCAGGCCAAGCTGGCCAACGAGCGCTTGTCGTCCGAGGTGCATGACCTCAAGGAAGGGCTCGACATGGTGGAAGAAAAGGCGCGCAGCGAACTGGGCATGGTCAAGCCCAACGAGGTCTACGTGCAGTTCACGCCACGCTGAGTCCTTGTGTTCGCCCCTCCTGGGGTCAGTGCCCCGGCCCCCAAAAACTGCCCTTCGGATGTCTTGATGGTGGATTGGGGACGACACCCCACCTTCTGCCCCCCCTGCCACCGTGCCCTTCCCGCCCACCCTTGTTCTCCTCGGCGCGCCCGGCACCGGGGCCCAGGCGCTGCGCGATGCGCTCCACGCGCAACTTGCCCCCGGCTCCGCGCAAATTCTCTGCAACCCTGGCCTGCCCTCTGAGGGGGCCGTGGATGCCAGCCTGATTCTGCTCATGGGGCTGGATCTGCCCTGCCCCACCAGCGAGCGGGCCGCACAGGAAGCCGCCGATGCACGTTTGCGTGCGGATCTGACCCAGGTGGGTATGGGCTATCGCGTTGTGTATGGCCACGGTGAGCAGCGCATTGCCAATGCGCTGAATGCTATAAAAAACATAGCTTCTAGTACATACCCATCAAGCGCCAGAGGCAATTTCGATTCAGATTCTGGCTCCAGTACCCGGACAGCGCCCCGCCTGCGCGCCTGGAACTGCGAAAAATGCAGTGATCCCGAATGCGAACACCGACTCTTCACTGCACTGATGGGGCGGGACACGGGCTCCACCTAAAACCCGCGACCCGAGGCATATCCCCAAAAAACGTGGAGGGGATGGAGGTAGAGGGATGAGATCAGGCCTGCTGCACCAGACCGCGCTTGAGCTCCTTGAGCAGCAGCACCACTTGGCTGGAGCCATAGCGGTAGCCGCCATGGAGCACCTGCACGGCCTTGTCCCACTCGCCCTGCTGGGCCAGCTCCACCAGCATCGCGGCCTGTTCGTGGAAATACTGGTGGCGTGCCATCAGCACCGCATACGCAGGCTGGTCGCCCAGCAATTCACCGCCCACCCCATGCAGCCAGCGCCCGAGGGCACCCCGGTCACTGCGGCGCACCTCCGCAGGGTCCAGACCCTCGGTGGTACGGCCTTCCAGGTAGTCCATGAGATGGGTTTTCCAGCGCTCGTGGGCATTGATGGCGGCGTCGATGTCGAGGGCCGCCAGCACGGTGTCCGCGCGCAGCGAATCCTGCGTGCCGGAAGCCCGGCTGCTGTCGCACAGCTCCAGGGAAGGCACAGCCTCTTGCCCCCGGGCACCCCCAAACACACGGCGTAGTAACCCCATAGCTCCTCTTGCACTTGCAGCACCACACCAAGAAAGCGGTGCGACTGCGGGCCTGCCCCTGGGGTGGCCTTGCAGAGAACCTGCCGTGTGGAAGGCGACATCTTAGGGGCGCACAGCGTGATAAAGCGCGTGCGATTGTCAACGATGGTCATCCGCCCGGCACGTCGGCTGGCCCGTGGAGCGCAGGCAGCCGTGGCTGCGACGGGCGCCGGAAGACCTACCAGATGCCCTACTGGATGCCGGAGGGTCCGGGCGGCTGGCTGACGGTGGGTGGCACAAAAATCTGCGCGGCATCGACCGCGTCAAAGCGGTACTGCTGCCCGCAGAACTCGCAGCCCACCTCGATGTCTTCGCGTTCGGAGAGGATGCTCTCGGCTTCTTCGACGCCCAGGTTGCGCAGCATGTTGCTCACACGTTCACGGCTGCAGGTGCAGGCAAACCGCGGGCCGCTGGCGCCCTGCTGGGGCTCGAAGCGCAGCAGCTTTTCCTCCCAGAACAGGCGGCGCAGGATGGTGTCCACGTCCAGGTTCAGCAGCTCTTCGCGCGTGAGGCTGGCAGCCAGGTGGGCGATCCGGTTGTAGTCTTCGTTGTGGCCGATCTGGTCTTCGTTCTCGCGGTGCGTGAGGCCTGCGGCCAAATTGCCCTCGCCCTTGATCGGCATGCGCTGGATCAACAGGCCCGCAGCCACCTGGTCATTGGCGCCCAGCACCAGGATGGTGTCCAGCTGCTCGGACTGCAGCATGTAGTGCTGCAACACGTCGGACAGGCGCTCCAGCTTCTCGTGGCGGTCGCCATACAGCGGCACCACGCCCTGGTAGGGCTGCTGGCCCGGGTGGCGGTCCTTGGGGTCGAGCGTGATCGCGCAGCGGCCGCCACCGCCCACATTCACCATCTGGCTCAGGGCTGCGCCCTCTGGCACCTCGCTGTTCACGGTCGCCGTGGCTCGCAGGCTCAGGTCCGACTGCACTTCGGCCACGGCGAGCTTTACGGGGCCATCGCCAAACACCTGCAACACCAGCGCGCCGTTGAACTTGATGTTGGACTGCATGAGCACACCGGCGGCGGCCATCTCGCCCAGCAGCTCGCTCACGGGCGCAGGGTAGGCCCCCGTGCTGGTGTTGCTGGCGCGGCGGCGCAGGATTTCGGTCCAGGCATCGGTCAGGCGCACGATCATGCCGCGCACGGGCAGGCCATCGAAAAGAAACTTGTGGAGTTCAGACACGCAGGGGTTCCAGGAGAAAAGTGGACGGCAGCAACGAAAAAAGTGGCCGCCGCTCAGGCGAGCTTGTGCAGGCCGTTGTGATAGCGGCGCGCGTTGTCGATGTAGTGCTGGGCGCTCTGGCGCAGGCCTTCGATCTGCTCGGGGGTCAGTTCGCGCACTGCCTTGGCAGGGCTGCCGATGATCATGGAGCCATCCGGGAACTCCTTGCCCTCGGTCACCAGCGCGCCCGCGCCCACCAGGCAATGCTTGCCGATCTTGGCGCCGTTGAGCACCACGGCGCCAATGCCGATGAGCGATTCGTCGCCGATGGTGCAGCCGTGCAGCATGACCTGGTGGCCCACCGTCACACGCTCACCCACCACCAGGGGCTTGCCGATGTCTGCATGCAAGACACTGGCATCCTGGATGTTGGAGCCAGCGCCGATGGTGATCGTCTCGGTATCGCCGCGGATCACCGTGCCGAACCAGACGCTGGCGTCTTCGCCCAGCACCACATTGCCCATCACTTGGGCACTGTCCGCCACCCAGGCCGATGCCGCCAACTGGGGCACCATGCCATCGAGTTCGTAAATCGCCATGCACCACTCCAAAAAAGAGGAAAGGCCAGCGTTTGCACAGGCCCAGGGAAGTCGCCAGACGTTACAAAGCGTGCGCCGTGTTCCGCATGGCAGGGCCTAGAATTGTAAGGATGGAGCTTCGCCACCGTGCACTGCAGGTCTTGTGCCTTGCAGACCCTGAACAAAAAGCGGCCGCAGTGCTTGACCTGCAAGCGCAATCAGCTACTCTTTCGATAGCAGAACAATCCCCCACTCCCCCATCCGACGCCAGTGCACTGCCTGGCCGTCCCGAGCGGCCGGAGCTGCTTCGCCATACCGACGTCGCCCGCCGTTCGCCGGCCACTCCACAGGGGCGCGCCATTCTGATCCACGCCATTGCGCACATCGAGTTCAACGCCATCAATCTGGCACTCGACGCGGTATGGCGCTTTGACGGCATGCCCCGCAGCTACTACACCGACTGGATGCTGGTCGCTGGGGAAGAGGCCCGGCACTTTCGCCTGTTGCGCGATCACCTGCGCCGCCAGGGCCATGACTATGGCGACTTCCCGGCCCACCAGGGCCTGTGGACGATGTGCGAGAAGACCCAGCACGACATCCTGGCCCGCATGGCGCTGGTGCCGCGCACCCTGGAGGCGCGCGGGCTGGACGCCACGCCGCAGATTCAGGCCAAGCTGCGCCAAGTGGGCACGCCCGATGCGCTGGCCGCCGTGGGTATTCTCGATACCATCCTGCGGGACGAGGTGGGCCATGTGGCCATCGGCAACCACTGGTACCGCTGGCTGTGCGAGCGCCAAGGGGTAGACCCTGAAGCCCACTATGGCACCCTGGTCAAGCAGTACGAAGCCCCCCGCCTGAAACCCCCGTTCAACGAAGCCGCCCGCCGCAAGGCCGGGTTCACTGACAACGAGCTGCGTTGGCTCCAGCAGATCTGACATGGCTTGCGCAAAACAAGGCTCCGTCAAGCGGCCAATCCCAGGGCGAGAAGGCTGGCGCATCCCAATGTATGCAAGCCCTGTCTGAATTCCTGGTTACAGCGCGCGCCCGCAGCGGCTCCTACAATTTGCCGCGCCAGCCCCGCCCGCTGACACTGGCCCCTCTTTCTTCGATACTCCCTCCATGACTTCACCCACTGCCCCCGGCACTCCCACCGCACCGCCCTCCGGCAACCAGTCCTCGGTCGCCATGATCGCGCGGCAGGCCATCGTGAATGCGCAGCAGGTGGTGGTCGGCTATGAGCTGTTCAACCGCTCGCGCAGCGGCGCCGCACACACGGCCGCCACCGACGTGATCCTGGTCTTCACCGCCCTTTCGCACGCTGGCACTGAAGAGCTGGTGGGCAAAAAGCTCATCTTCGTGAACTGCACGCATGAAAGCCTTTCCGGTGGCCACCTCGAACTCGTGGAGCCCGACAAGGTGGTGCTCGAAATTCCTCCACTGGGCCACACTGCGGCCGAAGAAGTCGCCACGCGCCTGCCTATCTTGACCGAGCTGCGCGACCGGGGCTTTCACCTGGCGTTCAACCACACGGTGTTGCAGTCCGCGTATGCCCCGTGGTTGCCGCTGGCGGACTACATCAAGCTGGATCTTTCGGTACTGGCGCCCGACCAGCTGGCCGTGCTGATCAGCTACGCCGGGCGCCACTGCCAGGCCGAACTGATCGCGGAAAAAGTGGAAACTGCTCAGCAGTACGACATGGTCTCCAGCCAGGGCGTGCAGATGTTCCAGGGCTACTGGTTCGCACGGCCCGCGCTGGTCGAGGCCAAGCTGCTGACCCCGTCGCAGGCCAGCATCATTGAACTCATCAACCAGGTGCGCAAACAGGCCAGCACCGATGACATCGAAGAAACGCTCAAGAAAGACGCTGGCCTGGCCTTCAACCTGATGCGGCTGATCAACTCGGCAGGTTTTGGCCTGTCGCGCGAGATCACGTCTTTCCGCCAGGCCGTGATGCTCATGGGCCTGAAAAAACTGTTCCGCTGGGCAGCGCTGCTGCTCACTGCCTCGCGCACGGGCGGCACCCCATCGTCTGTGGGCCAGACCGCCGTGGTGCGGGGCCGCCTCATGGAACTGCTGGCGCTCGAAACCCTTCCGCCCGAAGAAGCCGACCAGGCCTTCGTCGTAGGCATCTTCTCGCTGCTGGACGTGATGCTGTCCATGCCCATGGAATCCGCGCTCGGCCTGCTCAACGTGCCTGAGCCCGTGGCGGCGGCGCTGCTGCGGCGAGAAGGCTTCCTGGGAGACCTGCTGACCCTGGCCGAAGCCTGCGAATCCAGCGACGATGTGGTGTTCGACCGCACGGCGGGCCTGCTGCACCTGACCAGCCAGCAGATCAACTTTGCGCACCTGCAAGCCCTGGCCTGGGCGGACCAACTCACCGACTGAAGCTCACATTGATTGATAGGCGCACGCCACGTGCAGGTCTAGAATCATTGCAGACCCCAGCACATCACTCCAGCAGACCCCATGTCGACCACACCTGAACAAGACGCCCCCGAAGCTGCATCGCCTGCGGTTGACCCTGTAGACGAGAACATCGCCATCATTGCGCGCCAGGCCATCGTGGACGAATCCCGCGCTGTCTATGGCTATGAGCTGTTTGACCGGTCTACCGCCTCCGACGCTCACACAGCTGCCAGCGACGCTGCCCTGCTGTTCAACGCCCTGTCGTACGCCGGCACCGAGGCCCTGGTCGGCAAGAAGACGGTGTTCATCAACTGCACGCATGACAGCCTCTCGGGCGGCCACCTGGAACTGATCCACCCCGAAAAGGTGGTGCTGGAAGTCCCCCCTCTACCCGACGGCGCCACGCCCGAGGAGATCGAAGGCCGCATTCCCACGCTGGAAGCCCTGCGCACGCGCGGTTTTCGCCTGGCATTCGACCAGCAGGCCCTCAAGCGCGCCTACACCAGCTGGTTGCCCATGGCCTCCTTCATCAAGCTCGACATGCAGGCCTTCAAGCCTGAACTGGCTGGGCCGCTGGTCAAGTTCTCCACCACCCACAGCAAGGCCACGCTGGTGGCCGAAAAGGTGGAAACCGCCGAACAGTACGAGCTGATGCGCGGCCTGGGCGTCAAGCTCTTCCAGGGCTACTGGTTTGCCCAGCCTTCGCTGGTGAAGGCCACCACCATCCGCCCCTCGCAGGCTACGATCATCCAGCTCATCAACCTGGTGCGCAAACAGGCCAGCACGGCCGAGATCGAAGATCTGCTCAAGAAAGACCCCACGCTGTCTTTCAACCTGCTGCGCTTCATCAACTCCTCAGGTTTTGGTCTGTCGTGCGAGATCACCTCGTTCCGCCATGCGGTGATGATCCTGGGCCTCAAGAAGCTGTTCCGCTGGGCGGCCTTGCTCATGACCACGTCCCGCGCCGGCGGCGCGCCCCCAGCCGTGGGCCAGACCGCCGTGGTGCGCGGCCGCCTGATGGAGCTGCTGGCCGCCGAGCTGCTGCCACCCGAAGAATGTGACAACGCCTTTGTGGTGGGCGTGTTCTCGCTGCTGGACACCATGCTGGGGGTTCCGATTGAAAAGGCGCTCGAATCCGTGGCCCTGCCCGAGCCCGTGATGGACGCCCTGCTGCGCGGTACCGGTGTGTTCGCGCCCTTCCTGGAACTGACCAAGGCCTGCGAAAGCGGCGACGAAGTGGCCTTTGCCAAGAACGCCGATGCGCTGCACCTGTCCAACCGCCAGGTCAACTGGGCCCACCTGCAGGCGCTGACCTGGGCCGAGAGCCTCAACGAAGACTGATTCGTCCCAGAAACACCTTTGCCGGTACGGGCCCTGGTCATCCAGGGCCCGTGGTTTTTCAGGCGGTCATTGATTTCCCTGGATGCCCGCCGCGCGGATGATGCGCGCGTTGTTCTCCGACTCCTGCGCAATCTGGCGCGCGAATTCGGCAGCCGTGCCGCCGGTCGGCACGTTGTCCGTGGCTTCGAGCTTGTTGCGGATGTCGGGCAGAGCCAGCGCCTTGTTCACCTCGGTATTGATGCGCTCCAGCACGGCCACTGGCGTCTGCGCTGGCGCATAGATGCCAAACAGTGAAGACAGGTTGGCAGCAGGCTGGCCCAACTCTGCCAGCGTGGGCACCTGGGGCAGCGAGTCGAGTCGCGCTGGTGCGCCCACCGCCAGCAGCTTGAGCTTGCCCGCCTTGATGTGCTGCAGCACGGCAGGGCCCGCGTTGGTGGACAACACCTCGTACTGGCCGCCCAGCGCGTCGTTCATCTGCTGGCCGCCGCCCTTGTAGGGGACATGGGTGATCTGCACCTGGCTTTTGCCCATGATCTGCTCCAGCATGATGTGGCCCAGCGACGCCTGCCCCGAGGTCGCCCAGCGCACAGCCCCCGGCTTGGCC
The DNA here is from genome assembly GCF_057808995.1 of Acidovorax sp. FG60. NCBI lineage: Bacteria > Pseudomonadati > Pseudomonadota > Betaproteobacteria > Burkholderiales > Comamonadaceae > Acidovorax > Acidovorax sp. FG60. The sequence continues at coordinate 36,328 of NZ_JBMDJC010000001.1, forward strand.
TGTGCGGCGGCGATGAGGTCCTTGAAATCCGCCGCCTTGCTGGCGGAAGTGCCCAGCAGCAGCACGGGTGAATACATCACGCTCACGACCGGCGCAATGTCCTTTTGGGGATCGAACGGCGACTTGCCCAGGTGCGGATTGAGCGCCAGCGGGCTCACCGCCGCAAAGCCCAGGGTGTAGCCGTCGGGAGCCGCCTTGGCCACCGCGTCCACGCCCAGGCTGCCACTCGCACCGGCCTTGTTCTCGATGACCACGGGGGTGCCGAGTTGCACAGCCAGCTTGTCGGCCAGCGCTCGGGCCACCGTGTCGCTCACGCCGCCGGCGGGGTAGGCCACCACGATGCGAATCGGTTTGGCCGTGGGCCAGGCCTGCGCCATGGCCAGGGTGACCGTGCTCAGCAGCAACGCGCCGACAAATAGTTTTTTCATGAATGTTTCCTTGGGTGAAAGGGCGTGTATCCGCAGGGGCACCACAACCAGGGCGCCTGCGCTACCCGCGCGGATGGTGTTGCGCATGAAGCGATTTGAGCCGCTCGCGCGCCACGTGGGTGTAGATGGTGGTGGTGGAAATATCGGCGTGGCCCAGCAGCAACTGCACCACCCGCAAATCTGCACCGTGGTTGAGCAGGTGCGTGGCGAACGCGTGCCGCAGCGTGTGGGGCGACAGTGGCACGGTGATGCCCGCCACCTGCGCCCATTTCTTCACGATGACCCAGAACATGACCCGCGTCATGCCGCTGCCCCGCTGGGTGACGAACAGGTCGTCTGTCTGCTGCCCGCCCAGGATGGCGCTGCGGCCCTCCTGCAGGTAGCGGTCCAGCCACTGGCGGGCCACTTCGCCAAACGGCACGAGCCGCTCCTTGCTGCCCTTGCCCATGACCCGCAGCACGCCCTCGTTCAGGCCTAGCTGAAAGGTCTTGAGTGTGACCAGCTCCGTCACGCGCAGGCCGCTGGCGTACATCAGCTCCAGCATGGTGCGGTCACGCAGCCCGAGCGGGTTGCCGACGTCTGGCGCATTCAGCAGGGCTTCCACCTGCGCCTGCGACAAGGTCTTGGGCACGCGCAGGGGCTGGCGTGCTGCCTGCAGCCGCACCGTGGGGTCGACCGTGATGCGCCGCTCCCGCAGCGCCCAGTGAAAGTAGCGGCGCAGCACCGTGAGGCGCCGGTTGGCAGACGTAGCGCGGGTCTGCGCATGCCGGGCGGCGAAGTAACCCTGCAGATGGTGCTCGGCCGTGCCGTCCAACGCCTGCGGAGGCTGCTGGTCGGCCAGCCACTGCGCGTACAGCGTCAGGTCACGCCGGTAGGCGGCCAGCGTGTTGCGCGAAAGCCCGTCCTCCAGCCAGAGGGCGTCCACAAAGGTGTCGATGGCGGTCAGGCTGGTGGCAAGCATGCAAAAAACGATAGCACGTAAAAAAGCCGCCCGTGGCAACGGGCGGCTTTGACTGAGAAGTATGGAATACGGCGCTTGCTTATTCCAGCGTCAGCTTCTGCTTGGCGACCACCTGCTTGTAGACCGCGAACTCGGCCTTGATCTGCTCGGCAAACTGCTCGGGCGTGTTGCCCACCACGATGGAGCCGGTGTCTTCGATGCGCTTCTTCACGGCCGGGTCTTGCAGTGCGGTGCGCACGGCGGCGTTGATTTTGTCAACGATGTCCTTGGGCAGTCCCTTGGGGCCCAGGATGCCGTAGTAGGCCATGCGGTTCACGGGCTCCAGGCCCAGTTCCTTGAACGTGGGCACATTGGGCAGTGCGGCAACGCGCTGTGGCGCGGCCACAGCGATGGCCACGAGGCGGTTGTCCTTGATGAAGGGCAGCGCGGATGGAATGTTGTCAAAGATGATCGGCACCTGGCCGGCCACGGTGTCGTTCAGCGCCGGGCCCGCACCGCGGTAGGGGATGTGCGTGACGAAGGTGTTGGACAGGCTCTTGTACAGCTCCATCTGCAGGTGGCCAATGCCGCCCGTGCCCGACGATGCATACGAGTACTTGCCGGGGTTCTTCTGCACTTCGGCCACAAACGACTTGTAGTCCTTGGCGGGGAAGCTGGGGTTCACGGCAATCAGATTGGGCGTGGCCGCAATGTTGATGATGGGCGTGAAGTCCGTCAGCGGGTTGTACGGGGTCTTGGGGTTGATGGCGGGGTTGGCGGCCGTGGTGGACACCGTGGCCACGCCCAGCGTGTAGCCGTCTGGGGCCGAGCGTGCCGTTTCTGCCGCACCCACGATGCCGCCGCCACCGGCCTTGTTCTCCACGATCACGCTCTGGCCCAGGGCCTTGCCCAGCGGGTCGGCGATCACGCGCGCAATGATGTCGGTGGTGCCACCGGGTGCAAACGGCACCTGCAGCTTGATCACCTTGTTGGGGTAGCCCTGGGCGGCTGCGGTGCCTGCGGCGGCAGCCAGTACGGTCAGCGCGAGCCATTGACGACGATGCATGGAGTTCTCCTTCGAACGGGGGTAACAAACAGCGCTGATGGTATGCGCAATGGCTGCCTTGGAGCCCTGCGGATTCCACATAAGGGCTAACCCGCAGAGACTGACACGGATCAAGTATTCTCGGCACGTGAATTACGCCCAGCTCCTGATCCCGGACTTCTCCCTCATCCTCTGCGGATACCTCATCTGCCGGTACACCGCCCTCAACCGCTCGGTATGGCAACCCGTGGAGAGCCTGGTGTACTACCTGCTCTTCCCTGTGCTGTTGTTCCAGTCCATCGTCAAGAGCCCAGTGGACATCGGCGCTGCGTCCGGCCTCATCGCTGCGGGCTTGACCATGGGCATCACGGGCATTGCGCTGGCCTACAGCCTGCCGCACTGGCCCTGGCTGGGCAAGCACATCGACGCACGCGACCACGCGGCCAGCGCGCAGGTGGCGTTCCGCTTCAACTCGTTCATTGGCCTGGCCATTGCCGAGCGCCTGGCGGGCGCTGAGGGACTGCTGATGATTGCCGTGCTGATCGGCGTGTGCGTGCCGCTGTTCAACGTGGCGGCCGTGTGGCCCATGGCGCGGCATGGCCAGCACAGCTTTGCGCGCGAGCTGGTGCGCAACCCGCTCATCGTCGCCACGGTGTCGGGCCTGGTGGCCAACCTGCTGGGCTTTCAGATTCCGGAATGGGCCAGCCCCACGGTCAGCCGCATCAGTGCGGCGTCGCTCGCGCTGGGGCTGATGGCGGCGGGCGCAGGCCTGCAGTTTGGCCTGCTCTCGCGCGGCAAGGCGCTGAGCTTGGCGGTGTTGTCCATCCGGCACCTGGTGCAGCCCCTGCTGGCGTTTGCGATGGCGCGGCTGTTTGGGCTCAACGCCGTGCAGACCACCATGCTGCTCGCGTTCTCGGCCCTGCCCACTGCCTCTACCTGCTATGTGCTGGCAGCGCGCATGGGCTACAACGGGCCGTATGTGGCGGGGCTGGTGACGCTCTCCACATTGCTGGGCATGGTCAGCCTGCCGTTTGCGCTGGGGTTTCTCCGATGACCGATTCCCGCGGAGCCCTGGGTTCCGACGCCTTGGCAAGCCGCCGCGCGTTGATGGCAAGCCTGGGGGCACTGGCGCTTGTGCCGTTGGTGGGCTGCGGGCGCAAAACCCCGCGCGCGCAATCGTTGCCGCCCGATGCCACCGTGCTGGCCCTGGGCGACTCGCTGACATCGGGCGTGGGTGCCTCGGCCGACACCGCCTACCCGGCCGTGCTGGCACGCCTGACAGGCTGGAAGGTGGTCAATGGTGGCATTTCGGGTGACACCTCGGGCGATGCGCTGGCGCGCCTGCCGGGGTTGCTGCAAAAGCACAAGCCGGCGTTGGTGATCGTGAGCATTGGCGGCAACGACTTTCTGCGCCGCCAGAGCGCCACCGCCACCCGCAGCAACATCCGCCAGATCTGCACCGATGCTCAGGCCAGCGGCGCACAGGTGCTGCTGGTGGCGGTGCCCGAGCTGACAATGCTGGCGGCGGTAGGCCGCCTGAGCGACCACGCGATGTACGAAGAGATCGCCGGCGAACTGAAAGTGCCGCTGCACAGCAAAGGCTGGTCGGGTGTACTGGGGCAGGAGCGGCTGCGGGCGGACCAGATCCATGCCAATGCTGCGGGGTATGAAGAATTTACCCAGGGGCTGGTGTTGACCCTCAAAGACACAGGTTTGCTGGCGCGGTAGCCGCAAGAGCAAAAGCAACACGCCGCAGCAAAGCGGCACCAATGCTCTTATTTTGATAGCTGTTTGCGCTTATCCATCAAGCGCTAGGTGCCAATTTCACTCAAAATTCAGCGCCCAGACCACATGTTCGCGCACCAGCTCGCTGGTGTCGTCGGCGCGGGACTGCAATGCCGCACGCACCGCCTCGTCGCCCGTCGCCCGCAGCGCATTGCCCAGCGCCACAGCCACATTGCGCAGCCAGCGCTCGTGGCCAATGCGGCGGATGGGGCCGCCTTCGGTCATGCGCAAAAAGGTGGGCTCGTCCCACGCAAACAAGTGCACCAGCTGCTGGCCCGCCAGGCCCTTGCGCTCGTCAAAGTCCGGCAGGCGGCTCACCTGGGCAAACTTGTTCCAGGGGCAAATCAGCTGGCAGTCGTCGCAGCCATAGATGCGGTTGCCCATCAGCGGGCGCAGTTCCACGGGGATGGGCCCGGCGTGTTCGATGGTGAGGTACGAGATGCAGCGCCGCGCATCAACGCGGTGCGGCGCAATGATGGCCTGCGTGGGGCACACGTCAATGCACGCGCTGCAGCTGCCGCAATGCGCGGTGACGGGCGCGCTTTCGGGCAGGGCCATGTCCACATAGATCTCGCCGAGGAAGAACATCGACCCCGCCTCGCGGTTGAGCAACAGTGTGTGTTTGCCGCGCCAGCCCTGGCCGCTGCGCGCGGCCAGCTCCGCCTCCAGCACGGGGGCCGAGTCGGTGAACACGCGGTGGCCAAAGGGGCCGATGGCCTCGGCGATGCGGTCGCTGAGTTTTTGCAGGCGCGCGCGCAGCACCTTGTGATAATCCCGGCCCCGGGCGTAGACGGAGACGATGCCCTCCTGCGGGCGCTGCAGGCGCGAAAGCTCCGCCGTCTGCCAGCCTTCGGGCGCGTCCATGGCGGTATCGCGCGGCAAGTAATCCATGCGCGCTGTGATCACGCTCACGGTGCCGGGCACCAGCTCGGCCGGGCGGGCACGCTTCATGCCGTGGGATGCCATGTAATGCATGTCACCATGGAAGCCCTGCGCCAACCAGGCCTCAAGCCCGGGCTCTGCCGCAGACAAGTCCACCCCCGCCACGCCGATTTGGGAAAATCCCAGCTCGCGGGCCCACTCCTGCATTTGAGGAACGAGTTGACTGTTGCACCACATACCGGCCAGATTGTAGAAAGTGGCAACCATGCTGCTTCTGCCCACCATGCCGAAGCTTCGCGCCACTTCACCTGGCACAGCGAGGACGACACCACCGCCTTCGCGCAGCGCCTGGCCGCACAGCCTCTGCTGGCCAATGCCTTTGTAACCCTGCACGGCGACCTGGGCGCGGGCAAAACCACGCTGGTGCGCCACCTGCTGCGCACCCTGGGCGTGCAGGGCCGCATCAAGAGCCCCACCTACGCCGTGGTGGAGCCACACGAGGCCCCGGGCCTCGCCATCTGGCACTTTGACTTCTACCGCTTTGACGACCCGCGCGAGTGGGAGGATGCGGGTTTCAGGGACATTTTTGCCAACCCCGGTCTCAAGGTGGCAGAATGGCCGGAAAAGGCTGCAGCGCTTACCCCGCTTGCGGACCTTGCTATCCACATTGAAGCAATCGACGACACCGAAAGGAAAGTCACCGTGCACGCCCATACCCCCATCGGGCGTGCCTTGCTGCAAGCACTCTGAGACGCCGTGAACGAACCCACCCTGCCCGCTCATCCCCCCGCTGCCCCCCTGCCCTCGCGCCGCGCTGTGCTGCAGGCGGGCAGTCTGGTGCTGTTGCTGGGCACGCAGCAGATTGCACGCGGCGCCACCATCCTGGCCGTGCGCGTGTGGCCCGCCCCCGAGTATTCGCGCGTGACCATCGAATCCGACGGTGCGCTGGTGGCCAAGCAGTTTTTCGTGACCACCCCGCCCCGGCTGGCGGTCGACATCGAGGGCATCGACCTGAGCCCCGAACTGCGCGAGCTGGTGGCCAAGGTCAAGCCCGACGACCCCAACATCGCCGGCATCCGCGTGGGCCAGAATGCGCCCGGTGTGGTGCGTCTGGTGGTCGACCTGAAACAGGCGGCCATGCCCCAGGTGTTCACGCTGCCCCCCGTGGCGGCCTACCAGCACCGGCTCGTGTTTGACCTGTACCCCGCCGCGCCGGTGGACCCGCTGGAGGCGCTGATTGCCGAACGCCTGCGCGAGGCCCCCGCCAAGCCCGCCCCCGCACCCAATCCGCCGCTGACGGCCGCTGCTGCGGCCAACGCCGCCGCAGCGCGCGCCCCCGCAGCGCCCGAGCACGACCCGCTGGGCGACCTGATTGCGCAGCGCAGCCAGCGCCCTGGCCCGCCCGAGCCCCCACCCATGGTGGCCACCGCGCCGCCAACGCCAGAACCCGCGCGCCCCGGCAACCGTGCTACATCCACCCAGACCGACCGCATCATCATTGTGGCGCTGGACCCTGGCCATGGCGGCGAAGACCCCGGCGCCATCGGCCCCGCAGGCACGCGCGAAAAAGACGTGGTGCTGCGCGTGGCGCACCTGCTGCGCGATCGCATCAACGCCACCACCGTGGGCGGCAACCCCATGCGCGCCTACCTGACGCGCGACGGCGACTACTTTGTGCCCCTGGGCACCCGCGTGCAAAAGGCCCGGCGCGTGCAGGCCGACCTGTTCGTCAGCATCCACGCCGACGCGTTCACCACCCCCGCCGCGCGGGGCGCCAGCGTGTTTGCGCTGAGCCAGGGTGGCGCCTCCAGCACGGCTGCCCGCTGGCTGGCCAACAAGGAAAACCAGGCCGACCTGGTGGGCGGGATCAACGTGCAGTCCAAAGACCAGCACGTGCAGCGCGCGCTGCTGGACATGAGCACCACCGCACAGATCAACGACAGCCTGAAGCTGGGTACCGTGCTGCTGGGCGAGATCGGCGGCATGGCCAAGCTGCACAAGCCCCGCGTGGAGCAGGCAGGTTTTGCCGTGCTGAAGGCGCCCGATATTCCGAGCGTATTGGTAGAAACCGCCTTTATCAGCAACCCCGAAGAAGAAAAGCGCCTGCGCAGCAGTGCCTACCAGGAACAACTGGCCGATGCGCTGATGCGCGGCATCACACGTTACTTTGCCAAGAACCCGCCGCTGGCGCGCAGCCGTTCGGTGTAAGAACCTGTTCAAGACACCCCAATGGTGACTCCCCCGCCTTGCGCGGGCCGCGAAGTGCAGGCACAGTAGCCTTCATCGTCCCAGCCCGGCGCGCACCGCGCACCGGCAGGAAAGGAGGAATGCCATGGCACTACCCCACGCCCAATCCGGCCAGATCGTCAGCATGCGCCCCCTGGGCGACCGTTTGCCCGAAACCGTCACCACCGCCATCCTCAAAGCAGGTCAGCTTGAAGTGATACGCGTGGTGCTGCCGGTGGGCAAATCCATGAAAGAACACCAGACCCCCGGCGAGGGCACCGTGTTGTGCATTGAAGGCATGGTGGAATTTGTCAGCGAGCACGGCGTTCAGCAACTGCGCGCGGGCGATTTTGTGCACCTTGCGCCCCGCGCACTGCACTCGCTCAAAGCCGTGGAGGATGCATCGCTGCTGGTCACCATGTGCCTCAAGCCTACCCAAGCAGCATAGGCCCATCAGCGGATCAGTGTCCGCTCAGCGCCCCAGCCGGAACACGCTCACAATTTCGGCCAGCTTGGCAGCCTGGTGCTTGAGGCTGTCGGCCGCTGCGGCGCTCTGCTCCACGAGCGCCGCGTTCTGCTGCGTGACCTGGTCGAGCTGTGTGACGGCCTCGCCCACCTGACTGATGCCGATGGTCTGCTCGCCCGTCGCACTCGATATTTCGCCGATCAGGTCACTCACACGTTTGACCTGGGCGACGATGTCTTCGATGCTCTGCCCCGCGTTGCCGACCAGGTGCGTACCAGCATCCACCTTCTCCACACTGGCACCAATCAGGGCCTTGATCTCCTTGGCAGCCTCGGCACTGCGCTGGGCCAAATTGCGCACCTCGCTGGCCACCACGGCAAAACCCCGGCCCTGCTCGCCCGCGCGGGCGGCTTCCACAGCGGCATTGAGCGCCAGGATGTTGGTCTGGAACGCGATGCCATCTATCACCGCAATGATGTCGGTGATCTTGCGCGATGCGGCCGAAATGTCCTGCATCGTGGCCACCACCTGGCCCACCACCTCGCCACCCTTCACGGCCGCAGCCGATGCGGTGCCCGCCAGCACGGCAGCGCGCTGGGCAGTGTCGGCATTGTTCTTCACGGTGCTGGTGATCTCCTCCATCGAGGCTGCGGTTTGCTCCAGGTTGCTGGCCTGCTCCTCGGTGCGCTGGCTCAGGTCGGCATTGCCCGAGGCGATTTCGCTGGAGCCGGTGGCAATGCTGTCGCTGCTGTGGCGCACATCGCCCACGATGCGCACCAGCGAGGTCTGCATGGCCTCCATCGCCCGCATCATCTCGGCCACCTCGCCCCGCCCGCTGGCATGGATGGGCTGCGACAGATCACCCTCGCCAATGCGCTGGGCGACGGCGCTCACTTCCCCCAGCGAGCGGCGGATGCGCTGTACCACCACCCACGACAACACCACCAGCAGCGCCAGCCCCGCCACACCCGCCGCCAGCACGGTCATGCGGTAGGACTGGATCAAGCCCGCCGCCTCGGCCGCCTGCTCGGCCGAGCGTTGCACCTGGTAGTTCACCATCTTGTCGGCCACGGCGTTGTACTTGTCCAGTACCGGGGCAAAGCTGCCCAGCGCATAGGCGCGCGCCTGGGCCATGTCGCCCGCCTTCTTCAGCGCGAGCGACTTGTCGCGCGTCTCCAGGTAAGACTTGCGGATGGTGGCCAATTCCTCCTGGATGAGCAGCCCCTGCGGGCTGTTTTCCAGCTCGGTGTAGCGCTTTTGCACCTTGCTGGTGTCAGCGGTGGTGGCCGCCACCACGTCCTTGAAGTAGTTCTGCAGGTCATCGCCCTCCGTCTGGACGATGGAGAACACCCGCGTGGAGTTGACGGCAATGTTGCTGCGCCAGCGCAGTGCCAGCTGCAGCCGCTCGACCTGCTCGGTGGCCAGGCGGTCCACCGTATTGCCCAGGGTCTGCACCCGCACCAGGCTCAGGACCAGGATGAGCACCAGCGCAAAAACAGCCACCCCCACAATCAATCCAATCTGTTGCGCCACCGTCAGCTGCGCACCCATCCCCCGTGGTTGCTGGTCCATGGTGTCCCCTTTTGTAGATGTATGTGATGGGTTTGCAGAGAGAAGAAATGATCTTCCTGCGCCCGCCCGTTGGCAACCACCCCACGGGCCACGTAAACCCTGATCACCGGCCTCTGGCCCATGGGCCAAGGACGCCTTACGGCCAACCGCAGCGCCCGCCCCGCACGAGGCCCCATGTCCTACAGACGCTTGCCACAGCTGCCTACGCCGGGCCCCAGCCGCCGAATGGATAGTGAAGCCACAGGTCGAGCCCCGACGCACCCGCTGCTGGGACCCCAGGCCTGACTCCATTCACAAAGGACTCCTGCCATGAAAATCCGTCACATCCTTCTCGCCACCACCTGCACTGCAGCCCTTGCTCTGGGTGGTTGCGCTTCCAATCCGTCGGGCGCCCAGGTGGGCACCGGTGTAGGCGCCGTGGTCGGCGGTGTAGCCGGCAACGCTGTCTTTGGCGGGCCCGTGGGCACCATCGGCGGTGCGGCGGCCGGTGCCCTCATCGGCCATGAGATCGGCGAAGACCGCGATCAACGCAAGCCCTACCGCCGTTAATTCCACTCGCTGTGCCTGACCCTCTGGGGATCAGGCATAAAAATAGCTGCTAGCGCTTATTTTGTATGCGCTAGCAGCTATATTTTTTATAGCAATTGCAATCGATGCCTCAGGCCGCCTTGGCCTGCCGCCCCGCCCGCCACGCGCCAAAAATCGCGATCAGGCCGGGCACAAAAATCATCGCCCAGATGATCTTGTCCAGGTTTTCCTTGACCCAGGCAAAGTTGCCAAAGAAGTAGCCAGCGGAGCAAATGCCCAGCACCCAGATGAGGGCCCCGGCCACGTTGAACGCTGTGAACTTGGCACGGCTCATCTCGGCCACGCCCGCCACAAAGGGTGCAAACGTGCGGATGAAGGGCATGAAACGCGCGAGGATGATGGTGATGCCCCCATAGCGCTCGTAAAAATCGTGCGCCTGGTTGAAGGCCCGGCGGTTGAACCAGCGCGAGTCCTCCCACTGGAACACCTTGGGGCCAAAGAAGCGGCCAATCGAATAGTTGCACTGGTCCCCCAGAATGGCCGCCGCGATGAGCACCGCGCAGGCCAGCGGAAAACTCATCATCCCCGCGCCGCAGAGGGCGCCCACGATGAACAGCAGCGAGTCGCCGGGCAAAAACGGCATGACCACCACACCGGTTTCGACGAATACGATCAGGAACAACAGCGCATACACCCAGGCGCCATAGGTTTGCACAAAGGCTTCGAGGTACTTGTCGACATGCAGGATGAAGTCGATCAGAAAGGTCACCAGTTCCATGGGGTAGCCGGTGGGGGCACCGGACGCAAAAAAGTTGCGGGCATTATCCCCATCGGCCAATAGGCACCGGCCGATACCCCTGCGCGACCCCCGCCCTAAAATTGGCCGGGTGAACGACACCACCCCCACCCTTGCAGCGGCAGAGCCGGCCTCTTTTACGCACCTCACCACCCGCCGCCCCATCCGCGACCTGCCGGACGAGCTGATCAGCCAGATCGCCGCCGGTGAAGTGGTGGAACGCCCCGCCTCGGTGGTGCGCGAGCTGGTGGACAACGCGCTGGATGCAGGCGCCACGCAAATCACCGTGCGCCTGTCGGCCGGCGGCGTGCGCCTGATCACCGTGGAAGACGACGGCGGCGGCATTCCACACGAAGAGCTGCCCGTGGCCCTGCGCCGCCACGCCACCAGCAAGATCACCAACCTGAACGACCTGGAAACCGTGGCCACCATGGGTTTTCGGGGCGAGGCGTTGGCGGCCATTGCCTCGGTGTCGGAGATGTCGCTGCTCTCCCGCCCCATCGCCCAGTCCAACGCCTTTTTGCTGGACGCCCGCAGCGGCGAACTGCGCCCCGCCGCGCGGAGCACCGGCACTACCGTGGAAGTGAAGGAGCTGTTCTTTTCCACCCCCGCGCGCCGCAAGTTCCTGAAGACCGACGCCACCGAGCTGGCGCACTGCATCGAATCGGTGCGCCGCCACGCACTGGCCCGGCCCGATGTGGGATTTGCCATCTGGCACGAAGGCAAGCTGGTGGAGCAGTGGCGCGCCACCTTCGTGCCTGGCCAGGGGGATGCACAAGATGCGCTGGCCCGCCGCCTGTCGGACGTGCTGGGCGAAGACTTCGTCACCCAGTCCGTCGCCGTGCAGCACCGCGTGGGCCCCGTCATCGTGACCGGCCGCGCAGGCCTGCCCGACGCTGCCCGCTCGCGCCCCGACCACCAGTATTGCTACGTCAACGGACGCTTCGTGCGCGACAAGGTGCTCACCCACGCCGCCCGCAGCGCGTACGAAGACGTGCTGCACGGCCACAAGCAGCCCATCTACGCGCTGTATGTCGAAATCGACCCGGCGCGCGTGGACGTGAACGTGCACCCCACCAAGATCGAAGTGCGCTTCAGAGACAGCCGCGAGGTGCACCAGGCCGTGCGCCACGCCGTGGAGAACGCGCTGGCAGCGCCCCGCGCCGCAGCGCTGGCGGCGGCTGCAGGGGCTGCCGCTTCAGCAGACACGGGCTCCACGGCACAGGCCCCCATTGAGAATTTCAAGCCAAATCAGCCTCTAGCGCTTAACAGACAAGCGCAAGCAACTATCAAATTTGAAGAACGTGGCCACCATGTGGCCGACCTGCAGGCGCTGTGGGGGCCAAGGAAAGAGGACGCAGCCACACCGTCTGCAGAGCTCACCGCACCGCTGGTGAACTGGGGCACTGCGGCCAACACCGGCGAGGCAGATGCCATGCCGCAGCCCGTGACGCCCACGTCATTCGCCCCCCCTGCTGCGGCCTGGGCCAACAACAGCACCGCGAAAGAAACCACCTGGCCCCAGGGCCAGGGCGGCAACGACACCGCCTGGCCGCTGGGCAAGGCCGTGGCCCAACTCCACGGGGTCTACATCCTGGCCGAAAACGCCCAGGGCATGGTCATCGTGGACATGCACGCCGCACACGAACGCATCGTCTACGAACGCCTCAAGTCCCAGGTGGACAGCGGCGCCCGAATTGCCAGCCAGCCCCTGCTGATCCCCGCCACCTTTGCCGCCACCCCGCAAGAAGTCGCCACCGCCGAAGAATCGGCCGAGGTATTGGCCACGCTGGGCATGGAAGTCGTGCCGTTCTCCCCCAAGACCCTGGCCGTGCGCGCCGTGCCCACCACGCTGGCCCAGGGCGACCCCGTGGAACTGGCCCGCAGCGTGCTGGCCGAACTGGCCGCTCACGACGCCACCACGGTCGTACAACGCGCGCGCAACGAAATCCTGGGCACCATGGCCTGCCACGGCGCCGTGCGCGCCAACCGCAAGCTCACCATCGACGAGATGAATGCGCTGCTGCGGCAGATGGAAACCACGGACCGCAGTGACCAGTGCAACCATGGACGGCCAACGTGGCGGCAGCTCAGCATGAAGGAACTGGACGCGCTGTTCCTGCGGGGCCGGTAAGGTAACCGCAAAAAGATCGGCCCGAGGGCCTTGGACCACCTGCACATCAAGCCCAGGGGCCGCCACAACCGGCACCGCCCCAGGCCAGTGCGCCCGTGGAACCGGCCTTGCCGGCCCACCGGATGCGTCCCCCTTGGGGGAAGGCGCGCCGCGCCTCAGGGGGCTTCAGTTATCCCGCGCCGCCTTGGCATGGTCCGGGAAGTCGCTGAACACGCCATCCACGCCCAGTTGATAGAACAGCTTGTATTCCGCCTTGGGGTCGCCCTTGAAGTCCGACGCCAGGCGCTTGGCCTCGCTGCGGAAGGTGTAGGGGTGCACCAGCAGGCCTGCGGCGTGGGCATTTTTCACCACGTCGGTGGCGGGCATCATCACGCGGTCGCGTTCGTCGATCTTGCCGTCGCCATTGAGGTCGTCGGCCTTGCCGTCCTTGTTGGCGTCCACCTGCTTGGAGGGGATGAGGTAGGGCTTCCAGGGGCCGATGCCGTCGGCGTAGGTCTTCACTTCCTTCAGGCCCGCAGGCGTGAGCAGGCTGGCGAAGGTGCGCGTGTCTCCCGCCACGGCAAAGTCGTACGGTTTGTCATAGGGGGCGGTCAGGTCCATGCTGCCGTCGGGGTTCACGTCGTTCGCGTCCACCAGTTGCACCAGGCGGATCTGGGTCTTGGTGCGCAGGTACTTGAGGTTGGACACCTCAAACGACTGCACGATGACCGGAGAGCTCTTGGCGGTGTAGCTGTACTTGGCCAGGATGGTGAGCAGGCGGTCTTCGAGTGGCAGGCCCAGGCGGACGTGGTAAGTGGGGTGCTTGGTTTCGGGGTACACACCCACGGTGCGGCCCGCCTTGGCGCCTTCGCTCTTGGCCAGGTCCAGCACCTCTTCCAGCGTGGGGATCTGGTACTTGCCGTTGTGCGACTGGTCGCGGTCGGCCAGGGGCTGGATGGCGCGCAGGGTCTTGATTTCGGCCAGGGTGAAGTCCGAGGCGAACCAGCCTTCTTCTTCCACGCCGTCGACCACTTTCTTGGTCTTGCGGCTGGCAAATTCGGCGCGGGTGGACACATCGGTGGTGCCGGTGATGTTGGGCTCGTGGCGTGCAATCAGCGCACCGTCCTTGGTGGCGACCAGGTCAGGCTCGATGAAATCGGCGCCCATCTCGATGGCCCGCTTGTAGCCTTCGAGCGTGTGGTCCGGCAGGTAGCCCGCGGCACCCCGGTGGCCAATCACGAGGGGCTTGTCGCCGCTCAAAGTGGGATAGGGGTTGTCATCGCTGCCACCGCAAGCAGCCAGCGTGGCCACCAGGGCCAGCGCACCCAACTTAGCACCAGAAATGTGCATGCTCTTCTCCTCGTTGTGTTTAGAACCGCCGAACTGTGGGCGCCACCTGTGACAAGGCGATGACGCCCGTTTTGCGAATGGATGACAGCTTCACCGCACCATCCAAACGCACCAAAAAGTGGCAATCACCCTGCCACATTCCCCACCATTGTGCAGAGTCATGCGCATAAACGTATAACTTTTAGACATAATTCGATGTTGCAGCGCGCCATGGCGTGCCACCGCCCCTTGATCTTCAGAAAGTTTTTTGAAATATGAAACACGCGTCCGCAGGCAGCTTCCTCTCACATGTCGCCCTTCGCAACCCGGGGCAGCCCGAGTTTCTGCAAGCTGTCACCGAGGTGATGGAAAGCCTGTGGCCCTTCATTGAAGAACACCCCCGCTACGCCGAGCACGGCCTGCTGGAGCGCCTGGTGGAGCCCGAGCGCATCGTCATGTTCCGCGTGTCGTGGGTGGACGACCACGGCAGCGTGCAGGTCAACCGGGGCTACCGCATTCAGCACAGCATGGCCATTGGCCCGTACAAGGGTGGCATCCGGTTCCATCCGTCGGTCAACCTCTCGGTGCTGAAGTTTCTGGCGTTTGAGCAGACCTTCAAGAACGCTCTGACCACCCTGCCCATGGGCGGCGGCAAGGGCGGCAGCGACTTTGACCCCAAGGGCAAGAGCCCGGGAGAAGTCATGCGCTTTTGCCAGGCCTTTGTGTCCGAGCTGTTCCGCCACGTGGGGGCCGACACGGACGTACCAGCGGGCGACATCGGCGTGGGCGGCCGCGAGGTGGGCTTCATGGCCGGCATGATGAAAAAGCTCAGCAACCGGGCCGACTGCGTGTTCACCGGCAAGGGGCTGTCGTTTGGCGGCTCGCTGGTGCGCCCCGAAGCCACGGGCTACGGCACGGTGTACTTTGCGCAGGAAATGCTCAAGTCCAAAGGCCGCTCGCTCGACGGCTTGCGTGTGTCGGTCTCCGGTTCGGGCAACGTCGCGCAATACGCCGTCGAAAAGGCCATGGAACTGGGCGCCAAGGTGGTCACGGTCTCGGATTCGAGCGGCACCATCGTGGACGAAGACGGCTTCACCCCTGCCAAGCTGGCCGAACTCATGGAAGTGAAGAATCATCTGTATGGCCGCGTGAGCGACTACGCAGCCCGCACCGGCGCCACCTTTGAAGCCGGGGTACGCCCTTGGCATGTACCAGTGGATGTGGCCCTGCCCTGCGCCACCCAGAATGAGCTGGACGCGACCGACGCGGCGGTGCTGATCAAGAACGGCGTGGTCTGCGTGGCGGAGGGCGCCAACATGCCGTCGACCATCGACGCAGCCAAGGCGTTTGAGGCTGCAGGCGTGCTCTACGCCCCGGGCAAGGCCAGCAACGCAGGCGGCGTGGCCACATCGGGTCTGGAGATGAGCCAGAACGCCGCGCGCCTGTCCTGGCCGCGCGAAGAGGTGGACGCGCGCCTGCTGCAGATCATGCAGGGCATCCACGCTGCCTGCCTGCACTACGGCAAACGCAGCGATGGCACCGTGAGCTATGTGGACGGCGCCAACATCGCCGGTTTTGTGAAGGTGGCCGACGCCATGCTGGCGCAGGGCGTGGTGTAACCCCGGTTCCGAAGGCAAGGCAACCGAAGATGGGACAAGAAGGCGCGTTGCCCGCCATTTCGCTCCATTTGCAGGAAACGGGCACAAACCCTGCTTCGCCGGTCAGAACTTTCTGACGCGAAGCCGAGTCTGTCTCCACCATGAAGCGCACCCCCCTCCTGGTTACCCTGACCTTGGCCATCGCCGTGACGGCGGGCTGCGCCACCCTCGACGCCAAGCAGCGCGAATGGATCTTCCAGCCCAGCGACCGCAGCTGGGGCGGTGCACAGTCCACGGCGGACATGCAGGATGTCTGGATCGACTTCCAGTCCGACGCCAGCGGCAAGGCCGAGCGCCTGCATGGCCTGTGGCTCGCCCATGAGCGCGCCGATGCGCCTGTGCTGCTCTATTTGCACGGTGCACGCTGGAATGTGGCGGGCTCGTCGGGCCGCATCCGGCGCATGCAGGAGCTGGGCTTTTCGGTGCTGGCCATCGACTACCGGGGCTTCGGCCAAAGCAGCGCCGGGCTGCCGTCCGAGGCGACCGCCAGCGAAGATGCCCGCGCCGCGTGGGACTGGCTGGCCCAGCAGCAACCGGGCAAGCCCCGCTACATCTTCGGCCACTCGCTGGGCGGCGCCATTGCCATCGACCTGGCCCGCCAGGTGTCTGACGAACAGGGCACCATGGTGGAAGGCACGTTCACCAGCATCCCCGATGTGGTCAGCACCTTCAAATGGGGCTGGTTGCCGGTGTCGGGCCTCATCACGCAGCGATTTGAGTCCGTCCGCAAGGTGGCCGAGATCGGCTCGCCCCTGCTGGTGGTGCACGGCAGCCAGGACAGCCTGATCCAGCCCGCCCTGGGCCGCAAGCTCTTCGAGGCGGCGCAGGAGCCCAAGCAGTTTGTGCTGGTGGAAGGCGGGTCGCACCACAACACCAACTCGGTAGGGCAACCAGCGTATCGGCAAGCGATGGCATCGCTGTTCAAGCTGAGGTAGAGACACCCCCTGAGGCGCTGCGCGCCTGGGTGCGTCGGCCAGAGGCCTGCGCTCTTCGCTGCCGTCCAAGCCTGCGCAGGCAGGCTTGGAGCCGCGGCGCTCAGCCCCCGCTATCGAAGCGCTGCGCGCTGCGGGCAGGGGGACGCAGCCCTCGCTGCGGGGCGGCCCTTGCTCGGCTGCCCTGGCTTGGGCCGCGTCGGTATCGAAGGCCCTGTCTGGTACGCTCCAGCGGTTATGTCCGCTCCCTCTACCGCAGCTGCTGGCGCTGCTCCCCCTGCCTCCATCAACCCAGGCATGGCCATCCTGGTGCTGGCCATGCTGCTCTCCATTCAGCCCGTCACCACTGACCTGTACCTGCCCGCATTGCCCGCCCTCACGCGCAGCCTGGGCGCTCAGATGGCCGCGGCACAGCTCACGCTCAGCGGGCTGCTGCTCGCGTTTGGCTGCTCGCAAATGGTGTGGGGGCCGTTGTCAGACCGCTTTGGCCGCCGCCCCATCCTTCTGGCGGGGCTGGGCATCTACACCGTAGCCTCGCTGGGTAGCGCCTTTGCGCCCACCATGACACTGCTCATCGTGTGGCGCATTGCCCAGGGTGCCGCCATGGGCGCGGTGGTGATGTGTGCCCGGGCCATCGTGCGCGACCTGTACACCCCGCTCGATGGCGCGCGCGCCATGTCCAAGGCACTCACCGGGCTCGGGATTGTGGCCTGCATCTGCGCACCACTGGGTGGGGTGCTGAGCGAGTGGCTGGGCTGGCGCGCGGCGCTGATGGCGCTCACGGTGTATGCCGTGGCCACGCTGGCACTGGTGGCGCTGCGCTTGCCCGAGACCCTGGCGCACCGCAACCCCAAAGCCCTGCAGCCCCGCGCCCTGGTCGGCACCTGGATGCATGTGTTGCGCAGCCCCACATTCTGGGCGTTCTCGCTGCAGACCACAGCCACCTATGGCGGGCTGTTCACCTTTCTGGCCGCGTCCTCGTTTGTCTTCATCGACGTGCTGGGTCTCACGCGCACGCAGTTCGGGTGGACGATGGCGTCGGCCTGCGTGGCGTACCTCGCGGGCACTTTCCTGTGCCGGCGCCTGCTGGTACGCCAGGGCCTGCTGCGCACCGTGGCCATTGCTGGCGCGCTCAGCGTGAGCGGCGGCACGCTGATGGCGGCCGTGGCCTTCATGGGCTGGCACCAGCCGTGGGCGCTGCTGTTGCCCTTTTACCTGTTCATGCTGGGCCACGGCATCCACCAGCCCTGCGGGCAAAGCGGTGCGGTGGGGCCCTTCCCCAAAGCGGCTGGCGTGGCGTCCGCACTCAATGGTTTCATGATGATGCTGGCCGCGTTCGGGATTGGCGGCTGGCTGGGCATGCGGCTGGACGGCACGGTGTGGCCGCTGGTCAACGGCATCTGGTTCTGGTCGGTGGTGCTGGCCCTGATCTCGTGGACGCTGGTGCAAAAATTTGGAGCGCCGCGTGAGCATGCCTGAGCCCCTGTTGCACACCACCCTGCCCGCCATTGCACTCGCGGGCCCCACGGCCTCGGGCAAGACGGCAGGCGCTCTCGCGCTGGCCGCTGTGCTGGGCAAGCAGGGCACGCCGGTGGAGATCATCAGCGTGGACTCGGCCCTCGTATACCGGGGCATGGACATCGGCACCGCCAAGCCCACGCCCGACGAGCTTGCCGCTGTTCCGCACCACCTTATCGACATCCGCGACCCGCTGCAGGCCTACAGCGCGGCCGAGTTCGTGCAGGACGCCACGCGGCTCATCGCCGAGATCCGTGCGCGCGGTGCCCTGCCGCTGCTGGTGGGCGGCACCATGCTGTACTTCAAGGCGCTGTTTGACGGCATTGACGACATGCCCGCCGCAGACCCTGCCGTGCGCGCACAGATCGAAGCCCAGGCCGCAGAGCAGGGCTGGCCCGCGCTGCATGCCGAGCTGGCCCGCGTAGACCCCGTGACGGCCGCACGCCTGGCCCCGGCCGACAGCCAGCGCATTCAGCGAGCGCTGGAGGTGTGGCACGTATCCGGCCAACCCCTGTCGAGCTTTCATACTACTAAAAAGATAGCTGGTAGCGCTTGTGAGATAAGCGCTAGAGCCTTATTTTCCTTAGAACCTGACGACCGCGCCTGGCTGCACGGCCGCATTGCCCAGCGTTTTGACGCCATGCTGGCCAGCGGCTTCATCGACGAAGTGCGGGCCCTGCGCGCGCGCGGCGACCTGCACCCGGACCTGCCCTCCATGCGCTGCGTGGGCTACCGCCAGGCGTGGGAAGAGCTGGACTTCCAGGCGGCCAAAGGCCCCGACGCACCGCTGAACCTCGCCTTTCTGCGCGAGCGCGGCATTGCCGCCACGCGCCAGCTGGCCAAGCGCCAGATCACCTGGCTGCGCAGCATGCCCACACGCCACACCATCGCCTGCGACCAGCCCCACGCCGTGGCCGACCTGGTGCAGGCCGTGCTGCAACGCCTTGCACAACGCACACCATGACGCGCACCATGACGCAGCGGCTGCACATCGACGGCCTGGGCAAACACTATGGCGATACGCCGGTGTTCGCCAACGTGCAGTTCACCGTGGCGCCCGGCGAGTTCGTCGCCATCGTGGGCGACTCGGGCGTGGGCAAGTCCACGCTGCTCAACTGCCTGGCCGGGCTGGACAGCTGGGACACGGGCCACATCACGCACGGCAGCACTGACCTGGGCCAGTTGGGCGACACAGAGCGCGCCCTGTGGCGCCGCGCCCATGTGGGTTTTGTCTTCCAGGCCTTTCATGTGCTGCCGCACCTGGACGTAGCGCAGAACGTGGCGCTGCCGCTGATGCTGCTGGGCCAGAACGACCCGGCGCGCGTGCAGCAGATGCTGGACGCCGTGGACATGGGCGCCCTGGGCGCGCGGCTGCCCCAGCAGCTCAGCGGCGGGCAGCTGCAGCGCGTGGCGATTGCCCGCGCACTGGTGCACCGCCCTGCCCTGCTGCTGGCCGACGAGCCCACCGGCAACCTCGACCCCACCACGGCCGCCCGCGTGATGGACCTGCTGCTCGCACAGACACGCGAGCACGGGGCGTCGCTGGTGCTGGTCACGCATTCGGATGCTGCTGCGGCCCGGGCCGACCGGGTCCTGCGGCTGCGCAGCGACGGCATCAGCGCGGGCGGCTGACCCGCAACGCCCGCCTCACGGTTCGAGGCGGGGCGCCCGAAAGCGCCCGTTCTGGTGCAGCACCACGGACCGCACCTCGCCGCTGGGGTAGCGCTCAAACTCCAGCTCCGCACGCACCGCGTCATACGCAAACCGATCTGGCTGCCCTGGCAGCGGGTAGACCGTGAAGCGCGGCTGCGAGCCCAGGCGCACCTGCAGGCGACCGTCTTCAGCCTGCACATCCAGCACATTGCCGCCACGCAGCCGGTAGCGGCCCAGGTAAGGGGCCAGCACGCCCTGGGCCTGGGGTGGTACCAGACCCAGCACCGGCTCTTCGGACCGGGTTGCCGTCAGGCGTGCACCAAAGCGCGTGTAGTGCAGCACCGCAGGCCGCCCTTCTTTGTCACGCTCAAAGCGCAACTGACGGCCCGATGCCGGCTGCGTGAAGGCATCGGGCCCCAGCACCTGCAGCGGTGCGAACACACCCCCAGTGGGCCGAAGCTGCAACTGCCCCTCCACCATGGCAAGGCTCAGGGCGACGGCGGGTGATACGCGGTACACCCCTTCGTACGACGCCAAGGCAGCCGCGTCGGTGGCGGGCTCACCGGGCGGCACGGGGTAACGCTGCGCCAACAATGGCGTCATCACATCCTGCTGCGCGGCACGCGCGTTGCCCACCAAGGCGATCACAGCCTCGCCCCGCTCAGGAGCCAGCAGCCACACGCTGCGAAAGCCCCCGGTGCCGCCGCCATGCAGCCAGGTGCGCAATCCGTCGCGCTCGCGCAGCATGATGGCGTAGCCGATCTGGCCGCCGTCGTGGTCCGCAAGCGGTGTGAACAAGCGCTCGGCCGCTGGGCCCAAGGGCCCTTGCGCGCCCGCCAGCAGCGCGCGGCTGAGCACCAGCATGTCGGCCGTGGTCGAGCGCAAGGCACCCGCACCGGCAAAGGCATCGAACTCCCACACCGACACCGGCGCCTCGCCGTCATGCGGTGCAGCAAGGCGGGGGGCCTTGTCGCCCAGCGACTGCACCGTGTCCGTCATGCCCAGAGGGCCGGTGATGCGCTCATGCACCAGCACCGCCCAGGGTTTGCCGTAGCGCTGGGCCAGCAGCTCGCCCAGCACCGCAAAACCGAAGTTGCTGTATGCGCCAGCGCACGGCGGCGACTGGGTCAGCCGTGCATCGGCCAGGGCTTGCCACAGGCGGGGGCGGTCGTAGCGCAGATAAGGATTGGCGGGATCGGAATTGTGGCGGAAGTCCGCCGGCAAGCGTGGCAGGCAGGAGGTGTGGGTCACGAGTTGGCGCAATGTGATGGCGGCCACCGGGGCGGGCAAGGCGGGAGCCAGTGCGGATGAGCCATTGAGCAGCCGGCCCAGCGTGTCGTCCAGCGCCAGATCGCCGCGCTCTACGGCCTGCGCCAGCAGCAGGCCGGTAAACACCTTGCTGATCGAGCCCACTTCAAACAGAGCCTGCGCGGGTGCATCCGCCGTGCGGTTGCGGGCTGTGCCGAAATGCGCCCGCCCCCCGTGCCACACGCCCACCTCAGCCGCGCCGCGCAACGGGCCCAGCGCTGCAGCCGCCATGGCGTCCGCAGGGCCCGACCAGTCGAAACGGGGTGGAGGGGCAGGCACAGCGGGTGTGGTTGCAGCGTGCCCGGCAAACGCTATCCACAGCGCCCCGGCAGCAAGGGCTTGCCACGCAAGGCGGCGTACCGGGGCAAGGACTCCATCACTGCAAACCATTTGATCGCCTCCCTGAAAGGCACCACGGTACGGGTGCCATGGCCGGCATGGTCGCATGCACTGGCTGTGGGCAGGCTTAAGAAGCGGTTCAACATCTATTGGGGAGCGCCATCCGGCGGCGCTCCGGACGGCCATCCGACGCTCCACGGGCAACGGAGATCCCGGCCACGCAGCCCCATGGATCTGCATGCGGCAGGCCGTTGGCGGGCGACCCAACCGCCGTTCGAGGTTCGTCTTGCGCCCACGGAATCAACCAACCCACTCGCCCTGGGAGGGGCGGTGGATTGCATTTTTTCGCGCAAGTCCGATGGAGTTACTCGATGTTCAACCGCTGCGCCGCCTTGTTCACCTTCTTGGGCAGGTTCAGCGTCAGCACACCGTTGTCGTATTTGGCCTTGGCTTGTGCAGCGTCCACATCGGCGGGCAACTGGAAGCTGCGAGCCACCGCCCCGTAGTAGCGCTCCGAGCGCAGCACCTTCTCGCCTTCGCGCTTTTCATCGTGCTGGCGCACCTCGGCGCGCAGGCTGACCACATTGCCTTCGAGCGAGACATGGATGTCTTCCTTGGCCACGCCGGGCACTTCGGCCAACACGGTGTAGCCGTCCTCGGTTTCCTTCACGTCCACCTTGATCTGGCCGGGGCTGGGCAGGTTGTCGCCGTGCAGCGGGCGCACGTAAAAGCCCGGTGCAATGTCCTTGAAGAAGTCGTCAAACAGACTGCCGCGTGTCACAAGAGAGTTCATGGTTTTGCTCCTGAAAAGGGGTTGAGACAAACAACTGGGCCTGCGCAGGAGGGCGGGCCCCTGAGAAGGTGTGAACGAACCCCACATGCCCGCACATCCCGCCAAAACGCTCCCGCTCGTTGTTGCAAATGCTCGCCATGGCCCGAGCTATGGCTGCGCTTTGCGCCTAGATCGGAAACGTTTTGGCATCCTGCTCGGGCACGCGGGGCTCATTCACACCTTCTGGCTCCAAGATAGGCGCAGCCTTTCGGCACTTCAAGAGGATGCAAAACGCAAGGTTGACCTGCATCAAACGCTGCTGGGACCAGCCCCTGCGGCCACAATGCAGGCCATGCTTGCATTGCTCCGCACCTTCTCCTGGCAGGACCTGCGCCACCACCCCTGGCGCAGCGCTGCGGCGGTGGCGGCGGTGATGCTGGGCGTGGCGCTGGCGTTTGCGGTGCATGTGATCAATGCGTCGGCGCTGGACGAGTTTTCGCAGGCGGTGCGCGCCGTCAACGGTCAGCCCGACCTGGAATTGCGCGCCATGCAGGGCGATCTGCCCGAGGCGTTGTATGGGCAGCTTGCCACACACCCCCAGGTGGCGCGCGCCAGCCCGCTGCTGGAGCTGTCGGCCGTGGCGCGAGCCCTGCGGCCGCAGCCAGGTGCTGCAAGCGTGCCCTCCCCCACCAGCGCCCCGCTGCGCGTGCTGGGCGTGGACGCCCTGCTGCTGCCCACCATGGCGCCCGCGCTTATGCCACGGCCCTGGGCGGGCGCGGACCGGCTGGCCCTCTTCGCACCGGCCACCGTGTTCCTCAATGCGGCGGCGTTGCAGGCACTGGGTCTGCCCACCACGCCCACCTCATCGACTGAACCGGCACCGCAGCTCCTGCTGCAGGCCGGGCTGCAGCAATGGCCGGTGCAGGTGGCGGGCACGGTGGCCGCCGGGGGCGCACCCCTGGCGGTGATGGATATCGGCGCTGCGCAGGATCTGTTTGGCCGCGCGGGCCAGCTCAGCCGCATCGACCTGCAGCTGCAGCCGGGCACAGACCGCAGCGCGTGGGAGCAGGCCATGCGCGCGCTGCCCGGCTGGCCGTCGCAGGTGGTGTTTGCGCAGCCGGGCGACGCGGCGCAGCGCATCAGCAATCTGTCGCGCGCCTACCGCGTGAACCTCACGGTGCTGGCGCTGGTGGCCTTGTTCACGGGCGCATTTTTGGTGTTCTCGGTGCTGGCGCTCAGCGTGGCGCAGCGTGCGCCGCAGTTTGCGCTGCTGGCCGTGCTGGGCGCCACACCGCGCCAGCGCCTGGCGCTGGTGCTGGCCGAATCCGCCGTGCTGGGCCTGGTGGGCAGCGCCGCCGGCATCGCCCTGGGCACGGCCCTGGCCGCTGCCGCGCTGCGCCTGCTGGGGGGCGACCTGGGCGGTGGCTACTTTGCGGGGGTGCAGCCGGTTCTGCAGTGGAGCGCGCCTGCAGCCCTGGCCTACGGCGCACTGGGGGTACTGGCAGCACTGGTGGGGGGCTGGTGGCCCGCGCGCGCCGCGCAGACACTGCCGCCGGCGCAAACCTTGAAAGGCCTGGGCACCGTGTCCAGCCAGGCGGGCAAAGGCTGGATAGGTATTATTTTGATAGCTATTGGCGCTGTACTGACGAGCGTTCCGCCCATTTTTGGCATACCACTTGCCGCGTACCTGGCCATCGGCCTGCTGCTGGTGGGCGGCATTGTCGTACTGCCCTGGGCCATGGCCTGGCTGTTGCACCACCTGCAGCCGCTGGCCGCACGCCACACCCTGGCGCTGCTGGCACTGGAGCGCGCGCGGCGCATGCGTGGCACGGCAGCTATCGCAGTGGGCGGCGTGGTGGCCAGCCTGAGCCTGGCCGTCGCGCTGACGGTGATGGTGTCGAGCTTTCGCGGCTCGGTCACGCAGTGGCTGGACGCAGTGCTGCCATCGCCCCTGTATGTGCGCTCGGCCCTGGGTGTGCCGGGCAGCGAGGCTGCACTGCTGCCTGCGGGCTTCGCCGAATCCGTCGCGCAATTACCTGGACTGGCGCGTGTGCAAGCCCTGCGCGCGAGCCCGGTGCAGCTGGATGCGACGCGCCCCGCGCTCACGGTCATCAGCCGCCCACTGGGTAACGATCCGGCGCAAAGTCTGCCACTGGTGGGCGAGGCCCTGCGCGTGCCCGCGGGGCGCACTGGCGTCTACATCAGCGAGGCGGTGGTGGACCTGTATGGGCTACGCCCTGGTATGGAGTGGCCTGCACTTTCTGATGCTTTTAGCCCCCTGGCGCTTGATAGACAAGCGCAACCAGCTATCTTTTATATAGCAGGCGTATGGCGCGACTACGCCCGGCAGTCGGGCGCCGTGGCCATGGACCGCACCGTATGGCTGCGCCTGACCGGCGATGCCCGCACCAGCGACCTGGCGCTGTGGCCCGCCGAGGGAGCAGACATCGCAGCGTTGCAGGATTCGATCCGCGCAGTGGCAGCCGCGCAGGCGGGCCGTGTGCCCAAGGCCCGGGAGAGCGCCAGTGCGGTGGACGGGGCCCTGGTGGAGTTCGTCTCCGCAGGCGCTATCCGTGAACGGTCGCTGCGCATCTTCGACCGCAGCTTTGCCGTCACCTACTGGCTACAGGCCGTGGCCATCGGCATCGGCCTGTTTGGTGTGGCCGCCAGCTTCAGCGCCCAAATCCTCGCGCGCCGCAAGGAGTTCGGCCTGCTCGCCCACCTGGGCCTCACGCGGCGCCAGATCCTGGCTGTGGTGGCCGGCGAAGGCGCCGCCTGGACGGGCGTGGGCGCGGCCGCAGGCTTGCTGCTGGGCCTTGGCGTATCGGTGGTACTGGTGCACGTGGTCAACCCGCAGAGCTTTCACTGGACCATGGACCTCAGCCTGCCTGCCGGGCGGCTGCTGGGCTTGTGCGTGGCCGTGGTCGCATCGGGCACCGTCACGGCGTGGCTTGCAGGGCGGGCTGCGGCGGGGCGGGATGCGGTGATGGCTGTGAAGGAAGACTGGTAGCCAGCGGAACACAGCCCCGCAACGGCCCACCAGGCCCATGCAACAAATTGGTGCAGACACGTCACACCGACCAAATTTTGTTTGCAAATTGCAAACTCTTTCACGAAGATAGTAAACACGCTACAAAAATCATCGCGCTGTAACCAGCACACAGGCCGCAGGCATCCGCCCGAAACGCGCCTCACTGTGGTGCAGCGTTTGCCTGATCAACGAGGGAAAATCCAATGCAACGAAAGATTTCACGCCTTTTGGCCGGTTGTGCCATGGCCTTGTGCTTGTGCGCCCCTGCGGCAGCGCAAATTGTCATTCCACCCGGCGCCTCGCTGGACGCTCCAAGCGGCTCCATCGTTGATTTGAGCTGTAGCACCGTGGATATGCAAGGCACGCTCAACATCGGTGGCACGCTGAGTGTAGACAGCGACGTTACCTTCGGCTCCAGTGCCATCGTCTCCGGCAGCAACGGGATCATCTCGGTGGGTGGCAATCTCTCCGCCACAGGCCCCATCGACACCGGCAACAACACAGTGGTGCTGCGCGACGGCTGCATTGGCAACACCAGCCAGATCAGTGGCAATTTCGTGTTCCAGAACCTGACCTTGTCCAGCACCACGGGCCGCACCTTTGTCATCCCCGCAGGCGCCAACATCACCGTGCTGGGCACCCTGACCCTGCAAGGAGCGCCCGGTCAAAACATCCAGCTGGTCTCCTCGGGCGGCGGCACTGCCGTCATCAACCTGGGCCCCGGCGCAACGGTCACCCGTGACAACGCCACTGTCAATGGCGGCGTGCAAATCGGCGGCGCGGCAGCAGCCACCAACATTCCAACTTTGAGCGAATACGGCCTCATGCTGATGGCATTGTTGATGGGCTTGGCAGCCTTGTGGCACCAACGCCGTGCCCCAGGCGCAACGGGCAATCGACGCATCTGAAACTGCCGGAACCAGGAGTTTTCATCCATGAAGTCATCTTTTCATCCTCTGCGTCTGATCTGCGCCCTGAGCGCTGTCTATGCACTGCACACGCCCCTGGCCCTGGCTGCCGATATCAGCTTCACCCCGCCCAGCGGCGGCGGTTTTGTGATCAAGAGCCCGGGCGGTGCCCAGGAGCGGTTTCGTGTGCAGGGCACTGGCGAGGTCACCGTCCCCGGCTTGAACGGTGCCCCCACCGCCAACAACCTCACCTGCTTTGATGGCGCCGGGCGCCTCGGGCCTTGTGCGGCAGGTATTGGCTCTGGCGCCACGGGTGCCACAGGCCCTACCGGGCCAACCGGTGCAACGGGTGCATCCGGCCCCACCGGGGTCACGGGCGCCGGAGGAGCTACAGGCGCAACCGGCGTCACAGGCCCAACAGGTGCCACAGGGGCTGCTGGCGCTTCTGGCACCGGTGCCACGGGCGCAACAGGAGCGACCGGCGCCACTGGTGCTACCGGCGCGACGGGGGCTACTGGGGTCACCGGACCAACGGGTGCCACCGGTGCCGACAGCACCGTGCAGGGGCCTACGGGGCCTCAAGGTATCCAGGGCATTCAAGGGCCTGTCGGCCCTACCGGAGCAGACAGCACCGTGCCCGGGCCACAGGGTATCCAGGGTGCCACGGGGCCCGCCGGGCCTACCGGACCTACCGGACCTTCAGGGGCAGCAACAGTGACATTGACAACGGTCACCAACAGTGCAAATTGGGTCATAGGCACTCCACCAGACCCCGCTTACGGTGATCCGGTCTCTGTGACCGCAACCTGCACAGCAGGAAAAACGATAGTCAGCGGGGGGTGTCGCATTACGACTGGAGCAGCCGCCAGCTATTTTGGAGGTGGTTTCCCGTCAGCGACCGACCAATGGACCTGTGAGTTCACTATTTTCGATACGCTTGCAGCCACAGCCTACGCCATCTGCCAGTAGTTGAGTACTTACTCGCAACACGCACCGCACACGGGGCATGGATGCAACAACGCACATGCCCCGTCCAACGCACGGGATGGAATGTCTTTGTGATGTGCAGTGCCCTCGATAGGGCGCACCAGGCTCCATCACACTGCTCCGCCTGCTTTTGCGATGTCCAGAAAGCACTGGCTCGTACCACTGGGTGCTGCCTGGCCCGGCATCGTCTCGCCACATCCCCCAGAGTTTCACCCTCTAGCAACACCCTCAACCAGCCCGGCGCACCATGAAACCCACCTACCAACCGCACCACCTGTTCGCCGTGCTGGGAGCCGCCTATGCACTGCACGCCCCCCTGGCCCTGGCGGCCGATCTCAGCTTCACCCCGCCCAGCGGCGGCGGTTTTGTGATCAAGAGCCCGGGCGGTGCCCAGGAACGGTTTCGTGTGCAGGGCACTGGCGAGGTCACCGTCCCCGGCCTGAACGCTGCCCCCACCGCCAACAACCTCACCTGCTTTGATGGCGCCGGGCGCCTCGGGCCTTGTGCGGCAGGTATCGGATCTGGCGCCACGGGTGCCACAGGCCCCACCGGGCCAACCGGCGTAACGGGTTCATCCGGCCCCACCGGGGTCACTGGCGCCGCAGGAGCTACAGGCGCAACCGGCGTCACAGGCCCAACAGGTGCCACAGGGGCTACTGGCGCTTCTGGTACCGGTGCCACGGGCGCAACAGGAGCGACCGGCGCGACGGGGGCTACTGGGGTCACCGGACCAACGGGTGCCACCGGTGCCGACAGCACCGTGCAGGGGCCTACGGGGCCTCAAGGTATCCAGGGCATTCAAGGGCCTGTCGGCCCTACCGGGGCAGACAGCACCGTGCCCGGGCCACAGGGGAGCACCGGTGCAACTGGCGCCACAGGGCCTGCGGGACCTACGGGGGCGACCGGGGCGACGGGGCCGGCAGGAGCAGGAGGGTATCGCTGGCAGAGCATCCTAGCGTCCACAGCAACCAGCACGTCGGGCTACATGAATGGCGCCGCTGTCATCGCAGGTGCCAGTTTTTTTGCGATGCCCTCAAGCTGCACCATCGGCAATGTCAACGTGCGGACCGCCAACGCCTTCCCCGCACTAACGGCAACTTTGCTCAAAGGCAACGGCTTTGTGGCACCCAGTACTGTCAGCTCCTGTACCGGCGCACCTTGCACTATCACCGCAAACCTCGCATTCAACGCAGGCGATTCTTTCGCGGTCACATTGGATGCTGGTGGTGCTCAGCTCGGAACCACCAGCGGTGGGCTTTCCGTTGAATTTTCGTGCCAGTAACAGTGAGTGGTGCATTCGTGGCAGCCACTTACACCGATGGATGAAGACTGACGAGTACTCACCCCAACACAGTCCCTCTCCGAAGTAACCCCCCTCAGCCAGCACTGCACACCATGAAGCCCAGATCCACAAAGCCCACGTTCCAACCGCACTATCTGTTCGCTGTGCTGGGAGCCGCCTGCACACTGCACACGCCGCTGGCCCTGGCGGCAGATTTATCCTTCACGGTCCCCAGCGGTGGCGGGTTTGTGGTCAAGAGCCCCGGCGGCCAGGAACGGTTTCGCGTGCAAGACAGTGGCGAGGTGCGTGCACCCGGTCTGAGTGGTGCCACACCCAACACCAGCCTCACGTGCTTTGATAGCGCCACAGGTCGCCTGGGTCCTTGTGCGGCAGGTATTGGCTCTGGAGCCACCGGTGCCACAGGCCCTACCGGGGCGACCGGTGCAACAGGCGTGACCGGCCCCACCGGTGCCACGGGCACCACAGGTACTGCTGGTGTTACTGGCGCCACCGGCCCGACAGGTGCCACTGGAGCGACCGGCGCTTCGGGCACCGGTGCCACGGGCGCAACAGGCGCCACCGGGGCCACGGGCGCTACCGGTGTGACGGGCCCCACGGGGGTCACAGGTGCAACGGGCGCCACGGGTGCAGACAGCACCGTACAAGGACCTACAGGCCCTACGGGGGCTCAAGGCCTCCAGGGCATTCCTGGGCCTACCGGCGCTACCGGTGCCGACAGTACCGTGCCAGGGCCAACCGGGACCACCGGCGCAACGGGTTCTACTGGAGCGACTGGTGCTACTGGCGCCACCGGGGCGGCTGGCGGCGGAGGCGGCGGCATTCTGTTCGGCACCGCGGCGATCATGCCAGCGACGACCGACTCGGCCGCTTTTGTGCCTTTTGGCATCGGAGGCATTTCTGGCGGCAATTTTGACTATTCGCGGTGCCTGTTCACTGCAGGGTCGGCCTGCCCCATCGACCCAACGGTGTTCGCCAATGCCTCGTCCCCAGCCTTTGCGACCTGCACCACCACAAAGCTGCACGTGAGAAACTACACGGCCGTGCCAACGATTCCCCTGACCGTGACGCTCTATAAGAACGGAGCCTCGACGGGTCTGAGTTGCACGGTGGGCGCTACACCTGCAGCCACCTGCACCAGCACCACGGCGGTGGCCCTCTTGCCCACTGACAATATTGCGCTGCAGATGAGCACAACCAACGTTGGCGGCTTTACCTCTGGGGGAAGCGCGATCGAAGGAACCGCCATCAGCGCCGTGCATTGCGAGTGATTCAAGAGGCCGGCCCCGGCATAACCGGCCCCAGTCAATGCGATCCGTAGCTTTCTGGTTGCTTGCTTGCAGATAGGATGGAGACGCCGCCCCCGCGAGAGGACAACTGGCGGGGACCGCGCAGACTGCCAACACCGGCCTGCGCGCAATCTGCCGGGGTCCGGATTCCCCGCCTCTAAAGCCCACGCTGAAGACCTATGCGACACATGCCCCCCGTCGTGCTCAACATGATCATCAAGAACGAGGCCCCGGTGATCACCCGGTGCCTCGCTTCGGTAAAGCCCTGGATAGACCACTGGGTCATCGTGGACACGGGCTCCACCGATGGCACGCAGGACATCGTCCGCGAGTTCATGCACGACGTTCCCGGTACCCTGTTCGAGCGCCCCTGGAAGAACTTTGCGCACAACCGCAACGAAGCGCTGGAGTTGGCACGCCCGTATGGCGGCTACCTGCTCTTCATTGATGCCGACGAGCAACTGCGTGTGCCGCCCGACTTTTCCTGGCCCGCGCTCTCGGCCGACGGCTACACCCTGACCTGCCACATGGACGGCTGGGAATACCAGCGCAACAGCCTGATTGCCACACGCACCGGCTGGCACTGGGAGGGCGTGCTGCACGAATACCTCACCGCCAAGCAGCACGGCCCCTGGCAAACGCTGCAGGGGCCGGTCATCCACGTCTCCCATGATGGCGCCCGTGCACGCGACCCGGAGACTTACCTGCGCGACATGGCCTTGCTGGAGCAGGCCGTGCGGGACGACCCCACCAACACGCGCAACGTGTTCTACCTGGCCCAGAGCTGCCGCGATGCCGGGAAGATCGAGCCCAGTTTGTTGTGGTACCAGCGCCGGGTGGATATGGGGGGCTGGGAAGAAGAGCGCTGGTACGCCCTGTTCCAGATCGCCGTGCTGCACGAGCGCAACCACGCCCCCGCCGCCGCCGTGCGCGAGGCCTATCTGACCGCCTACGCAGCCCGCCCCCAGCGGGCTGAACCGCTGTGCGAACTGGCCCGCTACCACCGCGAACGTGGCGAACATGCGCTCGCCACGGTGTTTGCGCTGCAGGCGTCGCAGATTGCGCAACCCGCAGACATTCTTTTTGTGGACACACAGGTGTACGCCTGGCGTGCACTGGACGAGCTGGCCGTCAGTGCCTTCTACACCCCCCACCGTGATCTGGGCCGTGCCGCGCTGCAGCGGCTGCTGGCCGAACGCCGCTACCCTGAGGCACAAGCCCAGCGCATAGAGGCCAACCAGGCGTTCTACGGGCTTTGACCACCCTGGTGACCCGACGAGGGCTGCGACAATGCAGCCCATGCAGAAACAGCCCTCCGCTTCTCCCTGGCTCCACGAAGCCATCGCCCGCATCGAAGCCGACTACCAGCGCAGCGCCGACACGCACCTGATCCCACTGCGCCTGCCTGCCTTTGCAGTGCATGGCATTGACTTGTACCTCAAGGACGAATCCACCCACCCCACAGGCAGCCTCAAGCACAGGCTGGCACGGTCGCTGTTTCTGTATGCACTGTGCAATGGCTGGGTGCATGAGGGCTCGACCATCGTCGAGTCGTCGAGCGGCTCCACCGCAGTGAGCGAAGCCTACTTTGCGCGGCTGCTAGGGCTGCCGTTCGTGGCGGTGATGCCGCGCACCACGTCGCCCGAAAAAATTGCGCAAATCGAGTTCCATGGCGGGCGTTGCCACTTCGTGGACAGCGCGGGCGCGGTGTACGACGCGGCCCGCACCATTGCCGCCGAAACCGGCGGCCACTACATGGACCAGTTCACCTATGCCGAGCGGGCCACCGACTGGCGCGGCAACAACAACATTGCCGAGAGCATGTTCACGCAGATGGCGCGCGAGCCGCACCCGGTGCCGCGCTGGATTGTGGTGGGCGCGGGCACGGGCGGCACCAGCGCCACCATTGGCCGCTATGTGCGCTACCAGCGCCATGCCACGCAGGTGTGTGTGGCCGACCCGGCGGGTTCGGTGTTCAGCGCCTACCACCGCACAGGCGATGCCGCGCTGACAGCGCCGGGCTCACGCATCGAGGGCATCGGCCGGCCGCGTGTGGAGCCGAGCTTTATCCGCACGCTGGTGGACCGCATGGTGGATGTGGCGGACTGCGAATCGGTTGCTGCCATGCGCGCGCTGTCGCAGTTGCTGGGACGGCGTGTGGGGCCGTCCACGGGCACCAACTTTGTAGCCATGCTCACGCTGGCCAGCGAGATGCGCGAGCGGGGCGAGCGCGGCTCCATCCTGTCTCTGCTGTGCGATGCGGGCGAGCGCTACCTGCCCACGTACTTCGACACCGACTGGGTGGACCGCACGTTTGGCGATTGCTCGGCGGCGCAGCAGAAGGTGGATGCGTTGATGGGCTGAGCGCCCTGCCCCGTCCCGCAATTCCATCCCGTACCTTGATCCCCACACCATGCACAGCTCCACACGCCGCCAGTGGCTGATGGGGGCCAGCCTGCAGGCAGCCGGGCTGGGTGCGCTGCTCTGGCCGGGTGCGGCGCAAGCACTGCCCGCGCGCGCTCTGGCCTTTCCGCGCGACCACGGCAGCCACCCGGAGCTGCGCACCGAGTGGTGGTACATCACCGGCCATGTGCAAGCGCAGGGCCAGCCTTGGGGGTTTCAGCTCACGTTTTTCCGCTCACGGGTGGACGCCACACAGGGCCTGCAGTCGGCGTTTGCTGCCAAGCAGCTGCTGTTCGCGCATGCGGCCATCACCGATGTGAAAGGCCAGCGCCTGCAGCATGACCAGCGTATTGCGCGCGCGGGCTTTGGTGTGGCGCAGGCCAGCCAGGCCGACACACACATCCGCCTGCAGGACTGGACGCTGGAGCGCGTTGATGTGCCCCACAACACGCCCAGAGAGGCGCCGCGCAGCCGCTACACCACGCGCATCACCGGCAGCGAGCTGGGGCTGGAGCTGCAGTTCGACAGCACGCAGCCCGTGCTGCTGCAAGGCCAGCAAGGCCTGTCGCGCAAGGGGCCGGAAGCGACGCAGGCGAGCTACTACTACAGCCAGCCGCAGCTGGCCGTGAGCGGGCACCTGACAGTGGCGGGCCGCCGCATGGCGGTCGAGCCGGGCACCGGCCGCGCGTGGATGGACCACGAGTGGAGCGAGGCGCTGATGCACCCCGAGGCCCAGGGCTGGGATTGGATCGGCATGAACCTGGCCGATGGCAGCGCGCTCACGGCCTTCCGCCTGCGGCGCGCGGATGGGTCTGCGCTGTGGGCCGGAGGGTCGTGGCGGGCACCCGGGCAGGCCGTGCAGGTGTTTGGCGCGCAGGCCGTGATCTTTACCCCGCTGCGCACCTGGACCAGCCCGCACAGCGGCGCGCGCTACCCGGTGCAGTGGCGGGTGCTGACGCCGGTGGGGCAATTTGAGGTGCGCGCCCTGCTGGACAACCAGGAGCTGGACAGCAGTGGGTCCAGCGGCGCGATTTATTGGGAGGGGCTGTCCGACCTGCTGGACGGCAGCGGACAGCCCGTGGGCCGGGGCTATCTGGAGATGACCGGATATGCAAAGCCGCTGCGCCTGTGAGGGCGGCAGCGGCTTTTTGAGCAGCATCCAGGTAGCAGCCCGCCGTTGCGGGCCATGACGGGGTCAGTGCTTGGCCGTGTTGCCCGCGCGGCGCTGTGCCAGCCAGGCAATGATTTCGCCCATGATGCCCCGGCGGAAGGCCAGCACGCAGATCACGAAGATCAGCCCCGTGACCATGGTGACGGATTCGCCCAGGGTCTTGAACCACTCCACGCTGGTCAGCGCCGCCAGCAGGTTGCCGAATTCACCGATCTTGTTTTCGAGCAGAACCACCACGGCCGAGCCGATGAGCGGGCCCGACAGTGTGCCCAGGCCGCCCACCAGCGTCATCAGGATGACCTGACCCGAGGCCGTCCAGTGCACGTCCGACAGCGTGGCAAAGCCGAGCACAAGCGTCTTGAGGGAGCCCGCCAGCCCCGCCAGCGCAGCCGACAGAACAAAGGCCAGCAGCTTGAAGCGGTGCGTGTCGTACCCCAGAGAGATTGCGCGGGGCTCGTTCTCTTTGATTCCCTTGAGCACCTGGCCGAACGGCGAGTGGATGGTGCGCACGATAACCAGGAACGCAGCCACCACGATGACCAGCGCCACGTAGTACATGACCAGATCGTCCTTCAGATCGATCAGGCCAAAGAGCTTGCCGCGCGGCACGCCCTGCAAGCCGTCTTCACCCCCGGTGAAGGGGGCTTGCAAGCACACAAAGAACAGCATCTGGGCCAGCGCCAGCGTGATCATTGAAAAATAAATGCCCTGGCGGCGGATGGCCAGCCAGCCAAACAGCAGGCCCAGCAAAGCCCCCCCGGCCGTGCCCAGCAGCAGGCCCACCTCGGGCGTGAGGCCCCACACCTTGATGGCATGCCCCGCCACGTAGGCCGCCCCGCCCAAAAATGCTGCATGCCCGAATGACAGCAGGCCGGTGTAGCCCAGCAGCAGGTTGAACGCCGAAGCAAACAGTGCAAAGCACATGAGCTTCATCACAAAGATGGGATAGGCACCAAGGAAGGGTGCGGCAATCAGGCCCAGCAGTAGCAGGCCGTAGCCGATGGTGGCAGTGTTCTTGAGATTCATGCTGGCTGCCCCTTATTTTTCTTTGCCGAACAGGCCGGCGGGGCGGATGAGGAGAACGATGACCATGATGACAAACACCACGGTGGACGATGCTTCGGGATAGAAGACCTTGGTGAAGCCTTCGATGACGCCCAGGCCCAGCCCGGTCAGGATGGAGCCCATGATGGAGCCCATGCCGCCAATCACCACCACGGCAAACACCACGATGATGAGGTTCTGGCCCATGAGCGGCGTGACCTGGTAGACCGGGGCCGCCAGCACGCCAGCGAAGGCAGCCAGCGCGGCGCCAAAGGCGTAGGTCAGGGTCACCATCACGGGCACGTTGATGCCGAAAGCTTCCACCAGGCGTGGGTTTTCAGTGCCAGCGCGCAGATAAGCGCCGAGCTTGGTCTTCTCGATCACATACCAGGTGGCAAGGCACACCACCACCGAGGCCACCACCACCCAGGCCCGGTAGTTGGGCAGGATCATGAAGCCCAGGTTGGTCGCGCCTTCCAGCAGCTCAGGGGTGTCATAGCCCAGGCCCGACACGCCATAGATGGAGCGGAACACGCCTTCAATCAGCAAGGTGAGTCCGAGCGTAAGCAGCAGGCCATAAAGATGGTCGAGCTTGTAGATCCAGCGCAGCAGTAGGCGTTCGATCAACACCCCGAACAAGCCCACCACCAGCGGCGCCAGCACCAGCATCCACCAATAGTTGATGCCGAAGTAGTTCATCGCCATCCAGGTCATCAGGGCGCCCGTCATGAACAGCGCCCCGTGGGCGAAGTTGATGACGTTGAGCAGGCCAAAGATCACGGCCAGGCCGAGACTGAGGATGGCGTAGAACGACCCATTGACCAGCCCCAGAAGGAGCTGGCTCAACAGGCCCGGCAATGAGACACCAAAAATTTCCATGGGAGGCAGCGGCAGGTGGAGGGGGTTCAGGTCAGGGGGCACAACGCGCCAGGCCAGCCCATCTGGGCGGCTGAGCGCGTTGAGTCCGGCTCAGGGCTTTACTTCCAGAGCGCGCACTTGCTCTCAGCCTTGGTGGTGAACACCGTGTCGCCGGGCAGCTTCTTGACGAGCTTGTAGTAGTCCCAGGGCTTGGTGGACTCCGAAGGCTTCTTCACTTCCATCAGGTACATGTCATGCACGTAACGGCCATCGGGGCGCAGTTGGCCCGACGCAAAGAAGTCGTTCATCTTCATGCCGCGCCATGTGGCCATGACCTTGTCGGCATCCACCGTCTTGGCTGCTTCCACGGCCTTGAGGTAGTTCATCGTGGCGGAGTAATCGGCCGCCTGGATTTCGGTAGGCATGCGCTTGGTCTTCTCGAAGAAACGCGCGGCAAACTTGCGCGTGTCGTCGTTCAGATCCCAGTACCAGCTGGTGGTGAATTGCAGGCCTTCGGTGTTGCGCAGGCCCAGGCTGTGCACGTCGCTGATGAAGATCAGCAGACCCGCCAGCTTCATGCTCTTGCCAATCCCGAACTCCTTGGCAGCCTTGATGGCGTTGATGGTGTCGCCGCCAGCATTGGCGAGACCCAGAATCTGTGCCTTGGAGTTCTGCGCCTGCAACAGGAAGGACGAGAAGTCGGACGCGTTGAGCGGGTGGCGCACGGTGCCCACAACGGTGCCGCCCTTGGCCTTGACCACCGTGCTGGTGTCGGCTTCGAGTGCATGGCCGAACGCATAGTCTGCCGTGAGGAAGTACCAGGACTTGCCGCCGGTATCCACGATGGCCGAACCCGTGCCCTTGGCCAACGCCACGGTGTCATAGGCATAGTGCACGGTGTAGGGCGTGCACTGGTCGTTGGTCAGCGCCGAACTGGCGGCGCCGTTGTTGATGTACACACGTTTCTTTTCGGCCGCCACCTTGGCCGATGCCAGGGCCGTGCCAGAGTTGGTGCCACCAAACAGCATGGTCAGGCCCTGGGTGTCGATCCACTCGCGGGCCTTGGAAGCTGCGATGTCGGCCTTGTTCTGGTGGTCTGCGGTGAGCAGCTCGATGGGCATGCCCAGCACCTTGCCGCCAAAATCATCAATCGCCATCTGGATGGCCACCGCACCGTTCTTGCCCTCCACGTCGGCGTACAGGCTGGACATGTCGGTGATGAAGCCGATCTTGACCTTGTCTTGCGCATGCGCGGCCGAGGTGGCCAGGCCAGCGGCGCCCAGCACCAGTGCCAGCGTTTTGAGTTTGTTCTTCATGGATTGTCTCCTGTGGATGTGGTTGAAGAAAACGGGAAGCAAGACTTCGGGGCGCGTTCAAACGCCCAGCAGTTCGGTGAGCACGGGCATCTTTTCTTCCAGCTCCGACGCGCCGAATTTTTCGACGATGCGGCCGTGCTCCATGACGTAAAAGCGGTCGGCGAGCGGTGCGGCAAAGCGGAAGTTCTGCTCGACCATGACCACGGTGTAGCCTTTCTCGCGCAGCATCATGATCATGCGGGCCAAGGCCTGCACGATGACCGGCGCCAGGCCCTCGGAAATCTCGTCGAGCAGCAGCAACTTGGCGCCAGTGCGCAGAATGCGGGCCACGGCCAGCATCTGCTGTTCGCCGCCCGACAGGCGTGTGCCCTGGCTGTTCTTGCGCTCGGCCAGGTTGGGGAACATGGCATAGATCTCCTGCACCGACATGCCGGGCGTGCCGGTCTTCAGTGCCGGGGGCAGGAGCAGGTTTTCTTCGCACGACAGGCTGGAGAAGATGCCGCGCTCTTCCGGGCAGTAGCCCACGCCCAGGTGCGCAATGCGGTGCGTGGCCATGTGGATGGTCTCCACACCATGGATCTTGACCGAGCCCTTGCGCGCACCGGTCAGGCCCATGATGGCGCGCATGGTGGTGGTGCGGCCCGCGCCGTTGCGGCCCAGCAGCGTGACCACCTCGCCGGGCTGCACAACGATGTCCACACCATGGAGCACGTGCGACTCGCCGTACCAGGCTTCAAGGTTCTTGATTTCGAGGGCGGGAGCGGCAGCCATCAATGCGCTCCTTGGAGTTGACCGTCGGTGGTGCCCATGTAGGCTTCCATGACCTGTGGGTTGTTCGAAACTTCTTCGTAGGGCCCCTCAGCCAGCACTGCGCCGCGCTGCAGCACGGTGATGCGGTCCGCAATGGTGGAGACGACCTTCATGTTGTGCTCGACCATCAAGATGGTGCGACCGGCAGAGACCTTTTTGATCAGCTGGGTGACGCGGTCCACGTCTTCGTGGCCCATGCCCTGGGTGGGCTCGTCCAGCAGCATCAGCTCGGGTTCCATGGCCAGTGTGGTGGCGATCTCCAGCGCGCGCTTGCGGCCGTACGGCAGATTGACCGTCACCTCGTCGGCCAGGTCTTCCAGGCCCACTTCGGTCAACAACTGCATCGCGCGGTCATCCAGTTGCGACAGGGTGCGCTCGCTGCGCCAGAAGTGGAACGAGGTGCCCAGCTTGCGCTGCAAGCCCAGGCGCACGTTCTCCATCAGCGTGAGGTGGGGGAACACCGCCGAGATCTGGAACGAGCGGATGACACCGCGGCGCGCGATCTGTGCGGGCTGCTCTCGCGTGATGTCGTGCCCGTTGAACCGGATGGTGCCCGAGGTGGGCGTGAGAAACTTGGTCAGCAGGTTGAAACACGTGGTCTTGCCTGCGCCGTTGGGGCCGATCAGCGCATGGATGGAGCCCCGGCGGACGGCCAGATTTACATCGCTGACGGCGGTGAAGCCCTTGAACTCTTTGGTCAGGCTGTGGGTTTCAAGAATGACGTCGCTCATTGCGCCTGGGTCGCTCCGTTGGGTGCTGGGGAAAGAAGCCTTGGCCAGCAAGGTCCTCATGCATGCGTTGTGATCGCAGTGCATCGTATGCCCCCCTACCCCGCAGTAGATACTGGGACTAATGCCTATGTATAAACGCCTACGCTTTCGGA
Source organism: Acidovorax sp. FG60 (assembly GCF_057808995.1). Taxonomy (NCBI): domain Bacteria; kingdom Pseudomonadati; phylum Pseudomonadota; class Betaproteobacteria; order Burkholderiales; family Comamonadaceae; genus Acidovorax; species Acidovorax sp. FG60. The sequence continues at coordinate 74,618 of NZ_JBMDJC010000001.1, forward strand.
CATCGCTACCTGCGGCGGCGCCCATGGCAATGGTGCACAGGCACGGCATCGCCCGCCCTTGCTGGTTTTGGAGGCGATACCCCGCACAAAGCTGTCTGTGGCTCGCCCCCGCTCACGCGTCAGCCCACCAAGCAGAACACTGACTTTTTTCTTACATCTTGTCTTGCCAGTGCCACGATGGCGCGCCCAGCGGCGCATGGACGGTCCCTCTACACTGACCCCCATGGCTTCCACCCCCACTCAACCCTCCAGCGGCGCCCCACGGTCCCTGACGGGCCTCCTTCCCTTTCTGCGACCATACCGCGCACGCATCGCGCTGTCGGTGGTGTTCCTGGTACTGGCAGCGCTTGCCACCCTGGCCTTCCCCCTGGCCTTGCGCAATCTGGTCGATGGTGGCCTGGTGAACCCCGACAAGGGGGCCCAAACCATGGCACTGCGCAATCATTTCGAGGCGCTGTTTGCCGTGGCGGTGGCACTGGGGGTGTTCTCCGCCGCGCGGTTTTACATGGTGAGCTGGCTGGGCGAGCGGGTGACCGCCGACCTGCGCAACGCGGTATACGGCCATGTGCTGCAACAAAGCCCGCAGTTCTTTGAGACCACCCAGACCGGCGAAGTGCTGTCGCGCCTGACCACCGACACCACGCTGGTACAGACCGTCGTCGGCTCCTCCCTGTCGATGGGACTGCGCAACGCCGTGATGGGGGTCGGGGCGCTGGCCATGCTGGTGTGGACCAACCCCTACGTCATGTCGGTGGTGATGCTGGCCGTGGTGCTGGTGGTGCTGCCCACCATGTGGATCGGCAGGCGCGTGCGGCGCCTGTCGCGCGACAGCCAGGACCGGGTGGCCGATTCCAGCGCCATTGCGGCCGAGGTGCTCAATGCCGTGCCGGTGGTGCAAAGCTACACGGCAGAACCCCGCGAGACCACCCGCTTCATGCAGGCCACCGAGAACGCGTTCCAGGTCGCCATCAAGCGCACCGGGGCCCGCGCACTGCTCGTGGCCTTCATCATCATTGCAAACGCCGCACTGCTGCTCTGGGGGCTGTACCGGGGCACGGAAGCGGTGCTGGCGGGCAAGATGACAGCCGGGCATCTGGGGCAGACCGTGGTGTATGTGATCTTGCTGGCCGGTGCCGTGGCCGTGCTGGGCGAGGTCTATGGAGACCTGCTGCGCGCTGCGGGCGCCACGGAGCGGCTGATGGAATTGCTCGCGACCCGATCGCCCGTGGCAGACCCGATCGCGCCGCAGGACCTGCCTGTGTCGGAACGGGGGCTCGAGGTGGAGTTTGAGAACGTGTGGTTCCACTACCCCTCGCGCCCCGACCAGCCCGCGCTGCACGACTTTACGCTGCACCTGGCGCCGGGCGAAACGGTGGCGCTGGTGGGCGCCAGCGGCGCGGGCAAAACCACGGTGTTCCAGCTGCTGCAGCGCTTTTACGACGTGGACACCGAGGCACAGGGCCAACCCCAGCGCGCCATCCGCCTCAACGGTGTGGACATCCGCCAACTGCGCCTGGAAACCCTGCGCTTGCACACGGGCACCGTGCCGCAGGACGCCGTAATTTTCTCGGCATCGGCCATGGACAACATCCGCTACGGGCGCCCCCAGGCGACAGACGAAGAAGTCATGGCAGCCACACGTGCCGCCTTTGCACACGACTTCATCATGGCGCTGCCCGAGGGCTATGGCACTTTCCTGGGTGAACGGGGCGTGCGGCTGTCCGGCGGCCAGCGACAGCGCATTGCCATTGCCCGGGCCATGCTCAAAAACCCGCCCCTGCTCCTGCTAGACGAAGCCACCAGCGCGCTGGACGCAGAGAGCGAACGCATGGTGCAGGCGGCGTTGGATACCGCCATGCAGCGCCACACAGGTCGGCGCACCACGCTGGTCATTGCCCACAGGCTGGCCACGGTGCAGAACGCGGACCGCATTGTGGTGCTGGAACATGGGCGCATCGTAGAGCAAGGCACCCACACGGCCCTGCTGGCGCAAGGCGGCGTCTATGCCCGCCTGGCGGCGTTGCAGTTCACGGTGTAACGCCCGCACTGTCAGATCGCGGCCAGCAGTGGGGGTTTACGGAGGGTTTCCGGCTAATCCCAGGCCGCCCGTCATATCGATATCAAATTGATAGCAATACTGTCTTACCCATCAAGCGCCAGCAGCCTAAAACATTTAATATTTTGGCCCCAAGCATCGATGGCCTACTGGAGCGTTTCCTTGGCGGCGGCGGGCAGAGGCAAGGGCATGACGGCGATCCCCTCCTCCAGCAACTCCATCGCCTCATCCGGAGTGGCCTGCCCGCGAATCGCGCGCTCCTGCACCTCACCGTGGTGTATGCGCCGAGCCTCCTGCGCAAAGCGCGCACCCACATCCTCAGTATTCGCGACGATCTTGCGGGCAAGGTCCAGCCAGGCAGCCTGTAATGCGGGCGGAAGTGCCGGAGAGTTTCCGACCTGGAGACTGCCGCCCTCGGGTGCGGCAGACGGTGTAGGCATGGCTGACGGTGCAGCTGGCTCGCGCGCCCCCAGGTTCAGCCGGGGAGCACTCAAGCGTTTTTCAATGTGATCGTCCGCGCACAGCGGGCATTGCACCAATCCACGTTGCTTCTGGCCCTGGAAATCGTCTTCCGACGCGAACCAGCCTTCAAAGACATGGCCCTGCCGGCATTGGAGATCAAGCACCTTCATGGAAAACCTTGGGCACGCCGGCCATCAGCCGTGGCGGCGCAGCAGGTAACGGTAAACAAAACCTGGAAAGGCGAGTGTGAGGAACAGCGTCCCGGTGATCGCATAGAACTCCCAGCCTTGCGAAGCAATCTGCCCGGCCCTGCGTTCCAGCAACAGCGCCAAGCCACCCACCAGAAAGTACAGCAGGATCAGCTCGCCCAGGCGGCCCACCAGCGGCTTTCTCGGATTGGACTGCGGCCCCACCGCCAGCCAGCGGTGGTTGACAAAAGGCAGGTTGGCAGCAATGAACGCTGCCACGATGACCAGCCAGACGGACCCGGTAAGCGACACAGGAACAGCAGGCAGTGGGGAACGCTTAGGTGGCCAGCGCGCGCACGACAGCGTCAGCGCAAAGGGCCATCAAGCCGCCGGGCAGAAGGCCCAGCACCAGCAGGAGCGCGCCGTTAAGGGTCAGCACCACACGCACATCCGCCGGGGCGGACACGTTCGAGGCCGTCAACGGTGCGTCGAAGTACATGACCTTCACCACCCGCAGGTAGTAGAAGGCGCCGATCAGCGACATGATCACCGCGAACACCGCCATCGCGATGTACAGGGTCTGGCCTGAGGCCACCAACGCCTGCAGCACGGCCAGCTTGGCGTAGAAACCCACGAGCGGCGGAATACCGGCCATCGAGAACAGGCAGACGGCCATCACACCGGCGTACAGGGGGCTACGCTGGTTGAGGCCAGCAAAGTCCGAAATTTCCTCGCTTTCGAAGCCTTCGCGGGCCAGCAGCAAGATCACGCCAAAGGCTGCCAGCGTGGTGAGCACATAGGTCACCACGTAGAACATCGAGGCGCTGTAGGCGTTCTCAACGGCCGTAGCATCCACATTGCCGTTCACCACACCCGACATCAGACCCAGCAGCACAAAGCCCATTTGCGAGATGGTGGAGTACGCCAGCATGCGCTTGAGGTTGGTCTGCGCGATGGCGGCCAGATTACCCACGAGCAGTGAGCCAATCGCCAGCACTGCCAGCATTTGCTGCCAGTCGATGGCCAAGGGCAACAACCCGTCCACCAGCAGGCGGATGGTGATGGCAAACGCTGCCAGCTTGGGCGCGCCACCGATCATGAGCGTGACCGCCGTGGGAGCACCCTGGTAGACGTCGGGAATCCACATGTGGAAAGGCACGACACCCAGTTTGAAGGCCAGGCCGGCCACCACGAACACGAGGCCGAAAACCAGCACCTGGTGGCGAATCTGGCCCGAATTGACGGCCTTGAACACCTGACCGATATCGAGCGAACCCGTGGCACCGTAGATCATGGACAGGCCGTACAGCAGGAAGCCGCTGGCCATGGCGCCAAGCACGAAATACTTCATGGCCGCTTCTGTGGCCGTGGCATTGTCACGGCGCAGGGCCACAAGCGCGTAGCTCGACAGGGTCAGCAGCTCCAGGCCCAGATAGATCACGAGGAAGTTGTTGCCCGAGATCATGATGAACATGCCCAGCAGCGCAAACATCGACAAGGTGAACATCTCGCCGCCACGCATCATGCCGCGATCTGCCGCGTAGGGTCGGGCATAGACCAGCGTGATCATCATGGCCACCGTGGCGAAGCACTTGAGCCAGTTGCCCATGGCATCGCTCACCACCATGTTGCCAAACCCATAGAAGGTGTTGCCGCTGCTGGCGTACATGGCCTGCAATCCAGCCACCACGGCGAGCGTGAGCAGGGTGAGCACGTAGGTGGCGGTGCGGCGGGCGCTGTGCACGCCCAGGTCGACCAGCGCGATCACGCAGGCCATGGTCAACAGCACGATTTCGGGGTAAATCGCGAGCCAGCTGATGTTGTCAATCATCTTCTTGAATCTCTTAGTTCAGCTTGGACAGCGCAACATGCTTGAGCAGTTCCGCCACCGAGGTGTCCATCACGTCCGTGAACGGACGGGGATACAGGCCCATGGCCAGTACGGCAATGCCGAGCAAGGCAAGCACCAGGAATTCGCGGCTGTCGATGTCGGTCAGGCCCTTGACGTTGTCATTGCCCACTGGCCCCAGGTATACGCGCTTGAACATCCACAGCGTGTAGGCGGCACCAAAGATCAGCGCAGTGGCGGCGGCCAGACCGATCCAGAAGTTGGCCTTGACAGCGCCAAGGATCACCATCCACTCGCCCACAAAGCCGGCAGTGCCTGGAAGGCCGCAGTTGGCCATCGCAAACAGCAGCGCAAAGGCCGTGAAGTTGGGCATGGTGTTGACCACACCGCCGTAAGCGGCGATTTCACGCGAATGCACGCGGTCATACAGCACGCCAATGGACAGGAACATCGCGCCCGAGACAAAGCCGTGGGCAATCATCTGCACCAGACCGCCAGACACGCCCAGATCGTTGAAGATAAAGAAGCCCAGAGTCACAAAGCCCATGTGCGCCACAGACGAATACGCCACCAGTTTCTTCATGTCCTTCTGGACCATGGCCACCAGACCCACATAGATCACGGCAATCAGCGACAGGGCAATCATCAGCCAAGCCCACTCGCGAGAGGCATCGGGGGCGATGGGCATGGAGAAACGCAAGAAGCCGTATGCGCCCAGCTTCAGCATGATGGCGGCCAGCACGGCGGAGCCTCCGGTGGGCGCCTCCACGTGTACGTCGGGCAGCCAGGTGTGCACCGGCCACATCGGCACCTTCACGGCAAACGCCGCAAAGAAGGCAAAGAACAGCAGCGTCTGCGCCGTACGGCTCAACGGCAACTGGTGCCACGTGGCAATGTCGAAGCTGCCGCCTGACTGGTTGTACAGGAAGATCAGTGCGATCAGCATCAGCAGCGAACCGAGCAGCGTATACAGGAAGAACTTGAACGCCGCGTAGATCTTGTTGGGGCCACCCCAGATACCGATGATCAGGTACATCGGAATCAGCGTGGCTTCGAAGAACACGTAGAACAGCATGCCGTCCAACGCCGTGAATACGCCAATCATGAGGCCCGACAGGATCAGGAAAGCCCCCATGTACTGGTTGACGCGCTCGGTGATGGACTCCCAGGAAGCCACTACGACGATGACCGTGATGAATGCCGTCAGCGGCACGAACCAGAACGAGATGCCATCCACACCCAGGTGATAGTGGATGTTGAAGCGTTCGATCCAGGCTGCCTTCTCGACAAACTGCATCGCCGCCGTGCCCAGCTGGAACCCATCGTACAGGGGTAACGTCACCAGGAAGCCAACCACGGCCCCCACCAGCGCCAGCCACCGCACCGCGCGGGCATGCTCATCCCGCCCAATGGCCAGCAGCAGTACACCGAAGGCAATCGGTGCCCAGATTGCAAGACTCAACAGACCCATTTGTTGTTTTCCTTATTTGATGAGCTGCAACAGAGCATCGCCCCAGACAAACCAGGTCATCAGCGCGAAGACACCCAGGATCATCACCAGCGCGTAGTGGAAGATAAAGCCCGACTGCATCCAGCGCACGATGCCGGAAACTCCACGCACCAACTTCCAAGAACCGTTCACGAGAGCGCCGTCGATGATGGCCTGATCGCCTACCTTCCACAGCCCGACACCCAGCGCACGAGCACCACGGGCGAGGATGTTCTCGTTGATCCAATCGAGGTAATACTTGTTTTCCAGCAAGGTGTAGAGCGGCTGGACACGTGCCTTGATGCCCGCAGGCAGCGCAGGATTGACCATGTACATGTAGTACGAAGCAGCTACCCCCGCCAAAGCAAGCCAGAAAGGCGCTGTCTGCAGACCATGCAGTGCCATCCCCACCGGACCGTGGAAGATTTCTGCCAACTTCGCCATGGCCGGGTGCTTGGCCGCATCGACAAAGATCACGTCCTTGAAGAAGTCACCAAACAGCATGGGTTGGATAAACATGAAGCCCACCACCACCGAAGGAATGGCCAGCAGCACCAGCGGCACCGTCACCACCCAGGGGGATTCGTGTGGCTTGGCATCGTGCCCGTGGTGATCATCATGACCATGGTGGTCGTCATGGTGCGCATCCGGGTTCTGGTCGTAGCGCTCCTTGCCATGGAAGACCAGGAAATACATGCGGAACGAATAGAACGCCGTGATGAACACACCTGCGAGCACGGCAAAGTGCGCAAAACCGGCTGCGGGCAGTTGGCTGAAGTGCACGGCCTCAATGATGCTGTCCTTGGAGTAGAAGCCCGAGAACAGCGGTGTACCGATCAACGCCAGCGAACCCAGCAGTGAGGTGATCCAGGTGATGGGCATGTACTTGCGCACGCCGCCCATCCAGCGGATATCCTGGTTGTGGTGCATGCCCATGATGACCGAGCCGGCCCCGAGGAACAGCAGCGCCTTGAAGAACGCGTGGGTCATCAGGTGGAACACGGCCACCGAGTAAGCCGATGCGCCCAGCGCTACGGTCATATAACCCAGCTGCGACAGCGTGGAATAAGCCACCACACGCTTGATGTCGTTCTGGATGATGCCCAGGAATCCCATGAACAACGCCGTGATGGCACCAATCACGAGGATGAAATTCAGGGCCGTATCAGACAGTTCAAACAGGGGCGACATGCGCGCCACCATGAAAATGCCCGCGGTCACCATGGTTGCCGCGTGGATCAGCGCCGAGATAGGGGTTGGACCTTCCATCGAGTCGGGCAACCACACGTGCAGCGGGAACTGGGCCGACTTGCCCATCGCACCAATGAACAAGCAGATGCAGATCACGGTGATCAGCATCCAGTCGGTGCCGGGGAATGGCAGACCACCCAGCTCACCCGTCTTCGCGAACACTTCGCCGTAGTTCAACGTGCCAGCGTAAGCTGCGATCAAGCCAATGCCCAGGATGAAACCGAAGTCGCCCACCCGGTTGACCAGAAAGGCCTTCATGTTGGCAAAGATCGCCGAAGGCTTGTTGAACCAGAAGCCGATCAGCAGGTAAGACACCAGGCCCACGGCTTCCCAACCGAAGAACAGCTGCAGCAGGTTGTTGCTCATCACCAGCATCAGCATGGAGAACGTGAACAACGAGATGTAGGCGAAGAAACGGTTGTAGCCGTCGTCCTCTTCCATGTAGCCAATGGTGTAGATGTGCACCATCAGCGACACAAAGGTCACCACGACCATCATCATGGCGGTGAGGCTGTCCACCAGGAAGCCCACTTCCATCTTCAGACCACCAACAACCATCCAGGTGTACAGCGTCTCGTTAAAACGCGCGCCATCGATCGCAACGCTCTTGAGCGTCATCGCAGACAACACGAACGCCACGAGCACGCCCAGGATCGTCAGGGTATGGCTCAGGCGTCGGCCTATCCAGTTACCACCAAAGGTCGTACCAAAGATGCCGGCCAGCAAAGCACCCGCCAGCGGAGCCAGTGGCACGGCCAGGAGCGTTGAAGCAGAGAGGGTTTGACTCATTCTTGAGAACCTTGGGAATACGGGTAGCCCATCAACCCTTGAGGGTGTTGAGGTCTTCCGCGTTGATGCTGGACTTGTTGCGGAACAGCAGCACCAGGATGGCCAGGCCGATGGCCGATTCGGCTGCCGCCACGGTCAGGATGAAGAACACAAACACCTGGCCGTGCATGTCGCCCAGGTAGTGGGAGAAAGCCACGAAGTTCATGTTCACCGCCAGCAGCATCAATTCGATGGCCATCAGCAGCACGATCAGGTTCTTGCGGTTCAGGAAAATCCCGATCACCGCGAGCGCGAACAACATCGCACCCAGCGAGAGAAAGTGTCCCAATGTCAGCGTCATGCTTTTTTCTCCTCGACGGCCGGCTCTGCCTGTGCCTCGTCCACCGGCTTCTGGGTCGCTGCGACCTTCACCACTTCCAGGCGGTCCGCAGCACGGACGCGGATCTGCACCGAAGGATTGATGGCCTTGCTGTCCTTGCGCTGGCGCAGGGTGAGCGCAATGGCGGCAATCATGGCCACCAACAGAATCACAGCTGCGATTTCAACGGGATAAAGGTATTCGGTGTAAAGCAGCTTGCCCAACGCCTTGGTGTTCGAATACGGGACCACCTGCCCCGCAGCATCCACCATGGTGGCGACGGCCTTGGGCTCGTCCATGCCACGAAACCCGCCCATCAGCACAGCGGCCATTTCCAGCGCAATCAAAGCACCTACCGTGGCGGCCAGGGGAAAGTGCTTCCAGAAGCCTTTGCGCACCGTGTCGATGTGAATATCAAGCATCATCACGACGAACAGGAACAGCACCATCACCGCGCCCAGGTACACGAGCACCAAGGCAATGGCGAGGAATTCGGCTTTGAGCAGCAACCACACCGCTGCCGCCTGCGAAAACGCGAGGATGAGATAGAGCACAGCATGCACAGGATTGCGCGCAGTGATCACCCGGAAGGCTGCAAACAGCAGCACAACCGAGAAGAGGTAGAAGAAACCAGTCTTGGCGTCCATGAATCGGGTCTTTATAGAAAGTCTGGCAAAGAGGCTGAAGCCTGCACCGCTCAGCGGTACTTGGCGTCCGCAGCCTTGGCTGCCGCAATTTCACCTTCGTACCGGTCGCCCACGGCCAGGAGCATGTCCTTCGTGAAATACAGATCGCCACGCTTTTCGCCGTGGTATTCAAAGATGTGCGTCTCCACGATGGAATCCACCGGGCAGCTTTCTTCACAGAAACCGCAGAAGATGCACTTGGTCAGATCGATGTCATAGCGAGTGGTGCGGCGGGAGCCATCGGCACGGACGTCCGACTCAATCGTGATCGCCATGGCGGGGCAAACGGCCTCGCACAACTTGCAGGCGATACAACGCTCTTCCCCGTTGTCATAGCGGCGCAGCGCATGCAGACCGCGAAAACGGGGCGAAAGAGGCGTTTTCTCTTCCGGGAACTGCACAGTCACCTTGCGGCGAAAGGCATAGCGGCCCGTGAGGGCCATGCCCTTGAGCAACTCCACGAGCATGAAGCTCTTGAAGAAATCCTTGAACGAAAAAGGTGCAGCAGCAGCAACAGCAGTCATTTGTGTCCCCGCTTATTTCCAGATATTCCAAGGCGAGAGCAACCACCCGCCGACAAACAACAAATACACCAGCGTGACTGGAATAAAGATCTTCCAGCCCAGACGCATGATCTGGTCATAACGGAAACGGGGGAAGGTCGCCCGGATCCAGATGAACATGGACACCACAAGGAAGGTCTTGATACCCAGCCAGATCCAGCCGGGAATCCAGTTGAACAACGCACTGTCGATGGGGGGCAGCCAGCCGCCAAGGAACATCAGTGCAGCCAGGATGGAAACGAGCCACATGCTGGCGTACTCAGCCAGGAAGAAGATCGCAAAGCCCATGCCGGAATACTCCACCATGTGGCCGGCCACGATTTCCGCCTCGCCTTCCACCACGTCAAACGGGTGGCGGTTCGTTTCAGCAACCCCAGAGATCAGGTAGACCAGAAAAATGGGCAGCAGCGGGAGCCAGTTCCAGGACAGGAAGGTCAGGCCCTTATCCGCAGCCATGCCACGCCCCTGCCCCATCACGATTTCGGTCAGGTTCATGCTACCGGAGACCATGATCACGACCAGGAAGCAGAAGCCCATGGCAATTTCGTAGCTCACCATCTGTGCGGAAGCACGCAGCGCACCGAGAAAAGCATACTTGGAGTTCGAGGCCCAGCCAGCGATGATCACACCATAGACCTCGATCGAGGTGATGGCCATGACCAGCAGCAGGCCTGCATTCACATTGGCCAAGGCCACATCGGGGCCAAAGGGAATAGCCACCCAGGCAGCCAGTGCCGGCATGATGGCCATGACAGGTCCGAGGACAAACAAGCCCTTGCTGGCCGCCGTGGGCTGGATGATTTCCTTGGTCAACAGCTTCAGCGCGTCAGCGATAGGCTGCAGCAACCCCATGGGACCCACGCGGTTGGGGCCATGGCGCACCTGCATGAAGCCCAGGAGCTTACGCTCCCACAGCGTGAGGTAGGCCACCGCACCCATCAAAGGCGCCAGGATACAAACGATCTTGATCAGGATCCAGAGCACCGGCCAGACGATGCCAGTCCACCACCCAAAAGAAAGCAGGTTCAGGCCCGCGTTGTAGATCGCGTCGATCATGCGGCCACTCCTTCACGTGCCATGCGCGCGTCGGCAGTGAGCTGCAACGACGTGGAACGGCGCACCAGGCCGTCCAGTTGATAGATGGATGCGACCACGGGTTCATCTGCTGCGGCTGTCGCAGCGACTGGCACCGTCTTCACAGCGTTCGACATCTGAGCAGCCGCCAATTGCGTGACCGTGCCCGCTGGGGCATTCGTGGCACGTGCCAGCACGTCCTGCGAGGTTTCAAAGTCGAAGCCCGGCACACCCAGCAGATTGGCCAGAACGCGCAAAACCTTCCATGCAGGACGGGTGTCACCCAGAGGGCGCACAACGGCGTGGAAGCTCTGCAGACGGCCTTCCGCATTGACGAAGCTGCCAGACGTTTCGGTGAACGGGGCAATTGGCAACAAAACGTCACTGAACTCCATGTTGGCCTTGAAGGGGCTCAACGTGATCACCATGTCTGCACCAGACAGCGTGGCAGCAGCGCTGGCGCCCGCAGCGGAGTCGTACACCGGCTCAGTATTGAGCAACAAGGCTGCCTTCAGACCACCGGAAAGCATCTGGCCCGCATTCAAGCCACCATTGACAGGATGAGCCCCCACGAACTGAGCACCCACCGTATTGGCGGCTTCCGTCAGGTAGCCGACGGATGCCCCCGTGTTCTCACCAATCCAGTTGGCTAGCGCCAGCAATTGCGTAGCCTGTGCATGGTGCGCAGCTGCGTTGCCCAACAGCAGCGCCTTGCGTTCGCCACCCAGCAGGGTACGGGCGATCGCCAAGGCACCCTCGGTCACGGCACCTGCCCCCGCAGGCGCAGAAGCACCCTTTTCCTGCGCCACCGCAGCAGCGATGCCGCCAAGCGCCGCCACCCATTGGGCAGCAGGCTGCAGCAGGGAGTGTTTCACCGGCATTGCCCAGTCAGCCAGGGCCGAATCGACCACACTGACCTGACAGCCGTGGCGTACTGCCTGGCGAATGCGCTGGGCGAACAACGGATGGTCCTTGCGCAGGTTGGAGCCCACCACAAGCACACTCTGCAACGTGGACAACGAGGCAATGGACGTGCCAAGCCAGCGGATACCTTCGGGCGCTGCAAATTCAGCATTGCGCAGGCGGTAGTCAATGTTGTCACTGCCCAGACCACGCACCAATGCAGAAGCCAAGTACAACTCTTCGACCGTGCTGTGCGGACTGACCAGAGCGCCAATGCTGTTGGCGCCGTGGTCATTCTTGATGTTCTTCAAACCGTTGGCGACGTATTCCAGTGCGGTCTGCCAATCGACCTGCCTCCACACCCCGCCCTGCTTGAGCATCGGCTGGGTCAGGCGTTCGTCGCTGTTGAGCGATTCGTACGAGAAACGGTCACGGTCGGCAATCCAGCATTCGTTGACAGCCTCATTCTCGAACGGCACCACGCGCATGACCTTGTGGTTCTTGACCTGAACAATCAGGTTGGAACCGGTCGAATCGTGGGGGCTCACCGAACGGCGGCGCGACAACTCCCAAGTACGGGCGCTGTATCGGAAAGGCTTGCTCGTGAGCGCACCGACGGGGCAGATGTCGATCATGTTGCCCGACAGCTCGGAGTCCACCGTATCACCGGTGACCGTTGTGATCTCCGAGTGCTCGCCGCGATGGATCATACCCAGCTCCATCACGCCAGCCACTTCCTGGCCAAAGCGCACGCAACGGGTGCAGTGGATGCAACGGCTCATTTCCTGCATGGAAATCAACGGGCCAACATCCTTGACAGGCACCACGCGCTTTTCTTCTTCGTAGCGAGAAGAAGAGCCGCCGTAGCCCACGGCCAAGTCCTGCAACTGGCATTCACCGCCCTGGTCGCAGATGGGGCAATCCAGCGGGTGGTTGATCAGCAGGAACTCCATGACCGACTGCTGGGCTTTGATAGCCTTGTCGCTCTTGGTGCGCACGATCATGCCCTGCGTCACCGGCGTAGCGCACGCTGGCATGGGCTTGGGAGCCTTTTCCACATCTACCAGGCACATACGGCAGTTGGCAGCGATCGAAAGCTTCTTGTGGTAGCAGAAATGCGGAATGTAGGTGCCCGCCTTCTCGGCCGCATGCATCACCATGCAGCCTTCGGCGACTTCCACTTTCTGACCGTCCAGTTCAATTTCAACCATATGTTTTCTCGCGATCAGACGGAGGTCGCGGCCTGCGGGGCCTTGTTCCGGATCAGTGCCTCAAACTCGGGACGGAAATGTTTGATCATGGCGCGCACAGGCATGGCAGCGGCATCGCCCAGCGCACAGATCGTGCGCCCCTGGATGTTGTCTGCCACAGAATTGAGCAGGTCCAGATCGCCTTCGCGCCCCTGACCGTGCTGAATACGGTCGATCACGCGCCACATCCAGCCCGTGCCTTCACGGCATGGCGTGCACTGGCCACAGGATTCGTGGGAATAGAAGTACGACAGGCGCAGCAGACTCTCGACCATGCTGCGGGAATCGTCCATCACGATGACGGCACCCGAGCCGAGCATGGAGCCAGCCTTTGCAATGGAGTCGTAATCCATCGTGCATTCCATGATGATGGAGGCAGGCAGCACCGGGGACGAGGAGCCACCGGGAATCACTGCCTTGAGCTGGCGCCCCTTGCGCACGCCACCGGCCAGTTCGAGCAGCTTGGCAAACGGTGTGCCCATGGGTACTTCGTAGTTGCCGGGCTTTTCCACATCGCCCGAAACCGAGAAGATCTTGGTGCCACCGTTGTTGGGCTTGCCACACTCCAAGTAGGCTTGGCCGCCATTGCGGATTATCCACGGCACGGCCGCGAAGGTCTCCGTGTTGTTGATGGTGGTGGGCTTGCCGTACAGACCGAAGCTGGCAGGGAACGGCGGCTTGAAGCGCGGCTGGCCCTTCTTGCCTTCGAGCGATTCGAGCAGCGCAGTTTCTTCGCCACAGATATAGGCACCGAAGCCATGCGCCGCATGCAGCTGGAAGCTGAAGTTGCTGCCAAGGATCTTGTCACCCAGGTAACCGGCTGCGCGCGCTTCTTCCAACGCTTCTTCAAAGCGGTCGTAGGTCTGGAAGATTTCACCGTGGATGTAGTTGTAGCCCACAGAGATGCCCATCGCGTAGGCCGCGATGATCATGCCTTCGATAACGATGTGCGGGTTGAACTGAAGGATGTCGCGATCCTTGCACGTGCCAGGCTCGCCTTCATCGGAGTTGCACACGAGGTACTTCTGGCCTGGGAACGAGCGGGGCATGAAGCTCCACTTGAGGCCGGTGGGGAAACCCGCACCGCCACGGCCGCGCAGGCCGGATTCCTTGACAGTGGCGATGACCTGGTCCTGCGTGAGTGGTTCACCGCCATCGGTGCCCAGGATCTTGCGCAGCGCAGCATAGCCGCCGCGCGCTTCGTAGTCCTTGATGCTCCAGTTCGCACCATCCAGGCCCGCGTAGATCTGCGGGTTGATGTGGCGGTCGTGGAAGCAGGTCTGGACGCCCGTGGCCTGGAACTGCGAGAGGATCTGTGCAGCGGTGGTCATGCTTGTCCCTCCGCCGCACGCAGGCCGTCGACCAACTGGTCGAGCTTGTCGTTGTCCATGAAGCTGCACATCGTGCGGTCGTTGACCAGCATCACGGGCGCATCAGCGCAGGCGCCCAGGCACTCACACTGCTGCAGGGTGAACAGGCCATCGGCCGTGGTCTCGCCCATGGTCACACCAAGCTTCTTTTCAAGGTGGTGCAGCGCCTTCTGTCCGTCGCGCAGCTGACAAGGCAAGTTGGTGCACACGTTGAGCTTGTACTTGCCCACCGGCTGCTGGTTGTACATGTTGTAGAAGGTCGTGACTTCATGCACGGCGATCTGGGCTATACCCAGATACTCGGCAATCACCGCTTCACTTTCAGCACTGACAAACCCCTGCTCCTGTTGCACGATAGACAGGCAGGCCATCACTGCAGACTGCTTCTGCTCGGCGGGGTACTTGGCCACTTCACGCGCAAAACGCGCGCGGGTCGATTCGGTAATCATCGGTCAATCTCTCCGAACACGATATCCATGGTGCCGATGATGGCCACGGCGTCCGCAATCATGTGGCCGCGTGCCATTTCGTCCAGCGTGGCGAGGTGCGCGAAACCAGGCGCACGGATCTTGAGGCGGTACGGTTTGTTGGCGCCGTCGCTCACCAGGTAGATGCCAAACTCGCCCTTGGGATGCTCCACCGCAGCATAAGCCTCACCCTCGGGCACGTGAAACCCTTCAGTGAAAAGCTTGAAGTGGTGGATCAACTCCTCCATGTTGGACTTCATGGATTCACGAGCGGGCGCAGCCACCTTGTGATTGTCAGTAATGACAGGACCCGGATTGGCTTTGAGCCAATCCACACACTGCTTGATGATGCGATTGGATTCGCGCATTTCCTGCACGCGCACCAGATAGCGGTCGTAGCAGTCACCTGTCTTGCCCACGGGTACATCGAAGTCCACACGGTCGTAAACATCGTACGGTTGGGTCTTGCGCAGGTCCCAGGCAATACCGGAGCCACGGATCATGGGGCCGGTCATGCCCAGGTTCAGCGCACGCTCGGGCGGCACCACACCAATACCCACGGTGCGCTGCTTCCAGATACGGTTGTCGGTCAGCAGGGTCTCGTACTCGTCTACGCAACCGGGGAAGCGCTTGGTGAAGTCGTCGATGAAATCAAGCAAAGAACCTTGGCGGTTCTGGTTCATGGCCTCCAGGGCCTTGGCGTTCTTGATCTTGCTGACCTTGTATTGCGGCATGGAGTCCGGCAGGTCACGGTACACACCGCCTGGACGGAAATACGCTGCATGCATACGCGCGCCAGAGACGGCTTCGTACATGTCGAACAGGTCTTCGCGCTCGCGGAAGGTATAGATCAGGATGGTGGAGCTGCCGCAGTCGTTGCCATGCGAACCCAACCACATCAGGTGGTTCAGCAGGCGCGTGATTTCCGAAAACATCACGCGAATGTACTGCGCACGCAGGGGCACTTCCAGACCCAGCAGCTTTTCGATGGCCAGGCAGTAGGCGTGCTCATTGCACATCATCGAAACGTAGTCCAGTCGATCCATGTAGGGCAGCGACTGGATGTAGGTCTTGTGTTCGGCCAGCTTTTCGGTGGCACGGTGCAGGAGGCCGATGTGCGGGTCGGCGCGCTGTACGACTTCGCCATCAAGCTCCAGCACCAAGCGCAGCACACCGTGCGCCGCCGGATGCTGCGGACCAAAGTTCAGGGAATAGTTCTTGATTTCAGCCATGGTGGTTCACATGGGGCGCGGGCGCCTTAGTGCAGGCCTCCGTACTTGTCTTCGCGGATGATGCGCGGCGTGATCTCCCGCGGCTCGATCGACACGGGTTCGTAAACCACCCGGCGCAGCTCTGCGTCGTAGCGCATCTCAACATGACCAGACAGCGGAAAGTCTTTGCGGAAGGGATGGCCAATGAAGCCGTAGTCGGTCAGGATACGGCGCAGGTCGTTGTGGCCGTCGAACACAATGCCGAACAGATCAAACGCTTCGCGCTCGTACCAGTTGGCGGAGTTCCACAGGTCGGAGACCGAGGCCACCACCGGAAAATCATCATCGGCGCAGAACACCTTGACCCGCACACGCTGATTCAGACTGACGGACAACAGGTGCGAGACCACGCAATAGCGGGGGCCTTCACGCACGGCATCGGCATATGCCGAATAGTCCACGCCACACAAATCGATCAGTTGCTCAAAGCGGCAACCTTCAGCGTCACGCAACACGCGCATGGATTCGAGGTAATCAGCCGCATCAACGACCAAGGTGACCTCCTCCAACGCCACCGTGATCTGACGCACCATCACCCCCAGGGCGGCGGCAATATTGTCTTTGAGTTTTTCAGGCCGAATGGCAACAGCGGTCATCATCAACCCTTCAGACACGAGCAATGGTGTTGGTACGGCGAATCTTCTGCTGCAGCTGGATGATCCCGTAGATCAAAGCCTCCGCCGTGGGCGGGCAACCTGGCACGTAGACATCCACCGGAACAATGCGATCGCAACCACGCACCACGGAGTAGCTGTAGTGGTAGTAGCCGCCGCCGTTGGCACACGAGCCCATCGACAACACCCAACGCGGCTCGGACATCTGGTCGTACACCTTGCGCAACGCAGGCGCCATCTTGTTGCACAGCGTGCCGGCCACAATCATGAGGTCAGACTGGCGCGGGCTCGCGCGGAACACCTCCGCCCCAAAACGACCGATGTCGTAACGCGCCGCCGCAGCATGCATCATTTCGACGGCACAGCAAGCCAAGCCGAATGTCATCGGCCACAGAGAGCCGGTCTTGGCCCAATTCACCACCGAGTCGTAACTCGTGGTGATGAAGCCTTCCTTCATCACGCCTTCAATCATTGCATCATCCTTGTTGAGGCTCGCTCATTCCCAATCCAGGGCACCCTTTTTCCACTCGTAGGCAAAACCCACAACCAGAATGGCCAGGAAAATAACGACCGCCACGAAACCAGCGATCCCCACCTCATGCAGCGTCACCGCCCATGGGAAGAGGAATGCAATTTCGAGATCGAACAGAATGAAGAGAATGGCCACAAGGTAGTAGCGCACATCAAACTTCATGCGCGCATCCTCGAAGGCTTCAAAGCCACATTCGTAGGGAGAGTTCTTCGCGGCATCCGGGCGGTTGGGGCCCAGTATGTAGCCGAGTACAAGGGGGACAACGCCTACGGCGATGCCGACCAAGATGAACAAAAGGACGGGGAGGTACTGATCGAGGTTCATCTTGAGGATGTGCTCACCGCTGTGGCCTTGCCCGTCAGGACCCGAGCCGGGTCATGCAGGCAGGCCTTTGTTTTGGTGCCGTCGGCGAGACTCGAACTCGCACAGCTTTCGCCACTACCCCCTCAAGATAGCGTGTCTACCAATTTCACCACGACGGCTGATTTTTGCATCTGGATGGCATGAGGAACCTTGCGGTTTTGGCTTTCCAGACAATCCAGAATTCTACTCCGGAAAAACCCTGCTTCGGCTTACGGAGCCCAATTTAGTGCAGATTATTTGGTGGGGATCTGCGCTGCACCCGAGGCGGGCACGGCAGGAGCCACAGCAGCATCCGAAGCCGACAACGAAGGCGCACCTGCAGGCACTGCAGCAGCGGGATTTTCCAGCACGCTACCCGAACTGGCAGGACGCGCATTGCCGAAATAGGCCAGTGCCAGCGTTGCCACAAAAAACACCGCAGCCAGCACCGCCGTAGTGCGCGACAAGAAGTTGGCGCTACCGCTGGCACCAAACAGGCTTCCGGAACTGCCACTGCCAAACGCTGCGCCCATATCGGCGCCCTTGCCATGCTGGATCAGGATCAGGCCAATCATCCCCAAGGCCGTCAGCATCTGCACAGCCAACACCACATTCACGATCACGTTCATTCTCTGTTCACTCCTGATTGAATAGTTTGAAGGGCAGCCTCAACGGGCGGCCGCAATGATTTGAAGGAAATCGGGCGCTTTCAGCGAGGCACCGCCAACAAGGCCGCCATCGATATCCGGCTGGGAAAGCAACTGGGCGGCATTGGCCGCATTCATGCTGCCGCCGTACAGCAGGCGGATTCGATCTGCATGCTCGCTGGCCGCAGACAGCTGTGCCCGCAGCACTGCATGCACTGCCTGCGCCTGCTCAGGCGACGCCGTGCGGCCCGTGCCAATGGCCCAGACCGGTTCGTAAGCCACCACCACTTCGCTGATGCAGTGACCATTGAGGTGGATCACAGCCGCCAATTGACGCTTGACCACAACCTCGGTCTGCCCAGCTTCGCGCTCCTGAAGGGTCTCGCCCACGCAGACGATAGGCGTGATACCTGCCGCCAGTGCGCGTTGCGCTTTCTCGGCAACCACCACATCGGTTTCACCATGGTATTGGCGGCGCTCTGAATGCCCCACCAGCGCGTACCGCACACCAAAGTCTTTCAACATGGCGGCCGACACCTCTCCGGTGTAGGCACCTGCTTCGTGCTGCGATACATCCTGGGCAGCCACAGCCACCAAAGACCCCAACGCAGCAGCCTGCACCTGCGCCAGATAGGGTGCCGGCACCGCAACGGCCACGTCACAAACCGCGTCAGCCAGCCCCGCCAAGATGCCTTTCAGCAAAGCATCGTTGGCAGCCAGACTGCCGTTCATCTTCCAGTTACCTGCGATGAGTTTTCTCTTGTTTTTCATGATTACCACGTCAAAACAATCTTGCCAATGTGCTGATTTGACTCCATCAGCGCGTGGGCCTTAGCAGCCTCCGCCGCCGCAAATGTGCCGTGAATGACGGGCCGCACACGCCCCGCCACCAGCAGAGGCCACACATGCTCGCGCAATGCACGCGCAATCGCCCCCTTGAATGCCACAGAACGCGGACGCAAGGTGGAGCCAGTAATGGTCAGCCGGCGGCGCAGCACCAAACCCGCATTGAAGTCGCTCTTGATGCCACCCTGCACCGCAATGATGACAATGCGGCCGTCCTCAGCCAGGCACTGCACCTCGCGCGCCACGTAGTCACCTGCCACCATGTCCAGTACCACATCCACGCCTTTGCCCTGCGTGATGCGATTGGCTTCTGCCACAAAATCCTGCGTCTTGTAGTTGATGGCCTCGTGGGCCCCCAGCTGCAGGCATGCCGCACACTTCTCGTCGCTACCTGCAGTTGCAATGACCGTTGCGCCAAAGGCCCGCGCCAATTGAACAGCCGTCACACCAATACCACTGGTACCGCCTTGCACCAGCAGGCTTTCACCCGCCTGCAGATGCCCCCGATCGAACACATTGCTCCACACGGTGAAGAACGTCTCGGGCAGTGATGCAGCCTCAACATCGCTAAAGCCATCAGGCACCGGCAGGCACTGCACCACAGGCGCCACGCACCATTGGGCATAACCACCACCCGCCACCAGCGCACAGACGCGGTCACCCACCCGTATACCCGCCTCGGCCATGGCTGCAGCATCCCCCGACTCCACCACTCCCGCGACTTCCAGCCCCGGCAGGTCAGACGTGCCGGACGGAGGGGCATAGTGCCCCATCCGCTGAAGCACATCGGGGCGGTTGATACCGCTGGCAGCGACACGGATCAGCAGCTCACCGACACCCGGCTGCGGCACGGGGCGTTCACCCAGGCGCAAGACCTCGGGCCCGCCAAAGGAAGTGATCTCGACAGCACGCATATTGCGATTCATGGGACGGTCAATTTTTGAGTGATTTTGGCTGCCAGCGCTTTATTTAAAAGCGCAAGCAGCTACAAAATCAATAGCAAAAATCCGATCAGCCGACGATCTGCCCTGAACCGCCGTCCGAAGGCAAGGACTGTTGCTGTTGATCCGCGGGCTGACGCCCCCCGTCACGACCGTGGTCGCGGCGTGGTTCGCGGTCGCCGCGTTCTGCTGGAGCAGGACGGTCGCTGCCGCCGGCAGGACGATCGGCCAGCACCTTCATCGACAGCTTGACGCGGCCCTTCTCGTCGGTTTCCATGACCTTGACCTTCACGATCTGGCCTTCGGTCAGGTAGTCACCCACGCGCTCAACGCGCTCGTGGGCAATCTGGCTGATGTGCAGCAGACCATCCTTGCCGGGCAGCAGATTGATCAGTGCGCCGAAGTCCAGGATCTTGGTCACAGGGCCTTCGTAGATCTTGCCAATTTCGACTTCCGCCGTGATCTGCTCGATGCGCTTCTTGGCCTCGTCGGCCTTGGCTGCGTCAGTGGCGGCGATGGTGATGGTGCCGTCTTCCTCGATGTTGATCTGGCAGCCGGTTTCTTCGGTCAGCGCACGGATCACCGCGCCGCCCTTGCCGATCACGTCACGGATCTTCTCGGGGTTGATCTTCATCGTGTAAAGCTTGGGCGCAAAGTTCGACACCTCGGTCTTGGCTTCACCCATGGCCTCTTGCATCTTGCCCAGGATGTGCATGCGCGCTTCCTTGGCCTGGGCCAGGGCGACCTGCATGATTTCCTTGGTGATGCCCTGGATCTTGATGTCCATCTGCAGCGCGGTAATACCGGCCGTGGTGCCCGCCACCTTGAAGTCCATGTCACCCAGATGATCTTCATCACCCAGAATGTCGGTCAACACGGCAAAACGGTTGGCATCCTTGATCAGGCCCATGGCGATACCCGCCACATGCGCCTTCATCGGAACGCCCGCGTCCATCAGCGACAGGCAGCCACCGCAGACCGAGGCCATCGACGACGAGCCGTTGGATTCGGTGATTTCGGACACCACGCGCATGGTGTAGGGGAATTCTTCCTTCGTCGGCAACACGGCAATCAGAGCGCGCTTGGCCAGACGGCCGTGGCCGATTTCGCGGCGCTTGGTCGAACCCATGCGACCCACTTCACCGGTGGCAAAGGGAGGCATGTTGTAGTGCATCATGAAGCGGTCTTCATACTCGCCAGCCAGCGCATCAATGCGCTGAGCGTCGCGCTCGGTGCCCAGCGTGGTCACCACCAGCGCCTGGGTTTCGCCACGCGTGAAGAGCGACGAGCCATGGGCGCGGGGCAGTACGCTGCCACGGATTTCGATAGGGCGCACGGTGCGCGTGTCGCGGCCATCGATCCGGGGCTCGCCGGCCAGGATCTGGCTGCGCACGATGCCAGCTTCGATATCGAACAGCATGCCTTCAACCTTGACAGCGTCGAACTCGACACCCTCAGCCTTCAAGGCTGCCATCACGGCCGCATAAGCTTCGCGGCAAGCCTGCGTGCGGGCTTGCTTGTTGCGGATCTGGTAGGCAGCGCGCAGCTTGTCGTCAGCCAGGGCCACCACTTTGGCGATCAGGGTTTCGTCCTTGGCAGGGGCTTCCCACTGCCATACGGGCTTGCCAGCATCGCGCACCAGTTCGTGGATGGCGTTGATGGCCACATTGCCTTGCTCGTGGCCAAACACCACGGCGCCGAGCATGATTTCTTCGGACAGTTGCTGTGCTTCGGATTCCACCATCAGCACGGCGGCCTCGGTACCCGCCACCACCAGATCCATCTGCGAGTTCTTGCGCGCAGTCTGACCAGGGTTGAGCACGTATTCGCCGTTGATGTAGCCCACGCGTGCGGCGCCGATGGGGCCGTTGAACGGGATGCCGGAGATGGCCAGGGCTGCACTGGTAGCGATGAGGGCTGCGATGTCAGCGTCCACTTCGGGGTTCAACGACACCGTGTGGATGACCACATGCACTTCGTTGAAGAAACCTTCGGGGAACAGCGGGCGGATCGGACGGTCGATCAGACGGCTGGTCAGGGTTTCGTGCTCGCTGGGCTTGGCTTCGCGCTTGAAGAAGCTGCCAGGGATCTTGCCTGCAGCGTAGGTCTTCTCGATGTAGTCCACCGTCAGGGGGAAGAAGTCCTGTCCTGGCTTGGCACCCTTGGATGCCACCACGGTGGCCAGCACCACGGTGTCATCAATGTTCACCAGCACAGCGCCGGAGGCTTGGCGGGCGATCTCACCCGTTTCCATGATGACGGTCTTGTCACCCCACTGGAAGGTCTTGGTGACTTTGTTGAAAATGCTCATGTTCAGCTCCTGTTTTAATAGCTGGTAGCGCTCTACCAGATTGGCTTGGAGAGCAATTCAGAACACGATGCCATTCCAGGGAACCTGCACACCAACCCATGGCGGCAACTTCATTGGAATGACACAGCTTCGCTCTGTTTTGCGACTCCGAAGTAAAAAACGCCTGAGCTAGCGGACTAACCCAGGCGTTTTCGCATGCGATTGCAATTACTTGCGCAGACCCAGCTTGGCGATCAGCGCGGTGTAACGGTCAGCGTCCTTGGCCTTCAGGTAGTCCAGCAGCTTGCGACGACGGCTCACCATGCGCAGCAGGCCACGGCGACCATGGTGGTCCTTGGCATGCGTCTTGAAGTGGGGGGTCAGTTCGTTGATGCGGGCGGTCAGCAGGGCCACCTGCACTTCTGGGCTACCAGTGTCATTGGCAGCACGGGCGTTCGCCTTGACGACTTCGGCCTTGATAGAGGATGCGATCATTATTTTTCCTTGATAAGGCCCGCAAAGGAAGCTGGGCCGTGGTTTTTACTTGCGCCAGCGGCTGGAACGGCTGCAGGCGTGCGTCTTGCACCATGCAAAACCAGCTGAGTATAACCCAGCCGCATTTTCACCTTGCCAAGCGCCACCCGATCCGGAAACACTACACACATTCATTTTCGACCGAAAACCGCATGACGCAATCCGAGCGCACTCCCCACCACACCACTCCTCACCCCCTGCATCAGAGTCGGCTTGCCTTGCTGGCTGCAGGTATCTCGCTAGCACTACTCACAGGTGTCGGCCCAGCGCAGGCAAAAGGTCGCACAGACGACAAAACCCATGCAGCCAAAACCTCTCCCACGAAAAAAAGCGTGAGCAAGGTCACCTACCAACGCAGCACCTCTGAAGAGACAGCGGCCGAACGCGACCGTCGTATGTTCCGGGAATGCCGAGGACTGCACAACGCTGGGGCCTGCAGGGGATACACACGAAAGTGACAGGCTGAAGCCAACCTCTCGTCGGCGTGTAGGTGCCACCCGTCACCTGACCTGACTTCCACGCACCTTATCCTCGTAGGATGACGATATGCAAGTACTGCCCCCCTCTTTTCCACCGCAAATGCAGACACGCTCTCGGCCAAGTCGTGGATTCACGGTGATCGAGTTGATGATTGTTGTAGCCATTGTGGCCGTCCTGGCAGCTTTGGCTGGGCCAAGCTTTAGAGACTTGATGGACGGCTTCAGGGTCAGGGCTGCGACCGAAGAGATAACAAACAGTATTTATTTGGCCCGCTCAGAAGCAATCAAGCGGGGAGGGCTTATCTCTGTGAGAAAAAATTGCGCCACCGGCACCGTCCAACAATGGGAATGTGGATGGATTGTTTTTACGGATGCAAATAATGATGGAATTCTGAATGGAACAGATGCAGTCCTGCAGACGTTTCCAAGTTTGCCCAATGTCAACGTTAACCACCTTTTCAATGGTGCATTTTACAAAGTGGATCGCTGGGGACAGATCAACGGACTTGGGGCTGCCAGTTTCAGCGTCACACCCCAGCCGCTGGGCGTAGCGTCGAGGCATGCAACAGCTCTGTGCATTACTTCAGGTGGCCGCATTAAAGCAACGAAAGGAGCAACCACATGTCCGTGAAATATAATCCACAACGCGGTGTTAGCCTGATTGAATCGCTTGTTGCTATTGTCGTTACAGCGTTAGGCATTTTGGGAATTTTGGGTGTACAACTTCGTACACTCGCGGACACACAGACAGGAGTACGGCGTGCGCAAGCCATTCGACTGATTGAAGACCTGAGCGAGCACACCAAGGTGAACCCCAATGCCCTAGGAAATTTCAACAGCTATTTAATGAACTGGGGTGCAACACCTACAGCACCTGTTGATTGCAAAACTGCACCCTGCAACTCTCAACAGCTGGCCCTCTATGACGTCTCTCGCTGGCGTCAGGCTGTTATCAATGCACTTCCCAATTCGGACGTCAATGTCTTTATTGTTCCAGATGAGACCGTTGCAAACAACAATCGACAATTGGGGGTTATGGTTAGCTGGCGAGAAAATGAGAAAGATACGGGAACAGCCGCTGTTTTCCAAATTACGAACACAGAAACAGGCAATGTTTCCTGCCCGGCAAACAGCATCTGCCATCTTCAATACATTCAACTGACAGCCCGTTGCGCGCCCTACACAATGGGAGGCCCGACCTTGCCACAGACTTTTTGCCCTGGAGTCTGAACAATGAAAAATAACCATCTCCCAAGGTTCGGAAATCCAACCACTCAACATGGCGCCACACTGGTGGAGTTATTGGTTGGAATTACCATTGGCCTTATGACGATTGCCGTTGCTGCCGGTGCACTGATGATTTCGCGCGGGGTATCTGGCACTGTGACTGATGCCAGCCAAATTCAACAACAAGCCTCTTATATATTTCGCATTATTGGACAGCAACTGCGACAAGCAGGGTCGATGCGACTGGATCTAGCCGCCAATAAGGGACCTGCTGATCCCATTGACGCAGCAGATGTTGTTGCCTTCACTCCAGATATATCACTTCACTCACTGACAGCATCTACGCCGCCAATATCTGGAAAAGACTCACCAACAGCGTCTGAATACAAACTCTCTGTGGCTTATCAGAACTATGCAGAACCGAGCTTCACATCTGCATCCAGCGTGTCATTTTTCCGCGACTGCCTCGCCAACGCGCCAAATTTACCAGTAGCCCCGCTCGAACAAAACATCATTCAAAGCCAGTTCGTGGTGGAAGGCGAGGAGTTTCGCTGCAACGGAACAGGAGTGGGATCACAAGCGCTGGCCCGCAATATCGCAGACTTCCAAGTCAACTACCTTCGGCAAACAGATAGCAGCACAGGCACTCCGAAAATTCAGACCGTGAATGCAACCACGATTGGAACTGCCTGGAATACTGTTTATGGAGCAGATGTATGCATCGTACTTTATGGCGATGAGCCCATCGATATGCCCGCCGGCAGCTCCTACACTGGCTGTGATGGCACTGCCGTCAATATGAGCAGCACCGGCACACTTCCGGCCAATCGAAAAAATCGCCTTCACATGACCTTTCGCACCACATACCAGTTGCGAAGCCAAGGGCTGACGGGCTGATTACGGACGATGATCATCATGCAAAGCATGTCAAAAAAATCCCCTCAAATACAACGTGGCATTTCTCTATTCGTAGTAATAGTTATTGTCATGCTATCCGCTTTACTCGCAATGTGGGGATCCAGAACCTCTCTGTTTAATGAAATGATCGTTGGGAACGACGCCGACTATCAACGAGCTTTTGAAGCAGCGCAAGCGCTCATCCAAGATGCGGAATTCGATATCCGTGGTGAGCGGCCAGATGGGACCGCCTGCGTCCCGGCCGCAGGTAAACCCGAGGTATGCAGAGTGCCTGACGCGGTAGTAAATAAAGTATGGATACCCACTGAAGACAAGGAAATTGGGGACATCTTAAGCGAACTGGATGGTGCAACTACAAAATGCATCAAGGGAATATGCCTGAAACGTACAGGCAATCAGGATTTCTGGAATGACAAGGCCACATTGACTGCACTAATGGTGGATGGTGTTGGGGCGCGCTATGGCCAATTTACTGGCGCCGAGGCAGGCAGCAAAAGCAATCCAATCCTGAAATTAAATCAGCCAGGAGATGATGCCACCAAAGGCGGCTGGTACTGGATTGAAATTCTTCCCTACGATAACAATGCAGGGAATACTGGCCTTATCACCAATGGCTCCAACAGCCTTGCACTAAACCTCCTTCCAAGCATCGCATATCGCATCACTGCCGTAGCTCGTGGGCTTAAGCCGAGCACGCAGGTTGTACTGCAGTCAACTTTTGTTCGTCAGAAGATGAAGAACTGACAGGAGAATTTTATGAAAAAATCGCCATTATTCAAAAAAACGGCCATCAGCGCTCTGATTGCTGCAGTCTGCACCCCTCAAGTAACGCTAGCTGACCCCCTGGATTTTTCAACACTTCCCCCGGGTTTGGTATCCATACCCCCGACACCGAATGTCATTCTGTCAGTGGATGATTCCGGGAGTATGAGCGAACAAGTAGGAGGCGGGGATACCAAGACCAAGATGTTCCGCTTGAAAGAAGCTCTCGCAACTGTATTCAATGACAAACTGCTGCTGCCCGATGGGAAGATTCGCTTGGCATGGCAGGTGATGCACAACAATGGTGGATCTCCTGGGGCAGGCAATCTGACTGCAGGTGCTGTCAACTCCATGAAAGTTCTTGACGACGCCCATCGGACCAATTTTTTGAGCTTTGCAAGCAGCCTTTCACCAAATAGCGGAACCCCATCTCACCGGATGATGAAGCAAGCCTACACCTATATGAAAGTGGGTAAGAGCTTGAATAGTCCTTGGGCCTATACACCTGGGACAAAGGAAGAACCTTACTTGGGTTGCCGCCGCTCATACCACATTTTCATGACCGATGGCGGTTGGAATGGTTATGCCGCCAGCGAACTGCCTGGAGAGGCAGACAATGTGAATTACACACTCCCTGACGG
The DNA here is from genome assembly GCF_057808995.1 of Acidovorax sp. FG60. Lineage (NCBI taxonomy): Bacteria > Pseudomonadati > Pseudomonadota > Betaproteobacteria > Burkholderiales > Comamonadaceae > Acidovorax > Acidovorax sp. FG60. The sequence continues at coordinate 101,417 of NZ_JBMDJC010000001.1, forward strand.
ACAAATTTACGATACAGCATCTGATCAAACCAACGTCTATCGGGGTGCACAAGGTGATTTGTTAGCAGATTGGGCCATGAGAATGTGGCGAGAAGATTTGCAGACAGGGATTGACGACTTGATCAAGCCCAGTACAACTGATGGAGTTCCCTCTACAGAAACTTTTGGCTCAACCACACTACAACGGTACTGGAATCCGAAGCACAATCCAGCCAAATGGCAGCACATTGTGAACTATACCATCGGATATGGCACTGGTGCTTATTCGTGGCCAAGCGCACCCAAATGGTCGATGGCAGATGATGACAACTACGGTGCGGGCGGAGATTACTCAAAGCTCGTCGCAGGCACAACGAGCTGGGTACCCACAGTACTCCAAAATCTGAATGCCAACAACCCTGCCGAACTTTGGCATATTGCAATTAATAGTCGCGGAAAATTCTATCCTACCGGTCCTGGCCGTAAATATGACTTAAAAGAAGCATTCAAAAAGATTCTTGAAAATATTAATCTTGAAAATACGGCCGATGTAGCCAGTATGGCAGGCAGTTCTAGCACCAACATCCGAACTGATCTTCAGCGATTTACTGCAGGCTATGACCCCAAGAAGTGGTCAGGGTATGTAAGAGCCGATAAAATTGACACGTCAGGCAATACATCGCCTGATCCAGGATGGGGAGTTGTGAGCGGCAGCACTCACAAAACTACAGCCAACAAGCTGGATCTTCGGGATATTTCAACCCGGGTGATTTTGACCACAAATGACGATACCAATCAAGGCGTATCTTTTGAATGGGAAGCTGGAACGACAAAATTGAGTGCAACTCAGAAGGCACTTCTTGACGGTGGCAGTCTTGGGGAAAAACGTACCAACTTCATAAGGGGTGAAAGAACCTATGAAGAAGGTACTGTCAGCAAACCCTTTCGCGTACGCGACTCACGGCAGGGAGATATTGGAAACTCCAGCATCTGGTACGTCGATAAGCCTGCCAGCAATTATTCGTTCAAAGGTTATAAATCCTTCGTTTCTACGCACAAAAACCGCCTACCGATGGTCTATGTAGGCGGCAACGACGGCATGCTGCACGGTTTTTCTGGAGTGGATGGGGAAGAACAGATTGCATATATCCCTAAAGCAGTCGTTCCAGAACTCGCCAAGTTAAGCGAACCCGGCTACGTTCATCGCTATTACGTAGATGGCTCTCCGTTCACAGGTGATGCAAACCTGGCAGATAGTGCATCGCCACCAGATTGGCGAACCCTTCTAGTTGGCACCTTGGGGGCAGGAGGCAAGGGGTACTTCGTGCTTGATGTTACCCAGCCTGGTGGGAAGTCAGGCACTCCTGCAACGACTTTCGCCACTGTCAATGCCAAAGACTTGGTTGTAATGGATAAAACTTTGCACCCCAGCGCACCATTGACGGCAGGCAGCGACGATGAGGACATTGGTCATATTTTCCATCCTCCCGTCATGGATGACAACAATCCATTCAAAGCCAGCCAAGTCGCAATGATGAACGACAACCGGTGGGCTGTAATTATGGGCAATGGTTATAACAGTAAAAATGAGCGGCCCGTTCTACTGATTCAATATCTGGATGGCCTCAAGGAATTGGTGAAAATTGTTGCTACAGGGAACCAAAAAATCAGCTCTCCAATTAATGGTGCTCTCGACACTAATGTCATTGCCAACGGCCTTTCGGCACCCAAACCAGTGGATATCAACAGCGATGGTAAAGTGGATATCGTTTACGCTGGTGATCTGAAAGGTAATCTCTGGAAGTTCGACCTGACCAGCCCTAATGCCAGCGTCTGGTCGGTCGCAGCATGGGGAAGCACCGATGCCACACCTTGTGCCTGGAAAACTTCTATTTGCAAACCTTTGTTTACCGCAGAGTACTCAGGGAAGCGGCAGCCCATCACTGCACCTCCCACCGTCAAGGCGAATGACCGTGGTGCGGGCGGCATGATGGTGGCCTTTGGTACCGGAGCTAATCTCACTGACAATGATCGGAGCAGTACAGATGTGCAGTCTGTCTATTCCATTCTTGACAATACACACTACAAAATCGATTCTGGCAAGCTTGTCATCAACACAGATATATCCGACGATGGTGTGATTCCTACTGCTGTCAGCGGAACCAGCGATCTGGTCAAGCAAGACATGGTGGATACCACAGGTATTGCGGGTCAAGGAGTGAGTTCTGCTCGGCGCTTCTGGCAAATGACCCAGAATAATGTTAACTACGATGCTACCAAAGGCCCAGTGAAAAAAGGCTGGTACTTCAATTTCCAAGTAACCAGTGAGCGTGTGCTGCGTCCGATGAGTTTTTTCGATGGAAGCAACAACTTGATGGTGTTTTCAGTTACTCCAGCGTACGGCGGCAACGGTTCTACTGACGAAACCTGTGAACCGGCAGGCACGCCAGAGAAAGCCTACCTTACCTTGCTCAATATTATGGATGGCAAGAAGCCAGGCGTGCAAGTTATGGACCGCAATGGGGATGGCTTTTACAACACGACAGATGACGGCGTGTCACGGATGACACTGCCACCTGGAGCTGTCAGCAATGTAGCCGGCAAAAAAACTATTACGATCTCTGGAGGAGACAACAAGCCCGACAAGCTTGCGCGCATGCCTGAGCAACCCGCACGGCCTAGCTGGCGCCAGCTGCAATAATTAGGGCTCAACTAGGGAGCAAAACCATATGTATAAAAAGCACCAAGGCTTCACGCTGATCGAGGTGATGATTGTGGTGGCCATCGTCGGTATCCTCACCGCAATCGCCATCCCCTCGTACAGCGAGTACATCCGGCGTGGGCACCGTGCAGACGCCCGTGCTGGGTTGCTGCAGGCGCAGCAGTGGTTGGAGCGAGCCTCCACCGCCACTGGTAGTTACCCAACCGCGCTGCCAAGCACGCTGACTTGGGCTGGGGATGCCACCAAGCGATACACCATAGCCATTGGGGGCCCTGCTACGACCTCATCGTTCACGTTAACGGCGACGCCTCGGGCAGGCACGCCCCAGGTAGGTGACAAATGCGGCAACTACACATTGACCCACACAGGGGTGCGAGGTGCCAACGGAAAAATTCAAAGCGACGCCGGCTTTGACGCCACCTGCTGGAACAAATAGCCGCTGAGCTAACATCCCGGGCGCAATGACCAATAAAGCGCCCCCCCACATCCACCAAGCGCTTGGGCTCGCCACCCAAGCGCTTTTTGTTTCCAACCCCAACCCTCGTGTTGGCTGCGTGCTTGTCTCTCCAAGCGGCGAAGTGATAGGCCAAGGGTTCACGCAGCATGCGGGTGGGCCACACGCTGAAGTCATGGCCCTGCGCGACGCCAGCGGCAAGGGGTTCGACACGGCAGGCGCCACAGCCTATGTCACGCTGGAGCCCTGTTCCCACCACGGGCGAACCGGCCCCTGCTGCGATGCACTCATCCAAGCGGGTGTTGCCAAAGTGGTTGCTTCGTTAGCGGACCCGAACCCTCTGGTGGGGGGGCGCGGGTTTGACCGGCTGCGTGCGGCAGGGGTGGAGGTCGTGGTCGGCCCGGGGGCTGACGAATCCCGAGAACTCAACATTGGTTTTTTCAGCCGCATGATCCGGGGTACACCCTGGGTGCGGCTGAAAGTAGCAAGCTCGCTGGATGGCACTACGGCCCTGAACAATGGCGCCAGCCAGTGGATCACGTCCCGCGCTGCGCGGGCGGATGGACACGCGTGGAGGGCCAGGGCGTGCGCTATATTGACGGGCATTGGCACAGTGCTGGATGACAACCCCCGACTAGACGTCCGCGAAGTTCCCACGCCACGCCAGCCCCATGTGGTGGTGGTGGACAGCCAGTTGCAGTTGCCGACCGACGCCAATCTGCTGATGAAAGGGCGCGATTGTTATGTCTACACAGCCTCTGACAACGAAACCAAGAAGACAGCTTTGCAAGCCTGTGGTGCTACGGTGGTCCACCTGCCCAACGCGAACGGCAAGGTCGATCTTTCGGCAATGCTCCAGGACCTGGGCCAACGGGGCATCAACGAGCTGCATGTAGAGGCTGGGCACAAGCTCAATGGCTCTCTGGTCCGAGAAGGCCTGGTCGATGAGCTGTTGCTGTACCTGGCACCACGGCTTTTGGGTGCGGGACGGGGAATTGCAGACTTTGGCCCGTTGACGGCCTTGGCCGATGGGCTGGCGCTGGAATTCAAGTCCGTAGAGACCTTGGGCGCGGACTTGCGTGTTGTGGCACGGGTGCAGGGACGCGACAGTTTCTAACTCCCCCACCCCACACTCCCGACAGGCACGGGCTTCGCCATGCGGAAGGTAAAAAATGGGTGGGGCAACGACCGAACAACAGCAGCTGGTGGGCTCTGCGGGCGCAGCCCAGTGGGAAGTGCCTGCAAAACAACGCAAGCCCCCAGCCGCAAGGGGCACTCACCCTCGCAGCACAAAGATGACCCGCCACCACCACCCAGCTCAGCCCACCTCCGCAGAAGACGACAGCCTCGGCAAGGCGGCTGCGTTTTGATACTAAAAAACTCTCACAAAGACACCAGCGCCAAACTCGCTCAAAACTTGGGCTTTGCACAAGCCAGATACCTCGCAACTTTCACTGGATGGCAGTTGCGCGCTCGCGCCGTCGTCATCGCTGCTGGGCGGCGACGACCCTCGCGGCACGGCCCATTGTCACCTCTCCTCCCCAGCCCTTTCCGCACCACACCAAAACAGTGCAAAACAACGCACCATTCTTTGGCGCGATTTTTGCTTCAACTTGGTGCAAATCTGGTAGCTAGGCTCGAAACGCACCAGAACAGATCAACCAATCGCGCGAGGACGTTATGGAAGCACTCAAACAGGGCACTGATGCCCTGTTCATTCTTCTGGGGGCCATCATGGTGCTGGCCATGCATGCAGGGTTTGCCTTTCTGGAACTGGGCACGGTTCGCAAAAAGAACCAGGTGAATGCGCTGGTCAAGATCCTGGTGGACTTTTCGGTGTCCACCGTGGTGTATTTTGTGGTGGGCTACAGCGTGGCCTATGGCACGCATTTCTTTGTGAGCGCGGAATCGCTGGCGCAGCAAAACGGCTATGCACTGGTCAAGTTCTTCTTCCTGCTCACTTTTGCGGCTGCCATTCCGGCGATTGTGTCGGGCGGGATCGCGGAGCGGGCCAAGTTCTGGCCCCAGCTGATGGCCACGGCGGTCATTGTGGGGTTCGTGTATCCGTTCTTTGAAGGCATTGCCTGGAACCAGCACTTTGGGGTGCAGGCCTGGATCAAGGGACTGACGGGCGAAGAGTTCCACGACTTTGCAGGCTCCATCGTCGTGCATGCCATGGGCGGGTGGATCGCCTTGCCGGCCGTGATGCTGCTGGGCTCGCGTTCCAACCGCTACCGTAAAGATGGCGCCATCTCTGCCCACCCGCCTTCCAACATCCCGTTTTTGGCGCTGGGCGCCTGGGTGCTGGTGGTGGGATGGTTCGGCTTCAATGTGATGAGCGCACAAACCGTGGACAAGCTCTCCGGCCTGGTGGCCGTGAACTCGCTGATGGCCATGGTGGGCGGCACGTTGGCGGCGTTGGTGCTGGGCAAGAACGACCCGGGCTTCGTGCACAACGGCCCGCTGGCCGGGCTGGTGGCTGTGTGCGCGGGCTCCGATCTGATGCACCCGCTAGGAGCGCTGGTGGTGGGTGCCGTGGCGGGAGCAATCTTTGTGGTGATGTTCACGCTCACCCAGAACCGCTGGAAGATCGATGACGTGCTCGGCGTGTGGCCGTTGCATGGCCTGTGCGGCACATGGGGCGGGCTGGCAGCAGGCATTTTCGGCAGCAAGGCGCTGGGTGGGCTCGGTGGTGTGAGCTTCTCGGCCCAGTTGATCGGCAGCACCCTGGGCGTGGCCTGGGCGCTGGTAGGTGGCCTGGTGGTGTATGGCATTCTCAAGAGCACGGTGGGCCTGCGGCTCACACAGGAAGAGGAATTTGACGGGGCTGACCTGTCGATCCACAAGATCAGCGCCACGCCAGACCGCGAAGTGAGCTGGTAAGCCCGGCGAGGCGCTGAGAAGGCCACTGCCAACCTGGCAGCCGCTGTGGCGGAGTTGGCGCCGCGTCTGACAAACGCGGCCACCGCCACACGGTCACAATCGCGCCATGCATTTATCGACACCTGCCATTCCAGCGTTTCTGGGCAACACGGCCCGCTACGGCTGGCTGGCGCTTTTGGCCGTCATCGTCGCAGGCGCAACCAGCGGCTGCGCCGGCCTGCCCAAGGACGTGGAGCGGCCAGTGTCGAGCGCCCTGGCCTCCCCCGCAGGGACGCCCCTGGGCCAACTCGTGGAGGAGCGCCGGGCATCGGCAGGCGGCCGCCACCCCTCGGGGTTCCTGCTGCTCAGCGGACCACAGGCAGCCTACAGCAGCCGCCTGGCGCTGGTGGATGCCGCGCAGAAAACGCTGGACCTGCAGTACTACGCCATCCACGCCGACGCCAGCACCGAGCGCCTGCTGCTCAGTGTGGTGGCTGCAGCCCGGCGCGGCGTGCGTGTGCGGGTGCTGCTGGACGATTTTCACAGCGTGGGCCGGGATGCGCAGGTGATGCGCCTGGCCTTTGTACCCAACATCGAGATGCGCATGTTCAACCCGCTCACCGGGGCACGGGGCTCGCCGCTGGGGCGCATGTTCAGCGCGTTGAGCGACTTTTCGCGGGTGCAGCAGCGCATGCACAACAAGCTCTTCATCGCCGACAACGCCATGGGCGTCACCGGGGGGCGCAACCTGGGGGACGCCTATTTCGGCAATGCCGACTCCGGCAATTTTGTGGACCTGGACGTGCTGGCCGCAGGGCCTGTGGTGCAGGATCTCTCCCGCAGTTTCGACAGCTATTGGAACAACGAGCGCGCCTACCCCGTGCAATCGCTGGTCACACGGGAGGAACTGGACATTCTGCGCGAGCGCATGCGCAACTCGGATGCCGTGCAGCGCGAGCGTATCGCAGGCCAGGGTGGCGCCCTGGCACCGGACAGTCAGCCCGTGCAAGACGGCCGGCGCACCACCGCCGCCCAGCGTGCGCGCATCTGGGACTACCAGCCCATGGACCTGGCGCAAGCGCAGTTCACCTGGGCCCCTGCGGCGGTGCTGGTGGACAAGCCTGCCAAGATTCCGCCCGATGGCACCTCCCTGGCCGCGCTGCCTGAAAAGCCCCCGTCCCGGGCCACCCCCCTCGCCGTCGTGTCGCGGGGCGCTGCGCGTGCGCCAGCCAAGGCCCCCACCGAAGCCCTGACCGTGGCGGCCGGTGCCGCTGCCACCCCCGAATCGTCAGCGTCCAATCCCGCCAACGGCATCCCATCGGCCACTGCAGCAGTGTCTACCCCCGACCCTGCAACTCTTGATGCCCAGACCGATACCGTGGTTGATGGACTGCTGCACCTCATGGGACAGGCGCGGCGCGATCTGCTCATCATTTCGCCCTACTTCGTGCCAGGGCCCGACATGAAGCAGGCCTTTGCAGCCGCACGCGCGCGGGGCGTTCGGGTGCGGGTGCTCACCAACTCGCTGGCCTCCAACGATGCACCCATTGCCCACGCAGGCTATGCGCGCCACCGGCCCGATCTGCTGGCCATGGGCGTCGAGCTGTACGAAATGCGCAGCGAGCTCACGGGCGTGCTGCGCGGGGCACTGGGCTCCACGGGCAGCACGGGGGGGCGTGATGGGATCAGCGGTGCGGCCAGTTCTGTCGGCAGCTCACGCGCCATGCTGCACTCCAAGATTCTGATCATGGACGGCCGCCTGCTGGTGGTGGGTTCGATGAACCTGGACATCCGCTCGCAGCGGCAGAACACGGAGATCGCGCTGCTGATCCGCAGCAGCGACCTGTCACGCCGCGCCACCACGCAGATCGAAACGGCATTGCGCGAAGCCGCCTGGCATGTGCAGTTGCGCGATGGCGGCCAACTGGTGTGGCATGCCCCCGAGGGCAGCGGCCTGCCAGATGCCACCACCGAACCCGATGCCAGCGCGCCACTGCGGCTGATGCTGCGACTGCTGGGCCCGCTGGCGCCGGATCACCTGCTCTAGGGATGGCCTGCATAACTCCCAGCGGTCGGTGATAGCGCGGTCTCGGGCGGTCCGCTGCGTTGCTTTTCTTGCCAATAGCACCGCTATTGGCTGCAAAAAGACGCCTTGCGGTCTGTCCCGATCCGCACTACCACCGACTCGCGAGGGTTATGCAGGACATCCCTAGATCAACCCTCGGCTGGCTGCAATGCATCCACCCACGCGGTGATCGCCCGCTGGTCCGTCATCGTGCGCACGTGCTGGTAGGCCACCTCAGCCTCCGGGAAGCGCCTGCGCAGGAGGTTGAGCCATTGTTTGAGCCGCCCCGCCCGCTGGCGCGGTTCCAAGTCGTCACACACCAGTTGCCAGAAGGCCGCCAGGTGCGGCAGCAGGTCGGCCCAGGCCACCGTGTCCGCGCCGGGCAGCCCCGCATCCGACGCGCGGATAGCCCGGGCCAGGCCGGGGTCAGCCACCATGCCGCGCCCGAGCATCAGCGCATCGCAACCCGACACTTCGCGGCAGCGCTGCGCGTCGGCCACCGTCCAGATCTCGCCATTGGCCACCACGGGGATGCCGACCGCCGCGCGGATGGTGGGGATGTGCTCCCAATACGCTGGGGGCCGGTAGCCGTCGGCCTTGGTGCGGGCATGCACCACCAGCTCAGCAGCGCCGCCCGCCTGCATGGCCTGCGCACATTCGCGCATCAGCCCGGTGTCGTTGAAACCCAGGCGCATCTTGGCGGACACGGGCAGGTGCAGAGGCACGGCGCGGCGCACAGCGGCCACCACGGTGGCGATGCGTTCGGGCTCCTGCAGCAGCGCCGCGCCCCCGCCGTGGCGGTTGACAACCTTGGCCGGGCAACCAAAGTTCAGGTCGATCCCCTCGGGCCCCAGCGCCGCCAGACGTGCGGCGTTCTCAGCCATGCAGACGGGATCAGAGCCCAGCAGCTGCGCACGCACCGGCACACCGGCCAGCGTGCGGCTGCCGTTGTGCAACTCCGGCACGTAGCGCAGAAACACCTTGTCCGGCAGCAGCGTGCCGGTGATGCGGATGAACTCCGAGACGCAGCGGTCCACCCCGCCCACGCGGGTCAGCACATCACGCAGCACAAAATCCAGAAGCCCCTCCATGGGGGCAAGCAGCAAGGTCATCGCGAGAAAGGCCACCGGGCCCAGCACCCCAGAACAGAGCGCAGCCCGCACACAGCCAAAATATGAATCAAAAAGGGCCCTATCGCTTGATGGATAAGCGCAAGCAGCTATTAAATTTATAGCAAATACTGCTTTTGCAGCCATGCTACGACCAGTGGCAGCCCGCCATTGTGCGGCAGCGAGGTCATCACAGCGTCATGGCGGCTTGCTGCAATCACCGCCATTCACCCGTGAATGGAGACCCCCATGCTGCTACAAAAAACCGAAAAAGCCCGCCTGGAACTCTTGCCCGGCGTACGCACCCTGAGCCTGCGGGAGCGTTCTCTGCTACTCCTGGTGGATGGCAAACCGCTGTCCGACTTGCAGGCCATGTACAACGGCATCGGCGCGCAGATTGTCGACAACCTCATGCGCCAGGGTTACCTGGCCGGCCCGGCCGAGCTACCGCCACCCTCCGCCGCGCAAACCGCTGCACACAACAAGCCATCCATCCAGCGCCCGGAGCCCGGCGATGCCCTGCGCTCGCTGGCCGGTGCACGCATGTACCTGTTCGACACCTGCGAGCGTCTGTTTGTGCGCCGCGACCCCGTGCTGGCGCAGCAGTTTCGCGAGGCGTTGCGCGCCGCCAAGGACCGCGCGAGCATGCTGGACGTGGGCGAAGCCATGTTTGAAGAAGTAGCGATGACCGCGGGGGCCGAACGTGCTGCCAGCCTGCGCGAAAGGTTCGAGCAGTTGCTGCCTTCTGCGCCTTCGGCCTCCGAGCCGTTTGACTCGACCCAACCCTCAGCACTGGCTTGAGGGGCAGGTTTTTTGAAACATGACTTGCGCAAAGCGGGGGTCAGGCAAGCGGTTCACCGCATGCCGAGGCGGCTGTTGCATCCCGACTTGCGTAGGTCCTGTGAAAATGATGCCGTGATCAGGCCGCAGCCAGCCGCCACAACGAAGTGACCTCCGCCGCACGGGCAGCGTGCAGGGCGTCACCCGCATCGGCCGCCTTGGCATGGTGCGGCTTCACATCGTGCCGGCCACGCACCACCAGCCCCGCATCGGCAATCCATTCGAGCAGTTGCGCGCGTGGGCGCAGGCCCAGGTGTTCGGCCAAGTCCGACAGGATCAGCCAGCCCTCGCCGCCAGGCTCCAGATGGTCGGACAAATCCGCCAGAAAGCCTTTGAGCATGCGGCTGCCTTCGTCGTACACCGCGTGCTCAATGGGCGAACTGGCCCGTGCGGGCACCCACGGGGGGTTGCACACCACCAGGGGCGCGCGGCCGGGCGGAAACAGGTCGGCCTGCAGCAGCTCAACCTGTGGCATGACACCGAGGCGCTGCAGGTTCTCCCGCGCGCAGGCCAGGGCGCGCGGGTCCTGGTCGGTGGCCACCACGCGCTGCACCCCGCGGCGTGCCAGCACGGCAGACAGCACCCCCGTGCCCACACCAATGTCAAAGGCCAAAGACTTGCTAGGCAGTGCCGTGTCGGCCACCAGGCCCACGTATTCGCCGCGCACGGGCGAGAACACGCCGTAGTGCGGGTGGATGCGGTTGAGCGGTGGAGCGCCAAGCGCTGGCACTTCTACACCCTTTTTGCGCCATTCGTGCGCGCCCACCAGGCCCAACAACTCACGCAGCGTGGCCACCGAGCGCTCGCCCGTGGCCGGGCCCCAGGCCTCGGTGCAGGCCTGGCGCCAATTGGGCGCGCGGCGCAGGTCAATGGTGTAGTCGCCTTCGAGCGGGATGAGCACCGACGCCAGCACCCGCGCGCGCTGCGCCTGCGCCTGGCGGTGCAGGTGAAAGGCTTCGGCGGGGGTGGCGGCAGCAGCTTTTTCGGCGGCCTTGGCGGCGGACTTGCGGGGTTTGGCCGATTTGCCCGCCTTGCCTGATTTGGCATCGGCCCGGCGCATCAGCGCCTGCAGCAGCATGCGGGCGTTCTGGAAGTCGCCCTGCCACAACAGACCCGTGCCTTCACAGGCCATGCGGTAGGCCATGTCGGCGGCCAAGGTATCGTCGGCGGTGACAACCCGGCGCGGGGCCGGGGCACCACTCTCGGAGCGCCACTGGGCTTGTTGAATCTGGCCCTGGCGGCTCCATTCGATCATTGAGTGCCTTTGCGTGACTACGCGTTGATGGGGCGCTTCAGGCGCACTTCTTCGATCTTGACGCCCCCCACCACAGCCGTCTTGGCGGTGGAGAGTTCGCGCTTGAAGCCCGCCAGTTCGTGGAACCGGATGGCGCGCTCGTTGCGCAGCGGCACCCACGCCGTAACGTTGGTGCAACCTTCTTCCTGCAGGCCGTCGCGGGCAGCATCCCACAGAGCCAGACCCACGCCTTGGTTCCAGTGGGTAGGTGCAGCGTAGATGGCCCAGATTTCACCAGTGGTGGGGCGGGATTTTTCATCGCGCGAGCGGTCGTAGCCGACAAAACCGACGATCTTCTCGCCGTCCACGGCCACCTGGACCTGGGGCTCGCAATATTCAATGGCCTCGCGCCAGTAAGCCTGGCGCTTTTCGACCGACATGGATTTCAACTGCTCGTCTGGCACCAGCCCTTTGTAGACCTCTTGGGCTGAGACGGTATGGATCTGGGCAATGGCTTTGGCATCGCGAAGCGTGGCGGGACGAACCTGGATACTGGACATGAAAAAACCGAACGAAAACAGGGAAAGAAAAAACGAAAGGACCGGCATTGTCGCCGCAAACGGTTTTTCCCCCTGTCCGGCCCCCTCGCAAACCCTCTGTGGGGCCCTCTCAAATGCCTGTGTACGTAGCATTGCGGCGCCGGTAAAGCGGCTGCCGCTGCGGGCTGCGCCGCAAGCAACACCCAGCAGCGGGCGCCAAGCAGGATCTCAGGCCAGCGCCATGGAGCCCGAGAGCGAAGTCCCCGCCGCACCGGCTGCCGCCGCTGCACGCTGCACCAGCGCGCGCTTGTTGCGGGGGCGCGGCACATGCACGGCAGGAGGCGCGCCGTTGATGGCCGAGAGCCCCAGCACCAGCGTGACGGTGCGCGAACACCCTTCCTCGCGCTCGTCGCTCGCATAGGCACGGTAGCTGCCGTTGCCTTGCCCGTGGCGGCGCTGCACCGTGTGGAAAGCCACGCGCACGCCGCTGACGCGGTGGCCCCCAAAAGGCAGCACGCGCAGCCGCGCATCGCAGTCCAGCGCCAGCCCCAGATTGCCATCGCGGTTGATGAGATCGGTGCGGATGGCACGCCATGTCTGCCCCTCGTCCATCGAAAACTGCCAGGTGCCTGCCTGGGCGTCCAGGTGCTCGATCACCACGCCAGCCGACGCCTGCGTGCCCGGGCAGTTTTCTTCCACGATCTGGGCCAGCGTGTTGCCCCCCAGCCCCGTGCTGCCCTGCGGCGAATCGATGGCCCCCGGTCGTCGTTCGCCGTGGTGGCGGGACACATCGGAAGCGGCTGAACCTGGGTGAAGTGCATTGGCAGTCATGGGAAACCCTTTGAAAAACGAAGGTTGCGCATTGATGGATGGTTGGTACGCACCCCCTCAGGTGCTTTTCAATGCTTGACGGAAAGTCTAGAAAGTGCACAACGGAGCGTCCATCGCACAAATGGACTAGTCCGCAACAGTGTGTTGTGCGCAATACTTGCTCATGACTTACGCAAAACAGAGCTCAGGCAAACGGTTCATCCCAAGGCAAGGCGGGTGTTGCATCCCGGTTTGCGCCGGGGCTGTTGCTGTATGACTGCCCGCCTTTTGCTGGTGGACGACCACAACCTGTTTCGCACCGGGCTGCGCCTGATCGTGCAGGACCACCCCCGCGTGGGCACGATTGCCGAGGCGGGCTCGATTGCCGAAGCCTGCGCACTGCAACTGGCCGATGCCGACCTGGTGCTGCTGGACATCCAGCTGCCCGGCATGAGCGGCCTGGATGGGCTGCGCCTGTTGCGCCAGGCCTGCCCCCGGGCGCGCATCGTGCTGGTCTCGGCCAGCGTGGCGCCCGATGCGATCCATGAAGCGCGCGCCCGTGGCGCCGATGGTTTCCTGCCCAAATCCGCCAGCGCCGAAGACATCCTGGAGGCCATTTCGTGCGCCTTGTCGGGGCAGCCGTGTTTTCCGATCAACAGCGGCAACAGCGCCACCACGCGCGGGCCGGACACGCCGTCGCTGACCGCTCGCCAGCTCGACGTGCTGTCGCTGCTGTGCACCGGCAAGCCCAACAAGGTCATCGCACGCGACCTGGGCCTGAGCGAAAACACCGTGCGTGTGCACGTGGCGGCCATCTTTGCGCAGCTGGGCGTCAACAGTCGCAGCGCCGCCTTGCTGGCGGCCCAGCGCCTCGGCCTGTCCACCCCCCAGCTCCATGACTCCCTCTGAGGCCCTGCCGGTGCAGCCGGATGCCGCCCAGCCCCCCACCCGCTGGGGGTGGCCGGCGTGGGAGCGCGATGAGGTGCTGCGCGAGCAGGTGGCCCTGCTGCGGCACAACTTTCCGATGACGCTGCTCGCGTCGCTGGCCACCGCGCTCGGCACGTTGTGGGTCATGGCGCGGGTGGCCGAGCCCCAGGCCATCACGGTGTGGCTGGTGTCCCACGCACTCGTGGTGGCCGGGGTGTACCTCACGCTGCGCAGCATTGCGCCTTTCACCGACCCGGCGCAGCAGGCGGCGCGCAAACTGATCGCCTGCATGTCCGCCATGGGACTGAGCTGGGGCAGCCTGGGGTATGTGGTGCTCTACTGGGGCACCCCCGAAAGTGTCATCTACGCCATCGGCATCATCAGCACAGTGTCGTCGGGCGCACTCGGGCTGGGGGCCCCGCTGTACCGCGCCTATGTCACCTACCTCACCTGTGCCATCGGCGGCGTGATGATGGCGGTGGCGCTGGCTGGCGGGCCTGTGATGTGGCCCGCGCTGTTTCTCACCGGTGTCTACTATGCGCTCACGGGCATGCAGGCGCGCACCGCCGACCGGGCCACACGGCGCAGCATTGCGCTCAAGCTGGAAAACGACCGGCTGGTGAACCAGCTGCGCGCCGAATCGCAACGCGCCCTCGCGGCCCAGGAGGCCGCCGAGAAGGCCGACCGCGACAAATCCCGTTTCCTGGCCGCTGCCAGCCACGACCTGCGCCAGCCCTTGCACGCGATGAGCCTGTTCCTCGAATCGCTGCAGCGCAGCCCGCTCAACGACCACCAGCTCACCGTGCTCGGGCATGCCCATGCCGCCTCGGGCGCGGCGGCCGAGATGCTGACCACCCTGCTCGACTATTCGCGGCTGGAAGCCGGTGTGGTGAAGGTGCGACCCGATGCCTTTGCCGTGCAGCCGCTGCTGACGGCGCTGGAGCAGGAGTTCGGCGTACAGGCCGACACGGCGGGGCTGGTGTACCGCACGCGGGAGACTTCGGCAGCGGCCTTTGCCGACCGCTCGCTGGTCGGGCTGGTCATGCACAACTTCATCTCCAACGCGCTGCGCTACACCGCCAAAGGCGGTGTGCTGATTGCGTGCCGCACACGCGGCAAGCGCCTGGCGCTGGAGGTCTGGGACACGGGGCCGGGCATCCCCCGGAGCCAGTGGGACAACATCTTCAAGGAGTTCCACCAGCTCGGAAACCCCGAGCGCGACCGCCGCAAAGGTCTGGGGCTGGGGCTGGCCATCGTGCAGCGACTTGCGCGCGAGATGAACACCTCGGTCGAGGTGCTGTCGCAGCCGGGGCGGGGTTCGGTGTTCCGGCTGTGGCTTGACCGATGGCAGGGTGCGCTGGAGGACGACACCGCGCCTGCGCCCGATACCATCAGCCTCGTGGGCCTGAAGGTGCTGGCCATTGACGACGATGAGGCCGTGCGCCTCGGCATGCAATCGCTGCTGCACAGCTGGGGCTGCCAGTGCATCACCGCAGAGTCGAGCGCCGATGCGCTCGAATGCCTGGAAGACATCACACCCGACATCATCATCACGGACTTCCGCCTGCGCCACGAAGAGACCGGCAAGCAGGTGCTGCAGGCCCTGCGCGCCTACCTGGGCACCAGCGTGCCCGCCATCATCATGACGGGCGACACATCCCCCCAGCGCCTGCGCGATGCGCAGTCCACCTCGGCCCTGCTCCTGCACAAGCCGGTGTCCACCGGCCAGCTGCGCGATGCCATGGTGCAGCTCATCACCCAGCCGCAGCCCGTGCCACCGGACAGCATGCCGCAGGACGACGACGAGGGGACGGCTACAACCAGCGCCGCAGCATCCCCATGACCTGGTCAAACCGGGCGCCATAGGGAGGGTAGAACAGCGAGCCCATGGACCAGCGCGACTGCACCAGCACCGACTTCTGGTGGCAAAAACGCAGGAAGCCTTGCTCGCCGTGGTAGGCACCCCAGCCGCTGTCGCCCACACCACCAAAGGGCAGGTTGTCGTGCGCAATGTGCATCAGCGTGTCGTTCACCGTCACGCCGCCGCTCACGGTGCGGCGCAGCACATCGTCGCGCACGGCCTCGCTCTGGCCAAACCAGTACAGCGCCAGCGGGCGCGGCCCGGCATTGATGTGGGCGATGGCATCGTCCAGCCGTTCGTAAGAGATCACGGGCAGGATGGGGCCAAAAATCTCTTCCTGCATGAGCTGCATCTGCGACGTAGCGCCAAACACCAGCGTGGGCAGCATCTGGCGGCTGGCGCCGTCGCCCAGGGTGCCCACCGTGTTCACAACGGGCTTGCCAGCAGCGGGGTCAATGGTCTGCACTTCGGCCCCCTGCGTCTGTGCCTGCTGCAGCATGGTGCGCAGGCGGGCGTGGTGGCGCGGCGTGATGATGGAGGCGTAGTCAGCGTTGCCCTCGATGGTGGGGAACAGCCGCGCTACCGCGGCCCGGTAGGCCTGCGCAAACTCGCCCTCGCGGCCGCGCGGCAGCAGCACATAGTCGGGAGCAATGCAGGTTTGCCCCGCATTGAGCAGCTTGCCGTGCGCAATCTTGAGCGCCGCATCCGCCATGTCGCAGTGACCATCGATGATGCAGGGCGACTTGCCACCCAGCTCCAGCGTGGTGGGTGTCAGGTTCTGCGCCGCCGCCTGGGCCACCTTGCGGCCCACAGCGGTCGAGCCGGTAAACACCAGATG
This sequence comes from Acidovorax sp. FG60, assembly GCF_057808995.1. Lineage (NCBI taxonomy): Bacteria > Pseudomonadati > Pseudomonadota > Betaproteobacteria > Burkholderiales > Comamonadaceae > Acidovorax > Acidovorax sp. FG60. Next base: position 117,657 of record NZ_JBMDJC010000001.1, read on the forward strand.
ATCGAACGGCAGGGAGGCAAACAGGGCCGAAAGGTTGGCATCGCCCTGCACCACACAGAACTCGTCGGGTGAAAAAAACTGGGCCACCAGCATCGCCAGTTGGGCCGAGGTGTGGGGTGTCAGCTCGCTGGGCTTGAGCATCACGCGGTTGCCCGCCGCCAGCGCCGTGATGGCGGGCGCCAGGGCCAGCTGCACCGGGTAGTTCCACGGGGCAATCACGCCCACAACGCCCAGCGGCTGGCGCTGGATGTGCGCACTGGCGGGCTGCAGGAAGATGGGCGTGCGAACCTTGCGGGGCTTCATCCACTTTGCCAGGTGACTCAGCGTATGCGACAGCAGGGTGCGCAGCACAAAGAAGTCGGCCACCTCGGTCAGGCGCGGAGAACGCATGCCAAAGTCGGCCTGCACGGCCGCTGCCAGCACCGGGCCATGCTCATTGAGCATCTTGGAGATGCGCAGCAGCCGCTCGCGGCGCACCAGCAGTGGCACATCCACATGCGCTCGGCTGGCCTGGCGTTGAAGATCGAAATGGGCGTGGATATCGGCGGGTGTCATGGTTGGATCATAGAAGACACCCCGACAGGCGCGTCACGAAAAAAGCAGAGGCGACACCGGTGCAGGCTCCCTGTGGCTCCGCACTGGATGGGGCATGGTGCGGGGCAGCGCCCGGTCAGGAGCGCCCCCTTCAGCGCACTTCGCGCGCCTCTACGTCGGTGACCTCAGCGGCGCCAGGCAGGATGCCACCTCGGCGCGATGCTGCGGTCTCTTCGCTGGCGTCAGGCGCCGCTGGCGCGGCGCCACGGCGGCCTGCGGACCAGCGCTCGGTAGAGCGAAACACCGTGCTGAAGCCCGTGCGCGGGTCCATGCGCATGACCCACGGGGTCACGGGGCGGCCAGTCAGGCGAGCCCAGCCCGCGCGCAACGCCCAGACCAGCGCGAGCACCGTCACCGCCACCAGCAGGCTGGCAAACAGCACCAAGCCCATGGCGACGACCACTACCCGCAGCAAAAGGCGCACAACGCCCGCAACAAAATCATTCAAACGTCACCTCTCCTTCACATCTGGGAAGAGGGGAAAAGGGGTTACCCCTTTTCCCCTGGTCCCGATCAACCCTGCGGCGCGGCGCTGAACTGGAACACCCCCGGTTCCAGCACCGGGTTCACGCTCACAGCGATCACGCTCTTGGGAGGGAACTGTCCTTCCAAGAGCAGCTTGGACAGCGGGTTCTCAATGCGCTGCTGGATCGCCCGCTTGAGCGGCCGCGCACCAAACACCGGGTCGAACCCCACCTTGGCCAATTCTGCCAAGGCAGCATCGGACACCTGCAACTCCAAATCCATCTTCGCCAGCCGGGTTTGCAGCAGTTGCAGCTGGATCTTGGCGATGGAGGCGATGTGCTGCGCATCGAGCGCGTGGAACACCACGGTCTCGTCGATGCGGTTCAAAAACTCGGGCCGGAAGTGGTTCTTGAGCTCGCCCCACACCGCTTCCTTGATGTCGTCCGAGTCCTGCCCCACCATGGCCTGGATCAGGTGCGAGCCGATGTTGCTCGTCATCACGATCACCGTGTTCTTGAAGTCCACGGTACGACCCTGTCCATCCGTCAGGCGGCCATCGTCCAGCACCTGCAGCAGCACGTTGAACACGTCGGGGTGGGCCTTTTCCACCTCGTCGAGCAGCAGCACGCTGTAAGGCTTGCGGCGCACGGCTTCGGTCAGGTAGCCGCCCTCCTCATAGCCCACATAGCCGGGCGGTGCACCGATCAGGCGGGCCACCGAATGCTTCTCCATGAACTCGCTCATGTCGATGCGGATCAGGTGGTCTTCGCTGTCGAACAAAAAGCCCGCCAGCGCCTTGCACAGCTCGGTCTTGCCCACGCCCGTGGGGCCGAGGAACAGGAACGAGCCCGTGGGCCGGTTGGGATCAGACAGGCCCGAGCGCGAGCGGCGGATGGCATTGGCCACCGCAGCAATCGCCTCTTGCTGGCCCACCACACGCTCGTGCAGCTTGGTCTCCATCTGCAAGAGCTTGTCCTTTTCGCCCTGCATCATCTTGGCCACGGGAATGCCAGTGGCGCGGCTCACCACCTCGGCGATTTCCTCGGCGCCCACCTGCGTGCGCAGCAGGCGGCGCGCGGCAGGGGCGCCGTCCTTGCCCGCCTCTTGCGCCTGCGCTTCCTTCAGCTGCTTTTCCAGCTCGGGCAGCTTGCCGTACTGCAGTTCGGCCACCTTGTTGAAGTCGCCCTTGCGGGTGAACTCCTCGATCTGGAACTTGAGCTTGTCGATGGCCTCGCGCACATGGGCGCTGCCCTGCGCCTGGGCTTTTTCGGACTGCCAGATTTCGTCGTAATCGGCGATTTCCTTTTGCAGCTTGGTGATCTCTTCCTCAATGAGCGCAAAGCGTTTTTGCGAGGACTCATCCTTCTCGCGACGCACCGCTTCGCGCTCGATCTGCAGCTGGATCAGGCGGCGGTCGAGCTTGTCCATGACCTCGGGCTTGGAGTCCATCTCGATCTTGATCTTGGACGCCGCCTCGTCGATGAGGTCAATCGCCTTGTCGGGCAGAAAGCGGTCGGTGATGTAGCGGTGGCTCAGCTCGGCGGCAGCCACGATGGCCGGGTCGGTGATGTCCACGCCATGGTGCACTTCGTACTTTTCCTGCAGGCCGCGCAGGATGGCAATGGTGGCTTCCACCGTGGGCTCGCCCACCAGAATTTTTTGAAAGCGCCGCTCCAGCGCTGCGTCTTTTTCGATGTACTTGCGGTATTCGTCCAGCGTGGTGGCGCCCACGCAATGCAGCTCGCCGCGCGCCAGGGCGGGCTTGAGCATGTTGCCCGCATCCATCGCGCCTTCGCCCTTGCCCGCGCCCACCATGGTGTGCAACTCGTCGATGAAGACGATGGTCTGGCCTTCATCCTTGGCCAGCTCGTTCAGCACGCTTTTGAGGCGCTCTTCAAACTCGCCACGGAACTTGGCGCCTGCGAGCAACGCAGCCATGTCGAGCGACAGCACGCGCTTGCCCTTGAGGCTCTCGGGCACCTCGCCCGCCACAATGCGCTGGGCCAGGCCTTCAACGATGGCGGTCTTGCCCACGCCGGGCTCGCCGATGAGCACGGGGTTGTTCTTGGTGCGGCGCTGCAGCACCTGGATGGCGCGGCGGATTTCATCGTCGCGCCCGATCACAGGGTCGAGCTTGCCCATGCGGGCTCGCTCGGTCAGGTCCAAACAGTATTTGGCCAGGGCGCCGCGCTGGCCTTCGGCCTCGGCGCTGTCCATCTTCTGGCCGCCGCGCACGGCCTCAATCGCAGCCTCCAGGCTCTTGCGCGTGAGGCCGTTGTCCTTGGCGATCTTGGCGGCTTCACCCTTGCTGTCGATCACGGCCAGCAAAAACAGCTCGCTGGCAATGAACTGGTCGCCGCGCTTGATGGCCTCTTTCTCCGTGGCCTGCAGCACGCGGCCCAGCTCGGGGCCGCCCTGCACCTGGTCGTTGCCCTGTACCTGGGGCAAACGCTTGACGGCGGACTCCGCCGCTGCCAGCAGGCCGGGCACGTTGGCGCCCGCACGCTGCAGCAGCGCCTTGGGTCCGTCGTCCTGCTTGAGCATGGCCACGAGCATGTGCACGGGCTCGATGTAGGCGTGGTCGTTGCCCAGCGCAATGCTCTGTGCATCGCTCAGGGCTTCCTGGAACTTGGTGGTGAATTTGTCGAGACGCATGGTGGATGTCCTCCGAATTGCGCTGCACTTGGGGCAAATCTTCTGGAATTTCAAGACGACGCCCCAGCGCAGGCCTTGCGCCAGATCAATCTTCGCCCAGGCGCCCTGATGCCTTGAACCGATTCATTTGATCACCGCCGGCTCAGACCGCCTGCGCCGAGCCCGCAAAGCAAAAAAGCGCAGGCGGAACACCGCCTGCGCTTTTTTTAGGGTCCGCGAGAAATTACTTGGCGGGAACGACGATCACGGTATCGCCCTTTTTGCCATCGGCTCCAGTATCGCCCGTGGCACCGGTAGCGCCAGTGGAACCCTTGGCACCGTCATAACCGGGAGCACCCGAAGAACCGGTAGCGCCAGTGGCACCCGTTTCGCCCGCAGGGCCTGGAACGGCCACCGTGGCACCGGTCGAGCCGGTTGCGCCCGTGGCGCCAGCAGGGCCTGCCGGGCCCGGGACCACGACCACGGGGGCAGTAGCGGGAGGGGTCACAACCGTTTTCTCGCAAGCGGCAAGACCAAAAGTAACGATAAGTGCAGCGAGCAGCAGGGATTTTTTCATGGGAAGCCTTGTAGGAGATGAAGCGCACGCGAAGATGAAACTGTGCGGAGAGTTTCTTTCTGGCTGCAACTGTGGCGTTCAACAGTCACTGCCAGCGGTAGCGCTAATTTATCGATGCCCCCCCTGCCGCCTTGTAGGACGGCCCGACGACTGCTTGTGGTTCCTGGCGATGCCTCACCGCAACCCAGTGAGCCGACGAAGTCCTGGTGCAGCCGAAACCTTCCATCCGCCCCATGCACAATCACTACAAAATTTATAGCTGCTAGCGCTTTACCAATAAGCGCTAGCAGCCAATTTTGCTCAAAATCTTGTTTGAGCCACCGCTCCAACAAACCGCGCAGACGTGCGTCGGCCGCCCCGCAACGCCAGCAACCCCAGCAGCGCGGCCAGCCCACCCAGGCCCCAGGTCGACAGGGTGGGGATGGCCGCCGGGCTGGGCGCCACCAGCACGGGGACCACCGGGTCGTTGATGGTGCCGTCCTGCGCGCCAAAGCTGTCGTCGCCCCAGCCACCGTCCGTCACGTCGTAGGTCACGGTGTTGCCGCTGATCTGCAGGTTCACGGGGTCGTAGTAGCGGCTGGACAAGGGGCTGTCGGGTGTGGGGCCGTACTTCTTCACCGTGAAGCCCGTGAGGTCTGGAAAGGTCACCGCCACACGCACCGTCTCACCCGGCTGGCAGTTGATGAGCCGCAGGCGGAACGCCCCGTGCGGCATAGTGGCGCCGGGGTACGGCGCCGGTGCCGCCACCGGGCCGGTGCCCGCCAGATCCAGCTGGCAACCCGCGCTGCCATCCACCACGCCCACGTTGACCGGCCCCGACCCGGTGTTCGTGGGTGTGGGTAGGGTTTCAAAACGCGCCTGTACAGTGCAAGCGGCCGTCACCGCTGCCGTGGTGTAGGTGCTGCCCGCCAGCGTGCCGCCGCAGCCCGTGACGGCCGCAATGCGGTAGCCCGCAGCGGGCGTGACGGTGAAGGCGCCCGTTTGGCCTTCGGCCACGTTGACGGCCCCAGCCGGATTGATGCTGCCGCCCGCCCCCGCTGTGGCGGTGACCGTGTGCAGGGCGGGTTGACTCCGTTCCACGGTGACGGTGTAGGTGCGCCGGGCCACGCCGTTCTCAGCCACCACGTCCACCTGGATGACATTGGCACCGACCGCCAGCGGCAGCGGCGCAGTCGCCATTCCGCTGGTCACCATCACACCGTTGACCGTGATGGATGCCCCGGCCTGGGCCGCCACCGGTGTCAGCGACAGCTGGGCCACCCCATGGGGCACCGTGGCGGTATACGCCGTCACGCCACCGGCAAATGCCGGGCTGAGCGCCCCCTGCGACAACGCCAGCGACGCGAGCGCGGCATTGGGGGATGGCGAGGCATTCACCAGCACGGTGATGCCCCCCAGACCATTGGCGATGGCAATGTCCAACAGGCCGTCCCTGTTGAAGTCGGCAACCACCATCTGCTCGGGCGTGCCGCCCACAAACCGCAGGAGCGGCGCACCCAGCCCACCGGGGGCGCCCTGACCACGCACGATGGCAAGCTCGCCCGAAGCTGCGTCAGCGGCCACCAGATCGGGCGCGCCATCGCCATCAAAGTCAGAGGCGGCAAGAACGCTGGCAGAGATTCCCGCGCCGTAGGTGCCGATCATGCTCAGCGCCTGCCCGGGCGCGGCAGCCAACGAGGCAATCTGCACTCCTGCGGATGCAAACACCCCTGCCCGGCCCGTCTGGCTCCAACCGGCAATCGCGCTCAGGGCGCCTACGCCCGCCGGCACATAGACGGGATCGCCCGGATACGAGGCTGAGGACAGCGAGGTGCCCACGGTGCCCACGGACGTTGCGGCCACGATGTCGGCACGGCCGTCCTGGTCGACATCCAGCGGGGCAAACCCCTTCACGTCATCCCACGACGCCACATCCAACATTTCGATGGAGCCCTGCGGGCTCACGCCGACCCACTGGATGCCTTCGTAAACACCTGCCGTCTCTGGCGCCCACACGGCCGCGTACGCGGGGTAGCCAGCCCCCCGGAAATTGCCAATCACCACTGACCGCGGGGCCAGGCCAATGAAGGACCGCTGCCCGGCCACCGTGAAGGTGCCCCGGCCATTGCCGAGGAAGACCATGATCGTCTTGTCAACCTCGTTCACCACGGCCAGGTCCACATGCCCGTCCCCATTGAGATCGCCAGCAGCCACGGATCCCGCGCCCGCACCGGCATCAAGCCGGGTGCTGAATTCAAATCCACCAGCACCATCGCCACGCATGATCCAGACAGCATCATCGTCACGGTGCGTCACGGCGACGTCGGCGCGCCCGTCTTCATCAAAATCGGCGACGGCTATCGACTGGGTGTAACGCTCTGGGATTCCGTAGGCACGTGCTGCAGCGAATCGGCCCGCGCCGTCTCCCCGCAGGTTGGCCAGGTAGCCACGCTGGTCGTCCAGTACAACGATGTCTGGATGCCCGTCGCCACTGAAGTCCGCCACTGCCGGGGGGCTGGCAGATTCGCCCACCGGGTATTCCAGCCCCTGGGCACTGAATCCGCCGCCGGCAAGGCCCGGCACAACCACCACCGTGCCGCTAAAGCGGGACAGCACCACGTCGGCCCGGCCATCGCCCGTGGCGTCCACGATCTGCCCGCCGCTGAAGCGCCCAAAGGCAGGGCCCACCCCTCTGCGCGAAAAGCCACCCTGCCCATCTCCGAGCAGGAGGACAGGGCTGGCGGAGGTGTTCTGCACAAGTGCCAGGATGTCCAGGTGGCCGTCGCCATTGGCATCCCCTGCGGCCACAAACGGGACGTACTCGTCACCGGTCACGCGCTGGGCCGCCGCAAAACCGCCCGCGCCATTGCCCAGCAGCAAAAACACACCGTCGCCCGACCCCGCAACAATGTCCACATGACCGTCCTCGTTCCAGTCGCCCGAAACAACATGGCGCCCTGCAACACCCAAACCGATGTCAGTGCGGGGGCGACCGTCAAACCGCCCGTCACCATCACCCCACAAGACGGAGACGCCTTTTTGCGCCCCGGAAAAGACGGCAATGGCCAGGTCGAGCCGCCCGTCACCGTCGAAATCCGCCACTGTCAGATCGCGCGGATTGAGCCCCGCACCAAAAGTAACCGGAGCAGACAAACCACCGCTGCCATCCCCCAGGTGAATCGTGGCGGTTCCGTTGTTGAAGCTGGTCACGGCAACATCCAGATGCCCGTCGCCATTGAAATCCGCCGCCGCCACGCCATAGGGAGCAGAGCCCACGCTGAATGCTCCCGCCTCGGAAAAACCTGCAACCCCGCCTGTGTTGAGCAGGATCTTGACGGTACTGCCCAGGCGATCCACCACCACGAGGTCGGGCCGGCCGTCTTCATTGAAGTCTCCCGTCGCCATCTCACTGGGAAGCCCACCCAGGCGCAAACTGGTCGCGGCCCCGAAAGCCAGATCAGCACGGGCCTGCCCAGAGACCGCCAGGCACAAACCGACGACGGCCAGGCTCAGCCTCCACGCGCGCCACAGCGCTCGTGCTACAGATTTCATGAAGAATTCCTCCCTGTTTAGGCCCTATCTGGGCAGGAGGCGATTCTCGAAATGGACGTGGCTGCGCACAAGTCCAAACATTGCATGGATGTGAATGACGTGCCCGGCAGGATGCGTATCCGCAACGCCGCAGGGCGCCCGCTGCAGCGACTGTCTAGGCGTTGTTCGCCACAATGCCCCAGCGCGCCAGCGCCGCGTCGTCAGACACGCGGGCATCCACCCAGCGCGCGCCCTGGGCGGTTTCTTCCTTCTTCCAGAACGGCGCCTGGGTCTTGAGGTAGTCCATCAAGAACTCGCAGGCCTGAAAACTCTGCCCCCGGTGGGCACTGGTCACCGCCACCAGCACGATCTGGTCGAGCGGCTGCAGCAGGCCCACGCGGTGGATCACGCGGGCGCCAAAAATATCGAAGCGCCGAAAGGCCTCGTCCACCATGGCTTCGATGGATTTTTCGGTCATGCCGGGGTAGTGCTCCAGCTCCATGGACGACACCTGGTCGCCCTCGTTGCGATCCCGCACTGTGCCCACAAAGCTGCACACTGCGCCGATGCCTTTGTTTTCGCGGCGCAGCGCAGCGACTTCGGTGGACAGGTCGAAGTCCTCGGTCTGGATGGAAACGCGGGGCAGGGTCATGGCAAAAAACTCTCTACGGGGCGTGTGGAAGTCAGACAAAAAGAGTCTTCAGGGCGAGCGGTGCAACCGGGGCGCGGCCAGCAGGGCACGCTCTTCTTCCACCACCTTGTTCAACTGCGCCAGTGCGGGCGACGGAGGCAACTGGGCCAGCAGGGTCTGCAGGCGCGTGACGTCACCGACGGTGGGCGCGACCTTGATCTGTGCGATGGCGGCGGGCAGGTTGCCGCCCCGGACCAGCGCCAGCACCTTGGCGGGCCATTCACTTTTGTTGCGTGCCATAAATAGGTCAAAAGGTTTGTCTGTACGATTCGCCCGCACTGTACCCGCACTTGCTCGCACCACAGCCACCCCTGCACCTTAAGCCCATGGCCACACAAACGATTCAGACCGCTCACTACAAGCTCTACCCGTCCCCGCGCAACACGGTCCGCAACGTGTTCGAGCACCAGGTGTTCGTGCCCCACCCCTACGCCCTCATCGACCTGGATGTGATGGAGCTGGCGGGCAAAACCACCCTGTTTGGCGCCTGCCGCCTGTCGGACATGAAAATGGGCCAGGTGGTGACCTTTGAGCTGGCGTCCGACCAGGCCAAGTTCGAGCGCCTGTTCACGCCGGACTGAATCAGCAACCCTGCACCGCAACACGCCCCATGGACCTGCAAGAATCCTTCGAGGCGCTCGACTCCCGAGCCCCGGACACCTATGCCCAGGCCGTAGAGGCCTATTGCGACGGCATTCTGCGGCTGCACTGGAACGAGCGCCTCATCAACAAGATCTTTGGCCGGGCACTCCAGTCGCATGCGGCGGGGCGGCTGGTGGTGCAGCACTACCAATGGCAATTGCGGGGGGCCCCCCGGCCCACACTGGCACTGCTGCAGCGGCGCATGCCCGGGGGCGCGCGCACGCTGGCCACGTTCTTTGCGGTGCTGCGCCTTGCCGGTATGGTGGCGGTGGACATTGACCCCGACGACCGCCGGGTGCGCTACCTGGTGCCCACCCCCCGGCTGCTGGACGGCCTGCGCACCTGGGTGCGGCACCACCTGCACTGCGCCGAGGCCCTGGGCGCCCTGCCCCCAGGCCATGCACAGCGGCTGGACAGCGATACGGACTACTTTGCCGCCTTTCTGGCCGGGGCCGACCACATCCTGGATCGCCTGGCCGAAACCCGGGGCCGGTTTGGCGGCTGGGACTGGTTTGACCAGCGAGACGGCGGTGGCCGTATTGCCATGCTGCTGTTGCGCGAACACTGCCGGGTGCACCGCCCTGGAGAAGAAGGGTCCACGCCGTTTCCCCTGCGGGCCAGCGAGCTTGCGCAGCGCCTGGGTTTTTCGCACTCGCATGTGCGCAACCTGGTCAATGAAGCCACAGCGCAGGGCCACCTCACCCAGGACGCGCCCCGGGGCCTCGTCGCGCTCACACCCCGCTTTCAGGCGGAGCTGCAAATCTGGCTGCAGCACCTGCTGGGCTGGTTTGCAGAGACAGCGGCCATGGCGCAGCACCACCTGCAAGCCCGCTCACAAGCACCCACGCACAATAAGGCCGCTGGTGTGCACAACCCCTGACTGCACCGCTCTGGCGGGCTTTTTAACTGCCCCCGAACCGCGCCCACCACCCAACAAGCCATGTACGACGACAACCAGATCCACGTGCCGCCCTCCTTCATGGCGGTGTACACCGACACCCGAGGGCGCCTGACGGAAAAGGCGGACGGCGTGCGCGCCCGCTACGAACTGTGCGAAGACCTGGCAGGCCACCTGGTGGAGCACGCGCAGACGCTGTACCACGTGCAGGCGCCTTCCGAGACCGAGATCCTGCAGCGCATCCACGTGGGGCTGTGCACGGCCGAATCTGGCGTGGCGGTGGCCGAAGCGACATGGATCGTCACCCGGCTGGCCGAGCTGCTGGTGTGGCAATGCCCCGTGCTGGTGCCGCCGCAGCCTGAATCTGCAGCCGACGCGGCCCAGCCACCGCAGGCAGGCTGACCAACCTTGGGACACGGTGGGCGCTTGGCTATACTGCGGCCCATGTCCACGCACACCCCCTTTGCCATGACCGCCGCACTTGCGGTGGCGTTGCAGTGCGTGGGCAAAACCAAAAAACCAGAGCTCATCTGACCGGAGCTGTGGTTCCGTCCGGATGAGCGACGGAACCACCTGGTAGAGAAATTTCCTTTTCTCGTTTCACTCCCCGGCATTCCGCGCGCGCTCCCTCCGGACGGTTCTTCCCTTGGTCGAACCCTGAAAGGACGCTTCGCATGTCTGCCACCGATACCGCTACCTCCCACCAGCCGCTGTTCAGCGGGCTCTGGATCGCCTTGGTCACACCGTTCAAGGACGGCGCCGTGGACCACCCGGCCCTTGCCGCCCTCACCACCCGGCTGCGTGCCGACGGCGTTGCGGGCTTCGTTGCCTGCGGCTCGACCGGTGAGGCCGCAGCCCTCGACAAGGCCGAGCAACTGCAGGTACTGGAGACCGTGCTCAGCGCCGCCCAGGGTTTGCCCGTGGTGATGGGCGTATCGGGCTACCACCAGGGCCAGGTGCTGGAACAGGTGCGGACCCTTGCACACTACCCGGTTGCAGGCCTGCTGGTGTCCGCCCCGCACTACATCCGCCCCTCGCAGGAGGGACTGCTGCACTGGTTCCGCACCCTGGCCGATGCCAGCGCGGTGCCCCTGCTGATCTACGACATTCCGTACCGCACGGGCGCCACACTCACCACCGAAACGCTGCTGGCGCTGGCGGCGCATCCGCGCATAGAGGCCATCAAGGACTGCGGCGGCAACACGGCCAAGACGCAGGCCCTGATCGCCGATGGACGGCTGCAGGTGCTGACCGGTGAAGACGCGCAGATCTTCCATGCACTGGCCCTCGGCGGCGCAGGCGCCATCTCTGCCTGTGCACACTGGCAGACGCCGCGTTTTGTGGAGTTGATGGCATTGCTGCGCCTGGGTGACCTGCCCGCAGCCCGCCACTTGTGGCAGGCCTTGCAACCCTGGGTGGAAGCGTGTTTTGCAGAGCCCAACCCTGCCCCGCTCAAGGCCATGCTGGCGCATGCAGGGTGGATGCGCAGCGAACTGCGCGCGCCGATGATGCCGGCCTCGAAGGCGCTGCAGGATCGTTTGAAGGCGCTTTGAGGTGACTTGCCAGAGCGCGCGAGAGCGCCCGGGCTAACCGCCCGTCACCGGCGGGAAAAACGCCACCTCGGCCCCATCAGCCAGGGTGGCAGATTCATCGCTCAAGGTCTGGTTGAGTGCCATGCGCACGGCCCGGCCACGCGCGAGGCTGCTGGCATGGGCGCCGCCGCGTGCAATGAGCTCATCGCGCAGCGCACCCAGCGTGGTGGCAGCGGTATCGACCGCCTCGCTGCCTTGCCCAATGGCCTCGCGGATGGAGGCAAAGTAGCGCACGGTGACCGTCATGACAAAAGCTCCGAAAAGGCAATGAACCGCACCGTGTCGCCGGATGCAATCGTCTGGCCCGCCGGGTTGTCCACCACACCATCACCCCAGGCGGCCGAAGTGAGCACGCCCGAACTCTGGTTGTGAAACAGATCCAGCCCACCTGCCGCGTTGTGGCGCACGCGCAGAAACTCGCGGCGTTTATCGGCCTTGGGCCAGGCAAAATCAGCGCGAGCAGCTATGGGTTGAGGAGCAACGTCCACCACACCCTGCAGCCGCAGCACAAACGGGCGCACCAGCAGCGCAAAGGTCAGAAAGCTCGACACCGGGTTGCCGGGCAGGCCCATGAAGTGGGCGGCACCACCGTCACGCGGGATCTGGCCATAGGCAAACGGCTTGCCGGGCTTCATGGCGATCTGCCACAGGTCGAGCGTGCCCAGCGACTCGACGGCAGGCTTGATGTGGTCTTCCTCGCCCACACTCACGCCGCCGCTGGTCAGGATCAGGTCGTGTGCGCTGCTGGCTTGGCGCAGGGCGTCGATGGTGGCGTCGCGCCGGTCGGGCACGATGCCAAAGTCCGTCACCTCGCAGCCCAGGCGCAGCAGCATGGCGCGCAGGAAGAAGCGGTTGCTGTTGTAAATGGCACCAGGGCGCATTTGCTCCGGCGGCACCTCGCCGGGCATGACCAGTTCATCGCCCGTGGAGAACAGCGCCACGCGGGGGCGGCGGGCCACCTGCAGTTCGTGCAAGCCGATGCTGGCGGCCAGGCCCAGCTCGGCCGGGGTCAGGCGTGTGCCGGCCGACAGCACCACGGCACCCCGGGTGATGTCCTCGCCCGCGCGGCGGATCCACTGGCCCTGTGGGGGCACGGCGTTGATGCGCACCTGGCCCAGGCCGTCGCCCGTGGCGAGGGCTTCGCAGTCTTCCTGCATCAGGATGGCATCCGCCCCCTCGGGCACAGGCGCGCCAGTGAAGATGCGAGCGGCGGTGCCCGGCAAGAGCGGATCACCCGCGCTGCCCGCAGCAATGCGCTGCGAAACAGGCAAGGTGATCGGCAGCGCCACACCCACGGCCGCCACATCGGCGCAGCGCACGGCGTAGCCGTCCATGGAGCTGTTGTCCTGCGGCGGCACCTGCAGGGCCGAAACACAGTTTTGCGCCAGCACGCGGCCGTCCGCGTCAAACGTGGTAACCGTCTCGGTCCCTGGCAACGGTGTGGCCTTGGCCAACAGGTCGGCCAGCGCCTCGTCGAGCGGTTTCAGGGGCTTCATTGGGGGGCGCATGGCACCAGGCCTCCGTGCAGATCCCAGTTGTACTCAAAGCGGTGTTCGTATTGGAGCAGCCAGTCCACCACCTGCGCCGGGCTGTTGAGGTCCAGCAGGGGCAACTGTGTGGGCACAGGCAGGCCCTGCGGTGCATCGGTGGCCACGGCGACCACAAAATCGTCTTCGGGGTAGCGCACGGGCTTGGCCACCTGGCCGGGTTCGGGGGCACGCCAGACCTCGATCTTGAGCAGGTCGCTGTCCTTGAAGCCCTCCACCAGCACCCAGTCCACGCCCTGGTACAGCTCGGCCAGCAGGTGGTGTACGCTGAGCGTGGCGGGCTGCTCGAACTCGCGCACCAGCATGAGGCGCTTGTCCGATGCCGCGACCACCTCGAAGGCCCCTGCCTCGCGGTGGCGGTACGTGTCCTTGCCCGGGTGGTCGATGTCGAAACTATGGTGGGCATGTTTGACCACCGACACGCGCAACCCCCGCAGCCGCAGCTCGGGGATCAACTGCTCGACCAGCGTGGTCTTGCCACTGCCGGAAAAACCGGCAAAACCGACAACCTTCATCCACTGCTCCTTGGTTAGCTATTGTATTTATAGCTGCTAACGCTTACCAGACAAGCGCCAGGGGCATTTTTTGTTCAAACCCAGCATCCGTAGCCGCTCCCGCTCCCGCATCCGCAGCGACAGAGCGGCTACGGATTGCCCACCCTAGAGGGCGGGCGTGCAGTGGCGCTCGATGTATTGCTTGACCAACTGCACGTTGGCAGGCATCACCTGCACGCGCTTGGGCAGGTCTTCGATGCCCGCGAACTTGGCGGGCCGCTCGGGCGCATGGCCCAGGGCTTCGACGATGGTCTCGGCAAACTTGATGGGCAGCGCGGTCTCCAGCACGATCATGGGCACCTTGGGGTCCTGGTGGTGTTCGCGCGCCACCTTCACGCCGTCGGCCGTGTGGGTGTCGATGGTGACGCCGTGGCGCTCGAAGTTGTCCTTGATGGTGGCCAGGCGGTCGGCGTGGGTGCTCTTGCCGCTTTCAAAACCGTACTTGGTGGCGGCTTCGGCAAACAGCGGTTCGGCGCTCAAGTCAAACCGGCCATAGGCGGGCAGCGCTTTGGCAAACAACGCGTTCGTGCGCTGGCCGTTGCGGCCCAGCAGGTCAAAAATGAACCGCTCGAAGTTGCTCGCCTTGCTGATGTCCATCGAGGGGCTCGATGTCTCGTGCGTGTCGGCAGCCGCGCGCACGCGGTAGGCGCCAGTGCGGAAGAACTCGTCGAGCACGTCGTTCTCGTTCGTGGCCACCACCAGCTTGTCAATGGGCAGGCCCATCATGCGCGCCACATGGCCTGCACACACGTTGCCAAAGTTGCCGCTGGGCACCGTGAAGCTGACCTTCTGGTCGTTCGTCTCGGTGGCCTGGATGTAGCCCGCGAAGTAGTACACCACCTGCGCCAGCAGGCGCGCCCAGTTGATGGAGTTGACGGTGCCAATCTTGTACTTGCGCTTGAAGGCCAGGTCGTTGCTGACGGCCTTGACGATGTCCTGGCAGTCGTCGAACACGCCTTCGATGGCGATGTTGTGGATGTTCTCGTCCTGCAGGCTGAACATCTGCGCCTGCTGAAAGGCGCTCATGCGGCCGTGCGGGCTGGTCATGAAGACGCGCACGCCCTTTTTGCCGCGCATGGCGTACTCGGCCGCGCTGCCGGTGTCACCGCTGGTGGCGCCCAGGATGTTCAGCTCTTCGCCACGGCGTGCCAGCTCGTATTCGAACAGGTTGCCCAGCAGCTGCATGGCCATGTCCTTGAAGGCCAGCGTGGGGCCGTTGGACAAGGCTTCGAGCCACAGGCCGTCTTCCAGGTGGCGCAGCGGCACGATCTCGCCCGTGCCAAACACTTCGGCGGTGTACGTCTTGGCGCACAGGGCCTTGAGGTCGTCGGCAGGAATGTCGTCGATGTAGAGCGACAGGATCTGGAACGCCAGCTCGGCGTAGCCCTGCTCGTGGTACGCCTTGCGCAGGCGGGTGAGCATGGCATCGCTGACCTTGGGATACTGCTCTGGCAGATACAGGCCGCCATCGGGCGCCAGGCCTTCGAGCAGGATGTCGCAAAAACGCTTGCGGTCGGCGTGGCCGCGGGTAGAGATGTACAGCATCAGTTCAGTTCCTCCTTGCGGATGCGCGTGATGGGCGCCAGCACCGTGGGCAGGGCCTGCATCTGGGCGATCACGGCGTCCATGGTGCCTTCGCGGGTGTCGTGGGTCAGGATGATCAGGTCCGTTTGCGTAGATCCTTCACCACCCACTTCGTCAGCCTCACGCTGCAATACTGCGTCGATGCTCACACCGGCCTCGGCCAACAGGCCGGTGACCTTGGCCAGCACACCGGCCTGGTCGGCCACGCGCAGGCGCAGGTAGTAGCTGGTGACCACTTCGCTCATCGGCAGCACGGGCAGCGTGTCCATGGCATCGGCCAGCGTGTTGGCCTGGAAGGCCAGGTGCGGCACGCGGTGCTCAGGGTCGGCCGTGTGCAGGCGGGCGATATCCACCAGATCGGCAATCACGGCACTGGCGGTCGGCTCGCTGCCCGCGCCCTTGCCGTAGTACAGCGTGGTGCCCACGGCATCGCCCTGCACCACCACGGCGTTCATGGCGCCTTCGACGTTGGCGATCAGGCGCTTGGAGGGCACGAGGCTCGGGTGAACGCGCAGTTCGATGCCCTTGTCCGCGCGCTTCGTGATGCCCAGCAGCTTGATGCGGTAGCCCAGTTGCTCGGCGTACTTGATGTCGGCCGCGCCGAGCTTGGTGATGCCTTCGACATAGGCCTTGTCAAACTGCACGGGGATGCCAAACGCAATGGCACTCATCAGCGTGACCTTGTGTGCGGCGTCCACGCCTTCGATGTCGAAGGTGGGGTCGGCCTCGGCGTAGCCCAGGCGCTGTGCTTCCTTGAGCACCACATCAAAGTCCAGCCCCTTGCTGCGCATCTCGGACAGGATGAAATTGGTGGTGCCGTTGATGATGCCGGCGATCCACTGGATGCGGTTGGCGGTGAGGCCTTCGCGCAGCGCCTTGATGATGGGGATGCCCCCCGCCACGGCTGCCTCAAAGGCCACCATCACGCCCTTGGCCGATGCAGCCGCGAAGATCTCGGTGCCGTGCACGGCCAGCAGCGCCTTGTTGGCGGTGACCACGTGCTTGCCAGCGGCGATGGCTTCGAGCACGAGCGCGCGGGCGATGCCATAGCCACCAATCAGCTCGATGACGATGTCGATGTCGGGGTTGGCAATGATGGCGCGGGCGTCATTGACGACCTGGATGTCAGCACCCACTACCGCTTTGGCGCGCTCCACGTCAAGATCGGCCACCATGGTGATCTCAATGCCACGGCCAGCGCGGCGGCTGATCTCGTCCTGGTTGCGCGCGAGCACGTTGAACACGCCGCTGCCGACGGTGCCGATGCCCAGAAGGCCTACTTGGATGGGTTTCATGGGATTTTTATCAGTCAAAATGGGCTCTGGCGCTTATCCATCAAGCGCTAGCAGCTATGAAAAAATGAGTTTCTGCACCACTCAATGTGCAAGTTACGCAGCCGCCGCCATTTGTACGCGCTTGCGGTATTGCTCCAGGAAGCGCGCCACGCGGCCGATGGCGTCGCGCAGATCGTCTTCGTGTGGCAGGAACACGATGCGGAAATGGTCCGGCGCCGCCCAGTTGAAGCCTGTGCCCTGCACCAGCATGACCTTGGTCTCCTGCAGCAGCTCCAGGAAGAACTGCTGGTCGTCCTCGATGGGATACACGGCAGGGTCGAGGCGCGGAAACATGTAGAGCGCCGCCTGGGGCTTCACGCAGGTCACGCCCGGGATGGCCGTGATCAGCTCGTACGCCAGATCACGTTGCTTGCGCAGGCGGCCGCCCTCGCCCACCAGCTCGTTGATGCTCTGGTAGCCGCCAAGCGCGGTCTGCACGGCCCACTGGCCGGGCACGTTGGCGCACAGGCGCATGTTCGAGAGCATGTTCAGGCCCTCGATGTAGTCCTTGGCGGGCTTCTTGTCGCCCGACACCACCATCCAGCCCGCGCGGTAGCCACACGAGCGGTAGCTCTTGGACAGCGAATTGAAGGTGAGTGTGAGCACATCCTCGCTCAGCGAGCCAATGGCCGTGTGCTTGGCGCCGTCGTACAGCACCTTGTCATACACCTCGTCGGCAAAGATGACCAGGCCATGCTCGCGTGCAATGGCGACGATGCCCTTGAGCAATTCGTCCGAATACAGAGCGCCCGTCGGGTTGTTGGGGTTGATGACCACGATTCCCTTGGTGCGGGGCGTGATCTTGGCGCGGATATCCTGAAGGTTGGGCATCCAGCCATTGGCTTCATCGCACACATAGTGCACGGGCGTGCCGCCCGACAGGCTGGCGGCGGCGGTCCACAGGGGGTAGTCGGGCGAAGGCAGCAGCAGCTCGTCGCCGTTGTCCAGCAGCGCATTGGTGGCCATCACGATCAGCTCGCTGGCGCCGTTGCCCAAGTAGATGTCGTCCAGCATCACACCCTTGATGCCCTGCTTTTGGGTCTCGTGCATGACGGCCTTGCGCGCCGCAAAGATACCCTTGCTGTCCGAGTAACCCGCCGAGTTGGGCAGGTTGCGGATCATGTCCAGCTGAATCTCTTCCGGCGCATCAAAACCGAACACCGCCAGGTTGCCGATGTTGAGCTTGATGATCTTGTGGCCGTCTTCCTCCATCTGCTTGGCCGCGTCCATGATGGGCCCCCGGATGTCATAGCAGACGTTGGCGAGCTTGGCGGATTTTTGGACGGTTTTCATGCGCTGACGGTGGTGCAGTGGGGTCAGGTGGCGGCCAGAGCGGCTGGCACCTTGGCGAAACCTATAATTTGACCACAGATCACAAGCGCGCCCGGGCCCTGCGCCGGGCCTACCCGCAGCGCCACCGCCTGCAACCGACGCCAACACCCATGAAATTCCAGCCCGACCGCTCCAACGCTCAGACCATCAGCGGCTACGGCCCCGGCTGGATCGGCGTGGATGCCGAGAAGATCACGCACAGCGTCATCATCGGCTCGTCGGGGCTGCGCCAGGCCTGGCCCTGCACGCGCTTTGAAGACCTGACCCCCGAACACTTCGCGCAATTGGCAGCCCTGGAGACAGAGCTGGTCATTTTTGGCAGCGGCACACGCAACCGGTTCCCGCCACCGGCGTGGCTGGCGCCGCTCATCGCCCGCCGGTTGGGGCTGGAAACCATGGACACCCCTGCCGCCTGCCGCACGTACAACATCCTGGCCAGTGAAGGGCGCAACGTGGTGGCAGCACTGATTCTGGAAGCCTGAGCTACAGGCCCGCAACCGCCGCGACAAGCTGCAAATCCGGCGCTTGCACCTATGCAAGACCTTTCCTAAATGCCCGCCACTGCGGGCCGGACACACTGTCTTACATTTGGCCGAAGAGTGAATTCGGGGTAAAATCGCCGGTTGCGGTCGGGGGCACCACCAAGAGCAATAACACACTAGCTCCCCCGGCTTACCAACGACTACATCCTGAGAGATTGAAGTGATATGGCGATCGTTGTCAACAAACCCCTCCCTGAATTTGAAGCCAACGCTACCGGTGGACTCAAGGTCTCCAACACCTCCCACCTTGGCCAAATTCTGGTTCTCTACTTCTATCCCAAGGACAACACGCCTGGCTGCACCACGGAGGCCATGCAGTTTCGCGACAAGTACAAGGACTTCGTGAAGGCAGGCGCTGCCGTTTTCGGCGTGTCCCGCGACAACATGAAGTCGCACGACGAATTCAAGGAAAAGCTGGAACTGCCCTTCGAACTCATCGCCGACACCGAAGAAAAGATGTGCCACATGTTCGGTGTGGTCAAGAACAAGATCATGTACGGCAAGAAGGTCAAGGGCATTGAGCGCAGCACCTTCCTGATCGGCCCCGATGGCCTGCTGGTGCAAGAGTGGCGCGGCCTCAAGGTTCCCGGCCACGTGGACGAGGTCCTGAAAGCCGTCAAATCCATCAAGGCCCTGAAAAAGGCCGCCTGATCTGCACATTGGGGCATCGGCGCGACACCCCGCTTGTTTTGCCCAGGCAAGACATCCGGAGTAGGCATAATGGTTTTATGCCCCTGGTTATCGCAACGTTTGCCCTCCTCCAAAAAGCCGCCTTGGCCTCCAGGCGGCTTTTTGCTTTCTGACCCACCCGTTACACCCTTTACCGACCGAGGCCCTGCCACCATGCCCCTGCCCCCCGCCCCCAGCCGGCGCGCTGCACTCCTCGCGCCAGAAGCCTTTGAAGTCGCAGCCCGCCCCCGCGTAGCTACCACCTCGGCGAACGAAGCCGTTGCTACGCCCCAGCGCACCGCCACCGCTACAGCCCCCACCCGCGCCGGACGCAAGGCAGACAGCGTGGCCTCGTCGCTGGCAGCGCCTGACACAGCTCCATTGGTCCAGATTGAGACCCGAGCACGCACACCCCAACCCTCCGCCGCCCCCGTGGCCCGAAGCACCGGCACGCGCAAGGCACGCAGCACCGACACACCTGCCGCCGTCACCGCCAGCACCACCCCGGCCACCGCGACCACCACACGCACCCGCAAATCCGCACCGCAAGGCCCCACCAAGCTGTTTGTACTGGACACCAACGTGCTCCTGCACGATCCCACCAGCCTGTTCCGGTTTGAAGAGCACGACATCTTCCTACCGATGATCGTGCTGGAAGAACTGGACGGCCACAAGAAGGGCATGACCGAAGTGGCCCGCAACGGCCGCCAGGCCAGCCGCACGCTGGATGCCCTGGCTGCCGCCCAGGGCGCCGACATGGCCAAGGGCCTCAAGCTTGACTCCACCGGCCAGCGTGCTGCGGGTGGCCACCTGTTCTTCCAGACGGTGCCACTGGACTACAGCCTTCCCACCAGCCTGCCCCCGGGCAAAGCCGACAACCAGATCCTGGGCGTGGTCGAAGCCCTGCGCAAGCTGCACGCACCGCGCGAAGTGGTGCTGGTCTCCAAAGACATCAACATGCGCGTCAAAGCCCGCGCGCTGGGCCTGACTGCCGAGGACTACCAGAACGACAAGACGCTGGAAGATGGCGACCTGCTCTACGCTGGCGTGCTGGCCCTGCCCCCCGACTTCTGGGCCAAGAGCGGCAAGAACGTGGAAAGCTGGCAAAGCGGCGCCCACACCTATTACCGCATTGGCGGCCCCATCGTGCCGCAGCTGATGATCAATCAGTTCGTGTACTTCGAAGCCCCCGGCGAGCCCAGCCTGTTTGCGCGCGTGAGCGAAATCCGCGAGAAAACAGCGGTACTGCAGACCCTGAAGGACTACGGTTCGGCCAAAAATGCCGTGTGGGGCGTGACCACGCGCAACCGCGAACAGAACTACGCCATGAACCTGCTCATGGACCCCGAGATCGACTTCGTGACCCTGACCGGCACGGCCGGCACCGGCAAGACCCTGCTCGCCCTGGCTGCAGGCCTGACCCAGGTGCTGGACGATCGCCGCTACACCGAGATCATCATGACCCGCGCCACGGTGAGCGTGGGCGAGGACATCGGCTTTTTGCCCGGCACCGAGGAAGAAAAGATGGGCCCCTGGATGGGCGCGCTGGATGACAACCTGGAGTTTTTGGCCAAGGGCGATGGCGGCAACGCAGGCGAATGGGGCCGCGCGGCCACCAACGAGCTGATCCGCAGCCGCATCAAGATCAAGAGCATGAACTTCATGCGCGGGCGCACCTTCCTGAACAAGTACGTGATCATCGATGAGGCGCAGAACCTCACCCCCAAGCAGATGAAGACGCTGATCACCCGCGCCGGTCCCGGCACCAAGATCATCTGCATGGGCAACCTCGCGCAGATCGACACGCCGTACCTGACCGAAGGGTCATCCGGGCTTACCTACGCCGTGGACCGCTTCAAGGGCTGGCCGCACAGCGGGCACATCACGCTGGCGCGCGGCGAACGCTCGCGCTTGGCAGATTTCGCCAGCGAGGTGCTCTGAGTTGGCTGCAGGCTGGGTTGCAGCACTGAAGCTGGTGCCCTGGGGCGACGTCATCGAGGCGACGCCCCAGATTCTCCAGGCGGCCAAGAAGCTGCTGGGCACCACCCGAAAAGGGAAGGCTGAAGCTGCTGCGGGAGCACTCGAAGGCGCTGGGGGCGAACCCGCCATCCCCGTGGCCTTGCAGCTGCAACATCTGCGCGAGCGGGTGGCAATACTGGAGCAGGAGCAACAGGAATCCGCCGTGCTGATCCAGTCACTGGCCGAACAGAATGCCCAGGTGGTGCAGGCGGTAGAAGTGCTGCGCCAACGCCAGCAACGGCTCACTGTGGCTGTGGGTGTTCTTGCCGTGGGATGTGCGGGTTTGCTGGTGTGGGTGCTGCAACCCTAACGGAACTCCGACCAACACCATCTACCCCGGCCAAAAACTCCTAATTTGATAGCTACTTGCGCTTACCCAATAAGCGCTAGTGGCTATTTTTATTAGAAATCGTCGCCCGAACCCATGGCCAGGTTCTCGAAGCGCGTCTGGTTCTTCTGGAAGAACAGCTTCACAGTACCCGTGGGGCCGTTCCGCTGCTTGCCGATGATGACCTCGGCCACGTTGGGCTCCTTGGAGTCCTTGTTGTAGTAGTCGTCGCGGTAGATGAACATGATGATGTCGGCATCCTGCTCGATAGCGCCTGACTCGCGCAGGTCGGACATCATGGGGCGCTTGTCGGTGCGCTGCTCCACCGAGCGGTTGAGCTGTGACAGCGCGATCACCGGGCACTGCAGTTCCTTGGCCAGCATCTTGAGGCCCCGGGAAATTTCACCCAGCTCGGTCGCCCGGTTGTCCGAACTGGCCGCCGAGCCCGAGCCGCTCATCAGCTGCAAATAGTCGACCACGATCAGGCCCAGCTTGCCGCACTGGCGCGCCAGGCGCCGCGCGTTGGCGCGCAATTCGCCGGGCGTGAGGCCCGGGGTCTCATCAATGTGCAGCGAGACGGTGCGCAGTTTTTCAATCGCCTCGGTCAGGCGCGGCCACTCATCATCGGTGAGCTTGCCGGTGCGCAGATTGCCCTGGTTCACCCGGCCAATCGAACCCACGATACGCACCGCCAACTGAGCGGCACCCATTTCCATCGAGAAGATGGCGACCGGCAGGCCCTCATTGAGCGCCACGTGCTCGGCAATGTTCACCGCGAACGAGGTCTTGCCCATGGAGGGGCGCGCTGCCAGCACCACCATGTCGCCCGCCTGCAAACCCGAGGTCATGCGGTCCAGGTCCGCAAAGCCTGTGGGCACACCCGTCACATCCACAGGGTTGTCTGCCATCTCCTGCACGCGGTCGAGCAGGTCGATCACCAGCGTATCCAGCGACTGGAAACCCTGCTTGGTGCGCGAGCCTTCCTCGCCAATGGCAAAAATCTTGGACTCGGCCTCGTCCAGAATCCGTTCGACCGTCTTGCCTTGCGGGTTGAACGCGTTGGTGGAAATTTCGTCGCTGGCCGTGACCAGCTTGCGCAGGATGGCACGCTCGCGCACGATTTCCGCATAGCGGCGGATGTTGCTGGCGCTGGGTACGTATTGCGCCAGATTGTTCAGATAGGCCAGCCCACCCATCTCTTGCACCTTACCCTGGTTCTGCAGGTGCTCGAACACGGTGATCACGTCGGCCGGCTTGCTGGCATTGATCAGTGCGCCGATGGCCGAGTAGATCATCTGGTGCTCATGGCGGTAGAAATGGCTTTCTACCAGCAGGTCGCCCACGCGGTCCCAGGCGTTGTTGTCCAGCAGCAACCCGCCCAGCACGCTGGACTCCGCTTCTATCGAGTGCGGCGGCACGCGCAACTGGGCGATTTCACGGTCGGGCACCGGCGTGAAGCCATCGTCAAGGGGCGGAAAAACAGCAGACATGGAATCCTCGGAGCTAACCCGGCATGCTAGCGCCCGTGCGGCGCGCCGTCATGGCACAAGTCTGTGGATAAAGTTGGGGCAACCAGTGGGTAACCATGTACAAACCAGAGCCGCACAAAAACAAAAGCCGCCCGAAGGCGGCTTTGCGTGAAACACCGAAGTGAATCTCAGGCGGTTTCGCCGTAGACCGACACGGTCACGTCCACCACCACATCGGTGTGCAGAGCCACACTGACAGTGCTTTCGCTCACGACCTTGATCGGGCCGTTGGGCAGGCGGATTTGCGACTTGGCAACCTTGTAGCCTTGCTTGCTCAGCTCTTCGGCGATGTCGTGGTTGGTCACGGAACCAAACAGACGACCGTCCACGCCAGCCTTTTGCGTCAGCTTGACGGTGGTGCCAGCCAGCTTTTCGCCTTGGGCTTGAGCTTCTGCCAGCTTGGCAGCTGCGGCCTTTTCGAGTTCAGCGCGCTTGGCTTCGAACTCTGCCTTGGCGGCTTCCGTGGCGCGACGGGCGCGGCCAGCGGGGATCAGGAAGTTGCGGGCGTAGCCGTCTTTGACCTTGACGATTTCACCGAGGTTGCCGAGGTTCACAACCTTGTCGAGCAGGATGATTTGCATGGGTTGTGCTCCTTAGATCTTGTGCTGGTCGCTGTAAGGCACCAGGGCCAGGAAGCGGGCGCGCTTGATGGCGGTGTTCAGCTGACGCTGGAAGATGGCGCGCGTGCCGGTCAGGCGTGCGGGGATGATCTTGCCGTTTTCGGCAATGAAATCACGCAGCGTATCGACATCCTTGTAATCGATTTCTTCAACACCGGTCACCGTGAAGCGGCAAAAGCGCTTGCGCTTGAACAGCAGGGACTGGGTGTTGCGCTTTGGGCGCTTGTCTTTGTTGAACTTCTTGAACGTGGCCATTGCGGACCCCTTGAAAATTAATTTTGTTGAATATCCTGGATGTGCAGTACTGCGGTCTTGCCATTGCGCGGGTTGGCCAGAAATCCATGGAAAGTCCAGAGACTTCCGATGTTCTGCCGTGCCAGTCGCTCGGCCATCGCTCCAAAGGCAATGGCTTTCATGGCAGCCTTGACTTCGCGGGGGTGGCCTGCCTCGGTTTGCTGGGACTCGTGTTCGAGGCGCAGCGTGAGGGCAGGCAATCCGGCGGGCGTGTAGCGCAGGGGTTCAGCCTCTGCGATACAGGCGGTCAAGGCAACGCGGTTCTCCACTCCAACGGGCTAGATCAGCGCTCGGCGCGATCTGGGCGCTCGCCGCGCTCACCACCGGCCGCTGCATATTCAGCTTGGCTGGCCTTGCGGGCTTCTTCGCGCTCGACGGTCTTCATCATGGAAGATGGGCCCGTATCGGCCTTCTTCTTCTGAACCGTCAGGTGGCGCAGCACGGCGTCGTTGAACTTGAAGGCGTGCTCCAATTCAGCCATCACGGCCTGATCGGCTTCGATGTTCACGCACAGGTAATGGGCCTTGGCCAGCTTGTTGATCAGGTACGCCAGTTGACGGCGGCCCCAGTCTTCCACGCGGTGCACCTTGCCACCGCCAGCGGTGATCATGCCCTTGTAGCGCTCCAGCATGGCTGGAACTTGCTCGCTTTGATCCGGATGGATCAACAAAATGATTTCGTAATGACGCATGCATACTCCTTTTGGGTAAGACCACCCACTGCGTCTTGAAGTGGTGTGGCAAGGGAAAGCCTGCGATTATAGCCCGGCCTGCGTCGCTTGTACACTCAGTGCTTCGCCGTCCCTGTCCAGGCGTACAAAAAGATGGCATAGATGTCTCCAGCCCCTTGCAAAACCAGTGGCTGGGCCGACATGCAATACAACAATCCGCGATGCATACGGGGCCCGAGAGACCATACCCATGGTGCAGACCTTGATTTGTGGTGTCACGCCCCCAGATCCCGCGCGTACCGTTCATTTACTTCCAGACCAAGACATGTCCGACACCAGCCAAACCACCCCCGCACAGAGCGCCCCCGCCCCCGAAGAAGTCGAAGCCGCCATGGCTGCCCACGCCTCTGACGAGTTGGCACGCCTGCAGGGCGAGTTGGCCGAGCTCAAGGCCAAAAGCGCTGATCTGGCCGACCAGTTCCTGCGCGCCAAGGCCGAGGCCGAAAACGCCCGCCGCCGCGCCGAAGACGAGGTTTCCAAGGCCCGCAAATTCGGTATCGAGAGTTTTGCCGAGAGCCTGCTGCCCGTGGCCGACAGCCTGGATGCCGCCCTGGCCATCAAGGAAGCTACGCCCCAGCAGCTGCGCGAAGGCGCCGACGCCACCCTGCGCCAGCTGACGTCGGCACTGGAGCGCAACAAGGTGATTGCCATCAACCCGGCCGCTGGCGCCAAGTTCGATCCGCACCAGCACCAGGCCATCAGCGTGGTGCCTGCCGAGCAGGAAGCCAACACCGTGGTGGCCGTGCTGCAAAAGGGCTATGTGATCGCCGAGCGCGTGCTGCGTCCGGCCCTGGTCACGGTGACGGCTCCCAAGTAAGCCTCAAAAAAATCGACCCGGAAGACTTGAACCACACCAAGTTATCCACAAGTTACTAGCCATCCAAACCATTCAAGCATTCGGAGAAAAATCATGGGAAGAATCATCGGCATTGACCTGGGTACGACCAACAGCTGCGTCTCCATCATGGAGGGCAACACGACCCGCGTGATCGAAAACAGCGAAGGTGCACGCACCACGCCCTCCATCGTGGCCTACCAGGAAGACGGCGAGATCCTCGTCGGTGCCTCGGCCAAGCGCCAGGCCGTGACCAACCCCAAGAACACGCTGTACGCCGTCAAGCGCCTGATCGGCCGCAAGTTCACCGAAAAAGAAGTGCAAAAGGACATCGACCTGATGCCCTACAAGATCGTGGCCGCCGACAACGGCGACGCATGGATCGAAGTGCGCGGCAACAAGCTGTCGGCCCAGCAAGTGTCTGCCGACATCCTGCGCAAGATGAAGAAGACGGCTGAAGACTACCTGGGCGAGCCCGTGACGGAAGCCGTCATCACCGTGCCCGCGTACTTCAACGACGCACAGCGCCAAGCCACCAAGGACGCTGGCCGTATTGCGGGCCTGGACGTCAAGCGCATCATCAACGAACCCACCGCTGCGGCTCTGGCCTTTGGCCTGGACAAGCAGGAAAAGGGCGACCGCAAGATCGCCGTGTATGACCTGGGCGGCGGCACGTTCGACGTGTCCATCATCGAAATCGCCGATGTGGACGGCGAAAAGCAGTTCGAAGTGCTGTCGACCAACGGCGACACCTTCCTGGGCGGCGAAGACTTCGACCAGCGCATCATCGACTTCATCATTGACGAGTTCAAGAAGGAGTCGGGCGTCAACCTCAAGAATGACGTGCTGGCCCTGCAGCGCCTGAAGGAAGCGGCCGAGAAAGCCAAGATCGAACTGTCGAACTCGGCCTCGACAGACATCAACCTGCCCTACATCACGGCAGACGCATCGGGCCCCAAGCACCTGAACATCAAACTGACCCGCGCCAAGCTGGAACAACTGGTGGAAGAGCTGATCGAGCGCACCATCGCTCCTTGCCGCATGGCCATCAAGGACGCTGGCGTGTCGGTGTCTGACATCCATGACGTGATCCTGGTCGGCGGCATGACCCGGATGCCCAAGGTGCAGGAAAAGGTCAAGGAATTCTTCGGCAAGGACCCCCGCAAGGACGTGAACCCTGACGAAGCCGTGGCCGTGGGCGCCGCCATCCAGGGCCAGGTGCTGTCGGGTGACCGCAAGGACGTGCTGCTGCTGGACGTGACACCCCTGTCGCTGGGTATCGAAACCCTGGGCGGTGTCATGACCAAGATGATCACGAAGAACACGACCATCCCGACGAAGTTCGCACAGACCTTCTCGACGGCCGATGACAACCAGCCTGCCGTGACCATCAAGGTCTACCAGGGCGAGCGCGAAATCGCTACCGGCAACAAGCTGCTGGGCGAATTCAACCTGGAAGGCATTCCACCGGCAGCCCGCGGTGTTCCGCAGATCGAAGTGTCGTTCGACATCGACGCCAACGGCATCTTGCACGTGGGCGCCAAGGACAAGGGCACGGGCAAGGAAAACAAGATCACCATCAAGGCCAACTCGGGCCTGTCGGAAGAAGAAATCCAGCAGATGGTGAAGGACGCCGAACTGAATGCGGCCGACGACAAGAAGAAGCTGGAGCTGGTGCAAGCCCGCAACCAGGGTGAAGCCGCCGTGCACAGCGTGAACAAGAGCCTGGCCGAACACGGCGACAAGCTCGACGCAGGTGAAAAGGACGCGATCACTGCCGCAGTCAAGGCACTGGAAGAAGCCTTGAAGGGCGAAGACAAGGCCGCGATTGACGAAAAGACCACGGCGCTGATGGCTGCCAGCCAGAAGCTGGGCGAAAAGATGTACGCCGAGTCCCAGGCAGCGCAAGCTGCTCAGGCAGCCGGGGGTGCTGAGGCCGCAGGCGCGTCGGCTGGTGGCGCGTCCGCCAAGCCCGCAGACGACGACAACGTCGTCGATGCCGAGGTGAAGGAAGTCAAGAAGGGCTGAGCACGCCGCCGTTGACCCCAGCCGCCGCGCGGGGCCCTTGACGGGGCTTGCGCGGCGTTCCTGTTCCAACCGGGCTCAGAATGACCATGTCCAAAAGAGACTTTTACGAAATCCTGGGCGTTCCCAAGAACGCCTCGGACGAAGAAATCAAGAAGGCCTATCGCAAGCTGGCGATGAAGCACCACCCTGACCGCAACCAGGGTGACGCAGCCAAGCCTGCCGAAGAGAAGTTCAAGGAGGCCAAAGAGGCCTACGAGATGCTCTCCGACCCGCAAAAACGTGCGGCCTACGACCAGTACGGCCACGCCGGGGTGGACCCCAACATGCGCGGCCCCGGCGGCGCGGGGGCGGAGGGCTTTGGTGGTTTTGCCGAGGCCTTTGGCGACATCTTCGGCGACATGTTTGGCCAGCAGGGCGGGCGTGGGCGCGGTGCCGGCGGCCGACAGGTGTACCGGGGCAGCGACCTCAGCTACGCCATGGAGATCACGCTGGAAGAAGCCGCGCGCGGCAAGGATGCGCAGATCCGCATCCCCTCGTGGGAGAGCTGCGACACCTGCCACGGCAGCGGTGCCAAGCCCGGCACCAGTGCCAAGACGTGTGGCACCTGCCAGGGCGCAGGCACGGTACAGATGCGCCAGGGCTTCTTCAGCGTGCAGCAGACCTGCCCGCACTGCCGGGGCACGGGCAAGATCATCCCCGAGCCGTGCACCACCTGCCACGGCCAGGGCAAGCTCAAGAAGCAAAAGACGCTGGAAGTGAAGATTCCTGCGGGCATCGACGACGGCATGCGCATCCGCTCCACCGGCAACGGCGAGCCGGGCACCAACGGCGGCCCGCCGGGTGACCTGTACATCGAAATCCGCCTGAAGAAACACGACATCTTCGAGCGCGATGGCGACGACCTGCACTGCCAGGTGCCCGTGAGCTTCATCACGGCAGCACTCGGCGGCGAGATCGAAGTGCCCACGCTGGCTGGCAAGGCAGCGATCGACATTCCTGAAGGCACCCAGGCCGGCAAGCAGTTCCGCCTGCGTGGCAAGGGCATCAAGGGCGTGCGTGCCAGCTACCCGGGCGATCTGTACTGCCACATCGCAGTCGAGACACCCGTCAAGCTGACCGAGCACCAGCGCAAGCTGCTGCGCGAACTGGAAGATTCGCTCAAGAAGGGCGGCGCCCGCCACTCGCCCAGCGGCGAGAGCTGGACGGACCGGCTGAAGAACTTCTTCAGCTGACCGCGCACCGGCATCCCATCGAAAACCGCTTGTGGCCTTTTGGCCCAGGCGGTTTTTTCTTGACGCAGGGCAAGAAACTCCCTAAGGCCCGTGCGATGCACGCACAGCGCAGTAGGATGGGTCTCATCGATGATCACCCGGGAGCTTGGGCACATGAACGTCAACATCACCTTCCTGGGCGGCTCCGGCACGGTCACCGGCTCCAAGTACCTGGTGCGTTACAACGGCAAGAGCCTCCTGGTCGATTGCGGCCTGTTCCAGGGCTACAAGCAGTTGCGCCTGCGCAACTGGCAGCCTCTGCCCGTCACGCCGCACCAGATCGACGCCGTGGTGCTGACCCATGCCCACCTGGATCACAGCGGCTACCTGCCGCTGCTGGCGCGCGACGGCTACACCCACGCCATCCACTGCACACCGGGCACACGCGACCTGTGCACCATCCTGCTGCCCGACAGCGGACACCTGCAGGAAGAAGACGCGGCCTTTCTCAACCGCCACCAGCTCAGCAGCCACAGCCCCGCCCTGCCCCTGTACACCCGGCTCGACGCGCTGCACTGCCTCAAGCAGTTCCAGATCCATCCATTTCACAAGGCGTTTGAGCCCCTGCCCGGCTGGCGTGTGACGTTTTCGCCCGCAGGCCACATCCTCGGAGCAGCCAGCGTGCTGCTGGAGGTGGGAGGCAGGCGCATTCTGTTTTCGGGCGACCTGGGGCGGCCCGATGACCTGATCATGAACCCGCCTGACGCGCCGCCCCAGGCCGACACCGTGCTCATCGAATCCACCTACGGCGACCGCGAGCACCCGCCCGAAGGCCCGCTCGATGAACTGGGCCCCGCCCTGCAGCGCCTGGCAGCGCGTGGCGGCATTGCCGTGGTGCCGGTGTTTGCCGTGGGGCGTGCACAGGTCGTGCTGCACGCGATTGGCCTGCTCAAGGCGCAGGGTGTGGTGCCCGCATCGCTCAAGGTGTTTCTGGACAGCCCCATGGCCGTCAGTACCACGGGGCTGTTCCAGCACCACATGCAGGAACACCGCCTGAGCGGCCGCGAGGTGCAGGCACTGGAGCATGGCGCCACCATGGTCCAGACGCCCGAGCAATCCAAGGGGCTGGCCAAGCTCCATGGCCCCATGGTCATCCTGTCGGCCAGCGGCATGGCCACCGGGGGACGCGTGCTGCACCACCTGGCACTGCACGCGGGCGACCACCGCAACATGATCATCCTGACCGGCCACCAGGCCCCAGGCACCCGTGGTGCGCGGCTGGCAGAGGGCGAAAAAACCATCCGTATCCACGGCCAGGACGTGGCCGTGCGCGCCGAGGTGGTTCGGCTGTCCTCTGCATCAGCCCATGCCGACGGCAACCAGCTCATCGCCTGGCTGCGCAGCATGGGGCACGCGCCGGACAAGGTGTACGTGGTGCATGGTGAAATGGGCGCGGCCGATCTGCTGCGTCAGCGCATTGAACATGAGCTGCGCTGGCGTGCCGCTGTGCCAGAGCACGGCAGCACCTGCACCGCCTGAGCCACGGTAGCTTTCTGGGCCTCAGCGGTTCTACCCTCGCGCAGAAGGGCAGTGCCGCCATCGCGTATCGCGATGTCAAAGCGGTAATAATGGGGAGAAAATAGGCAACCTTCTCATTTCGAGAAGTTAAAACCCCATGAAAAGCTCCGAGCGCAGTTTTGCGCGCCGTATCGACCTAACCTCGCTGCAACTGTTTGTGGCGGTGTGCGAGCTCGGCAGCATTGGCCGCGCGGCTGAGCGCGAATTCATTGCGGCATCGGCCGTCAGCAAGCGCCTGTCGGACCTGGAAACCGCCGTGGACACCGCCCTGCTCTACCGCCACAGCCGGGGCGTCACGCTCACACCCGCAGGCGAGAGCCTGCTGCACCATGCGCGCACCGTGCTGTTTGGCCTCGAACGCATGCAGGGCGAGTTGAGCGAATACGCCGACGGCGTGCGCGGCCATGTCCGCATGCACGCCAACATCTCGGCCATCTTCCAGTTCCTGCCCGAAGACCTGGGCGCCTTTGCGCGCGAGCACAGCCAGATCAAGATCGACCTGCAGGAGCACCTCTCCAGCGACGTGCTGCATGCCGTGCAGGAGGGCGCCGCCGACCTGGGCATCTGCAACATCGGCATGGCCAGTGGCAACGGTGCCCTGGAATTGCAAAGCCGCCCTTACCGCGCCGACAATCTGGTGCTCGTTGTACCCCTGGCGCACGACCTGTCTGCGCTGGACGCTATCAATTTTGAAGAAGTTCTGGACTGGGACATCGTGGGCCTGCATGCCAACAGCAGCATCAGCCTGGCCATGCGCGCCGCCGCAGCCGCCGCCGGGCGCCCGCTGCGACAGCGCATCCAGGTCACAGGGCTCGATGCCATGTGCCGCATGATCGACAACGGCCTGGGCGTGGGCCTGCTGCCCGACCGGGCGTTTGCACTGATGCGCGGCGTGGGCAACCTGCAAGCCATCCCGCTGACCGATGCCTGGGCCCACCGCGAGCTGCGCGTGGTGGCTCGCGACTTCGACGCCCTGCCCGTCACGGCCCGTTTGCTGGTGGAACACCTGTCACCCCGGCCAGACCCCGACACTAAAATCCAATCACCCACCTGAAAAGCAGAAAGAAAGCCACGCCATGGGACGCACCCTGTACGACAAGATCTGGGACGAGCATGTCGTCCATACCGAAGAGGACGGCACCTCCATCCTCTACATCGACCGCCATCTGGTGCACGAGGTGACCAGCCCCCAGGCGTTTGAAGGCCTGCGCGAGGCGGGCCGCAAGGTCTGGCGCATGAGCTCCATCGTGGCCACCGCCGACCACAACACGCCCACCACCGGCTGGGAAAACGGCTACGACGGCATCACCGACCCCATCAGCAAAGAGCAGATCACCACGCTGAACGACAACATGGCGCAGATCTCGCCCGCTGCGTTCTTCCCCTTCATGCACAAGCGCCAGGGCATCGTGCACGTCATCGGCCCTGAAAACGGTGCCACCCTGCCCGGCATGACGGTGGTGTGCGGCGACAGCCATACCAGCACGCACGGCGCGTTCGGCGCACTGGCCCACGGCATCGGCACCTCCGAGGTCGAGCACGTGATGGCCACACAGACGCTGCTGGCCAAGAAGGCCAAGAACATGCTGGTGCAGGTGGACGGCACGCTCGCCAAGGGCGTGACGCCCAAGGACGTGGTGCTGGCCATCATCGGCAAGATCGGCACGGCCGGCGGCACCGGCTACACCATCGAATTTGCAGGCTCCGTCTTCCGCGCGATGAGCATGGAAGGCCGCATGACCGTGTGCAACATGGCCATCGAAGGCGGCGCGCGCGCTGGCCTGGTGGCGGTGGACGACAAGACCATTGAATACGTCAGGGGCCGCCCCCTGTCGCCCACGGGCGTCGAATGGGACCAGGCCGTGGCGTACTGGAAGACGCTGCACTCCGATGCCGACGCGAAGTTCGACACCGTGGTGAAGCTCGACGCCTCCGAAATCGTGCCGCAAGTCACCTGGGGCACCTCGCCCGAGATGGTGCTGGGCGTGGATGCCCGCGTGCCGGACCCCGACAAGGAAAAGGATGCCAACAAGCGCGGCGCCATCGAGCGCGCCTTGACCTACATGGGCCTGCAGCCCGGCAAGGCGATCAACGACATCACCATCGACAAGGTGTTCATCGGCAGTTGCACCAACAGCCGCATCGAAGACATGCGCGAAGCCGCTGCTGTGGTCAAGAACCTGGGCCGCAAGGTGGCCAGCAACGTGAAGCTGGCCATGGTGGTTCCCGGCTCGGGCCTCGTCAAAGAGCAGGCCGAGCGCGAAGGCCTGGACAAGATTTTTGTGGCCGCAGGCTTTGAGTGGCGCGAGCCCGGCTGCAGCATGTGCCTGGCCATGAACGCCGACCGCCTGGAGCCGGGCGAGCGCTGCGCATCCACCAGCAACCGCAACTTCGAAGGCCGCCAGGGCGCTGGTGGCCGCACCCATCTCGTCAGCCCCGCCATGGCAGCAGCCGCTGCCGTGCACGGTCATTTTGTGGACATTCGCCAATTCGCCTGAAGGAGCCCGCCATGAAGAAAATCGCCGCCATCCTCATCGCACTGTCTGCCGCCTTGCTGCTGGGCGGATGCAACACCGTCAAGGGCGTAGGCCAGGACGTTCAACGGGCAGGGGGCGCACTCGAACGCGCCGCCAACAAGTAACAAGGCACCCATGCAGAAATTCACCTTACTCAAGGGCCTGGTGGCCCCGATGGACCGCGAGAACGTCGATACCGACGCGATCATCCCCAAGCAGTTTTTGAAGTCGATCAAGAAGACCGGCTTTGGCGTGAACCTTTTTGACGAATGGCGCTACCTGGACCACGGCGAGCCAGGCCAGGACCCGGCCAGCCGCAAGCCCAACCCCGACTTCGTGCTGAACCAGCCGCGCTATGCAGGCGCTTCCATCCTGCTGGCGCGCAAGAACTTCGGCTGCGGCTCCAGCCGCGAACACGCGCCCTGGGCACTGGACCAGTTCGGCTTTCGCGCCGTGATCGCGCCGAGTTTTGCCGACATCTTCTTCAACAACTGCTTCAAGAACGGCCTGCTGCCTATCGTGCTGCCCGAGGCAACGGTGGCCCAGCTGTTCGATGAAGTGCACGCCTTCCCCGGCTACCAACTCACCATCGACCTGGAGCGCCAGGTCATCGCGCGTCCTCAGGGCGAAGAGATTCCGTTCGACGTGCAGGCCTTCCGCAAGTACTGCCTGCTCAACGGCTTCGACGACATCGGCCTGACCCTGCGCCAGTCCGACAAGATCAAGGCGTTTGAAGCGCAGCGCCTGGCGACCAAGCCCTGGCTTGCGCACACCATGGTGTCGTAAGACACCGCAGGCATCAAAAAATATCATTTAAATTAGGCTCTAGCGCTTTATCCATAAGCGGTAGCAGCTATCAAAATCAAAGCAAATTCAATGAAAATCGCAGTTCTGCCGGGTGACGGCATCGGTACCGAAATCGTCTCCGAAGCCGTGAAGGTTCTGGAAGCCCTGGACCTGAAGTTCGAGATGGAATCTGCCCTGGTCGGCGGCGCCGCCTATGAGGCCCACGGCCACCCGCTGCCCGAATCCACCCTGAAACTCGCCAAGGAAGCCGACGCCATCCTGTTCGGCGCTGTGGGCGACTGGAAGTACGACAAGCTCGACCGCCCCCTGCGCCCCGAGCAGGCCATCCTGGGCCTGCGCAAGAACCTGGGCCTGTTCGCCAACTTCCGCCCCGCCATCTGCTACGAGCAACTGGTGGGCGCATCGAGCCTCAAGCCCGAGCTGATCGCGGGCCTCGATATCCTCATCATCCGCGAACTGACGGGCGACATCTACTTTGGCCAGCCGCGTGGTCGCCGCGTGGCCACCGATGGCCACTTCCCCGGTGCCGAGGAAGCCTTCGACACCATGCGCTACAGCCGCCCCGAGATCGAGCGCATCGCCCACGTCGCCTTCCAGGCCGCTCGCAAGCGCAACAAGAAGGTCACCAGCGTGGACAAGGCCAACGTGCTCGAAACCTTCCAGTTCTGGAAGGATGTGGTCACCGACGTGCACAAGGAATACCCCGACGTCGAGCTGCAGCACATGTACGTGGACAACGCCGCCATGCAGCTGGTCAAGGCCCCCAAGGCGTTTGACGTGGTGGTGACCGGCAACATGTTCGGCGACATCCTGTCGGACGAAGCCTCCATGCTCACTGGCTCCATCGGCATGCTGCCCTCGGCCAGCCTGAACAGCAGCAACCAGGGCCTGTACGAACCGAGCCACGGCAGCGCCCCCGACATCGCCGGCAAGGGCGTGGCCAACCCGCTGGCCACCATCCTCTCGGCCGCGATGATGCTGCGCTTCAGCCTGAACCAGGAAGCCGCCGCCCAGCGCATCGAAACCGCCGTGCAAAAGGTGCTGGCGCAGGGCCTGCGCACGCCCGATATCTACAGCGAAGGCACCACCAAGGTGGGTACGGCGCAGATGGGCGATGCAGTGGTGAAGGCGCTGACCGCCTGATCCCCCGCTCAGCGGTCACAAAAAAAGCGCCGGACACTCCCGGCGCTTTTTTATTGTGGAGCCGGGGTACTGCCCGTACCGCCTACAGCCACCCGTTGTCGATGAATTCGATGATGGCGTAGCGCCGGTTCTCCAGCGGCCGCTCGCGCACGGCTGCCACGATGTGCGCAACGCCCTCCGCATACGGCGCATCGCCATAAACACGGGTTTCCAGCGTCACGCTGCAAGCCCCATCCTCTATCAGGACCTGGTGGTAGGCATGGCGGCCAAGATGTTCTGGGGGAATCTGCAGCACGCGCTGCTGAACCTCGGCATCGCGCACGGACCGGATATCACTGGGCACC
This sequence comes from Acidovorax sp. FG60, assembly GCF_057808995.1. NCBI lineage: Bacteria > Pseudomonadati > Pseudomonadota > Betaproteobacteria > Burkholderiales > Comamonadaceae > Acidovorax > Acidovorax sp. FG60. The sequence goes on from NZ_JBMDJC010000001.1 coordinate 152,804, forward strand.
AGACCCAGCGCCTGCGCCATGCTCACGGCCGTGCCCGGCACCGACGACTTCTGAGCCTGGTGCGATTCGGTCAGCCCGATGCGATAGCCACGGAACAAGTGCCCACTGCGCTCCAGCATGGCCATGAACTTGAGCATGAGAAGGTTGGTGTTGGGACACAGGACCACGGGAAAACCTACAGCCAGGTGTTCCAGCGCTGATCCCGTGGACAGCTCCACCAGCGCAGAGCACGTGGATTCACAGAACGCGCTCACCGCTTGTAGCTCCCGGCCCGAGCCTGCATGCACCACCACCGATTTTTCTGCAGGCAGCCCCTCGGCAGCCCAGGGCACAACCTGCCCTGCGTCCCCAGAGGGCAGCGCCCCCAACAGCTCCCTGGCCAGCTTGCCAGACCCCACAACGATGACTTGCATTTTTCCACTCTCGATGAATCGCAGACAAAGCGATAGGCAGGACTGTAGTGCGGTGCAGACCCTGGGCGCAGGCTCCCCCCCAAGTCATTGGCTTTTTTCTACCGTCTATCCCGCCGATCGCTCCCCAGAGATGCCTGTTGGAACAACGGCACAGAGCCCAAAGCCCGCATCCGCTACAATCTTCGCCTATGTTTGCCGCCCACACGTTCGCCCTGAACATTGCACCCGCCGCCACGGCCGGTGTGGCTGCGCGCGCAACCATCACCAAAACCACGACCATTAAGGGCTGACTCAGCCTGGTTCGTCGTGCGCCCTTCCTGGCCAGACGAGCCAGGCGAGCAGTCCGGTCTGGCACTGTTTCTTACTTAGAAAGGGCGTTGAAATGAGCAAGTTGGTAGGGTTGGTCGGCTGGCGCGGCATGGTCGGCTCGGTCCTGATGGACCGTATGGAACAAGAGAAGGACTTCGATCTGATCGAACCCATGTTCTTCTCCACCTCGAACGCAGGCGGCAAGGCCCCTGCCCAAGCCAAGAACGAGACTGCACTGCAGGATGCGTTCAACATCGAGGCTCTCAAGCGCTGCGAAATCATCATCACCGCCCAGGGCGGTGACTACACCTCTGAAGTGTTCCCAAAGCTGCGCGCCGCCGGCTGGAACGGCCACTGGATCGATGCCGCCTCCACCCTGCGCATGGACAAGGACGCCGTGATCATTCTCGATCCGGTCAACATGCCCGTCATCAAGAACGCCCTGGCCAACGGCGGCAAGAACTGGATTGGCGGCAATTGCACCGTGAGCTGCATGCTGATGGGCGTGGGCGCTCTGTACAAGGCAGGTCTGGTGGAATGGATGAGCACCCAGACCTACCAGGCAGCATCAGGCGGCGGCGCGCAGCACATGCGCGAGCTGCTCACGCAGTACGGCACGCTGAACGCCGAAGTGCGCGCGCTGCTCGACGATCCCAAGAGCGCCATCCTGGAAATCGACCGCAAGGTCATCGCAAAGCAGCGCAGCCTGTCAGCCGCTGAAACCGCCAACTTCGGCGTACCGCTGGGCGGCTCGCTGATCCCCTGGATCGACAAGGACCTGGGCAACGGCATGTCCAAGGAAGAGTGGAAGGGCATGGCCGAGACGAACAAGATCCTGGGTATGGGCGAGGGCTTCAACGCCTCCGCCATTCCCGTCGATGGTTTCTGCGTGCGCGTGGGCGCCATGCGCTGCCACAGCCAGGCGCTGACGTTCAAACTCAAGAAGGATGTGCCCGTGGCCGACCTCGAAGCCATGATCGCCGCCGACAACCAGTGGGTCAAGGTGGTGCCCAACACCCGTGAAGCCACCATCCAGGACCTGACCCCCGTGGCGGTGACCGGCACCATGAACATCCCCGTGGGCCGCATCCGCAAGCTGGCCATGGGCCCTGAATATGTGGGCGCCTTCACCATTGGCGATCAGCTGCTCTGGGGCGCCGCCGAGCCCCTGCGCCGCATGCTGCGCATCTTGCTCGACGCCTAAGCCAGCAATCCCCAAAAAGCGCGCACGGCCCTCGCCGTGCGCGCTTTTTTACGCCCGGCACCTTGACACACTCAGTTACGCCACGTTGGCAATTGGCAACATTTGAATGCCCCAATCTGGTGCGTCTGAACCTCGCTCAAAGCTTCGGAGCCACCTCAGCTTGTCAGTGCAAAACATTGATGCTATGGTGCTTTTTACATATTTTCACGCGCCGGGGCGGGACCAGACCATGAGAAAAAAAGCACCGCTCGACCGAGCCGCACAAAAACCTAATCAGTTGTTGGCAAACATGCATCGTTGGAAATTTTCTGTCCTGGCGGCTGCGGCCGTAGCGTCGGCTGGCTTTTACGCTGGCGACGCCTCGGCCCTGGCGTTGGGCCGCATCACCGTGCAGTCTGCCTTGGGCGAGCCTTTGCGCGCCGAAATTGACCTGCCCCAGATCACCCCCGCCGAAGCCGACACCCTGCGCGCTACGACGGCTACCCCGGAAGTTTTTCGCGCCCAGGGCATGGAATACACGCCCGCGATCAACAACCTGCAAATCCAGCTGCAGCGTCGCCCAGACGGCACCGCCGTGCTGCGTCTGACGAGTGATCGCCCGGTGAACGACCCCTTCCTTGATCTGGTGCTGGACGCCAACTGGGGCTCGGGCCGCATTGTGCGCAGCTATACCATGCTGTTTGACCCGCCAGCACTGCGCCGCGCAGCACCGAATGTGACGGCGTCCCCTCAGATCTCGGCACCTGCTGCCCCATCGGCGCCCGCCGTGCGCGCACCGGTCGCCCCGCGCGCCACCGAATCCTCTGCCGCTGCTGCACCGCCAGCACCACGCCCGGCAGCAGCTGCCCCTCGTCCAGCCCCCGCAGACGGCGTCAAAGTGCAGGCCGGTGACACCGCTGGCCGCCTGGCGAATGCCTACCGCCCCGCCAGCGTGTCTCTGGATCAGATGCTGGTTGCCATGATGCGCGCGAACCCGGACGCATTCATTCAAGGCAATGTCAATCGCCTCAAAGCTGGCGCGGTATTGCAGATGCCCGATGAAGTTGCGGCGCAGGCAACCCCAGCCCCCGAGGCACGCCAGATCCTGGCAGCCCAGGCCAAGGATTTCAACGAATTCCGCCGCAAGCTGGCAGGTGCCGCCCCGACCACGGCAGTGGCCGCTGCAGAGCGCTCTGCGTCAGGAACGGTGCAGACCCGCGTGGAGGACAAGAAACCTGCCACGACCGCACCCGACAAGCTGACGCTGTCCAAAGGCTCCGTGAAGGGCCAGAAGGCCGCCGAGGACCAGCTCGCCAAGGACAAGCAAGCCAGCGAGGCCGCCACCCGGATGGCCGAACTGTCCAAGAACATTACCGACCTGAACAAGCTGGGCGCAGCATCGGCCGCTGCTGGCAGTGCAGCGCCCGCTGGCGGTGCCAGCGCCCCCGCTGGCGTGGCCGTGCAGGCCCCCGCAGTCCCCGCCACGCCTACAGCACCCGCCGCGCCTGAAACACCTGCGTCGGCCCCCGTGCCCCCAGCCAGTGCCCCAGCGGATGTTGCCGTTCCTGCCGAGGCGGCCTCCGAACCCGCCTCTGCACCGGCTCCCGTCGCATCCGCACCCGCAGCCCCCGTACGGATGCCTGCGCCAGCACCAGCCCCTGTTGAAGAGCCGAGTTTCCTGTCCGGCCTCATGGACGATCCGATCCTGCCCTTGGCCGGTGGTGGCCTGCTGGCCCTGTTGCTGGGTTATGGCGCTTACCGTGTGGTGCAGCGTCGCCGCCAGAACGCTGGCGTAGACAGCTCGTTCCTGGAAAGCCGCATCCAGCCTGATTCATTCTTCGGTGCCAGCGGCGGACAGCGCGTGGATACCGCCAACAGCGAAATGACGACCGGCTCGTCCATGGCCTACTCCCCGAGCCAGCTCGATGCTGGCGGCGATGTGGATCCCGTGGCGGAGGCAGACGTTTATTTGGCCTATGGCCGCGACCTGCAGGCCGAGGAAATCCTGAAGGAAGCGATTCGCCACAATCCGGCCCGCGTGTCGGTCCATGTGAAGCTCGGCGAAATTTACGCCAAGCGCCAGGATCGCAAGGCACTGGAAGCGGTGGCAGGGGATGTGTTCAAGCTGACGCAGGGCGAAGGCCCGGACTGGAACCGCATTGCCGAACTCGGCCGCGACCTGGACCCCGAAAACCGCTTGTACCAGCCTGGCGGCCGCCCCGGCATGGCCGAGGACGAATCTCCATCGCTGCCCCCAGGTGGCTTCCCGAGCACCTTCACGGGCGGTGCTGGCAATGCGGCGGCCACAGCGGCACTCCCCCCCGATCTCGACCTGGATCTCGATCTGGACCTGCCAGATGACGCACTGACCGACGCTCCCTCGGTGGCACCAGCACCCCCAGGCGGGTTTGCAGCGGCTGCCGCTGCAGCAGCGGCCGCAGGTGGCACCCGTCGCACTACGGACGCCGATGCCAGCGATGAACCACAAACACTGCGCCCAGAACTGGATTTGCCAGAGCTGCCCTCTGCAACGGCACCAGCCTGGGGTGGTCAAGATACAGCCCCCGGCCCGATGATGGCCCCTCCGCCCGTCGCCAACCTCGACTTCCCGAGCGCAGACGACCTGAGCATGGCGCCATCTGGCCCCATGCCGCTGGCAGGCGACGCCAAGGATTCCGGCCCCATGGAATTTGATCTGGGCGAACTGTCTCTGGACCTGAACGCACCGTCCAAGCCCATGGCAGCCCCCGCGGCCAAGGCACCCGCTCCGGCACCCGAGTTCGTCGATGACGGCTCGGCTGCGGCGCAGGATGATCCGCTGGCTACCAAGCTGGCATTGGCCGAAGAGTTCAACGCCATTGGCGACACCGACGGTGCTCGCACGCTGATCGAAGAAGTGGTGGCCGAATCCAGCGGCGCCCTCAAGACCCGCGCCCAGCGTATGCTGGCCGAACTGGGCTGATGCAGCCGGGTTCTCTCACGGCGCGCTTTCCCCACCCCCAGGCCGCCCCATGATGCGGGTGGCGCTGGGTGTCAGCTACAACGGACAGGCCTACAGCGGCTGGCAAAGCCAGTTGTCGGGCAACACGATTCAGGACAAACTCGAAGCGGCCCTGGGCCGCTTTGCCACGCACCCTGTCAGCACTTTGTGTGCAGGCCGTACCGACGCAGGTGTGCATGGATTGATGCAGGTGGTGCACTTTGACACGCCGCTGAACCGCCCGCCCTCCTCCTGGGTACGGGGTACCAACACCTTTCTTCCTGCCGATATTGCCGTGCAATGGGCGCAGCCCGTGCCGGACGGCTTCCATGCCCGCGCCAGCGCGATCGCGCGGCGCTATGCCTATGTGCTGCTGCAGTCCCCCGTGCGGCCGAGTGTGGACGCCGGTCGCGTGGGCTGGGTTTTCCATCCGCTGGACCACCAAGCGATGCGGCAAGCTGCGGACTACCTGCTGGGCGAGCACGACTTCACCTCGTTTCGTGCGTCGGCGTGCCAGGCCAAGTCCCCCGTCAAGACCCTGCAGCGCATCGACATTACGCGCCGGGGTCTGGGAGAACCACACCCGGAGCTGGGCTGGAGCCCCTGCTACTGGCGCTTTGAGTTCGAAGCCAACGCGTTTTTGCACCACATGATCCGCAACATCATGGGCTGCCTAATTGCCGTGGGCCAGGGCAACCAGCCTCCTGAATGGGTGGCGCAGGTGCTCGCCGCCAAATCCCGCGATGCGGCAGCGCCCACGTTTTCGCCGGATGGGCTGTTTTTTCAAGGCCCGGTCTATGACGCCGCCTGGGGCTTGCCCCAGCGCACGGCTGCGTATGATTGGTTGCCATGAACGCACAAGACATCTCCAAGCTGCCGCATGCACGCACCCGCATCAAAATCTGCGGCCTGACCCGCGAGCAGGACGTGGATGCCGCAGTGGCGGCAGGCGCCGATGCAGTGGGTTTCGTGCTGTATGCCCCCAGCCCGCGTGCGGTAACACCCGAACGCGCAGCACAACTGGCCAGACGCCTGCCGCCCTTTGTCACACCAGTTTTGCTGTTCGTGAACGAGCCCGCTACCAATGTGATAGCTACCAGCGCTTTGATAGCAGGCGCTACGATCCAGTTTCACGGTGATGAATCTCCCCAGGATTGCCTGGCCGCCACCCACCAAGGCGCACGCCCCTACCTGCGAGCCGCCCGAATTCCCCTGGGCGACGGTGCGGCCAGCTTTGACCTCGTAAAATACGCCCACGATTACTCTCACGCCCAGGCCATCCTGCTCGACGCCCATGTCGAAGGTTTTGGCGGCAGCGGCAAGGCATTCAATTGGTCACTCCTTCCACCAAGCGTCAGCTCTCACCTCGTTTTGTCTGGTGGACTCACGCCTGCAAACGTGACCGATGGCATTTTGCAAGTCCGTCCGCGGGGTCTCTCGCTGGCGGTTGATGTCAGTTCCGGCGTCGAAGCCGATGGCCCCGATGGAAAGCCCATCAAGGGCATCAAAGACGCACTGAAGATCCAACGCTTCGTTGCCGCCGTGCGGGCGGCCGATGCACAACTTGCAAAGAATCCCCATGAATTCCTATCAGCAACCTGATACTTCCGGCCATTTCGGCCCCTACGGCGGCAGCTTCGTCAGCGAAACCCTGACCCACGCCATCCAGGAACTGCGCGATGCCTACGCGCGCTACCAAAACGACCCCGTGTTTCTGGCCGAGTTTCACTACGAACTCAAGCACTTCGTCGGTCGCCCATCACCCATCTACCACGCAGCCCGTACCAGCCGCGAAATGGGTGGCGCGCAGATCTACCTCAAACGTGAGGACCTGAACCACACCGGCGCTCACAAGATCAACAACGTGATTGGCCAGGCCATGCTGGCCAAGCGCATGGGCAAGCCCCGCGTGATTGCAGAAACGGGCGCAGGTCAGCACGGCGTGGCCACGGCCACCATCTGCGCGCGCTATGGCCTGGAATGCGTGGTGTACATGGGTGCAGAGGACGTCAAGCGCCAAAGCCCCAACGTGTACCGCATGAAACTGCTGGGCGCCACGGTGGTGCCCGTGGAATCGGGCAGCAAGACGCTGAAAGATGCGCTCAACGAGGCCATGCGCGACTGGGTGGCCAATGTGGACAACACCTTCTACATCATCGGCACGGTGGCAGGCCCACACCCCTACCCCATGATGGTGCGTGACTTCCAGAGCGTGATCGGCAAGGAGTGCATCGACCAGATGCCCGCCATGTTGGCAGAGCAAAAGGCGCTGGGCGACCAGCCCGATGCCGTGATCGCCTGCGTGGGTGGCGGCAGCAACGCCATGGGCATCTTCCACCCCTACATCCCGTTCGAGAAAACGCGCCTCATTGGCGTGGAAGCCGCAGGCGAAGGGCTGGAGTCGGGCAAACACTCGGCATCGCTGCAAAAGGGCAGCGCGGGCGTGCTGCACGGGAACCGCACCTTCATCCTGCAGGACGACAATGGCCAGATCACAGAAACCCACAGTATCAGTGCAGGGCTGGACTATCCGGGCGTGGGCCCGGAGCACGCCTGGTTGCAGGAAATCGGGCGTGCCGAATACGTCGGCATTACCGACAAGGAGGCTCTGGAAGCCTTCCACTACCTGTGCCGCACCGAGGGCATCATCCCCGCGCTCGAATCCAGCCATGCCGTGGCCTACGCCATGAAACTGGCCAAAACCATGCGCCCTGACCAATCGATCCTGGTCAACCTCTCGGGCCGTGGTGACAAGGACATTGGCACCGTGGCCGACCTGAGCGGCGCCGATTTTTACTGCCGACCCAGCTGCCAGGGGCAGTCCGTCAAGGGCGGCGAGCAATCCATCAAGGTGGTGAAGTAAATGAGCCGTATTGCATCCACCTTCTCTGCCCTGCAAGCGCAGGGCCGCAAGGCACTGATTCCCTATGTGACCGCTGGTTTCCCGTTCGCCGACATCACCCCTGCACTCATGCACGGCATGGTGGAGGCCGGTGCCGACGTGATTGAGCTGGGCGTGCCCTTTTCCGACCCCATGGCCGATGGCCCGGTGATTCAAAAGGCGGGCGAAAAAGCCCTCAGCCTGGGCATTGGCATGGTGCAGGTGCTCGACCATGTGCGCGAGTTCCGCAAGCGCAACAGCACCACACCCGTGGTGCTGATGGGCTATGCCAACCCCGTGGAGCGCTACGACCAAAAGCACGGTGCAGGCGCCTTTGTGCGCGATGCGGCGGCCGCTGGCGTGGACGGCGTGCTCATCGTGGACTACCCACCCGAAGAGTGCGAGGCCTTTGCGGCCAGCCTGCGTGAGCACGGCATGGACCTGATCTTCCTGCTGGCCCCCACCAGCACCGATGAGCGCATGGCCCAGGTGGCGCGCGTGGCCAGCGGCTACGTGTACTACGTGTCGCTCAAGGGCGTGACCGGCTCGGGCGCGCTGGACACCTCGGCCGTGGAGCAAATGCTGCCTCGCATCCGCCAGCATGTGACGATCCCCGTGGGTGTGGGCTTTGGAATTCGCGACGCCGCCACCGCCCAGGCGATTGGCAAGGTGGCCGATGCGGTGGTCATTGGCAGCCGCATCATCCAGCTGATTGAAGACCAAGAGCACGCCAAGGTGGTGCCAATCACGATCGACTTCCTGCGCGGCATCCGCAAGGCAATGGACGCGTAGACGCATAATGCAGCCCGGCGCGCCGCCCTCATCGGGGCACGGGCGCGCCACAGATTCCACCCGGCCTGCCCCCTGCGGCGCCCCAGCGCCCCGGCAGGCCGAGCCACTGAAGAGGAGAACACCATGTCCTGGCTCGAAAAACTTCTGCCCTCCAAGATCCAGCAAACCGACCCCACCGAGCGCCGCCAGGTGCCTGAAGGGCTGTGGATCAAGTGCCCGAGCTGCGAAACGGTGCTCTACAAGGCCGATCTGGAGCAAAACCAGAACGTTTGCCCCCATTGCAGCCACCACCACCGCATTGGCGCGCGCGCGCGGCTGAACGCTTTTCTGGACGCCGAAGGCCGCTATGAAATCGGCCAGGAAGTGCTGCCTGTGGATGCCCTCAAGTTCAAGGACAGCCGCAAATACCCCGAGCGCCTGAAGGAAGCCCTGGAAAACACGGGTGAAACCGATGCCCTCATCGTCATCGGTGGGGCGGTCAAGAGCATCAACGTGGTGGCAGCGTGCTTTGAGTTCGACTTCATGGGCGGCTCGATGGGCTCCGTGGTGGGCGAGCGTTTTGTGCGCGGCGTGGAAACCGCCATCGAGCAGAAAGTGCCCTTCATCTGCTTTACCGCCACCGGCGGCGCACGCATGCAGGAAGGCCTGCTGTCCCTGATGCAGATGGCCAAGACCAACGCAGCCCTCACGCGCTTGGCCAAGAAGGGCCTGCCCTACATCAGCGTGCTGACCGACCCGACCATGGGCGGCGTGAGCGCAGGTTTTGCGTTTGTGGGCGACATCGTGATTGCCGAGCCCAAGGCCCTGATCGGCTTTGCCGGACCGCGTGTGATCGAATCCACCGTGCGCGTAACGCTGCCCGAAGGCTTCCAGCGCGCCGAATTCCTGCAAACCAAGGGCGCCGTGGACTTCATTTGTGACCGCCGTGAACTGCGCAACACCGTGGCCAGCAGTCTGGCCATGCTGCAGCGTTTGCCTGCTGACGCAGTGATGTAACACCACCGGGTGGGTGCGTGCGCAAAGCCTCGTGCTGAGGTGATGCGCCCGCCAAAGCCGCGAAAACACTATTTTTTTGATAGCTGCTAGCGCTTTATGGATAAGCGCTAAGGGTCGATTTCACTGATATTTTGGTGTCAGATATCTATTGCCGCGCATCATGCGCAGCCGCCGAAACCGGCGCGGCCCCAACCAGGGACGGCAAGCAAGAGCCGCCCCGCAGCAAGGCCGTCGTCCCCCTGGGGGGAAGGCGCCGAAGGCGACTCAGGGGGGCACCTCCAGCGGGACTATCTCATGACGCTGGCCTGCAAATGGCCCAGCACGATCATCGCCACCTGCAGCAACACCAGCACGGCCAGCGGCGACAGGTCGATACCGCCCACCAGCGGGATGATGCGGCGAAACGGCCGCAGGATGGGCTCGCACAGCCGGGCAATCACATCGGCCAGGGGTGACCGCGCCTGCACCCACGACATCACGGCATAGACGATCAACAAGCCAATCAGCCCCGACACCGCCACCCGCGCGAGGCCAAACAATGCCAGCCACGGCAGCCAGGCCCATGCCGAGGCGGCGCCCAGCAGCAGGGTCAGCAAAAAATACTGCGCCAGCTGCAGCAACACGGCTGCCACCAGGCTCGACACATCCCAGCGCCCCACCGGGGGGATCACGCGGCGCAGCGGCATGATCAGCCAGTCCGTCAGCGCAAAAACCAGCCCGCCGACGGGGTTGGAAAACGGCACGCGCTGCCACTGCATGTACAGCCGCAACAGGCATGCCCCGGTGAGCAGGCCACCAACAACGTCGAGCAGGAAAGAGGCGATCTGGTAGAGCATGGATGAGACAAAAATATGGGGCCGCCGCGAAAGCAGGCTGCGCCATGGGATGATAGCGAGCCAAGGTATCCCTCCTTTCATGACACAACCCCTCACCCTGTCATCCTTGCCCCTTTTCCCTCTGGGCTCCGTGCTGTTCCCAGGTGGTCTGCTGGCCCTGCGCGTGTTCGAAGTGCGCTACCTGGACATGGTGCGCAAGTGCCATCAGGCGGGCGCCCCCTTTGGCGTGGTCGCCCTCACGCAAGGCCGCGAAGTGCGCCAGGCGGGCGCGCCTGAAGAACAGTTCAACGATGTGGGCACCCTGGCCGTCATCGAGCAGATCGACACCCCGCAGCCTGGCCTGATCACACTGCTGTGCCGTGGCAGCCAGCGCTTTCGCATCACCCAGCGCAGCCACCTGCCCCATGGCCTGTGGATCGCCGATGTGGGGCACATCGACCCGGATCTGATGGTGCCAATCCCGCAAGACCTGAGAAAGGCATCGACAGCCCTCGCCCAGGTGCTGCACACCCTGAAGCAGCGTGACCCCGAAACTCCGACTGCGATTGTCCCCACGGCAGCCCAGCTGGACGACTGCGGATGGGTGGCCAACCGCTGGTGCGAGCTTTTGCCCGTGCCCCTGGAACTCAAGCAGCGCCTGATGGAGCTGGACAACCCGCTGGTGCGGCTGGAACTGGTGGGCGATGTGCTGGAGCGGACCGGGATTGCGCCCACGCAATGAGCCGCCGAATCGCTACTGCCCCCTCTTCTTCTCATAGCCCATGCTGAACCGCATCCTGGGCTGGTCCCGCGCAGCCAAGCGCATGGTGGTGGTGGCCATGGACATCTGTCTGGGTGTCATCGCGATGTGGCTGGCCTTCACGCTGAGGCTGGAGACGCCCCACTGGCCCTCAGGCATGCAGTGGCTTGCGTATGCGCTGGCGCCCGCCCTTGCGTTTCCGATTTTTGCCAAGCTGGGGCTTTACCGCGCCATCTTCCGCTACACGGGGATCACGGCGCTCATCACCACGGGCAAGGCCGTGGCCATCTACGGTGCCCTGTTGCTGGGCTGCCTGCTGGCCGCCCAGTGGGAGGGCGTTCCGCGCAGTGTCGGCATTCTCCAGCCCCTGCTGTTCATGCTGCTGGTCGGTGCCAGCCGCGCACTGGGCTGGCTGGCGCTGGCAGGGCGCAGCAGCCATGCGCCGTACCGACTGCTGATCTACGGCGCTGGCAGTGCCGGCGCACAGACGGCTGCGGGGCTGGGCAGCATGCGCCAGTACCTGCTCAAAGGGTTTGTGGACGACGATGCCAGCAAGATCGGGCGCAGCATCAACGGCGTGCGTGTGCACGCCTCCAACGCGCTGCCCGAGGTGGTACGCCGCCTTGGCATCACCGACGTGCTGCTGGCGCTGCCCAGCACCACGCGCGAGCGACGGCGGCAGATCATCGAAAGCCTGCGCGAGTTGCCCGTCCGGATCCGCACGCTGCCGGGCCTGTCGGACCTGGCCAGCGGCCGGGTGACCGTCACGGACTTCCAGGACCTTGAAATCGAAGACCTGCTGGGCCGGGAGCCAGTGGCGCCGGACCCAGGATTGCTGGGGCGCAATCTGGCGGGCACCGTGGTCCTGGTCACCGGCGCGGGCGGCAGCATTGGCAGCGAACTGTGCCGGCAGATCGTGCGCGAAGGGCCGCGCCAGTTGCTGCTGGTGGACCATAGCGAATACGCGCTGTACTCCATCCACCACGAATTGGCGGCGCTGGTGCACCAGGGCGAGCATGCATGTGCGCTGGTGCCCCTGCTCGCCAGCGTCACCCACAAGGCGCGCATGGCAGACATCTGCCGACAATACCGGCCCACATCCATCTACCATGCGGCCGCCTACAAGCACGTGCCCATGGTGGAGGCCAACGCGGGCGAAGGTATTTTGAACAACGTGTTTGGCACCTTGAACATGGTGCAGGTGGCGCTGGAGTGCGGTGCCAACCATTTCGTGCTGATTTCCACCGACAAGGCCGTGCGCCCGACCAACATCATGGGCGCCACCAAGCGTGTGGCAGAGATGGTGCTGCAAGCAATTGCAGCGTCGCCCCGAGCGCCTTTCCCGCAGCTTGCCGACAGCTCACCCGCCTGGACTTGCCCCACCCGCCTGTCGATGGTGCGCTTTGGCAATGTACTGGGCTCTAGTGGCAGCGTGATACCGCTGTTTCGCAAGCAGATCGCGGCCGGTGGCCCCCTTACCGTGACGCACCCGAACGTCACGCGCTACTTCATGACCATTGCCGAAGCCGCCCAGCTGGTACTGCAGGCAGGGGCGATGGCCGAGGGCGGCGACGTGTTCCTGCTGGACATGGGCGAGCCTCTACAGATTCTGGAATTGGCAGAGCGCATGGTGGCCCTGTCGGGATTGACGGTGCGCGACGATCTGCACCCCGAAGGAGACATCGAAATCGTTTTCACCGGGCTGCGCCCGGGTGAAAAACTTTTCGAGGAACTGCTGATTGGAGACAATCCCTTTCCCACCGACCACCCCCGCATCCTGCGGGCGCGTGAAGAATACCGACCCTGGGAGGAGCTGCAGACCTTGCTCCAGGCATTGCAGAAGGCAGCCCAAGCGGGCGACCCCATCGCCATGACCGCTCTGCTGCGACAGCTGGTGCCTGGCTACCACCCCGAAACGCAACCCGTACTGCCATGAAGTCGGGACTTGTACGGGCAACGCTGACCCTGCTCACGGGCAGCGTTGCAGCTCACGCCATCCCGCTGGTGCTGGGCCCCGCACTCACACGCCTCTACAGCCCTGAGGACTTCGGACAGTTTGCACTGCTGTGGGCGCTGGCCACCAACCTGGCGGTGGTGGGCTGTGCGCGCTATGAATTCGCGCTCCCCCTCGAAAGCACCGAGCCGCGCGCCGCCCAGCTCATGGCGCTGTGCGCTCGCATCTTGCTCGCTGTCACCACGGCATCTGCTGCAGTCGCAGCCGTGCTTCTGCTGTGGCGCGGCATGCCGATGGTGTGGGCGCTGCCATTGGCGGTGTTCGCAGGCGGTGCTGTGCAATGGCTCACGCTGTGGGCGACACGGTCCCAACGCTTTGGTCTGCTGTCGGCGGCCAGGCTGCTGCAACAAGGCGGTGGCGCCATCCTGCAATTGCTGTTCGGATTCATGAAGACCGGCCCGCTGGGTCTGGTGCTGGGCGCCACATTGGCCAGCCTGGGCGCGGCATGGATGCTGGCCAAGCCTGCCCCTGCGGGTGGCTGGGTGGGTCTGTGGCGCCAGCCGTTGGCCACACTCCGGTCCATGGCCCAACAGCACCGGGACTTTCCGTTGCTCAACACACCCCACGCTTTCATGGGGGCGCTGCAGGACACCCTGACTCTGGTGCTGGTGGCGGCCTGGACTGGAGACGCCGCAGCGGGGTTCTGGGCGCTGGCGCTGCGCTACCTCAAGGCCCCCGCGACCCTCATCGGCGGGGCCTTGTCGCAAACCCTGTACCCCTGCCTTCTGAAGGCGCAGAGCCCCAACGAAGCGCGCACCCTGGTGCGCCAGGCCATGATGGGGCTGGCCGCCCTGGCCTGCCCGCTGGCGGCAGTGCTGCTTGCCTGGGGCCCGGACATCTTTTCCCTGGCCTTTGGCGACCAATGGGCGCAGACCGGGGAACTGGCCCGGGCCATTGCGCCGTACATCGCCGTGCATTTCATGGCATCGCCCCTCGCGGTGGTCACCATGGCCTGGGGCGCGCAGGCCTGGGCGCTGCGCCTGGCGTTGGTTGGACAATGCCTGTTTTTTGCGGGCCTGCTGCTGGGCCTCCATCTGGGCGGGCTGACCGGCGCCGGATGGGGCGTGTCAGCAAGCATGCTGGCCTACTTTGCCTACTATTTCTGGGCGTTGGCAAACTGGAAGGACATCCCCCATGAGAGCCGTGCTTAACCGCTGGCGCCGCCGGATCTGGCAGGCGCTGTTCTACCGCATGGTGTTCGGGGAAAGCGACCACCTGGGCCGCAGCCTGCCCCACACCCGCATTGCCCCCAGCACCTGCATCGAAGGCGCCAAGGGGCTGCGGCTTTCCGACCACGTGTTCATTGGGCAATTCAACTTCATCGACGCCACGGCAGGCCTGCAGATTGGGCAAGGGGTACAAATCACCAACTTCGTCAGCATCGTCACCCACAGCTCCCACCGCGCCATTCGCCTTCTGGGCAGTGGCTACGCCGTCCACGACGGCCCCAAGCCTGGCTACATCAGCGCCCCTGTGGAGATCGGCGCCTACACCTTCATCGGACCCCACAGCCTGATCGAAGCGGGCGCGCGCATCGGCAAAGGCGTTGTGGTGTGCGCCTACGCGCAGGTGCGCGGCGAAGTGCCCGACTTCGCCATCATGGCAGGGGCCCCCGCGCGCCAGATTGGCGATGTGCGCGAGCAGGATGAGCGCCTGCTGTTGCAGCACCCGGAACTGCGCCCACACTACGAATCCTGGACACGGGCAAGCTGACATGGCCACACACCTGTGCCTGCTGGGCGATGCCACCAGCCCCCATGTCCAGCGGTGGGCGCGGGAGATGCTCCAGCGTGGCTACCGCGTTTCGCTGATCACGGCCCGCCCCGCGTCCATCGATGGCGTCACGGTGCGGGCCATCCGGCCTGTGCACCGATCACTGGACTGGCTGCTCCGTGTAGGGGAAACGAGGCGCCACGTGGCCGAACTGGCTCCTGACCTCCTGCATGCCCATTACGTCACCTCCTACGGCTATCTGGCCGCACGTTGCGGCAAACATCCGCTGGTGATGACCGCCTGGGGCAGCGACCTGTTGGTGACCCCCGGCAAAAGCCCCTGGATGCGCTGGCTGACCGGCTGGATACTGCGCCAGGCCGACCTCATCACGGGCGACTCAGCGAGCCTGATGAGCGCGGTGGCAGACTTCCGCCCGCCCGGCGCTGCCGAGGAAATCCATTGGGGTGTGGAACTGCAACGCTTCCACCCCGTTCCCTGGAGTCACAAGCAAGGCAGCCAGCTGGTGAGCCTGCGCGCGTGGGAACCCAACTACAACATCGACACCATCATCGAAGCGTTCGCCCTGCTGCAGGCGCGATTGCCGGGCGCCGATCTGCGCTTGCACCTGCTCGGCGGAGGCAGTCTGGAAGATGCCCTGCGCAGCCAGGTGCACACGGCGCAGCTGGACAACAAGGTGCAGTTCCACGGCCGACTCGATGACGCGGGCATGACCCGGGTACTGGGCGAAAGCAAGATATCTGTGTCGGTGCCCAGCAGCGATGCAACATCGGTCGCCATGCTGGAGAGCATGGCGTGTGGCCTCGCCGTGGTGGCCAGCGAACTGCAGGCCAACCGGCACTGGATCGACGCTCAGTGGCTGGTTGCAGCCGGAGATGCCACAGCGCTCGCCGCCCGGCTGGAAGCCCTGATTGCCAATGACGCCATCGCGGAACAAGCCGGGCTGCAAAATGCTGCCCGCATCGCGCAAGACGGCGACCGCGCGGTGCAAATGAACCGCATGCACGCGCTGTACCAGCAACTGCTCCGTACACCTTGAACCCCATGCCCCAAGGCCTTGAATTGGACAACCTGATCAGCGTCATCGTGCCGTGCCGCAACGAGCGCCAGCACATCGACGCTTTCTGCAACTCCGCCCTGCGCCAAGAACTGCCCGCAGGCTGGCGCATGGAAGTGCTGATTGCAGACGGTGACAGCGATGACGGTACGCGCGAACACCTCGCGCAGCGCTGCGCCGCAGACCCCCGGCTCGTGCTGGTGGACAACCCCGGCCGCATTGTGTCCACCGGACTCAACGCCTGCATTGCCCGCGCACGGGGCGGCACCATTGCCCGCATGGACGTGCACAGCCAGTTTGCCCCCGACTACCTTGCGCAGTGCATCGAGGCGCTTGAACGCACCAGCGCTGACAACGTGGGCGGCCCCTGGGTTGCCCACGGAACGGGCCCCACCGGGGCCGCCATAGCCGCCGCCTTCCAATGCCGCTGGGTGGTGGGTGGCGCACGGTCGCGCGATGTGCAATACGAAGGCGAGGTGGATACCGTCTACCTCGGATGCTGGCCCCGCAGCGTGTTTGACCGATTCGGGCTGTTTGACGAAACGCTGGTGCGCAACCAGGACGACGAGCACAACCTGCGCATGCGCCTGGGGGGTGCACGCATCTGGCAGAGCAGCCTCATCCATTCCACCTACCACCCGCGCAATTCGCTCAGGCACCTGTTCGCGCAACAACGGCAATATGGCTACTGGCGGCCTTTTGTGATGCGCAAACATGGGCAGCCGGGCTCCGTGCGACAACTGGTGCCCGCAGCTTTTGTTGCCGCAGCAGTGGGAGCCTCCGCTGCCTCGCCGTGGTCCGCCTGGCCCTTGGCTGCACTGGGCATCGCCTACGCAGGGTATCTTCTGGCGGCATCAGTGGCGGCAGCCCGGTCGGCCCGCAACGGGGGACTGCTGCCCCGCCTCCCGGCGACGATTGCAGCGTTTCATGTGGGCTACGGCCTGGGTACCTGGCGAGGACTGTGGGACATTGCGCGCTCGCGCGCCCCTTCGTCCGACTTTGCACGCATCACCCGATGACCGACAACGAACCCCAGGCCGTCAAGGCCCGCTACGCCCGGCGCGACACAGTGGCCGACGAAGCGCGCTACAGCCTGTATGCCAACGCTGCGGCGCTGCAGGCGCAGCAGGAGCGCCTGCGCGCCATGGCACGCATCTGGCGGGCCCACGGCTGGAGCAGCCTGGCCCAGCGGCCCATGCTGGAGGTTGGCTGTGGGAGTGCGGGCAATTTGCACGATCTGGTGCGGCTGGGCGCCACGCCCGCTTGCCTGACGGGCCTGGAGCTTCTTCCAGAACGTGCCGCCGCAGCGCGCGCCTTGCTACCAGCGGGCGTGGCCATTGCCGAAGGCGATGCCGCCTTGGCCCCGGTGCAGCCTGCCAGCCAGGATGCCGTGCTGGCGTTCACACTCTTCAGCTCCTTGCTTGACGAGGGCTATCGCCGCCATCTGGCCGACCTGATCTGGCAATGGGTCGCGCCCGGCGGCGGTGTTCTCGTCTATGACTTTGTCGTCGACAACCCCGCCAACAGCGATGTACAGGGCATTCCACTCCGCGAACTGAGCATCCTGTTTCCCGGGGCACAGATACACTCCCGCCGCGTTACGCTGGCACCTCCGCTGGCACGACGTCTGCCCGCGCCAGCGATTGCACCAGCATCCACACTGCTGTGGTTTCTGCGCACCCACCGCCTGACCTGGGCCGTGAAGCCACGCTGAGCGCGGCCTCGCTCTGGCCCTTTTAGCACGCACCACAATGCCCATGAACTCCCCCGCCGACCTGCCCTTTCTCCCGTTCGCCCGCCCCGACATCGGGCCGGCAGAAATCGATGCCGTCAGCGCGGCCATGCGCTCGGGCTGGGTCACGACCGGGCCCAAGACCAAAGAGTTTGAGCAGGCATTCACCGCCTTCCTGGGCGGCGGTGGTCTGCAGAGCATCGCCGTCAACTCCGCCACGGCGGGCCTGCACCTTGCGCTGGAGGCCCTGGGCATCGGCCCCGGCGACGAAGTGATCGCGCCCACACTGACCTTCACCGCCACCGTGGAGGTGGTGCGCTACCTGGGCGCCGACCCGGTGCTGGTGGACGTGGACCCGGTGACCCTCAATATCGACCCGGCCAAGGTACGCGCGGCCATCACGCCCCGCACCAAAGCCATCATGCCCGTGCACTACGGGGGCCTGGCCTGCGACATGGACGCCATCCTGACCATCGCCAAAGAACATCACCTGAAGGTGGTGGAAGACGCAGCCCACGCCTTGCCCACCACCTGGCGCGGTACCCTGGTGGGGCAATTGCAGTCCGATGTCACGGTGTTCAGCTTCTACGCCAACAAGACCATCACTACCGGCGAAGGCGGCATGGCCGTCACGCATGACCCGGCGCTTGCGCAGCGCATGCGCACCATGCGCCTGCATGGCATGAGCCGGGATGCGTTTGACCGCTTCACCTCCAAAACCCCGGCCTGGTACTACGAGGTGGTCGCTCCGGGCTTCAAGTACAACATGACGGACGTTGCCGCCGCCATGGGCGTGGAGCAGCTGGCACGGCTGCCACAGTTTGTGCAGCGGCGTCAAACCCTGGCAAGCCGCTACAACACACAGCTGGCGCCCCTTCCGCTGCTATTGCCAGCCGATGCACCACACGGCGACACCCATGCGTGGCACCTGTATGTCATCCGGCTGCGAGCGGACGCACCACTGGGGCGTGATGAGGTCATCCAAGCGCTGTCGGACCGGGGCATCGGCACCAGCGTGCACTATGTGCCGCTGCACCGGCACCCGTACTGGCGGGACCGCTATCAGCTCACGCCGGAGATGTTCCCCCAGGCCGATGCAGCCTACCAGGCCATGATCAGCATCCCCCTGTTCACCGCCATGGGTGACAGCGATCAGGACCGTGTGATTGCCGCGCTGCACGAGGTGCTGGGCTGACATGCCCAAGCGGCTGTTCGACTTGTTCTTGGCCGCCCTCGGGCTGCTGCTGCTCGCGCCCGTTCTGCTGGCCGTGGCACTGTGGGTGGTGTGGGATTCGCCCGGCCCGGCATTCTTTCGCCAACAGCGCGTGGGCCGCGCAGGCAGGTTGTTTCGCATCGTCAAGTTCCGCACCATGCACCCGCGTGCAGAAGCTGCGGGGCCTGCGATTACCGTGGGGGCCGACGCCCGCATCACCCGGGCGGGCCACTGGCTGCGGCGCACCAAGATCGATGAATTGCCGCAGCTTTTCAACGTGCTGCTGGGCCATATGAGCCTTGTCGGCCCCCGACCCGAAGTGCCGCACTATGTGGCGCTCTACCCGAATTCCGTGCGGGACCTGGTGCTCAGCGTCCGGCCGGGCATCACGGACCGCGCCTCCATCGAATTTCGCGACGAAAGCACTTTGCTGGGCCAGAGCAGCGATCCAGAGCGCACCTACGTGGAACAGATTCTGCCCATCAAGCTGCGCTACGCCGCCGAGTACGCCCGCTCGCACACGCTTTGGAGCGACTTGAAGATCATCGTGAAGACGGCATCCGCGCTGTGGGGCGACCGGCCGTCCAGGGGATAAGAACCTGTCGGCACCCCATAGCCGATAAAATCAGGGGTTTGGCTGAACCCAGCCCCCATTTCACGCCCCCGCACCGACGGCACCTATGTCAGACCAAAACCACGCCCCCGCTCCCCAGGACGAAAACCAGCTCATCGCAGAGCGCCGCGAAAAGCTCCGCGCTCTGCGCGAAGTCCAGGCCACTGGCGGTGGGGTTGCCTTCCCCAATAACTTCAAGCCCGGCCACAAGGCTGCCCAGTTGCACCTGGAACACAGCACTGCCACGAACGAGTCCCTCGAAGCCACGCCGGTGAACGTCTCGGTTGCAGGCCGCATGATGCTCAAGCGCGTGATGGGCAAGGCGAGTTTTGCAACCGTGCAGGATGGCTCGCTGGGCGACGTGGGCGGGCGCATCCAGCTTTACGTAACCCGCGACGCCGTGGGCGAAGAGCTGTACGCCGCCTTCAAGCACTGGGACCTGGGCGATATCGTGGGAGCCGAAGGCACGCTGATGAAGACCAAGACGGGCGAGCTGTCGGTCAAGGTGACCAGCCTGCGCCTGCTCACCAAGAGCCTGCGCCCGCTGCCCGACAAGTTCCACGGCATGGCCGACCAGGAGCAGAAATACCGCCAGCGCTACGTGGACCTGATCACCGACGAGCACGCCCGCAAGCGCTTCATGGCGCGCAGCAAGGCCGTGAGCGGGCTGCGCGAGTTCATGGTGAGCCACGGCTTCCTCGAAGTCGAAACGCCCATGCTGCACCCCATCCCGGGCGGTGCCAATGCCAAGCCGTTCGTCACGCACCACAACGCGCTGGAGCAGGAGATGTACCTGCGCATCGCGCCCGAGCTCTACCTCAAGCGCCTGATCGTGGGCGGCTTCGAGCGTGTGTTCGAGATCAACCGCAGCTACCGCAACGAAGGCATCTCGGTGCGCCACAACCCCGAGTTCACCATGATGGAGTTCTACGCGGCGTACTGGAACTACCTGGACCTGATGGACTTCACCGAGACCCTGATCCGTGAAGTGGCCCTGAAAGCCACGGGTTCGCTGCAGATGACCTACCAGGGCCGTGCGGTGGACCTGACCCAGCCGTTTGCCCGCCTGACGATCCGCGAAGCCATCTTCCAGCACACAGAAGCGGGCGCCCATGTGGACGATGCCGCATGGCTCATCAGCGCATTGAAGAAGCTGGGCATGACCGAAGAGAAGGACAAGCTCTCGGCCCGCACGCTGGCCAGCCTGCAGGTGCTGTACTTTGAAGAAACGGTGGAAGACAAGCTGTGGCAGCCCACCTTCATCATGGAGCACCCCACCGAGATCTCGCCCCTGGCGCGTGCCAACGACGCGCGCCCCGAGGTGACGGAGCGCTTTGAGCTGTACATCACCGGCCGCGAGTTCGGCAATGGTTTCAGCGAACTGAACGACGCCGAAGACCAGGCCGCCCGCTTTCACGCCCAGGTGGCCGCCAAAGACAGCGGCGATGACGAAGCCATGTTCTACGACCACGATTTCGTGCGCGCGCTGGAATACGGCATGCCCCCCACGGGGGGTTGCGGTATCGGCATTGACCGTCTCATGATGCTGCTGACTGACAGCCCCAGCATTCGCGACGTGATCCTGTTCCCCGCGCTGCGCCGCGAGTCCTGAGTCGCGCGTCCCGGATGCCCTCGGGGCATCCCGGACCCGCCCTTTGAAGGCCCCAAGGAGACACTACCGTGCCCTTCAGTTCCAGCAACGCCCCCTACCCGGCCAGCCAGCCCTTGCCCTCGGGCAACGCTTTTTCGGTGCTGGTGGTCGAAGACCAGGGATCCGTGCGCGCAGCGCTGGTGGCCGAGCTGCGGCGGGCCGGGGTGTCAGACATCTTTGAGGCGCCCGAGGGCAACGCAGCGCTGCACCTGTTCAAAACCCACCGCCCCGATCTGGTGCTGCTGGACATCCGGCTGCCCGGCCAGGACGGCTACTGGGTGGCCCAGCAAATGCGCGAGAGCGAGGCGGGCGACTGGACGCCCATCATTTTCCTGTCGGGCCTGGACAACGAGCTGGACGTGTGGCGCGGCATTGAGGTGGGGGGCGACGACTACCTCGTCAAACCCGTCAAGCCCATCGTGCTGATGGCCAAACTGCGTGCCATGCGCCGGCTGCTGGACATGCGCCGCAGGCTCGTCTCCATGTCGGCCGAGTTGCATCTGGCCAACCAGCGGCTCAACGAAATGGTGGAGATCGATGCGCTCACCGGCCTGGTCAACCGCCGGGGGTTTGACCGCATTTTGCACAACGAGATCCTGGCTGCGCGCCGGGACGGTACGCCGCTCACGCTGATGCTGTGCGACCTGGACCACTTCAAGCTCTTCAATGACGCCAGTGGGCATGTGCAGGGCGATGCCTGCCTGAAGGAAGTCGGCCGCCTGTTGCGCGAGGTGTGCGTGCGCCCGCGTGACATCGCCTCGCGCTACGGTGGTGAGGAATTCGCCCTCATCCTGCCCAACACGCCACGCTCGGGTGCCATGACCTTCGCGCGGGCCCTGGGACAGCTGCTCAAGGTGCGCGCCCTTCCACACGCAGATTCCCCGCTGGGCAACATCCTCACGCTGTCAGGCGGCATCACCACCTGCGTGCCTGACGACAGCACGAACGCCGAAAGCATGATCATGCGTGCCGACCAGGCGCTTTATGCCGCCAAGGCCCAGGGCCGCAATCGCTTCTTCAGTTTTGAAATGCAGATGGACACCGTGGAGCAACTGCGCAATTGAGTTTCTTTTCTGCCCTCACGTTTGACGCCACCGAGCGCAACGCCCGCACCGCCGTTTCGCGCATGCAGCTGCTGAAAACCCGCCTTCCCGACTGGGTACAAGACTGGCTCGAAGTCATCATCCCCGGCACGCAGATCCTGCTGATCCTGTTTGTCGCCTGGCTGCTGCAACGGGTGCTGCGCCGCATCGTGCGCCGTGCCAGCGCGCACTACCAGGTGCCCGACGAACTGGTGGTGCCCATGAACGGGCTGATCCGCTGGCTCATCATTGCCAGTGCGGCGCTGCTGGTGCTGGAACGCATGGGGGTGTCGGCCACCGTGCTCTGGACCGCGTTCACCGGGTTTGCCACTGTCGGGGCCGTGGCCTTTTTCGCGGCGTGGAGTGTGCTCTCCAACCTGTTTTGCGCGCTGCTCATCTTCACCGTGCGGCCCTTCAAGATTGGCGACTACATCGAGGTGCTGGACACCGCCGAAAAGCCCGGGGCCAAAGGACGTGTGGTGGACATCAACCTGCTCTACACCACGCTCGAAGACCATGGCGCTGCGGCGGACCAGGTAGCCTGGCTGCAGATTCCCAATGCGCTGGTATTTCAACGCGTGGTGCGCAGGTTTCAGGGGGTGCCTCCACCGCCTGCACATCCCGCCAACGCTGCAGAGGCCGCAGAAAGTGCCCCGGCAGCCCCGCCTCCAGTCACGCCAGGGCCTTTCAACACGCCCTAGTCCACTGAAGCCGAGAAATCGGCTGTGCGTGAGGGTCTGGCAGGGTCGCACGCTAGGCGGCGGGCGCAGGCGGGTTGCACACCCGGCGAGCACGGCAACAACGAGGGCGCCGAACCAGACTCCAGCCACGGGCTCTCACGGCGTCAGGGCAACAGGTCCAAGGCCTGCAGATAGGCGGGCTGGTACATCAACTCATCCCAGGCCTGGGGCAGGGTTTCGGGCAGCAGCGCCAGGCGGCGGGATTCGCTGTCCACACTCGGCTGCCAGCGGCCTTGGTTCTGGGCCTGTTCCAGGCCGTCGATGAGTTCATCCACGGCCTTGCCATCGCCCACGCTCTGGTTGCACAACAGCACCAGGTCGCAGCCTGCCTCCAGCGCTGCAACGGCGGCATCGGTGTAGCTGACGACCTGGCCGTCCAGACGCCGAGCGCCTTCCATGCTGAGGTCGTCGCTGAAGATGGCGCCGTCAAAACGCATCTGCCGCCGCAGGATGTCCTGCAGCCAGCGCTGCGAGAAGCCTGCGGGGCGGCTATCGACCTTGGGGTAGATCACATGGGCGGGCATCACGCTGGTGAGCGTGCTGCTGAGCCAGGGGTACGGCGCGGCGTCGTCGGCCAGGATGGCCTTTAGGCTGCGGTTGTCCACGGGCACCTCGGTGTGCGAGTCGGCTTTGACAAAGCCGTGCCCCGGGAAGTGTTTGCCGCAGTTGGCCAAACCCGCCTGCAGCAGACCGTGCATCAGGCTCTTGGCGAGTAGCGCCACCACACGCGGGTCGCGGTGAAAGGCACGGTCGCCGATCACACTGCTTTCACCCCAATCGAGATCGAGAACGGGGGTGAACGAGAAATCAACCCCACAGGCGCGCAACTCCGCACCCAGCACGTAGCCCGCCGCCGTGGCCGCATTGGTGGCGCGCAGCGCGCCGCTGCCAGGCACGGCCTTGGCGCCCTTGCCATCGTCCATCCACATCTCGCCGAGAGCGCGCATGGGCGGTAGGTGGGTGAAGCCATCGGTGCGGAACCGCTGCACACGGCCGCCCTCATGGTCCACGCAGATCAGCAGGTCGTCACGCACGGCCTTGATACTGCTGGTCAGCTGCAGCAGCTGCGCGCGGTTTTCCCAGTTGCGGGCAAACAGGATCACGCCACCGGTCAGCGGATGGGTCAGGCGGCGGCGGTCGGCGGCGGTCAGCTCTGTGCCTGCCACGTCGAGGATGAGGGGTGCGTGTTCGGTCATAGGGTGTCAAATATCAGGTTGCTATTACAAACATAGCTGCTAGCGCTTATCCATCAAGCGCCAGAGGCCATTTTTAATTCAATTTCTCTACCACACAGAAGCTGGCGGCGTAGTCGGTCTCGTCCGTCACGCTCAGGTGCGCTTTCAGCCCTTTGGCGTCAAACCATTCCTTGAGTGCGCCGTGCAGCACGATCACGGGCTGGCCGCTCGCAAGCTTGGCCACTTCGCAGTGGCGCCAGGTCATGGGCATGCGCATACCCAAGCCGATGGCTTTGCTGAACGCTTCCTTGGCAGAGAACCGCGTGGCCAGGTAGCGCAGGCCGCGGTCGGGCCAACGGCCACTCCTCTCGCGCCAGGTGGCCAGCTCGCCGTCGGCCAGCACCTTCTGGGCAAAGCGCTCGCCGTGGCGTTCGAGGCTGGCCGCGATGCGGCGCACGTCGCAGATGTCGGTGCCAATGCCGTAGATCATGTTTTTTGAATGAAATTGGGCTCCATCGCTTATCCATCAAGCACTGGCAGCTATCAAATCAGGAGTCATCAGGTTGTGCGGCACAACCTGACTCGATGCAGCCCAGGTAGGCCAACACCGTGGCGGCGTAGCCCAACTCCAGCGCGTCGGCAATGAGGGCGTGGCCGATCGAGACTTCGAGCACACCGGGCACCTCGCGCACAAAGGCGGCGAGGTTGTCACGGTTGAGGTCGTGACCTGCGTTCACGCCCAGCCCCACATCCAGCGCGGCCTGAGCAGCGGCGGCGTAGCGCTTGAGCTCAACGTCTTGCTGCGGCGTGCCCCAGGCTGCGGCATAGGGCTCGGTATAAAGCTCGACCCGGTCTGCGCCCACGGCCTTGGCGGCGGCCATCTGCTCGGGCACGGGGTCCATGAACAGGCTCACGCGCACGCCCAATGCTTTGCACTCGGCGATCAGGGGCGCCAGGCGCTCGGCATCCTGCGGAAAGCTCCAGCCGTGGTCGCTGGTGAACTGGTCTTCGCTGTCGGGAACAAAGGTCGCCTGGTGCGGGCGAGCCTCGCGGATGAAGTCCATCAGGTTCTGAGATGGATTGCCCTCGATGTTGTATTCGCGGTCGGGCCAGGCCTTCATCAGCGTGGCCAGCTCGAACACGTCCTGGCTGCGGATGTGCCGCTCGTCGGGCCGGGGGTGCACGGTGATGCCCTGGGCCCCCGCCTGCAGGCACAGCTCGGCCGCCCGGGTGACACTGGGAATGCCCAGATGGCGCGTGTTGCGCACCAGGGCGACTTTGTTGACATTGACCGAGAGGGCCGTGGCGTGGGGGGTGCGTGAGGTCTGGTTCATAGGGCCTGCAGATCGATCATGAGCTGGCGGGTGCGCAGCATGGGGCTGCCGCAATGGTATTGCAGCAGGGCGCGCAGCTGGGGTTTGAGTTCTGCAGCCACCGGCGCGCAGGCACGCAAGGTGGCGGTGTAGGTGGCCGCGTCGTCCAGCGCGCGTTGCAACGTCTGCCACTGGCCGCCGAGCAGGCCCACGCGGTCGGCCGAGGAGGAGGCGCGCAGGCCGCCTTCGGGCACCAGCGTGTAGCGCGTCTTGGGTTGCAAGACCTCCAACGTCATGGTCTGAACATCCAGGCCAGGAAGCAAGCCAATCTCGCGCAGCAGCAATAGTTCGAAGCTGCGCAACACGGGCTCTAACGCATCACCATGTTCGCTGGCCAACACGCGCACCACACCGGCATAGGCATCGAACAGGGCCGCATGTGGATCGGCGCGCGCCAGCAGGCGCAGCAGTAGCTCGTTGAGGTACATGCCCGACAGCAGGGCATCACCCGTGGGCATCACATGGCCGCCCACCCACTCCGCCCCCTTGAGGGTGTGGATGTCTGCGCTGCCATCGCCGGTGAGCGTGTAAGTCACCAACAAGGGCTGGAGCGGCAGCAGCACCGGGCGGAAGTTGGAGCTGGGCTTCTTGGCCCCCTTGGCCACCAGCGCCACACGCCCTTGCTGACGGCAGAAAACCTCCAGGATCAGGCTGGACTCGCTCCAGTCGTAGCTGTGCAGCACGAAGGCGGGTTCATCGGAGATGCGCTTGGCGGCAGCCATTGGCTTCAGGCCCGCAGAAATGCATGCGGCTGGCAAGCGCCAGACAGCTTGTGCCGCCCGGGCAAGACAGGGTCACGGGCGGGCACGGAATTATTCGTAACCGAACGAACGCACGCGTGCCTCGTCGTCGGCCCAGCCGGAGCGCACCTTGACCCACAGCTCCAAGAACACCTTGGCATCCATGAGCTTTTCCAGTTCCTGGCGGGCTTCGGTGCCAATACGCTTCAGGCGCTCGCCCTTGTCGCCGATCACCATCATCTTGTGGTTGTCACGCTCGACCACGATGGTGGCAGCGATCTTGACCAGCCGCTTGTGCTGCTTGCTGGCTTCTTCCTCAAACTTGTCGATCACCACGGTAGAGGTGTAAGGCAGTTCGTCGCCCGTGAAGCGGAAGAGCTTCTCGCGCACGGTTTCGGACGCCAGAAACTTCTCGCTGCGGTCGGTCAGCTCGTCTTCGCCGTACCACCAGCCCTGCTCGGGCAGGTACTTGGCGCAGATGCCAAACAGGCGCTCGATGTCGCCCTTGTTCTTGGCCGACATGGGCACAAACTCGGCAAACGGGTGGCGCTCCTGCATGCTCTTGAGCCAGGGGGCCAGCTCTGCACGGCGGTGCACCATGTCGAGCTTGTTGGCCAGCAGCAGCGTCGGGATGCCGGGCTTGAACAGCGACAGCACCTTGGCATCGGCCAGCGTGAAGTTGCCCGCCTCGACCACGAAGAGGATTAGGTCCACATCGCCAATCGCGCCCATCACGGTCTTGTTCAGCGACTTGTTGAGTGCGGTGGCATGGCGCGTCTGGAAACCCGGTGTGTCCACAAAAATGAACTGAGTCTGCTCGCGCGTACGAATACCGGTGATGCGGTGCCGCGTGGTCTGCGCCTTGCGCGAGGTGATGCTGATCTTCTGCCCCACCAGGGCATTGAGCAATGTGGACTTTCCCACGTTGGGCTTGCCCACGATGGCGATCACGCCACAGCGCTGGCCAGGCACGGCGGCCGGGGAGCCTGCTGCCGCCAGCATGGCTTCGAGGTCATTTTGCGCTCCAGCGCTTGCTGGAGCGGCTTCATTCGCTACATCTTTGGTAGCATCATTCATAATTTCTTTGCTTTCAATGTGGCCAGCATGGCAGCAGCGGCTGCCTGCTCGCCCGCCCGGCGGGAGCCGCCGATGCCGCGTTCGGTGAGGCCCAGTTCGGGAATATCGCACTCGACGTCGAAGGTCTGACGGTGCGCAGCGCCCACTGTGCCGACGACCTTGTACTGCGGCAGCTTCATTTTGCGGCCCTGGAGCAACTCCTGCAATGCAGTTTTCGCGTCCTTGGATGCAGCCTGCATCTGCGGGTTGATCTCCACGCCCTGAAAAAGGCGGTGCACCAACGCTTCGGCACTCGCGTACCCGGCATCCAGGTACACCGCGCCAATCAGCGCTTCGAGCGCGTCGGCCAGGATGGATGGACGTTGCTGTCCACCTGATTTGGACTCGCCCTCACCCAATCGCAGCACGTCGGAGATCTTGAGGCCAAGCGCCAGCTGGTGCAGCGTGTCCTGCTTGACGAGGTTGGCACGCACGCGAGAGAGATCGCCTTCCGGCAACGCCGACAACTGCCGATACAGCAGGCTCGCAACCGCGAGATTCAACACGGAATCACCCAGAAACTCCAGCCGCTCGTTGTGGTCGGCCGAAAAACTGCGGTGCGTGGTAGCGCGCTGAAGAAGGGATGGATCGGAGAAAACATGCTGCAGACGGGTCTGCAGCGCTTGAAGGCCGGGATGCACTAGTTGGTCTGTCCTTCAAAGCGATAGACAAGGTAGGCGGGACCCGCCAGCGCTATCTCGCGGGAATACTTGAAGGAAACCACGATCTTGTTGTCACCGCGCTTGGCAATCTCCAGGTCTTTACCATTGATGGAACTGATGTTGTCAATGGCTGCAGCGCGGTCAAAGCTGGCCCGGACATCAGCGACGGTGGAGGCCTCCTTGGCAGCCTTGGTCGCCGCCTTGTTAATCGCCTGGTACTCCAGAAAGATGGGGATAGACTGCCCGCCAATCGCAAATGCAGCCACGGCGATCAACCCGATGAACACAACTCCAATGAATGACATGCCACGTTGGCGAAATGGGCTGGTAGAGCGTTTGATATGCATGTGTTTCCCCCTCAGTGTCCAAAAAAGCTGGTCATCCCTCAATGGAACGACCCAATGCGCTTGAGATTACCGAAATTCATCCAGACAAAAAAGGCCTTCCCGACGATATTGCCCTCAGGAACAAAGCCCCAGTAGCGCGAATCGAGCGAGTTGTCCCGGTTGTCCCCCATCATGAAATAGTGGCCCTCGGGCACCTTGCACACAACGCCCTCAACACTGTAACGGCAGTTCTTGCGATAAGCAAAATTGCTGGCGCCTTGCACAAAGGCGGGCACATCCGGGTTGTTCAACAAACGATGGGGCTGTGCTCCCAGTTGCTCTTCAAACTGTTTGAAGTAGCGCATCGAGTCTTCTTCGAAAAAGTCTGGCAGCGCCTTGGTGTCAATGGCCTGGCCGTTGACCGTGAGGCGCTTGTTGAGGTAGGCCACCTCGTCACCCGGCACACCCACCACCCGCTTGATGTAGTCAAGGCTCGGCTGAGGTGGATAGCGGAACACCAGAACATCTCCGCGCGCAGGCTTGGTGCCCTCGGTGATCTTGGTATGGATCACCGGCAGGCGGACACCGTAGGTGAACTTGTTCACCAGGATCAGGTCGCCCACCAGCAGGGTGGGAATCATCGAACCCGACGGGATCTTGAAGGGTTCAAAAAGAAACGACCTCAGAACAAACACGGCAACGATGACCGGGAAAAGCCCCGCCGTCCAGTCCAGCCACCAAGGCTGCATGAGCAGCCGCCCCTTGGCCTCCTGCACATCCACATCGACCTTCTGGATGCCCATGCGATCCAGCTCCGCACGACGTGCGGTCGCCGCATCTTCGACGGCCTGGGCAGCTCGGCGGCGTTGGGGCAGAAAGTAGAAACGCTCGGCCAGCCAGTACGCGCCCGTGACCACCGTGGCCAGGAACAACAGCAAGGCGAAATTGCCTTCGATGGCACCAAAGTACCAAGCCCCGATATAGCCACCAAATGCGGCCAGCACCAGGGATGTGAAAATCTGCATGAACTGGAGCATCAGTCTTCCACCTGCAAAATGGCCAGGAATGCCTCTTGTGGCACTTCGACCGATCCGATCTGTTTCATGCGTTTCTTGCCTGCTTTCTGCTTCTCAAGGAGCTTGCGTTTGCGGCTAACATCGCCGCCGTAACATTTTGCCAGCACGTTCTTGCGCAGTGCCTTGATGGTCTCGCGCGCAATGATGTTGGCGCCAATGGCCGCCTGGATGGCCACGTCATACATCTGGCGGCTGATGATCTCGCGCATCTTGGCAACCACTGCTCGGCCACGGTACTGGGACTGAGAGCGGTGCACGATGATGGACAGTGCATCCACCTTTTCGCCGTTCAGAAGGATATCCACCTTCACCACGTCGGACGCACGGTACTCCTTGAACTCGTAGTCCATGGATGCATAGCCGCGCGACACCGACTTGAGCTTGTCGAAGAAGTCGAGCACGATTTCGCCCAGCGGCATTTCATAGGTGAGCATCACCTGGCGACCGTGGTACGCCATGTTCATCTGCACACCGCGCTTTTGGTTGGCGAGCGTCATCACCGGGCCGACATAGTCCTGGGGCATGTACAGATGCACCGTGACGATGGGCTCGCGGATTTCCTCAAGCCGCCCCTGGTCCGGCATCTTGGAGGGGTTCTCGACCATGATCACTTCACCATCGGCCTTGACCACTTGGTAGACCACGCTGGGTGCAGTCGTGATGAGATCCTGGTCAAACTCACGCTCCAGACGCTCCTGCACGATTTCCATGTGCAGCAGGCCAAGAAACCCGCAACGAAAACCGAAGCCCAACGCTTGGCTCACTTCCGGCTCGTAGTGCAGCGAAGCATCGTTGAGCTTGAGTTTTTCAAGCGCGTCACGCAGCGAGTCATATTCGCTCGCCTCGGTCGGGTACAGACCGGCAAACACCTGGGGCTGGATTTCCTTGAAGCCGGGGAGCGCCTCGGCGGCAGGGCCCGCATTGTTGGGCAATTTCTTTTCGAGCGTGATCGTGTCACCCACCTTGGCAGCCTGCAGCTCCTTGATACCAGCGATGATGTAGCCCACCTGCCCTGCGTCAAGAGAGTTGCGCGGCTCGTTGGCGGGCGTGAACACACCGAGGTTGTCCGCGTTGTACACCGCACCACTGGCCATCATCTTGATGCGCTCGCCTTTGAGCAAACGGCCATCGACCACGCGCACCAGCATCACCACACCCACGTAGCTGTCGAACCAGCTGTCGATGATCATCGCGCGAAGCGGTCCATCGGCATTGCCGCGCGGCGCGGGCACCTTGGCCACGATGGCTTCGAGGATCTCATCAATACCCATGCCGGTCTTGGCGGAGCAGGGAATCGCGTCGGTCGCGTCAATGCCGATCACATCTTCGATCTCAGCCTTGGCATTGTCGGGATCGGCATTGGGCAGATCCATCTTGTTGAGTACCGGCACCACCTCGACACCCAGATCCAATGCGGTGTAGCAGTTCGCAACGGTCTGAGCTTCCACGCCTTGCGAAGCATCCACCACCAGCAACGCGCCCTCGCATGCCGACAACGAGCGGCTCACTTCATACGAGAAGTCCACATGCCCCGGTGTGTCGATCAGATTGAGGTTGTAGACCTGCCCATCCTGCGCCTTGTATTGCAGCGCTGCGGTCTGCGCCTTGATGGTTATCCCACGCTCTTTTTCGATATCCATCGAGTCCAGAACCTGGGCCTCCATCTCACGGTCCGCAAGGCCTCCGCAGCGCTGGATCAAGCGATCTGCAAGCGTCGACTTGCCATGGTCGATGTGCGCAATGATGGAAAAATTTCTGATGTGGTTCATCAACGGAAAGCGTCAAGTGATTGAATTAAAACGGAGCACACAAGAAAAAAGGGCGCGTCGAATGGCGACGCGCCCTGAACCAACAATCATTGGCAACTGCGATAGTTGGAGCTTCATTGTAGGCAAAAAGCCCGCAGTAAAAAGCCCATCCGACTGCATCCAAGGGGAGTTGCCAGGGTGCAACAGGGATCTTATCAACAACTTATACACAGTCTGCACAACTACAACGCTGGACAACTTGTGGGTGAGCTGTGGATCGGCTGTGCATGACACCGTCACATCCCGCATCGTGAATCAACGTCTAGCTAATATATGAATTAGCGTTGAACAGGGGCCTCTATTCTATCGAAATCAGTTGATAGACCCTCATAAAGTTAGCCAAGGCTAACTTGCAACATCGAAAGAAGGAAAAGACAAAAAAACCAAAATGCCCACACCTCCGGCAAAGGCCTGCTGCAAACGTGGGGAAATGGGTCAACCCATCCCCCCATATCTGCCACAACGCCACTCGTCATCGTCCGGGACGGATCAAGGCATATTGGGCCCACTCGCCGCGCCGATACAGCACATTGATGGACTTGTTCTTGTCGGCCTTGGCGAGTACAGCCTCAAACTCCTTCACACCAGACACTTCCGTGTTGGCAATCGCGAGAATCACATCCCCTTCGCGCAGTCCGGCACGTGCTGCGGCCTCTGTGGCGGTCGCGACCAGCACACCGCCCTTGATCTTGAGCTCCTTTTTCTGGGCGTCCGAAAGTTCCGTGACCGCCAATCCCATTTGCTGTGCAGCAGCCGAAGCCTTGGGTTTCTCCTCACGCTCCGCCGTTTTGGCCGCTGGCTTGTCGGGCTCAATTTCGGCAATGGTGATGCCCAGATCCCGCGAAGCGCCACGGCGGAATACGGTCATCGTGCTCTTGGTACCAGGCTTGGTATTGCCCACCAGTCGGGGCAGGTCCGCAACCTTCTCGATGGACTTGCCGTCAAAGCGGGTGATGATGTCACCAGCCTCCACGCCCGCCTTGTCTGCGGGTGACCCCGCCTCTACCCCGGTCACCAGCGCACCCTGGGCCTTGCCCAGGCCAATGGACTCCGCAACGTCCTTGGTGACCTGCCCGATCTGCACGCCGATACGGCCCCGTGTCACCCGACCGGATGCGCGCAACTGCTCACTCACGCGGATAGCCTCGTCCATCGGAATCGCGAACGAAATGCCCATGAATCCACCCGAGCGCGAATAGATCTGGCTGTTGATCCCCACCACCTCGCCACGCATGTTGATGAGCGGACCGCCCGAGTTGCCCGGGTTGATGGCCACATCGGTCTGGATGAACGGGAGATAGTCCCCCGTATCGCGCTGCTTGGCACTCACAATGCCCGCAGTCACGGTGTTCTCCAGCCCAAAGGGCGATCCAATCGCCATCACCCATTCGCCCACCCGCAGACGCCCCACATCACCCACCTTGACGGCAGGCAAGCCCGTGGCCTCGATCTTGACCACCGCCACATCAGTACGCTTGTCCGCACCAATGATCTTGGCCTTGAATTCGCGCTTGTCGGTCAGGGTGACGATCACCTCATCAGCGCCGTCCACGACATGCGCATTGGTCATCACAAACCCGTCCGCAGTCAGGATGAAGCCAGAACCCACGCCGCGCGGCTGCTCATCGTCTTGCGGCCGCTGAGGACGTTGCTGCCTGGGCACATTGGGGATCGGCACGCCAAAGCGGCGGAAAAACTCCATCATCTCCTCGTCCATGCCGTTTGCACTTGCACGGCTCGACGCTTTTTCTACCGTCCGAATATTGACCACCGAGGGCCCCACCTGATCCACCAGATCCGTAAAGTCTGGCAACCCGCGAACCGCTGCAGCAGGTTGTGCCAAGGCAGCTTGGGGCAAAGCCATGCCGCCAGCAGCCCCTGCGAACATGCATGCAAATGCCAGGGAGCGCAGCGCATTTCCATCGAACTTCGACATCATCGACCTTTCGTGATTGGTAGCAAATACAGTCATCAAACTGTGTGTAACTGTGAAGAGTGTGCGGCCATTTGGTTCCCGCATCGCAAATGCACTTCGCATGCCCCTGCAAACGGCCCCGCCACAGCGCAGGCTCAAAGACAGCAGCCGCCAGCGTCACGCCCACTGGCCTCAGTGTCAGCGTGTGCGCTCCAATTGACCCGCAAACAGGCGAAGGGTCTGCAAAGGAACCTCCCCCACTGCAGTGAGCCATACATCGGGCAGGATCCGTTGCGCAAGAAGCTGCGTGGCCCCCATACCCGAGACCTGGGGCTGGGAGGGGTGTCGCTGGGGATCAAAGGTCTCGATGAACAGCGATACCGATGCAAGACCATCGGAGTACAGGCACTGCAAGACACCCTGCGCACCGTCGTCAGCAGACACAGCGCGTCGATGGCAGCTCACCGGAACAAAGCCAGCAACCGGCTGACGAAGCACCCAGCCCTCGGCCGTGGCCGTGGTCTTGACCACGACCGGCGCCACCACCTTGTAACCAGCGGTCGCGTCCATCAGGCGTGAAAGCTGCTCCACTCGAACGGGGGCGTTCAAGTCCAACTCAGAGAATGCAGCCTGCTCCAAAACGCGTCCGTTCGCGCCCAAGGTCTGCAGCTTCACAACCAAACCGGTCTCCCGCTCGCTCCACAGCTTGTAGCCAAAACGCAGCGAGTCCACGGGCTTGAACCACACCACGTCGGCAACAAATCCCGCAACGCGCTCTTGGCCCACAGGGCGTGCGGCATAGAACTGGGATATGGAAGTGCCCTCAACCAGCGGAACTCGTGGAAACAGCCCAGAGGCATCCCGTCGATCCGACCGCACCACACGCGACTGGGGCCAGAACGTACGTACCTCGTCGTTGCGCCGAAAAATGGTCCGGGGAGTGCCACTGAGAGCCTCCACGCGCTCCATCTGCTGCGCCCCTTCACAGGCGTGCCAGATGCGTGAACTGGCCATCGCTCCGGAAGCAGCCAGCACCACAAAGGTACCGGCATACGGGCGCGCGCAGGGCGCGCTGTGCATGCGCTCGATCCACTGCAGAATACTGCGCTCCACAGGCGCGGGAGCCGCCTCTGCTGCAGAAGAAACACCCCCCTCAGCCGACGAGACCCCTGCCGATACGGAGAGTCCTGTCACACACAGGGCAGCAACCACCCCGTGTTTGAACTGCTGCGGCAGTGCTTTCAACCAAACGCACAAAACTCCCGGGTAGCTCATCACACAATCTCACCACGCCAGCAAGCCACTCCCGGCTCAGCGGCTGGGCGTCTCAAAGGTGGCATTGCGCAAAAATCCTGCAGGCATCTGCAATGCGGATGTGCTGCCAAACTGCTTGTGTGCCGCCAGCAACTCATCCAGGCGGGGATCCCGAATCATCACCTGCGCGCCACCATCGGCATCAGCCACTGCGACAACAGGGGCACCGGAGCTGGGGCCATTCGCACCCGACTCGGGAGAGATGGCCAGCTGGGCTCCACCCGTGACGCCGGGTGCACCATTGCCTTGCAACGTGGCCAGAGAGGTCCAACCAATCGCTGCAACTGCCGCCAAAGACGCAAAACCCGCGACCATTTTCCAGCGAAAGACCGACGCATTGGCAGCATCCGCCATTGCGGGGGCCACCACATCCACCTGCTGCACAGCAGCGGCCGCAGGACGTACAACAGGCCCTTCCTTGACCAGTTCATCACGCAACCGCGCCATGAAATTCGGATTGGCAGGTTGCGCGAGGTCGGAAGAACGCAATACATCTCCCACCAAATGGTAGAGCTGCCAAGTGGCATGGCCTTCGGCTTGCGCCGCATAGGCCAGGGCGTCCGCCACCTCGTCTCCATGCAACTGACCATCCGCCAGTGCCGACAATTGCTCGCGCCTGCTTATCTCAGCCACCACAGCACCGCCCACCAATCCATCACTTCGTACAGCGTTGTTCATTTCATTACCTCACCACCGTTTGCCTGACTGGTTCTCAAGCAGAGGACGCACTTTTGCCGAAATGGCCTCTCGCGCCCGAAAAATCCGTGACCGCACCGTGCCGATGGGGCAATCCATGGCCGTCGCAATCTCTTCGTAACTCAGCCCTTCAATCTCGCGCAACGTTACCGCCTGGCGCAGATCGTCGGGCAACGCCTCCATAGCCGCATTCACGGCTTGCGCGATTTCTCGGGCAGCGAGTACGGTTTCGGGGGTTTCGTCGCTGGTTAGTTCGTGTCCGAGGCGGGAAGTTTCATCTTCGTCCTCGTTCCCCCGCAAAGCGTTCTCCGAGATGACCGGATTGCGTTTCATGTCCATGAGCGCCTTCTTGGCGGTATTGACAGCAATCCGGTAGAGCCAGGTATAGAACTGCGCATCCCCCCGGAACTGATGCAGCGCGCGGTAGGCCCGGATGAACGTCTCCTGCGCTATGTCTTGAACGATGTCGGTGTCCCGCACCATCCGGCCAATGAGACGCTCGATACGGCGCTGGTACTTGATGACCAGTAACTCATAGGCACGCTGATCGCCCGCTACCGCGCGCTCCACCAGTTGGAGGTCGCTATCTTCGGAAGGGGAAGGCGGAATTACAGTCATGGATACTCAGGATTCACGCCCACGGCTGCTGGCCGGGGCGGTTTCGTCAGCGTTGTCAGCGCCCGGTCTGGCGCGCGAATATACCGCACGCCGCAGATCCAGCCAACGCTCAGGCTGCGCGGAACACGTCAGCCACAACCAGGTGCGGCGGTGCCCCACCGGAATGACATGCAGCCACAGATGTGACTGCAAATCGAGAAGGACTTCAGGAGGTCCGGACAATGCCATCCAGGCCGCCCCGGAGTTCGGAGCCACCAGTGTCCAGGTCTGGCCATCCCAGTGGATACCACCAGAGAATTGACAGAACCAGAAATGGAATGCGCTGGCGGCAGCCAGACACCAGAGACCACCCGCCATCGCTGCGGGCCATGGGGATGCAGCACCACCACTTCGCACGAACCAAGCAACCAGCCCAGCTGCGCTGGTCAGCAACAATGCCCCCAGCAAGCCCCCGAACAGGCGGCTGCGCCGCAGGGGGTAAAATACCGAAGGTGGTCGCAGCGAAGTCACACCCACGAAACGCTACCAAGGCTGTGCCGCCTGCTTAACACGGAACATAGACCCGTGCCGAGCAACCAACGATTGCAGGACCGCAACAAGAACCACGGCCTCGCCAAGTCGGGCGGCAGAGCACCTGACCCAATGATCAGACGCGCTTGAAAACCAGCGTCCCGTTGGTGCCACCAAAACCGAAGTTATTCTTGACTGCAACGTCGATCTTCATGTCACGCGCCGTGTTGGCGCAGTAGTCCAGATCGCACTCTGGGTCCTGATTCGCCAAATTGATGGTGGGTGGTACCTTTTGCTCATGCAAGGCCAGCACTGTAAAAATGCTTTCAATACCGCCCGCACCACCCAGCAAATGACCCGTCATGGATTTGGTGGAGCTCACCACAGCCTTGTAAGCATGGTCGCCCAAGGCCGCCTTGATGGCATTCGTCTCATTAATATCACCCAGCGGCGTGGAAGTGCCATGGGCGTTGAGGTAGTCAACTTGATCGGCATTCATGCCAGCATTGCGCAGGGCGTTGAGCATGGCACGGCGCGGACCGTCCATACTGGGGGCCGTCATGTGGCCTGCATCGGCGCTCATGCCAAAACCACCCAGTTCCGCATAGATCTTGGCACCACGGGCTTTGGCATGCTCGTATTCCTCCAGCACCATGACCCCGGCGCCCTCACCCAAAACAAAACCATCTCGGTCCTTGTCCCAGGGGCGGGAAGCGGTCTTGGGGTCATCGTTGCGGGTAGACAGGGCGCGCATGGCCGCAAAACCACCAATGCCCAGCGGCGACACCGTGGATTCAGTGCCACCCGCCACCACCACATCCGCATCACCGTATTCGATCATGCGACCAGCCTCGCCAATGCAATGCAGGCCGGTTGTGCAGGCCGTCACGACCGCGAGGTTCGGCCCCTTGAAGCCGAAGCGCATGGACACATGGCCCGCCACCATATTGATGATGGACGCTGGCACAAAGAACGGCGTGATGCGCCGCGGACCGCGACTGACCAGTTCCGCGTGGGTATTCTCGATCAGTGGCAAGCCACCAATCCCCGAACCGATCACGCAGGCTATGCGTGTTGCAAACTCTTCACTGAGCGCTTCACCCGTGGGCAGACCGGCATCTTCAACCGCCTGTGCAGCAGCTGCAATGCCGAAATGGATGAAGCTGTCCATCGCGCGCGCATCCTTGGCGCTGATGTACGACTCCAGGTCAAGACCTTTGACCTCCCCTGCAATCTTGCAGGCAAAGTTCGACGTGT
The DNA here is from genome assembly GCF_057808995.1 of Acidovorax sp. FG60. Lineage (NCBI taxonomy): Bacteria > Pseudomonadati > Pseudomonadota > Betaproteobacteria > Burkholderiales > Comamonadaceae > Acidovorax > Acidovorax sp. FG60. The sequence goes on from NZ_JBMDJC010000001.1 coordinate 190,352, forward strand.
CGAACTTGGTGATGAGGTCAATACCGGATTTTCCGGCAAGGAGATTGGCCCAGGATTCGGCCACCGTGTTGCCCACGGGGCTGACGCATCCCAGGCCGGTCACGACAACGCGACGACGGCTCATGCGTAAAAACCTTCTGTTGATCGCTTGAGTCAGGCGCAGTGCGCCGCTCAGGCCTTCTGGTGGGTGTTGGCGTAGTCGATGGCGTTTTGCACCGTCGTGATCTTCTCGGCGTCTTCGTCAGGGATCTCGATGCCGAATTCGTCTTCCAGTGCCATCACCAGTTCCACCGTGTCGAGCGAGTCGGCACCGAGGTCTGCCACGAAGGCCTTTTCATTGGTGACTTGGGACTCTTCCACACCGAGTTGTTCGGCAATGATTTTTTTGACGCGTGCTTCGATATCGCTCATGGTTTCCCTCTGGGGGTTGTGAATGAATCCGCGATTCTAGCCGCTTAAGGAGAAGCCCCTCAGCAGCCCGCCGTCCGGATGAACCGGCGTTAACTTGTCTCAATTACATGTACATGCCGCCATTGACATGCAACTCCTGCCCGGTCACGTACCCTGCTTCGCGCGAAGCAAGGTAGGCCACGGCATGTGCGATGTCTTGCGGCTTGCCCATATGCCCCAAAGGGATCTGGGCGTTGAGGGCTTTTTGCTGTTCTTCGGGCAGCACCGACGTCATATCCGTCTCGATAAATCCCGGCGCTACGCAATTGACCGTGATGCTGCGGCTGCCCAGTTCGCGGGCCAGTGCACGGGTCATTCCCGCCACTCCAGCCTTGGCTGCCGCGTAGTTGGCCTGACCGGGATTGCCCGATGCCCCCACCACACTGGTGATGCTGATAATGCGCCCGAATCGCTGTTTCATCATCGGGCGAATTGCCGCGCGGCTCACGCGGAAAACCGCCTTGAGATTGGTGTCCAGCACCGCATCCCAGTCATCGTCCTTCATGCGCATGGCCAGGGTGTCGCGGGTGATGCCCGCATTGTTGACCAGCACATGCAGACCACCCTGCTGCTTGACGATGGAATCCATCAACGCCTCGATGGCAGCTCCGTCATTCACGTTCAGATTGGCACCACGGCAGCCGGGGTAGGTCGCCAGGGCCTGGCTGATGCGCTCGGCGCCATCGTCCGTCGTGGCCGTGCCCACCACCTGGTAGCCACGTACCGCCAGCTCGAGCGCAATGGCCGCACCAATGCCGCGCGATGCGCCTGTGACCAACGCCACTTGCGCGGCCGATGAGGATTGCGTCATGCCAACAACTCCCGGGTTTCGGCCAGCGTGGCCATATCAAACAGTGCCGCACCCACCAGCTCAGGATCGATGCGCTTGGTCAGACCCGCCAGCACTTTGCCAGGGCCACTTTCAATAATATGGGTGACCCCCCGGGCCTTGAGGGCCTGCACACACTCCACCCAGCGCACGGGGCCAAAGGCCTGGCGGTAGAGCGCGTCTCGGATCGCCTCAGCGTCCTGCTGCACCGCGACATCCACATTGTTCAGAACCGGAATCTGGGGCGCAGCAAGCGCCACATCCGCCAGCGCCAAGCGCAGCTTCTCAGCGGCAGGCCTCATCAGGCTGGAGTGAAAAGGGGCAGACACCGGCAATGGCAGTGCGCGCTTGGCACCTGCCGCCTTGAGCATTTCGCAGGCCTTTTCGACGCCGGCCTTGGTGCCCGCAATGACCGTCTGGACGGGGTCGTTGAAATTGACAGCCTCAACCACTTCTGCCGTTCCCACACCGAACGAGGCCACTGCCTCGGCACATCCTGCGATGACCTTGGAAGCCTCCATCCCCAAGATGGCAGCCATGGCGCCAGTGCCGACCGGCACGGCCTCCTGCATGGCAGCTGCACGCAGGCGCACCAGCGGCGCCGCCTGGGCCAGCGTCAACACACCTGCGGCAACCAGCGCCGAATACTCGCCCAGAGAATGCCCCGCAACAGCGACCGGGGCAGCACCACCTTCTGCACGCCAGACACGCCATGCAGCCACCCCAGCCACCAGCATCACCGGCTGCGTGTTGGTGGTCAGGGCCAGCGCCTCCTTGGGACCTTCCTTGATCAACAGGCCGATGTTTTCACCCAGGGCATCCGAGGCTTCCTGCACGGTCTGGGCCACCACCGGGTGATCACCCCATCCGTCGAGCATGCCCACCGATTGCGAGCCTTGTCCCGGAAAGACAAATGCAAAAGACTTCATGAAAAATCCAGAAATATGATTGAAATTGATGCCTAGCGCTTATCCAGCAAGCGCCACAAGCTATAACTTCAGGAGCACCGCGCCCCAGGTAAAGCCGCCGCCCACACCTTCGAGCAGCAGGGTCTCACCCTTTTTGACCTGGCCCGTACGCACCGCATGGTCCAGCGCCAGGGGGATAGAGGCTGCCGAGGTGTTGCCATGCTGGTCCACCGTGACCACCACCTTGTCCATGGACAGCTTGAGCTTGCGGGCCGTGCCCTGCATGATGCGGATATTGGCCTGGTGTGGAATCAGCCAGTCAATATCGGCCTCGGTCAGCCCCGCCTTGGCCAGCACCGCATGCGCGGCCTTCTCCAGCACGCCCACCGCCAGCTTGAAGACAGCTTGCCCGTCCATCTTGAGGACAGGGTCACCCAGGACCTTGCCACCCGACACGTTGCCGGGCACACACAGGATGCCGACATGCTTGCCGTCGGCATGCAGGTCGCTGGACAGGATGCCCGGCGTTTCCGACGCCTCCAGCACCACGGCACCCGCACCATCACCAAACAACACGCAGGTCGTGCGGTCATTGAAATCCAGAATACGGCTGAAAACTTCTGCCCCAATGACCAGCGCGCGGTTGGCAGCACCCGTCTGGATCATGGCATCCGCCACGGACAGGGCATAGACAAAACCGCTGCACACCGCCTGCACATCAAACGCAGGGCAACCATTGGCTCCCAGCTTGTTCTGCAATATGCAGGCAGCCGAGGGAAACACCATATCCGGGGTGGACGTGGCCACAATGATCAGATCAATGTCGGTCGGCAGAAGGCCCGCCGCCTGCAAGGCATTGCGCGCAGCCTCCAGGCCCAGATCGCTGCAGGCAACATCAGGCGCTGCAAAGTGGCGCGCGCGGATGCCGGTGCGCTCCACGATCCACTCATCTGAGGTTTCGATGCCGCGCTGGGCCAGTTCAGCCACCAGATCAGCGTTGGTCAGCCGGCGCGGGGGCAGGTAGCTGCCGGTGCCGGTAATGCGGGAGTAGCGTCTCATCAATGTGTCATCGTCGCCGCAACGCCAGGCTGGGGCTGGGCATCCGCAGGCACCAGAAGCGGCGCTGCGTGCGCAATCCGGGTCCGGACGCGGTCGAGCAGGTTGTTGCGGGCTGCATCATACGCCCGGTTCAAAGCCTGCTCGAACGCCATTGTGTCAGCCGACCCATGGCTCTTGAACACCAGCCCGCGCAGCCCCAGGAGCGCCGCGCCGTTGTAACGGCGGTAGTCCATGCGCTTCATGAGCGCTTTTAAGATCGGATACGCGGTGATCGCAGCGATTTTAGTGAAGATGTTGCGGGAGAACTCCGTTTTCAGGGCGCCAATGATCATTGATGCTACCCCTTCACTGGCCTTGAGGGCCACATTGCCCACAAATCCGTCACATACCACGATGTCAACGGTGCCCTTGAAAATGTCATTGCCTTCAACATTTCCATAAAAATTCAAATCACCGGAATTGGCTGCAGATCGCAGCAATTCACCGGCTTTTTTGATTACTTCACTACCTTTGATCGCCTCTTCACCGATATTGAGCAAACCGACGGTGGGCTCCCCGCCATCCCGAAGGACCGATACCAAGGCAGAGCCCATCACGGCAAACTGCAGCAAATGCTCGGCGGAACAATCCACATTCGCCCCAAGGTCCAGCACCGTGGTGGCACCACCTGCGGCGTTGGGCAATTGCGTCGCAATGGCGGGGCGGTCGATGCCGTCCAGCGTCTTGAGGAGATACCGGGCAATAGCCATCAGCGCGCCGGTATTGCCTGCCGAAACGGCCGCAGAGGCCGCGCCATCCTTGACCTGCTGAATCGCCACGCGCATGGAAGAATCTTTCTTCTTGCGCAGAGCCACCTCGACAGGATCATCCATGGCCACCACTTCGGTAGCAGGAATGATCGTGGCACGGTCGTGCGAAAACGATTGCAGACTATCCACCAGGCCGACGAGCAGCAGGCGGGCATCAGGGTGTGTATCGAGAAACTGGCGGCACGCCGCGAGCGTGACGCGGGGGCCATGGTCGCCCCCCATGCAGTCAACAGCCAGTGTGATCATGGGCGACTTGTCCGGCCGGCCAGGAGGGCCGGAAAAATAAATACGACGGTCAAAACAAAGGCCCGCGCTACGGTTTCAGTAGCAACGGGCCTTTGGATGGGGCGAAGATCAGGCTTCAGACTTGTTCTTCAGCACCTGACGGCCACGGTAGAAACCGTTGGGGCTGATGTGGTGACGCAGGTGCGTTTCACCGGTGGTGGGTTCCACGGCAATGCCTGGCACATTCAGGGCATTGTGCGAGCGGTGCATGCCGCGCTTGGAGGGGGACTTTTTGTTTTGCTGAACGGCCATGATGGCTCCTGATCTGGAATAGGTTGGTAAAAACGCGATCAGCCCAAAAGACACGATGGGGTTCGCGTGAAGCCCACGATTATAACCCAAATGATTTTTGGGTCATCCAATCAGCCCTTGTTGTCTTTGCGCAGTGCGGCCAACGCCGCAAAAGGATTGGGCTTTTCGTCGTTGGCTTCCTCAAAATCGTCGTCCGAAGAAGCCAGTGGTACTGCGGTAGGGCACTCGTCGTGTTTGGGCACCACGGGCAAGGCCATCAGCAACTCATCCTCAATCAGCTCGTGAAGGTCAAACTCGCGGCTCATGGCCAGCAGGTCTTCTTCGCTTTCGTCGTCCAGAGCCTCTGCGGTGGCCTCGTCGGCCACGAAGCGAAACTCACGATCCACCTCCAGCGGCACATCCACCGGCGTCATGCAACGCTGGCATTCCATGGGGAAGCTCGCAGTAACCTTGATATGCAGCCAGACTTGGCCCATGCCGCCCAGCGCCGTGCGCACTTCGCCCACAGCCTCCCAGTCCACCATCAGGTCCGGGTGCAGGCCCTTGGCCTCCTGGGCCAGGCGTTCGTACTTCAGCAGTGAATCGTGGCCCGCCAGCCGACCGCCCGCCTGTGCAAAGGCTTTCACGTCGAGGCGCTGGGGGGAGAATTCCTTGGTCATGGCGGCAGTGTAAGAGAATCGGCGCATGCATCAATCCCCCCCCCTGAAACGCCCTCTGGTATTGGGCTCCACATCGCGGTATCGGCGTGAATTGCTAGAGCGGTTGAACCTGCCTTTTGACGTCACGGCCCCGGAGGTGGATGAGACCCCCCTGCCCGGCGAAGCCCCTCGCTCACTGGCCTTGCGCCTGGCGCTGGCCAAGGCACGCGCCGTGGCGCAACTCCACCCCGATGCGGTGGTAATCGGCTCCGACCAGGTTGCCGACCTCGCTGGCGAGCCCATGGGCAAGCCCGGCCACCACGAGCGTGCGGTGGCGCAACTGCGCCAAATGCGAGGCCAGACCGTGGTGTTCCAGACCGCCGTGGCCGTGGTGTGTGCCGCGACGGGTTTCGAGCAGATCGACCTGGCCCCGGTGGAGGTGAAATTCCGTGACCTGTCCGACGCGGAAATCGAGCGCTACCTGCGCGCCGAGCAACCCTACGATTGCGCCGGCAGCGCCAAGAGCGAAGGCCTGGGCATTGCGCTGCTGGATGCCATCCACAGCGACGATCCCACAGCCCTCATCGGACTGCCTTTGATCCGCACCTGCCGCATGCTGCGCGCGGCAGGCTTGGTGCTGCCATGACAAATCCCCCCACCGACCCGCGCTCTGGCGCTCGCAAGGGCACGCTTTATCTCGTGCCCGCCCCCCTCGACTTTGGCTGCGACACCCAGGTCCCGCTGCAGAATGCCTTGCCATCGGCCACCCTTCAGACGGCTGCACGGCTGACCCAATGGGTGTGCGAGAACGCCAAGAGTACACGCGCCTACCTCAAACGCATCGACGCACTGCACCCCCTGGCAGCCTCCCTGCAGCAGCAGCAGATCACCGAGCTTCCCCGCGAAGTCCACAAAAAAGGCGACCATGGCGACAAAGGATCAGCCCCGTTCGACGCACGCCCGCTGCTCGCAGCGGCACTGAATGGGCACGACATGGGGCTGATCAGCGAGGCGGGCATGCCAGCAGTGGCCGACCCCGGTTCGTCCGTGGTGCGCGCGGCACACGACCTTGATATCCCCGTTGTGCCCCTGGTGGGCCCTGTGTCGCTGCTGCTGGCGCTGGCGGCCAGCGGATTGAACGGGCAACACTTTGCGTTTGTCGGCTACCTGCCCCAGGACAGCCAAGAGCGCATCCAGCGTATCAAGGAGCTGGAAAGCCTGGCCCTCAAGACAGGACAGACCCAGCTTTTCATCGAAACTCCCTACCGCAACGCCGCCCTCTGGCAGGCCCTGGTGCAAACGCTGCAGCCCCACACCCGCCTGGCGCTGGCCAGCGGGCTGACGCTGCCCGACGCACGCATCCGCAGCCAGCTCGTGCGGCAATGGCGCCAGCAACCCACGCCCCCCGACAACCGCACCCCTGTCGTGTTTGCGATGGGCCGCTAAGCATGAACCGTCTATTCACTATATTTTTTATAGCTGTTAGCGCTTATGGTTCAAGCGCTGAGGCCATTATTCGTTGTGAATTGAATGGCAAACCCATCAATATTTCCAACGGTGCCGAAACCGCCGGCCAGTCCGGGCTGGTGCGCTGCCGCGAAGAAGACACCGGCCACCTCCAGCGCGAGCAGGAACTGCGCGACGGAAAGTTCGTGGGCCTGGAGCGCATGTTCGACCGCGAAGGCCGCCTGCAGCGCGAACGCACGGTCAACGAACGCGGCAACAGCCACGGCCGGGTGGCCGAGTTCTGGCCCAACGGCCAGGTGCGGCGCGAAGAAACCGCCGACAATGGCCGCACCCAGGGGGCTGTGAGGCGCTTTGACGCCACCGGCCGCGTGGAGCGCGTGTCGTTCCACGGCGGCGGGCAGGAGCTGTTCTATGTGGAAACCAACAGCAAGGGCCAGCCCACACGCCTGTTCTGCCCGCGCACCAGCGTGCTGCCCGAAGACCGCAAACTCTGCGGCTTTGACGGTGCCACTGACACCCAGCTCCATGCAGAGAACGGCGCCAAAACCGCGCAGCTGCACTACGACCAGGGCCGCCTGCTGAACGCGACCGAATGGACCCGCGACGGCATCGTCGCCGCCCAGCAACTCGTGGTGGACGGTCGGCGTGTGCACCGCAGCTTCACCACAGAGGGCGGCAAAAGTGTGCTGCGCGAGGAACGCGTGTTCGCGCCGGACGAGCGCACACTGCGCGATACGCGGGGCTCGCTGTTCAGCGCCAAGCGCTACGGCGCATCCGGCCAGCTGATCGAGCAGCGCAGTTTTGCCGATGGGCGGGAGGTGCAGGTCGAGCGCTGGTACCTCAACGGATCGGTGCGAGAGCGCAGTACCTGGACCGGCGCCGGTGAGCAGGGGCGCGTGCAGCGCGAGATGTACCGTGACGATGGCAAGCTGGCGCGGCGCGAGCAGCTCAATGCCGAGCAATGGCCCGTGGGCACGCAGCAGGCCTTTCACGACAACGGCCGGCTGGCGATTGAAGAACAGTATTCAGCCCCCGATGCCCGGGGACGCACGCGCCTTACGGCCCGCAAGCAGTGGGACGAGACGGGCAAGCTGGTGGCCGACGACACCATCCTGGAAGACGGCTCGCGCCAGCGCAAGGCGGGCGGGCTGGACAGCTAAAAACCACCCTCCTGCCAGCCCTCGGAGGCCGGCACGGCCGACTGCGTCACACCACGTACCGCCACGCAGGCCCAGACGCAAAAAGCCCCGTGTGGAATCTCCACCCGGGGCTTTTTTTGTGCATGGCCCAAAGGCCGCGTCGGACGGTGTCAGCGCAGCTGAGGTCCAGCCACGGCCAGTGACTTCACGGCGCCCACACCAATCGCCGCGCCAAAGCGCTTGACAAGCCGTTCCGCCACGTTGTCGCGGCGGGTGTAGTCGATGATGTCTTCGGCCTTCACCACCTCGCGGGCCACATAGTCCAGGTTGCCCAGCTTGTCGGCCAGGCCCATTTCCACGGCCTGCTGGCCGGTCCAGAACAGGCCACTGAAGGTGTCGGGCGTGGTCTTGAGGCGGTCACCACGCCCGGCTTTCACCACGGCAATGAACTGCTGGTGGATCTGGTCGAGCATGGTCTGCGCGTAGGCGCGCTGCTTTTCGGTCTGCGGGCTGAAGGGGTCGAGGAAGCCCTTGTTCTCACCCGCGGTGAGCAGGCGGCGCTCCACGCCCAGTTTTTCCATGGTGCCGGTGAAGCCGAATCCATCCATCAGCACACCAATGCTGCCCACGATGCTGGCCTTGTCCACGTAGATGTCGTCCGCTGCAGCGGCAATGTAGTACGCCGCCGACGCGCAGGTTTCTTCCACCACGGCGTAGATCGGCTTGTTGTGCTTGGCCTTCAAACGAACAATTTCGTCATTGATGATTCCGGCCTGCACCGGGCTGCCGCCGGGCGAGTTGATGAGCAGCACCAGGGCCTGCGAGCCTTCGTCCTCCAGCGCGCTGCGCATGGCGGCCACCACGAACTCGGCACTGGCCTCGGCGCCGCTGGCGATCTCGCCTTTGATGTCCACCACCGCCGTATGGGGCGTGCTCTTGCTGGCACTGGGCGATGCCTGGCGCAGGGCCGCAAAGGCAACTGCGGCAATCAGCACCAGCCATGCCAGGCGGAAGAATATCTTCCAGCGGCGGGCGCTGCGCTGTTCTTGGAGGGCGGAGAAGGCCAGCTTTTCCAGCGTGGCGCGCTCCCAGCCGGGTTCACGCGATGAGTCGCTCACAGATGCTCCTGAATTTGTAGCTGCTTGCGCCCACAGGTCGGGCGCGGGATTACTTTTTGGGTCAAAACCCGAAGAGCCGGGCTGCTGGGGGTCTGTCATGTCGTACGTCCTGGGCACTGCAACACTGATGCCCGCGCATCGCGCTGGCTGGCACCAGGCGACAGCACATAAGGGTAATTCATCTGAATTTTCTAGAACTCTACGGGTTGCAGGTTGTAGGCAGTATGCCAGTGCACCACACCATCGCTTTCGGACAAAGCAATTTTCACCAGCCCGCCGCGGCACGGGCCGCCCGCGCACTGGCCGGTGCTCGGCAGGTAGGCGGCCCCGTGGGTGGCACACAGCAGCCAGTGGCCCGTGTCGTCAAAAAAGCGGTCCGGCTGGTAGTCCATCTCCATGGCCACATGGGTGCAGCGGTTCAGGTAGGCATGCGGCAGGCCCTGGTAGCGGATCGCAAAGGCCCGGCAGGTCTGACCTGCGTACTGCACATCAAACGGAACCGCCAAGCCCCCATCGACGAGGTCGGCACTGTTGCACAGCGCAATGGGCTGATCGGGTGGTGTGGTCATGGGCTCGTCACGCTCCGATATCCGGCGTCACGCGTTGTGCAGCAGCCAATCGTGCAGCTCGCGCACCGAATGCACGACCGCCAGCGGCTGGAGCGCGTGAAAGGCGTCGGGCTCATGGGCGCCATAGCTCACCCCCACGCTCGCACAGCGTGCGTTGACCGCCATCTGCAGGTCGTGGGTGGTGTCGCCAATCATCAGCAGGCGCTCCGGCGCCACGTCAAATTCGGCCATCAGCTCCTGTAGCATCAGCGGGTGCGGCTTGCCAGCGGTCTGGTCGGCGGTGCGCGAGCCGTCGAACACGCCGCGCAAGTCCACCGAGTGCAGCGCATCATCCAGCCCGCGACGGCTTTTGCCCGTGGCCACGGCCAGCAGGTGGCCGCGTTCACGCAGGTCGTTCAGCAGGGGCAGTACGCCGTCGAACAGGCTCAGGTCGTCCTGGTGCTGGATGTAGTGGAAGCGGTAGCGGTTGCCCAGCTCGGTGTACTTTTCGGTTGGCACATCCGGCGCCGCATGGGCCAGGGCCTGCATCAAGCCCATGCCAATCACATAGGCCGCCTCTTTGTCGGTGGGCACGGTGCCACCCACGTCACGCACCGCCGCCTGGATGCAGCGCACGATGATGGCGGTGGAGTCGAACAGGGTTCCATCCCAGTCAAAGGCGATGAGGTCGAAGCGGCGCGGACGGAAGTTTTTGGCAGACATGGAGGGGGTTCTTCGCGCAGGATCGTCAGGCAGGGGACACAAAATCAGCCAGCTCGGGGGGCAGCTCGGCAATCAGCTGCACACGCTCGCCCGAAGCGGGGTGATTGAACTGTAACCGCCATGCGTGCAGGAACATGCGCTTCATCGAGAGCTTCTGAAGGCGCTTGTTGAGGTCAAAGTCGCCGTATTTGTCGTCCCCGACGATGGCGTGGCCCTGGCTGGCCAGGTGCACACGAATCTGGTGGGTGCGACCGGTCTTGATGGTCACCTCCAGCAACGACATGGCGGGCAGGCCCTGCGCAGCGCGCGCGGGCACGGTGCTGCGCACCTTGACCAGTGTGATGGACCGCATGCCATCCGGGTCGTCGGCCGTGGTCACACGCACGCGGCGCTCGCCGTCAGCCTGCAGGTATTTGTGCAGGGGCAGGTCGATGACTTTTTTGTTGGCAGGCCAGGTGCCCGTGACCAGTGCCAGATAGGTCTTTCCCGTTTCTCGCTCGCGGAACTGGTCCTGCAGGTGGGTAAGCGCAGACCGCTTCTTGGCCACCAGCAGGATGCCCGAGGTGTCGCGGTCCAGCCGGTGCACCAGTTCCAGGAACTTGGAGGCCGGCCGCGCCTGGCGCAGCTGCTCGATCACGCCAAAGCTCACCCCGCTACCGCCATGCACCGCCACGCCAGCAGGTTTGTCGATGGCGATCAGGTGCTCGTCTTCGAGCAGGATGGGGAACTCGCGCGCGGGCGCCGGGCGCTCGGCCTTTTCGGCCACCTTGTCTGAAATTCGAACAGGAGGCAGGCGCACCACGTCCCCTGCCTCCACGCGGGTGTCGGCACTCACGCGGCCTTTGTTGATGCGCACCTCGCCGCTGCGGATGATGCGGTAGACATGCGTTTTAGGCACACCTTTCAAGTGGCGTATCAAAAAGTTATCGAGCCGCTGGCCTGCGGAGTCAGCATCCACTTCCACCAGGCGGGCTGCGGGAAGCCCCCCAGGGGCGGCGGGCGGTTTGGCCCCTATAATGTGTTTCACCTGCGCGTTGTTATGTAAGTGGTTGATTTGTCTGGAGTTTAGTCCACACAGCCCTTGCCCCTCGTGCAGGCAGGTCGATGCCAGCGGGCGTCGTGCGCGCAGATTGCAGGCCAGATGCCTGTGGTGGCCAGCACGCCGTGCGGCGGGCTGACAGATTGAAACACTGATACGGAATCCCCCAAGCTGGCAGATGTTCCCTACCCGGGCGCAGCCTGCCAGCGGATCAAAGCGAGCATGTGGTTGTTGATGGCATGGATGGTGACCCTGTGGCGGAGGCTGCGGCCTTTGGCTGCATGCTCAAAATCGCCCTCAGCGCACAGCCAGCAAGCGCAATCAGCTACTCTTTTGCTAGCAAAACTGCGTTCCTACCACTCGCCCCCATCCACGCGCCCCTGCCTCCCGATGCTGCGCTAGAGCGCGGCAGATCATTGGCATCCCCGGCAATTCCCTTCGTTTCGATGCGTCAGTCCAGGCATTCACAGCTCCTGTAGAGCTTGTTGTATTGGTTTGGAAACTGTGGGCGGCAGCCCGCGCAGCCCTCTCCGTGGGTCACGGTTGGCTGCTCCGCTGCTGTCCGCGAAACACTGAAGGAATCGCATCATGAAGCGGATGCTCATCAACGCCACGCAGCCCGAAGAACGGCGCCTGGCCATCGTCGACGGACAAAAACTCCTCGACTACGAAATCGAAATCGAAGGGCGCGAGCAGCGCAAGGGCAACATCTACAAGGCCGTCGTCACCCGCGTCGAGCCCTCGCTGGAAGCCTGTTTTGTGGACTACGGCGAAGACCGCCACGGCTTCCTGCCGTTCAAGGAAATCTCGCGCAGCTACTTCACCCCCGGTGTCTCGCCCAGCCAGGCGCGCATCAATGAAGTGATCAAGGAAGGCCAGGAGCTGCTGGTTCAGGTTGAAAAGGAAGAGCGCGGCAACAAGGGCGCGGCCCTGACCACCTTCGTCTCGCTGGCTGGCCGCTACGTGGTGCTGATGCCCAACAACCCCCGGGGCGGTGGCGTATCGCGCCGCATCGAGGGTGAAGACCGCGCCGAGCTCAAGGAGGCGATGGACCAGCTCGAATACCCGAACGGCATGTCCATCATCGCGCGCACCGCCGGCATTGGCCGCACCGCGCCCGAGCTGCAGTGGGACCTGAACTACCTGCTCAAGCTCTGGAATGCCATCGACGGCGCCGCCAAGGGTGGCAAGGGCGCCTTCCTGATCTACCAGGAATCGAGCCTGGTGATCCGCGCGATCCGCGACTACTTCAACAACGACATCGGTGACATCCTCATCGATACCGACGACATCTACGAACAGGCACAGCAGTTCATGGCGCACGTCATGCCCGAGCATGCCGCCCGCGTGAAGCGCTACCGCGACGACGCCGCCCTGTTCAGCCGCTTCCAGATCGAGCACCAGATCGAATCGGCCTACGCCCGCACCGTGCAGCTGCCCTCGGGTGGCGCCATCGTGATCGACCACACCGAAGCGCTGGTGTCCGTGGACGTGAACTCGGCCCGCGCCATCAAGGGCGGCGACATCGAGGAAACCGCCACCCGCACCAACCTGGAAGCTGCCGACGAAGTGGCCCGCCAGATGCGCCTGCGCGACCTGGGCGGCCTGATCGTGATCGACTTCATCGACATGGAAGAGTCGAAGAACCGCCGCGAAGTGGAAAACCGCCTGCGCGACGCCTTGCGCCAGGACCGTGCCCGCGTGCAGTTCGGCACCATCAGCAAGTTCGGCCTCATGGAAATGAGCCGCCAGCGCCTCAAGCCCGCATTGAGCGAAGGCTCGTCCATCCCCTGCCCCCGCTGCGGCGGCTCGGGCCACATCCGCGACACCGAATCGTCGGCCCTGCAGATCCTGCGCATCATTCAGGAAGAGTCGATGAAGGACAACACGGCCGCCGTGCACTGCCAGGTGCCGGTGGAAGTGGCCTCGTTCCTGCTGAACGAGAAGCGCACCGAGATCGCCAAGATCGAACTCAAGCAGCGCGTGGCCGTGCTGATGGTGCCCAACAAGACGCTGGAAACCCCCAACTACCGCCTGGAACGCCTCAAGCACGACGACCCGCGCCTGGACCACATCGAAGCCAGCTACAAGCTTGCCGAAGAAGTGGAAGACCCCACCGCCGTGACGCGCCGCTCGCAAGAGCCCACCAACAAGCAGACGCCGGTGATCAAGGGCGTGTTGCCCGACGCACCCGCCCCGGTGGCCGAGCCCCGTGCCGAAGGCGCCGCCCGCCCACCACGCGCCGGCCAGCGCCCCGCCGCTGCGACCGCGCCAGCACCCGCCCCCGTGGCAACCCCGGCCCCGGCTGCGGCCGCCCCCCAAGAGCAAGGCTTCTTTGGGTGGATCAAGAGCCTGTTCGGCGTTGGCACCACACCGGCAGCCCCTGCCCCCGTGGCCGCGCCCGCACCGGCAGCAGCCCCGGAGACCACCGCCCGTGGCGAACCCCGCCGCGATGGCCGCAACGGTGAAGGCCGTGGTCGCCGTGGTGGCCGCGATGGCAACCGGGACGGCCAGCGCGAAGGCGCACCCCGTGACGGCAACCGCGAAGGCAACGGCGAAGGCCGGGGCCGCCGTGGCGAACGCTCGGCCGAAGGCCGCGCACCCCGCGACGCCGAGCGCCGCCCCGAAGGCGAGGCCCGCGAAGGCCAAGGCCGCGACGGTGGCCGCAATGGACGCGAAGGGCGTGAAGGAGGTGGCCGTGGCCGCCGCGACAACACCGAGCCGCGCAACCAGAACGCAGGCTTGAACGGTGATAACAACACCGCCGTGACCGCACAGGTGGAAGGCCCCAACGCTGGCAACCCCGGCAACAGCACAGAAGGCCAAACCACCCAGCAGCCCCGTGGCGAACGCGGCCCACGCCGTGAACGTGGTGATCGCGGCAACCGTGGCGAACGTGGCGAGCGCACACCCCGCGCGGTGGAAGCCCAGGAAACGGCCGCTGCCGCAGTGCCTGGCGACTTTGCCGACACAGCGCCACTGGCTGCCTTGCCCGATCTGGACCTGTCCGGCAACGACGCTCAGCCCAACGGCAATGGTGCCGCTGCAGAAGAACAGCGCCGCGAGCGCCGTTCGCGCGACCGCTACGGCCGTGACCGCCGCGAGCGTGGCGAACGCGGTCCGCGTGACAACAACGGCAATGCCGAAGCCGCCGCACCGGCGATGCTGGATTTCGACCCCACGCAGGCCGAGCCAGCACCCGCGCAGGACGAAGCGCCACGCCGCAGCTACTTCGCGGCCCCTGCCGCGGAGCCAGCGGCAGCGGCACCCGCGCCAGCGCCTGTGGCAGCACCCGTGCCCGCCCCGGCCCACGCACCGGCGGCCCCCGTTGCTGCACCTGTCGCCGCGCCGGTAGCAGCCCCGGTGGCGGCCGCGCCAGCACCTGTGGCGGCACCAGCGCCTGTTGCAGCACCTGCACCCGCTGCGGCACCCGTCGCACCGGTGGTACCCGCTGCGAACGGTCTGCCCCGCGTCCAGGCGTTCGCACTGCCCATCGACGAGCTGCAGCAAGTGGCTGCCGCATCGGGCCTGCAGTGGGTCAACTCCGACATGGACAAGATCGCTGCCGTGCAAGCTGCGATTGCCGCCGAGCCCAAGCCCATCCGCGTGCCACGTGAGCGCCCACCTGCAGTAGTGCTGGACGAAGGCCCGCTGGTGCTGGTGGAAACCCGCCGCGACCTGTCTGCCATGAAGCTGCCGTTTGAGCAGACTCCCTCGGCCTGATGCGCTGAAAACAGCTGCGGCCCCGCCGGGTGCCGCAGCTATGCAAAAAGAAGGCGGCCCAGGCCGCCTTCTTTTTTTTGCGGGAGCCTGCCAATGCCCGCAAGCGCCCGAATACAGTCCTTCAACAGGTACCATTTCGAGCCACCGCCTCCCCAGAATCGCAGCAGCCCACCCGGCCACCTGCTTCACCTTCCGAGATCCACGGACCTTCTGCCTCCATGCTGTTCCTGCTGTCTCCCGCCAAATCGCTCGACTACGACACGCCCCTGCCCGAAGGCCTGCCACACACCACGCCCCAGTTTGTGGCGCAATCCACCGCGCTCATTGAGGTGCTGCGCGAGCAATCTCCGCAGCAAATCGCTTCGCTGATGGACCTGAGTGACAAGCTCGCCGCGCTGAACGTGGCGCGCTACCAGGCCTGGCGCCCCCGTTTCACGGCCGCCAACTCGCGCCAGGCGCTGCTGGCCTTCAACGGCGATGTGTACGAGGGACTGGACGCCCGCACGCTCGCCCCGCAGGACCTGGACTGGGCACAAAGCCATGTGGCCATCTTGAGCGGCCTCTATGGCGTGCTGCGGCCGCTGGACCGCATGCAGCCCTACCGCCTGGAAATGGGCACGCGCCTGGCCACCAGCGCAGGCAGCAACCTGTACCAGTTCTGGGGCAGCCAGATTGCCGAGCACCTCAACACCCGCCTGCGCGCCGACACGACCCCCGTGGTGGTCAACCTGGCGTCGCAGGAATACTTCAAGTCCGTCGACCGCAAGGCGCTCAAGGCCCGTGTCATCGAATGTGTGTTCGAAGACTGGAAAGGCGGCGCTTACAAGATCATCAGCTTCCATGCCAAACGTGCGCGGGGCCTGATGGCGCGCTATGCGATCACGCACCGCGTGGCCACGCCGCACAAGCTCGAGGGGTTTGATCTGGACGGCTATGCCTTTGCCCCGGCATCATCCGAGCCCGAGCGCTTGGTCTTCCGGCGCAAGACCCCTCCCACCGCCTGAAACTGCTAACCCCATTCACGTTGAAGGACCGCCATGGCATCGCGTTCTGAGCAGCACCCCGACAGCAGCACCACAACCACCCACCAGCGCGCCAGCACCGCGCGGCAGGCCATCACGCCCGAGCTGCGCCGCTGGATCATCGAACAGGCCCAGGCCGGCTACGCCGCGCCTGTGGTGCTGCAGTCCATGCGCGATGCGGGCTGGGATGAAGACGTGGCCGCCGACGCCTTGGAGGTCACGCTGCAAGACCACCTGAACGAACTGGCCGTACAACAAGGCCAGCCCGCCGCCGTGCCTGTGCCCGAGCCCCAGCTGGATGCATCGCCCGCCCAGGTGGACTGTGGCGATCGCACCGTGAATGTGCTGCTGGCCATGGCCCAGCCGCGCATCGTGGTGTTTGGCAACCTGCTCTCGCCCGAAGAATGCGACGCCCTCATCGCGGACGCTGCGCCGCGCATGGCGCGCTCGCTCACCGTGGCCACCAAGACGGGCGGCGAGGAAATCAATGACGACCGCACCAGCGACGGCATGTTCTTCCAGCGCGGCCAGAGCCCGCTGATCCAGCGCATCGAAGAACGTATTGCGCGCCTGCTGAACTGGCCCATCGAGAACGGCGAGGGCCTGCAGGTGCTGCACTACCGCCCAGGCGCCGAATACAAGCCGCACTACGACTACTTCGACCCCGCCGAGCCCGGCACACCCACCATCGTCCAGCGCGGCGGGCAGCGCGTGGGCACACTGGTGATGTACCTGAACACCCCCGAAAAAGGTGGCGGCACCACTTTCCCCGACGTGCACCTGGAGGTCGCGCCGCAGCGCGGCAATGCGGTGTTCTTCAGCTATGAGCGCCCGCACCCGTCCACCCGCACGCTGCACGGCGGTGCGCCGGTGATCGCGGGCGAGAAGTGGATCGCCACCAAGTGGCTGCGCGAACGGGAATTCAAGTAAAAACAGGCTCTAGCGCTTATCCATAAAGCGCTATTAGCCATAAATTTAATAGCATTTATGAACACCCCGGAACAATCCCAACTCGGCAAGTCCTCCGCCTACGTGGACCAGTACGACGCTTCGCTGCTGTTCCCCATCCCCCGCTCCGGCAAGCGCGCCGAAATCGGGATCACCGGCGCCGCGCCGTTCTTCGGGGCCGACCTGTGGACGGCCTTCGAGCTGTCGTGGCTGAACCTGCGCGGCAAGCCGCAGGTGGCGCTGGCGCACATCACCGTGCCCTGCGAGACGCCCAACATCGTGGAGAGCAAATCGTTCAAGCTGTACCTCAACAGCTTCAACAACACCCGTTTTGCCGATGCGGCCGAAGTGCAGGCGCGCATCCGCACCGACATCAGTGAAGCCGCGTGGCGCGGCGCGGAACACCCGGCCACCGTGGGCGTGAGGCTCATCGCGCCGGATCTGTTCGACCAGGAACCCGTGCATGAACTGGACGGCCTGAGCCTGGACCGCCTGGATGTGGAATGCACGCAGTACCAGCCAGCCCCCGAATTGCTGACGGCCACGTTCAACGAAGCACCCGTGACCGAAACACTGACCAGCAACCTGCTCAAAAGCAACTGCCTGGTGACCGGCCAGCCCGACTGGGGCAGTGTGCAGATCAGCTACAGCGGCCCGCAGATCAACCAGGAAGGGCTGCTGCAGTACCTGGTGAGCTTTCGCAACCACAACGAGTTCCACGAGCAGTGCGTGGAGCGCATCTTCATGGATGTGTGGACGCGCTGCAAACCCATCAAACTGACTGTGTACGCGCGCTACACGCGCCGGGGCGGGCTGGACATCAACCCGCTGCGCACCAGCCACCCGCAAGGTCTGCCGCGCAACGTGCGCACGGCACGGCAGTAGGCCCAGCCGCCGTCAGTCGCGTCCATCAGCTCCGCGCATCGATCCAGTCGCACCGCAGGGTGTGGCGCAGGTGGGCACGCGTTCGCCAGGTGACATAGAGGCTGGGCCCGAAGATACCCATCAGGCACAGCGGCGCGGTCCACGGCTCGCCAAAAGCGATGATGGGAAACCAGCCCACCCAGCCCAGCATCCAGACCGTCAACACCAGGTCCCACAGGTGGTATTCGAGCGGGTGGTCTGCCTTGTGCGCGACATGCCACTGCTTGATGCGTTGCAGCTCGTTGAGGGTCATGGTGATCTCCCGGAAAACGGGAAAATCACTGTAAGTTACGAGTAAGCATTCGTCAAGGTCTGCGTGGCTGGCGGTCGCTCGCCACAGCACCCGTTACCCGTTACCCCAGCCGGAACACATCCACCGAGCGGCCCAGCGACACCGCACTTTCCTTGAGCCCCTGCGCCGCCGCCGCAGACTCCTCGACCAGCGCCGCGTTCTGCTGCGTCACGGTGTCCAGCTGCGTCACCGCCTCGTTGACCTGGGCGATGCCTTGCGACTGCTCTTTGGTGGCACTGCTGATCTGCTGCACCAGCGTGCTCACGCGCTCCACTGCATCGACCACGCCCTCAATGGTGGTGCCTGCATGGCCCATCTGCTGGGCACCGCTGGCGATCTGGTTCACCGTCACGCCGATCAGACCGCTGATCTCCTTGGCGGAGCTGGCGCTGCGCTGGGCCAGCGCCCGCACCTCACCCGCCACCACCGCAAAACCCCGCCCCTGCTCGCCGGCACGGGCCGCCTCGACGGCGGCGTTCAGGGCCAGCAGATTGGTCTGGAAGGCGATGCCCTCGATCACGCCCACGATTTCGCTGATCTTGGTGGACGACAACTTCATCTGCTGCATGGCGGCGCCCACCTCTTGCACCGCTTGGCCGCCGCGCTTGGCGATGTCGCTGCTCTGCGCGCTCTCGCGCGAGACCTTGGCGGCAGTCTCGGAGGTCTCCAGCACCGTGCTGGCCAGTTGCTCCATGGCCGCAGCAGTCTCTTCCAGACTGCTGGCCTGCGATTCGGTGCGGGCCGACAGGTCCAGGCCGCCGCGCGAGATCTCGTCGGCTGAGTCAATGAAGTTGCGCACCTCGGTGCGCACATCGCCCACCACTGCGCGCAGATTGACCTGGGTCTGCAGCAGGCGCTGCATCAGCGCGCCCAGAGGTTGGGGATAGTCAGTGCCCACCGACGTGGCCAGGTTGCAGGCCGAGATGTCGGACGCGAAGCGGGTGGCATCGTGCACGCCCTGCAACACGGTGGCCTGAAAGCGCCACAGCGTCCACCCCACCCCCAGCAACAGCAACACCAAGCGGGCTACCCAGGCGATGGTGCCTTGCAGACCCATCACATCGGGCAACAAGGCCAGCAGCACCGTTACCAGCAGCAGGATCGCCATGCGGGGCAGCAACGCCATCTGCGCCAGGTGCTGCTGCCAGCCACGCACTCCCCGGTAGCGCACGTTGCCCGAGTCCAGGTAGAAGCTGCTCGCGCCCGATGCCGCCTCGCTGCGCATCTGGGCATACAGGGCTTCGGCAGCAGAAATTTCTGCCGAGCTGGGCTTGGTGCGCACCGACATGTAGGCACGTGGCTTGCCGCCCTCCATGATGGGGGTGACATTGGCGCGCACCCAATAGTGGTCGCCGTTCTTGCGGCGGTTCTTGACCAGGCCCGTCCAGGGCTCCCCCCGGCCAATGGTGCGCCACATGTCTTTGTAGGCCTCGGCGGGCATGTCGGGGTGGCGGATGAGGTTGTGCGGCTGGCCAATGAGTTCGTCGTAGCTGTAGCCGCTCACGCGAACGAACGCTGGATTGCAGTGGGTAATCTCGCCCTTGGTGTTGGTGCTGGACACCAGCAGTTCATCGCCGGAATAGTCGAAGTTCTGCTGGGTCACCGGCAGGTTGATGCGCATGTTGGCTCCTGATGGGCCTGCAGCAGAGGCAGGCAGCGCGGCACGCTATTCGTTACCGCTTGATACCGATCAAGTCTAACGGGCCAACAGCGCCTTACACACTAAAAATCAGGCGCCTGAAAACGATACAAAGCGGATAACAAAACCCAGCGCAGCGGTTCTGGCGAGGCGCTGCGTCGCAGGCTGTACGGGTAGTACGACCAGACGCAGCAACAACGCAGGAAGGGTTTTTTCGCCGCTCTTACTGCGCCGGCTTGTAGGCCGCAATGGCCTTGGCCAGATCGGTGGTCTCCTCGCACTGCGCGCAGATGGCCTGCAGCTTGGCGAGCTGGGCTTCGGCCTGCGCCTTCTGGCCAACCTTGAGGTAGCCCATGCCCGAGTATTCCAGCGCTCCCTTGTGGTGGGGGTCCAGCGCCAGCGCCTTGTTGTAGGCCGCAAACGCCTCGTCGTATTTGCCGAGCCAACGGTTGGAGTAGCCCAGCAGGTTGTAGGCATCGGCGTTCTGCGGATTCTGGGCCACCACCTTGCTGAAGCTGCTGGCCGCCAGCGCCCAGTTCTTGGCTTCGATGGCTTTTTTGCCCACGGCAAAATCATCGATGCGTGCGTTCTCCACTGGCGTGGTGGGCATATCGGCCGCGTGGGCCATGGGCAGTGCCAACACGGGCACCAGCACCAGCGCCAGGCTCAGCAGGGGCGCAGACATCAAGGGGCGAACAGGGAATGAAGGCATGGGAAGCTCCTGAAAACGTGAAGTTGGAATGGTCGGAGGCCGCGCTGGCCCCATGCCGGAGACCGGCACCTCAGATAAACGACACGGAATGCAAAACGGATGCAGCACCGGACAATTATTTTTGCAAAGCCGATGGGGGCCTTGCGCCGCTCACCACAGCTTGGCGCAGTTGCCGGTGAAAAGCACGGTGCTGCTGGGCACCTGCGGCGTTGCCGATGTCTCCAGCGTCACCATGAGTTTGCTGACCTTGAGCAGCAGCTTCTCCGACGTATCGGGCAACACCGACACCGCAGAACCCGCCACCGGCACCGTGCCCAGCACAAACGGCACGCCATCGGCTGGCACCGCCCACAGCACCAGCTGTGGGGCTGCGCCAGCAACAGTCGCTGGAGTCGCGGGAAGCGTGATAGGCCCGATGACCTTCACCGTCAGCGTGCGCCCATGGCGCAGCGAACTCACCAGCACCTTGCCGTTGCCCGCAGCGTCCGTCAGCAGGCCCACATAGGCCTGCGGCAGTTTGTCCCCTGCGCGCAGGGCCACCTGGTCGCTCGACACGAACAAGGTTGGCACCGCAGCCACCAGGGCCACGGTGGCCACCACACCCAACACCACACCCGCCAAGCCCTGCAACACACCATGGCGCCGCCACAGCACACCGGCCCAACCGCCCTGCGGGGCTGCGTCTTTCACATCGCGAGGCCGGGTGCGCGCCTCAATGGTGGCCCACACGCGCTGCGGTGGCTGTTGCGCCGGCACCGAACGGGCCAGCATCCCCAGCCGCCCTTCCCACTGCGCCACCAGCAACTGCACGTCGCTGCGATCACGCAGCAGCCGCTCAAAGCGGCGGCGCGCGCCACCGCCCAGCGTGCCCAGCACATAGGCAGACGCCAGGTGGTCCAGCAGCGCGGGGTGGGTGTACCTCATGCGCCCACCCCTTGCGTGGCCAGGCAGTTCTTCAGGCGCTCCAGGCCCCGCCGAATCCATGCCTTGACCGAACCCAGCGGCGCTCCCATCTGCGCCGCCACCTCGGAATGCGACAGGCCCTGGTAGTAGGCCAGCGCAAGGCTTTGCCGGTAGCTCCCCTCCAGGGCATTCATGCAGCCTTCGATACGCAATGCCTGGGTGGCCTGCTCCAGCAAATGCATCGCGCTGGGTGCGGGGGTCAATGCAGACGCGGCACCCGGCGGCGCGTCGCTGCCATCCCCATCGCTGCCTGCAAGCTCCGTGGTGTCGTTCCAGGCGCTTTCAGGCCGCCGGGCGCGGGCGCGCAAGGCGTCCAGCGCCTTGTTGCGCACGATGGCGATCAGCCATGTCATGGGCTGGATGGGCTGCCCGCCCACTTCGCTGCGGTAGCTCCCAGCGTTCTTCCAGATGCTCACATACGCCTCTTGCAGCACATCCTCGGCCGCCTGTCCTTGTCCCAACATACGTACGGCAACGCCGAACAGATGCACGTGGGTGCGCTGGTAGATCTGCGCGAAGGCGGCATGGTCTCCCCCGGCTGCGGCGCGGATCAACGCTTGCAGGTTGGCGGAAGGAACATCGGTGGCAGTGGCCATATGCGGACGAGTATAGGAACGCAACAGGCGGTGCAGGCAGGTCTCACTCTGGGTGTTTACGCCGATTGCCACGACCCCACCGGGCCGTGAACTGGCAGGAAACGACGTCAACCCGCGCTAAAAAAGCTGCGCCGTGCCACCCACACCCTCTGCGCCATCTGCGGAGCCTGGCTTGCGCCGGCGTGTTTCTGCCGTTGCCCCAGCCCGCGGCTCCAGCAAGGGCTCTTCGCCCCGCCGCGCCAGCGTGCTGGCCCGCACGCCCAGCAGCCGCAGGCGCTTGTCCAGCGGCACGCGTTTGAGACACTGCCCGGCCAGCTGGCGGATGGTGGCGCCATCGGCCGTGTAAAGGTTCGCCGTGTGGTCGCGCGTGGCGATCTTGAAGTCGTCGTAGCGCAGCTTGATGCCGATGGTGCGCGCCACATAGCCCTTGCGCTGCAGGTCTTCGGCCAGGCGCATACACAGGTCGGTGAAGATCGCGCCCAGTTCAGCGCGGTCTCGCACTGCGTGCAGGTCGCGGTCGAACGTGGTCTCGCGGCTCATGCTCACGGGCTCGCTCTCGGTCACTACCGGGCTGTCGTCGCGGCCCCAGGCCACCCGGTGCATCCACGCCCCGGTGGACTTGCCAAAGTGGCCCATCAGCCATTGCTCATCCTGCGCCGCCAGCTGCCCGATGGTTTCGATGCCCAGCCGTGCCAGCTTCTCGCCGGCCTTGGGGCCAATGCCGTTGATCTTGCGCACATTGAGCGGCCAGATCTTGGTCTGAAGGTCTTCCTCGTAAACAATGGAGATGCCGTTTGGCTTGTTGAACTCGCTGGCCATCTTGGCCAGCAGCCGGTTGGGCGCCACGCCAATCGAGCAAGTCAGCCCGGTCACGTCAAAGATGCTCTTCTGGATAAGCCGCGCCAGCACCCTGCCCCCTTCACGCTGGCCGCCGGGCACGTCGGTGAAGTCGATGTACACCTCGTCCACGCCCCGGTCTTGCATCACGGGGGCTATCTCCATGATGGTGCTTTTGAACAGGCGTGAAAACCGCCGCACCTCGTCAAAATCCACCGGCAGCACGATGGCCTGCGGGCACAGCTTGGCGGCCTTCATCATCCCCATGGCCGAGCCCACACCAAACTGCCGCGCTGGGTAGGTGGCGGTGGTGATCACGCCCCGGCCTATATAGTCCTTGAGCAGCGGAAAGTCCTCCACCGGGATGAAATGCCGCTCCCGCAAGCCCGTGCCATCCGGGCCCTGCAGCAACAGTTCATCCACCTTGCGCCGCCCGCCCCCAATCACCACGGGCAGGCCCTTGAGCTGCGGGTAGCGCAGCAGTTCGACAGATGCGAAAAAGGCATCCATATCGAGATGGGCGATGCGGCGCAGCCGCTGCCCCTGGCGCTGAGGCGGGGCTGCAGTTGCGGGCTCGTTATCGGGGAAATCAGGCGCTAAAACGGTCACGCCCGCTATTGTGCGCGGCAGAGTGACAGACTGCTGCCACCGGGCATGACGGTGCTATCGCTTGGCTATCGCTTGGCCATGGCCGCGCTGCGAATGCCCTGCAGCGTGCCCGTGGGCGTGATCGCCTCGGGGTCGATCAGGCAGTGCAACACGCTGGGCAGACCGCTCGCCCGTGCACGGGCAAGCGCCGGGGCGAAGTCTTCGGTGCGCTCTACCCGCTCTCCATGCCCGCCAAAGGCCTGGGCGTAGGCTTTGAAGTCCGGATTCTTGAGCTGGGTGGCGCTGATGCGGCCGGGGTACTCGCGCTCCTGGTGCATGCGGATGGTGCCGTACATGGCGTTATCGAGCAGCACCACGATGATGGGCAGGCCGTACTGCACAGCGGTCGCAAACTCCTGTCCGTGCATCAAGAAGTCGCCGTCGCCCGCAAACACCACCACGTCGCGCTGCGGCCACAGGCGCTTGGCACCCACACCCGCAGGCAGGCCGTAACCCATGGAACCACTGGTGGGCGCCAGCTGGCTCGCATAGGTGGTGAACGGCCAGAAGCGGTGCACCCAGGTGGCAAAGTTGCCTGCGCCGTTGCAGAAGATGGTGTTGGCAGGCAGCGTGGACTTTAGATGCTGCATGACCTGGCCCATCTGCAGCTCGCCAGGAATCTGGATGGGGTTGGTGTCGCTCCACAGGATGTACTCGGACCGTGCCATCTCCGCATGGGCATGCCAAGCCACAGCCCCCGCAGGCCGCACACCCGCAAGCGCCGCCGTGAATGCCTGCGGCGTTGCTTGGATGGCCTGCGCGGGCCGGTACAGCTTGCCCAGCTCATCGGCATCGGCATGCACATGCACCAGCGGCTGCGTGGGGTTGGGGATCGCAAACAGCTCGTAGCCCTGCGACGGGATCTCTGACAGGCGCCCGCCCACCACCAGCACCAGGTCGGACTCGCGGATGCGCGCCAACAGGCGCGGGTTCACCCCCAGGCCCAGGTCGCCGCCATAGCAGGCGTGGTTGGCCGGGAAGAGCATTTGTCGCCGGAACGAGCAATACACCGGCAGCGACCAAGCCTCGGCAAACGCCACAAACTCGCGCACCGCCTGCTCGGACCAGCGGCTGCCGCCCAGAATGGCCACGGGCTGGTGCGCGGCCTTCAGGCGTTGGGCCAGCTCGGCCATCTGAGCAGCCCCTGGGTGCGTCTCGGTCACCTGGTAGGGCAACGCATCGGCCACGCTGGCGGCTTCGGTCAGCATGTCCTCGGGCAGCGCCACCACTACGGGGCCGGGGCGGCCCGAGGTGGCCACATGGAAGGCGCGCGAGATCAGCTCCGGCACGCGTGCCGGGTCGTCAATCTGCACCACCCACTTCGCCATGGTGCCAAACACCGCGCTGTAGTCCAGCTCCTGAAACGCCTCGCGCCCCATGGCACCGCGTGCCACCTGGCCCACGAACAGGATCAGGGGGGTCGAGTCCTGGTGCGCGATGTGCACACCGGCCGACGCATTGGTGGCGCCCGGCCCGCGTGTCACAAAGCAGATGCCGGGCTGGCCCGTGAGCTTGCCCTGCGCCTCGGCCATCATGGCCGCACCGCCTTCCTGGCGGCACACCGTCACGGCAATGTCGGCATCGTGCAGGGCATCGAGCACGGCCAGATAGCTCTCGCCCGGCACACAGAACAGCTGCTTCACGCCGTGGGTGATGAGCTGGCGGACCAGGATCTGGCCGCCCGTGCGGGAGGTGGTGGGTGCGGTAGTCATGTCAGACGGTCATTTCACAAAACAGAACAAGAACTCAGAACAGTGCCTTGCACGCGCGCTGGATGCGCGCGCAGGCCTCTTGCAGGTCGGCCATGCTGGCAGCGTACGAGATACGGAAGTACGGCGCCAGCCCCAGCACGCTGCCTGGCACCACGGCCACATGGAACTCGCGCAGCAGGTAGTCGCAAAAATCGGCGTCGGTGCGCAGCAATACACCGCCCGGCGTGGTGCGGCCCAGCACACCTTCGCAACTGGCAAAGGTGTAGAACGCGCCCTCGGGCACGCGGCAACGCAGGCCCGGCGATGCGTTGAGGGCCGCCACCACCAGGTCGCGCCGCTCCTGAAACGCACGGCAGCGCTCGGCCACCACATCCTGCGGGCCGGTGAGTGCAGCCACCGCAGCGGCCTGGCTGATGGACGACGCGCACGATGTGGCCTGGCTTTGCACCACTGCCATGGCCGCGATCAATGCCTTGGGCCCGGCACCGTAGCCCAGGCGCCAGCCCGTCATGGCGTACGACTTGGAGACACCGTTCACCGTCAGCGTGCGCTCGCGCAGTGCGGGCAGCACGGCTGCGGGGGTGGCAAACGCGAGCCCGTCATACAGGATGTGCTCGTAGATGTCATCCGCCAGCACCCACACCTGCGGATGGTGCAGCACCACCTCCAGAATAGGCCGCAACTGCTCGGTGCTGTAGGCCGTGCCGCTGGGGTTGGAGGGGGAATTGATGAACACCCAGCGCGTGCGCGGCGTGATGGCCGCGTCGAGCTGTTCGGGCGTAATGCGAAACCCGTTGGCTTCGCTGCAGGGCACCACCACAGGCACGCCACCGGCAATCAGCACCATGTCGGCGTACGACGTCCAGTACGGCGCGGGCAGGATCACCTCGTCGCCGGGATTCAGGCTGGCCATCAGCGCGTTGTAGATGACCTGCTTGGCGCCCGCACCCACCGTGATTTCGTTGGTGGCGAACTCCAGAGCGTTGTCACGGCGGAACTTGAGCTGGATGGCCGCCTTGAGCGCGGGCGCTCCGTCCAGCACCGTGTAGTGCGTGTCGCCCTGCGCCATGGCCTGCTGCGCGGCTTCAATCACGTGGGCGGGCGTGTCAAAGTCGGGCTCGCCCAGGCCCAGCACGATGACGGGCTGGCCCTGGCGCTTGAGCTCGTTGGCGGCCTGGGTGATGCGCACGATGTCGGACACACCGAAGGCGCTGATGCGGTCGGCCGCGCGGAAGGCCGTGGCAGGAACGGCGGCGTTCATTGCTGGTAGGTCTCCAGGGGCTTGTCGTTGGGCGTGGCAAACAGCTGGCGCAGCGTGGTGCCCAGCGGCAGGTTCAGGCTCATGTTCTTGGGTGGGATGGGGTTTACAAACCACTTGGTGTAGATCTTTTCGATCTCGCCGCTTTGCATGAGCTTGGTGAGCACACCGTCCACCGCCGCCTTGAAGGTGGGGTCGTCCTTGCGGAACAGCAGTGCGATGGGCTCGGCACCCAACGGTTCGCCCACGATGCGGTAGGCCGAGGGGTCCTTGGAGTTGGCGATCATCCCGGCGAGCAGGTTGTCGTCGAGCACAAAGGCATCGGCACGGCCTGTTTCCAGCAGCAGGAAGCTTTCGTGGTGGTCCTTGCCCAGCACGGTCTTGATGGCGGTGCCGCCCAGTGCTCGCTCTTGCTTGCGCAGCAACTGCACGGCCGTGGTGCCGGTGGATGCCGCGATGGTGCGCCCGGCAAGTTGGCTGATGGACTTCAGGTCCGAATCCTTGCGCACCGCCATACGCACTTCGCTCACGTAGGTGGTCACCGCAAAGGCCACCTGCTGCTGGCGCGCCGTGTTGTTGGTGGTGGGGCCGCAGCCGATGTCCAGCGTGCCGTTTTGCACCAGCGGCAGCGTGTTTTGCGCCGTCACGGCCATGTATTCAAGCTTGGCGTCGGGCGCGACTTCTTTCAGCACGCGCTCGCACAGCTCCACGTGGTAGCCCACGTATTTTTCGTTGGCGCCGAGTGCGTAGGCCATGGGCGGCGAGGTCTCGCGCACGCCAAGCACCGCCTTGCCAGATGCCTTAATTTTCTCCAGCGTGGGGGTGGATGGGGTCTGTGCCTGCGCGGGTGCAAAAGCCGTGTAGGCCAGTGCCAGCCCTGCGGCGAGCGCGGTGAATGTCTTGCGGGAAATTGCCATGGTCGTTGTCTCCGGTGGTGTTGTGATTGGCAGGTTGGAAAGCGTCGAAAGCAGAAATACCAAAAAAAGGAAAAATCGAACGGGCGGTGCGCCGGGGCATCGCCGCAGGGGGCTCAAGGCTCAGATGACGTTTTTCTCCAGCAACGGCTGGTTGCGCGCAATGCGCTCGATGGACAGCGGCGACAGGTCCAGGCTCTGGTAGCCGCCCGTCAACATCCACTCCGCCAGGCCGCGCCCTACCGCCGGGCACTGCTGCAGGCCGTGCCCCGAAAAGCCGTTGGCAAACACCAGGTTGTCGCACGCCGGGTGCAGGCCCACGATGGCGTTGTGGTCGAAGGTGTTCATCTCGTAGTAGCCCGCCCAGGCACCCTGCATGCGCAGCGCCTCAAAGCCCGGAATGCGCTCGGCCAGCGTGGGCCAGATGTAGTCCTCGAACGCGTCGTACTCGGGCTCCAGCGGGGCAAAGTCGGCGTCGTTGTCCGCATCCGGCGCAAAGCCGCAGATGAAGCCTTTGCCCTCGGGCCGGAGCCAAATGCCACTGGTGTCGATGAGCAGCGGGCAACCCGGCAGCGTCGCAGGGCTGGCCAGGTTGAAGACGGTGCGACGCTTGCCCACCACGGGCAAATCAATGCCCGCCCAGCCCGCAATGGCTGCCGCCCACGGGCCGCCCGCGTTCACGGCATAGCGGCACGGCAGCACGGCACCGCTTTGCAGGCGTACCGCATCCACATGCAACACGCCGTCGCTGGCCGCCGTGTCGAGGCCCACCGCCTCGTCGGCCACATAGCGCACGCCCTGGGCCTGTGCCTTCTTGCGCAGCGCCGCCAGCAGCAGGTAGCCATCAAACCAGCCTTCGCCCGACAGGCCCAGCGAGCCCAGCGCCACATCCTGCAGTGCCAGCCACGGAAAGCGCTCGGCCAATTCACGCGGGCTGAGCAGCGCCACGTCGGCACCGTACTGCCTTTGCAACGCATGGTTCTCGCGCAGCGTGGCCTCGCCCGCCTGGGTGGCCAGGTACAGGTAGCCGCCTTCGTGCAGACCGATGTCGGGCTCGTCACCATGG
Organism: Acidovorax sp. FG60; assembly: GCF_057808995.1. NCBI lineage: Bacteria > Pseudomonadati > Pseudomonadota > Betaproteobacteria > Burkholderiales > Comamonadaceae > Acidovorax > Acidovorax sp. FG60. The sequence continues at coordinate 218,870 of NZ_JBMDJC010000001.1, forward strand.
CACGCCAACAGCGTGCCCACGTTGCGCAAGAAGCCAATGCCAAACGCCGAGATCTGGATGTTGATGTCCGTCGAGAACTGCTGGCGGATGGAGCTGGCCGACAGCGCCGACGATGCGCGCGCATAGGCCGGATCACGCTCGACCACCACCACCTCGCAGCCCGGCTGCTGCAGCGTGAGGAAGTACGCAATCGCACTGCCAATGACACCACCGCCGATGATGACGATGGGGTGTGATTCCTTAGCGATCAACATGAACAGGGCAACCAGCGCGTGGCTTACACGTCAAACGTCACGCCTTGCGCCAGCGGCAATGCGGTGGAGTAGTTGATGGTGTTCGTCGCGCGGCGCATGTAGGCCTTCCAGCTGTCTGAGCCCGCTTCGCGGCCACCGCCGGTTTCCTTCTCGCCACCAAACGCGCCGCCAATCTCGGCGCCGCTGGGGCCAATGTTCACGTTGGCAATGCCGCAGTCCGAACCCGCGGCCGACATGAACTGCTCGGCCTCGCGCACATTGAGCGTGAAGATGGACGATGACAGGCCCGCGCCCACGGCGTTGTTCATGGCAATGGCTTCGTCGATGGTGCTGTAGCGCACCACGTACAGGATGGGCGCAAAGGTTTCGTGCAGCGCGGGGCCTTCATGGGCTTTCAACTCCACCAGAGCGGGGCGCACGTAATACGCATCCGCACCGCCCACGCCTTCCACGCGGCCACCACCGTGCACCGTAGCGCCCAGCGCGCGGCTTTGCTCCAGCGCTTTTTGCATGCCGTCAAACGCAGGACGGTCTATCAGCGGGCCCACCAGCGTGCCGGGCGTGCGCGGGTCGCCCACCTGCACGTTGGCGTACACCTTGGTCAGCAGGGGCACCAGCTGGTCGTAAATGCTCTCGTGCACAAACAGACGGCGCAGCGTGGTGCAGCGCTGGCCCGCCGTGCCCATGGCGGCGAACGCAATGCCGCGCAGGGCCAGGTTCAAATCGGCCGAGGGCGCCACGATGGCGGCGTTGTTACCGCCCAGCTCCAAGATGCCGCGCGCAAAACGCGCTGCAAGGCGCGGGCCCACGGCGCGGCCCATGGCGGTGGAGCCCGTGGCCGACAGCACGGGCACGCGGGCGTCATCCACCAGCACCTCGCCAATGTCGCGCTGGCCCACGATCAGCTCCAGCAGGCCTTCGGGTGCGTCGGCACCAAAACGGGCGATGGCACGCTGCGCAATCGCGTGCGTGGCCAGGGCCGTGAGGGGTGTTTTCTCCGACGGCTTCCACACCACCGAATCTCCACACACCAGCGCCAATGCGGCGTTCCACGACCACACGGCCACCGGGAAGTTGAAGGCCGAAATGACGCCGCACACGCCCAGCGGATGCCAGGTTTCCATCATGCGGTGGCCGGGGCGCTCGGTGGCAATCGTCAGGCCGTACAGCTGGCGCGACAGGCCCACGGCAAAGTCGCAAATGTCGATCATCTCCTGCACCTCGCCCAGGCCTTCGGACGGGATCTTGCCCGCCTCGATGGTCACCAGCAGGCCCAGGTCGGCCTTGGCGGCACGCAGCTCCTCGCCCAGCAGGCGCACCAGCTCGCCCCGGCGCGGTGCAGGCACATTGCGCCACGCCAAAAAGGCCGCATGCGCCCGGCCGATGGCAGCCGTGGCGTCGGCTGCGCTTTGCTGCGGCACCTGGGCCAGCACCTCGCCCGTGATGGGCGAGCGCGCCGCCAGCGTGCCGCCGGTGTACGCCGTGCGGGGCACGCCCAGGCGTTGCAGCAGTTGATCGACTTCGGACACGAGAGAGGTGGCGACAGGGGTGGCGGACATGGCGGCTCGCTAGCTTGGATGGAGGCAGAGAAAGGGAAACAGCGTGGGAAAACACACGCAGTGAATGCGCCAATATCCGCCAATCGCGCCGCGCTGGATAGCAAAAAAATGGAACTACTTGATCACAAATCAGCATGAAGTACCTGAAAATATCAGGACCGCTACCCTGTACCCAATGAGCGACAGGGGCTCAAAAGGCTCAATTTTTGGCGTCACCCATCATTCCCCCAACGCATGACCCAGTATGACCCTGCTGCGCCGAACCTTCCTGCCCTCTACCGCCGACCTGCTGGCCTTTGAGGCCGCCGCCCGTCACCAGAGCGTGTCGCGCGCGGCCGAAGAGCTGCACCTCACCCAAAGTGCCGTGTCGCGCCAGATCCGCCAGTTGGAAGAGCAAATCGGCACCGCCCTCTTCCACCGCGTGCGCCAGCGCGTGGTGCTGACCGACGCGGGCCGGGTCTACGCTGCCGACGTGCAAAACGTGCTGCAGCAACTGTCGGCCAGTACACAAAAAGCCATGGCGTTCTCCAGCACCGACGGCCTGCTCAACTTGGCCGTGCTGCCCACGCTGGGCACCCGCTGGCTCATCCCGCGCCTGGGCGGCTTCATGGCACTGCACCCCGAGGCCATGGTCAACTTCTCGGCCCGCACCGAGCCCTTTGACTTTGCGGGCACGCCGTTTGACGCGGCCATCCACTTCGGCACCCCGCACTGGGCAGGCGCCGTGTGCGAATACCTGATGCACGAAGAAGCCGTGCCCGTGTGCAGCCCCACCTACCGCGACCGCCACGGCATCCACACCCCGCAGGATTTGACCCGCGTGGTGCTGCTGCAGCAAAGCACCCGCCCCACGCAGTGGGCCGAATGGTTTGAGCTGGTGGGCGCCCCCACCGCCCTGGCCCTGCGCGGCCCGCAGTCTGAACACTTCGCCATGATTGCGCAGGCTGCTGTCTCGCACCTGGGCGCGGCGCTGCTGCCGCGCTTTTTGATTGAGCAAGAGCTGGCGGCCGGGAGTTTGGTGGAGCTGTCAGACCAGGTGCTGACGAGCACCGATGCGTACTACTTGGTGTACCCGGAGGCACGGGCGCAAACACCGTTGGTGAAAGCGTTCAGGGATTGGGTAGTGGGGGAGTGTGCGGGGCAGCGGCAAGGGTGAGGACCGATCGCTCATACCGAGAGACCGGGGCATATCGCCAAGAGGATGAGGCGGCAATCAAAATGGCCTGTAGCGCCATATTGCAAAGCGGCCACAGCTCATCAAAATTGGCACAAAACACCTGCTGATCCATGCCCGGACCGGGAGCTCGCTCGGTTGCTATCGGCCAGAAGCGAAAGTTGGCAAGACGGTGCTAACGTCATATTCATGCTTGAAGACTATTTCTCCCTGCAATTGAAATTTGCCACGCACTACGCAGCGAAAGCGGCAGTGTCTCTCGACGTCGCCATTGACCGCTGTACCAACTTGCGACGCAGGCTGAATCTGTGGGGGGACACTGGCGGAAGTAGGTGGAAACTCTTTCTGAACAGGGTAAAAATCGCGGTCGACAACCGTGCCGAGCAAGTCGCTTTATGTGCCGAGTTCCAACAATCTCTTTCCTACATCGAAGTCAAACGGTCGTTCGGCTGTTTTTCTTACGATCCGCCCGATGCATACGGTACCTTGCGCATCCACTTTGTTGCGCCAGATGGAATCAATTCCAGTCCGCTTGCTATTGAGAATTCCAGCGCAAGGAGGGCCGATTTACAAGAACTGATATCGCATGTTCAGCGCACGGAGCCACGCGCTACAACCGTGCGCGGCGTTTCTTGGCTCTACAACCTGCAGGCATACAAGCGACTCTTTCCCACGGCCTATAGCGCTTCAGTTCAGTCCGCACGGGCTCCCTTGCACTTGAACGGGAGTTCGACCTGGGGCCAAGTGCTGAACTGGCGGCAGGAGGTGAAACCGGATGTGCGAGATCAATTGTTAGTTCGCCTCAATGACATGGAGGTCGCAACTCCTTGGCTGGTCTTTCCGCTCCAAGCTTTGGTCGCTACCAGCCAGATTGAGGTGTTTTATGACCAGTTCACATGAAGGTTGTCGAATGTCGGACATGGGCCCTGAGCGGACACTCGTCAGACGCTCTCTTACGGCGACAGCACTTGATCAAGTGCTCGAAGCATGTCTAAAAGGAGCGGCCGTCTTCAGCTGGCGCGACCTAGGCGCAAAACTGCCCAGAACACAAGCGCCTCAGCCGCGCCCGCACCTGCGCCGAACAACGCCGCGTGAGCGGTCGCCTGTGTCACCGTGCACAAAGCCGTCCCAACGGCGGCACCGCTCAACAGAGCAGACCACCACGTTACCCGCCCCCAGCGTCGAACGACAAGGTAAAGGGGAATTCCTAGAGCGACCGTGACAATCAACGTGAACTGGTAGAAAACTATGACCCACGTGCCAATCATTTTCCAACTGCCATCTGTGAGGTCAGGGCTTGTCAGCGAGAGCAGGGCTGCAGGGACCAGGGGTGCAAGCAAAAAGCCAAGAATTGGCGCGTGGACCTGCTTCATACGAGAGCCCCAGATTTAGTCATCTGCATATCGGAAGGTATTTCTGGGAGACAGCTGCTGGCCGAATTCTGCCCTATGGTGAAGTGCGCCAGCGGGCACGAGGCAGTGCCCTATATCGAATTCGTTCTAACCAACCTCTCACAAATGCCTCAGCAGATACCCCAACCCGGTATTCGCCACCAGCCCCACCAACACCAGCCCTCCAGCCACCACCGCTGCACGACCCGCGCCTAACCCCGCGCGCTCGCGCACCCAGTGGCACTCGGCGACAAAAAACCACAGCAGCGCCAGGAGTGCAAGCCCCACTCCGGCAGCGGAGAGCAGCCCACCCGACAGTGCGAACGTGGTGCTGACCGACATGGCCATTGCAAACGGTGCCACCAGGTAGCACTGCTCATAAAACGGGTTGCGCAGGTTGACGCGATGGATGGGCTGGCGGCTGTGGCACATGTACCAGACGGCGCCTGCCAGAGACCAGATTCCAAACGCCATGGTGCGGTACAGCAGCAGGTTTTGCTCGGACTTGAGCAGTGCGGCCGCGAGCGTTCCCATCTCTTGCGCCGCTTGTTTGCGCAGGGCCAGGTCGAACACATGGGACACCAGCACGCACAGGATGAGCAGCAGCGGCGGGCTGATGGCGTCGCCGTAGCGGTCGTCGCCTTCGCGGGTTTGCTCGGCCTGCACGTAGGCTACCATCTGTCGCGGGCGCAGCACGATGCGCACCAGGGTTTTGGGCAGCAGGATCAGCCAGATCAGTGCCTCGTACACAAAGTCTTCAAATGACTTGAGGATCTTGAGAAAGTCCACAGGAGCTCCTTGCGGCGGTGGGCAGGGTCAATGGGTCAGGCAATGGTGCGGGTAGAGGCCAGCACAAAGGCCATGATCGTCCAGTCGTTGGCAATGTGGGCGATGGTGCTGGCCCACAGGTTGCGGGTGTAGATGAAGACTGCCGTCAGCGCCAGACGAGCGGCTCCTATAACGAGCAAGGCCTGGCCCAGATGCCATTGGTAGGTGGGCAAATGCAGTGCGCCAAACACCAGCGCCGTAACCATCCATGCCAAGGCCACGGCCCAACGGGCGGGCATGCCAGCGCGGTGCAGCAAGGCCACGGTGGCCAGCAGTGGCAGGATGGTGACCAGCTCTTCGCCCAGCAGCTGCACGGCAACCAGTGCGAACCGCCCAACCAGCTGCGCTGGGGACAAGTCCGCAACAGCTTCGATGCTGGCGTTGGCGCTGAGGTGAGACATGCCCAACCCATATGCAGCCACCAGCGCGGGCAAGCCGATCACCAACGGCACTGCGGCCAGCCCCAGCGCCACATCGCGCCAGCGGGGTCGCCTGAACAGCGCCACCCATGCCGGGCCCACCGCCCATCGCAGCCCCGCCCACTGAACGCCCACAAACAGCAGCGCGGCCAAAGCGCCACCCCACTGGTCGGGCAACCAGCGCGGCACCGCCAGCAACAGGGCGAAGGCGATTGCGCTGGCGGCCCACAGCATCACGCTGCTGCGAGTGCTCAATGGCACGGGGTTGCCAAAGCTGAAGGGCAGATCGGATTCGATCGGCGACTGTGAATGAGGAAGTGGGTGGGGAGGCGACGTTGATGCGGATGGTGTGCGTTGCAAGGCAGCCTCCGTGGGTGTGCAGCAAGCATGCAGGCAAAGGCAAGACTGCAAAAGCGTTTTCGGGCGTTAGGTTACCCGGGCTTGGCAACAGCGGCGCCGTGAACGCTGGCTACCTGCCAAGCACGGCGGCACCGCGCACCAGCAGCCAATAGGTGCTGCCGGTGATTGGCTCCACACATTCCACCGACCGCGTGAAACCCAGGCGGCTATAAAACGGCACGCTCAAGGGGTTGAAGGTTTCCAGAAAACACGATGCACCGGCCTGGTCGGCCTTGGCCAAGGTTGGCGCCAGTAGCCGCTGCGCCAACCCGTGGCCACGCGCGGCGGTGTGCACACCCAGTATCGACAGGTACCACGCGCTGTGCAGATCGGCAGGCACCTGCGCTTCCATGGCGGCGCAAAGGCGCTGGTAGTGGTCAAACCCGAGCGGACCCAGCAACTGGCGCAAGCTGCGGGTGCGCTGGGCGCTGTATTGCGCCTTGTCTGCGGCTGGCGCGTGGGGTGTGATCCACAGTGCGGCGCCGTGGAGGTCGGCCACCTGCACGTCGCCCACGGCGCGGGCTTCGTCCATGGCCAGCGCGCAGTAGTGGGCCAGCACCTGCAGGCGGCGAACAGTGTTGGCCGCGTGGTCGATGGTGACGGCTTGGTAGAACGGATCGTTGAACAATGCCTCGGCCAGTGCTGCGCAAGCGTGCGGGTGGGCGTGCAGCGACGGCGAATTCAGTTGCGTTGTGGCGGACATGGGGTGTGGGCCTGCGTGTCGTGTCTAACTCTTCAATCCTGCTCTGCGGGCTGAATGGCGTGGTCGTTGCGCACGCTCGACAGGCTTTGCGCGGGCCGCCGCAGGGTGGCATCAAATGGATTGATCTTGGGCCCAATGGCTGCTGCCTCGCGCTTGAGCAACTCCACCACCGTGGGAAGTCGGTCGTCGTTCAGTCGCGCAGAGATGGTGCCCACGCTCAGCGCCGCCACTGCACGGCCCTCACGGTCCAGGATAGGCACAGCCACACCGGCCATGCCTTCGAGCAAGCCGGTATTGCGGCCCGCGTACCCCAGCTGGCGCACCCGCTCGATCTCGGTACGCAGATACACCTCGTCAAACACGCCGTACTCGCGCACGCGCGAGAGGTTGAAGCGGATGACTTCTTCGCGCTCGGCCTCGGGCAAGAAGGCCAGGATGGCCAGCGCACCCTGCCCCACGCCCAGGGCCACGCGGCCGCCGATGTCGCCGGTGAAGGAGCGGATGGGAAACGGGCCTTCGCTGCGGTCCAGGCACACCGCATCGAACCCGCTGCGCACCAACAGAAAGATGCTGTCACCCAAGCTGGCGCAAAGGCGCAGCAGCGCGGGGCGGCACAGGCTGCGCAGGTCGCCGGGGTTGCCCGCTTTGGCAGCCAGGGCGAAGAAGTCCATGCTCAGTCGGTAGAGCTTGCTGCGCTCGTCCTGCTCGACCATGCCCTCTGCCACCAGCGATTGCAGCAAACGGTGCGTAGTGCCCTGCGTCAGGCCCACAGCACGCGCCAATTGGGTGACTCGCCCGCCCTCGGCCTGCACGGCCGACAGGGCCCGGATGACGGCAAACACCCGGGGTACGCCGCCGGTGGCGGTGGATGCGGCTTCCATACCTCGCTCCTGTGGAATTCGTTGATCAAACTGAAGGCATCATATTTCATTGAACGGAATAAATTCAATAAAAATTCTGTTTAATGGAATACCCGAAGCATTCTGGTTTGTTTATTGCAATAGATTCAATTGAATCGAGCGGCTGTTCCAGCCTTTGTGCGGCACTTGCACCACCCCGGTGCAAGCACACCGAAGGCCCGCAGCCCATCCATGCAACTCCACAGCAGGTGGCACGCACGGCCCCTAGGCAAACCGTGCGATGCCACCACCGGAAAGGCTTTCGCCATGTCGTTTCTCAAGCTCACGGATGTGACCAAGTTCTATGGCAGCACCTGCGCGGTGCAGTCCATGAACCTCACGGTGCAAAAGGGTGAATTTGTGTCGTTGCTCGGCCCGTCGGGCTGCGGCAAGACGACCACGCTGCAGATGGTGGCGGGGTTTGAAGCGGTGACCAGCGGGCGCATCGAGCTGGATGGCAAGGACATCACCCACGCCAAGGCCAACACGCGCGGGCTGGGCATCGTGTTCCAGAGCTATGCGCTCTTCCCGCACATGACGGTGGCGGCCAACGTGAGTTTTGGGCTGGAGATGCGCAAGGTACCCAAGGCCGAGCGCGCCGAGCGCGTGGCCCAGGCGCTGGCCCTGGTGCACCTGGAAAAGCATGCCACGCGCTACCCGCGCGAGCTGTCCGGCGGCCAGCGCCAGCGGGTGGCGCTGGCCCGTGCGCTGGTGATCGAGCCGCCCGTGCTGCTGCTGGACGAGCCCTTGTCCAACCTCGACGCCAAGCTGCGTGAGGAGATGCAGTTTGAGCTGCGACAGATTCAGCGCAAGGTGGGCACCACCACCATCATGGTCACGCACGACCAGAGCGAAGCCATGTCCATCAGCGACCGTGTGGTGGTGATGGAAGCCGGCCGCGCCACGCAGATCGACCACCCGCACCGCGTGTACGAGCACCCGCGCACGCGCTTCATCTCCACCTTTGTGGGCAAGGCCAACCTGCTACCGGGCCAAGTCGCCCATGCGAGCGGCACACACACGCAGGTGAAGGTGGGCGCCCTCACGATGGCGGTGGACGGTGCCCGCTACCGCCCCGGCGCCGCCGTGCTGCTGAGCGTGCGGCCTGAAAAAGTGCAACTGGTGCCCGCCGTGCAGGGCCGGATGGATGGTAAGGTGTGCGAGCGGTTCTTCCTGGGCAGCCAGTGGCTGTACCGTGTGGGCACCCCCGTGGGCGACCTGATGGTGCTGGCGCCCAACGACGGCCGCGCTGCGCTGGCCGAGGGCGAGCGCACGGGCGTGGACTGGCCCGACCACTGCATGCGCCTGCTGCCCGCCGATGAAACTGCCCTGGCCGAGCTGGAGGCCGAAGACGCCGCCGCCGAGGTGGCGCCATGAGCCTGGTCACCACCTTGCTGCACAAAAAGGCCGCGCCCTGGTGGCTGTCCGGCCCGGCGCTGCTGCTGTTCACGGTGCTGCTGCTGGTGCCGCTGGCACTCACGGCCGTGCTGTCGTTCAACGCGTTCGACCCGGCCACGGGGGTGAAGGTGGGCGAGTTCACGCTGGAGCACTACGCCCATGTGTTCACCGATTCTTACTACCACGCCATCTTCTGGCGCACGTTCTGGATTGCGGGGCTGGTCACGCTGATCTGCGTGCTGATCGGCGCGCCCGAGGCCTACATACTGAGCCGCATGGGCAACCCCTGGCGCTCCATCTTGCTGCTGGTGGTGCTGGCACCGCTGCTGGTGTCCGTGGTGGTACGGGCCTTTGGCTGGAGCATGCTGCTGGGGCCTGAGGGGCTGGTGAATGGGCTGTTCGGGCTACTTGGATTTGGCCCCGTGAAGATGCTTTACACCGAGATCGCCGTGGTGATTGCGCTGGTGCATGTGATGCTGCCGTTCATGGTGATCCCGGTGTGGACATCGCTGCAAAAGCTCGACCCGGGTGTGGAGAACGCCGCCCTGTCGCTGCAGGCGACGCACTTCACCACGCTGCGACGCATTGTCTTGCCGCAGGTGCTGCCAGGCATTTTGTCGGGCAGCCTGATCGTGTTTGGGCTGGCGGCCAGTTCGTTCGCCATCCCCGGCCTGCTGGGCGGGCGGCGCCTGAAGATGGTGGCCACGGTGGTGTACGACGAATACCTGCACGAGCTGAACTGGCCCCTTGGCGCAGCGATTGCGCTGACGCTGCTGGTGGCCAACCTGGTGGTGATGCTGAGCTACAACCGGCTGGTTGAGGGCCGGTACAAGAAAGCGTTGGGCTGAAGTTATGCAGAAGAACGGACCTTTGGCCCTCGCGTTCAACGCGCTGGTCATCACCTTCATGCTCGCCCCGCTGCTGGTGGTGTGCATCGTGGCGTTCACGCCGCACAATACGCTGACGCTGCCCACCACTGAGTTCTCGCTGCGCTGGTTCAAGGCAGTGTTCGCGCATTCGGACTTTGTGCAGTCGTTCTGGAACAGCCTGTGGCTGGCGCTGGCATCGGCCACGCTGGCCACGGTGCTGGCCGTGCCGGCGGGCATTGCCATCACACGCTACGAGTTTGCGGGGCGCGGCTTTCTCAACGGCCTGTTCCTGTCGCCGCTGATCATTCCGCACCTGGTGCTGGGTGTGGCCCTGCTGCGCCTGTTTGCGCTGCTGGGGGGCACGGGCAGCTTTGGCTGGCTGGTGTTTGCGCATGCGCTCATCGTTACGCCCTACACGCTGCGGCTGGTGGTGGCCGCGCTGGTGGGGTTTGACCGCAGTGCCGAGCATGCCGCGCTGTCGCTGGGTGCCAGCCAGGCCACGGTGTTCACACGCATCACGCTGCCGATGATCCTGCCCGGCGTGACGGGAGGGTGGATGCTGGCCTTCATCAACAGCTTTGACGAAGTGACGATGTCGATCTTTGTCACCTCGCCCAGCACGGTGACGCTGCCGGTGCGCATGTACATGTACGCCACCGAGTCGATTGACCCGCTGATGGCTGCGGTGTCGGCACTGATGGTGGCCCTGACGGCCTGCGCGATGGTGATTCTCGACCGGGTGTACGGCTTGGACCGCGTGCTCGTAGGGCGCAAATAAATGGGCACGACTTCCATGACTGTGAACACAGCCCTGCTCCACCGCGTGGCCGAAAAAGACCGCACACCCGTGCCCTTCGTACTCGATGGCGAACCCGCCGCTGCGCTCGAAGGCGACACGGTGCTGACCGCCATCCTCACCCACCGCGCCCAACTGCGCCGCAACGAGTTCAGCCACGAGCCGCGCGCAGGCTTTTGCCTGATGGGCGCGTGCCAGGACTGCTGGGTGATGACGGCTACCGGCGAACGCCTACGGTCTTGCGCCACCTTCATCCAGGCGGGCATGCAGCTGACTACCGGAGGGGCCGCATGACCGCCCCCACCTTGCAACCCGTGATCGTGGGCGCAGGCCCTGCGGGCATCCGTGCGGCGCAAACCCTGGTGGCGCATGGCGTGCGGCCCACGGTGATCGACGAGGCCGCGCGCGGCGGCGGGCAGATCTACCGCCGCCCGCCCGCCCACTTTGCCCGCAGCCCGCAAACGCTGTACGGCACCGAAGCATCACGCGCCACGGCATTGCACAGCACGCTGGATGGCTTGGCCGCCCACATCGACTACCAACCCAACAGCCTGGTGTGGAACGCCCAAGGCGGCATGCTCGATGTGCTGCACGGCCCCACACAGACCACGCGCACGGTGCCCTACGGCCAACTCATCGTGGCCAGCGGCGCCACCGACCGCGTGCTGCCCGTGCCGGGCTGGACGCTGCCCGGCGTGTACACGTTGGGTGGCGCTCAGGTGGCGCTCAAGTTCCAGGGCTGCACCATCGGCCGCAACGTGCTGCTGATGGGCACCGGGCCGCTGCTGTACCTGGTGGCCTATCAATATGCCAAGGCGGGCGCAAAGGCTGGGGTGAAGGTCGCCGCGGTGCTGGACACCGCGCGCTTTGCCGACCAGCTGGCCGCCCTGCCCGGCATGCTCACCCAGCCTGCCGTGCTGGCCAAAGGGATGTACTACGTGGGCTGGCTGCGCGCGCATGGCGTAGCGGTGCACACCGGCGTGCGGCCTTTGCGCGTGGAGGGCGAAACGCGGGTGAATGCCGTGGTGTGGAGTGACGGCCAGGCCGAGCACACCGTGCCCTGCGATGCTGTGGGCTTTGGCTACGCACTACGGTCCGAAACCCAACTGGCCGACCTGCTGGGCTGCCGCTTTGCCTGGGCCCCCATGCACCGCGCCCACCTGCCTGAGCGCGACACAGCAGGCCGCACCAGCGTGGCCGGTGTGTACCTGGCGGGGGATGGCGCGGGGATCATGGGCGCCGATGCGGCCGAATGGGCGGGCGAGCGCGCAGCGCTGGCGCTGCTGGCTGACCACGGCGTGAAGGTGGACACTGCACGCGCGGCGGAGCTGGAACGCCAGCTCACTGGCTTGATGCCCTTCCGGCAGGGGCTGGAGCGCGCCTTTCCCTTCCCTACCGACTGGGCAACCCATGCGCCCGATACGCTGGTGGTGTGCCGCTGCGAGAACATCACGGCCGGCGAGCTGCGCGCCTGTGCCCGCGATGCGGGAGCCGATGAGATGAACCGCCTCAAGGCCCTGACCCGCGTGGGCATGGGCCGCTGCCAAGGCCGCATGTGCGGTGTGGCCGCTGCAGAAATTCTGGCCCACGCCACAGGCAAGCCGATTGACACGGTAGGACGGCTGCGCGGACAGGCGCCGATCAAGCCGATTCGCATCCACCTGCAACCCCAGGCGGAGGCCCGCGCATGACCGCCACCCCAACGATCGACACCGACGTTGCCATTGTGGGCGGCGGCATCATGGGCGCATCGGCCGCGCTGGCACTGCGCCGCAAAGGCGTGGCCGTGGTGCTGCTGGAACGTGACCTGTGCGGCTCGCGCTCCAGTGGCGTGAACTATGGCGGCGTGCGCCGCCAGGGCCGCCCGGTGAGCCAGCTGCCGCTGGCGCAGCGCGCTCACGAGGTGTGGGCCGACCTGCCCGCGCTGATTGGCACCGATGGCGAATACCAGCGCAGCGGGCACTTCAAGATTGGCCGCAGCGAGGCGGACATGGCTGCACTGGAGGCCTATGCAGCAATGAGCCGCGACTTTGACTTGGGGCTACAGCTCATCTCCGGCACCACACTGCGCGAGCGCTGCCCCTGGCTGGGCGGGCGCGCCGTGGGCGGGTCGCTGTGCCCCGACGACGGTCAGGCCAACCCACGCCTGGTGTCGCCCGCATTCGCACTGGCAGCACGACGCGCGGGCGCGCAGATTCTGGAGCGCACACCGATGACCTCGGCGGAGCACGACGGCCAGCGGTTCACCGTGCGCTCGGGCACCACCGTGGCGGTGCGTGCACCCGTGCTCATCAATTGCGCAGGAGCCTGGGCCGGTGCGCTGGCCGCGCAGTTTGGCGAGGCCGTGCCCATTCACTCCGGCCACCCCGCCATGGCGGTAACCGAGCCCCTGCCCTTTTTCATGCACTGGAGCCTGGGTGTGGAAGGCGGCGGCATCTACTGCCGCCAGGTGGCGCGTGGCAACCTCGTGCTGGGCGGCGGCGCAGGTGTGGCGCTGGATGCCGACCGCGCCCGCTCCGAGCGCAGCGCCATCGCTACCCTGGCAGTGCAGGCCGTGGAGCTGTTGCCCGCCCTCAAGAACGCGCACTTCATTCGCACCTGGAGCGGCACCGAGGGCTACCTGCCCGACCGCCAGCCCGTGCTGGGCAAGAGCCGCACCACGCCCGGGCTTATCCATGGCTTTGGCTTCGCCGGTGCGGGCTTTCAGATCGGCCCCGGCGTGGGCGAGGTGCTGGCCGAGCTGGCCCGCGATGGCCGCAGCACCACGCCGATTGATGCCTTTGCGATTGAGCGATTTCTTCCAACGACGGTGGCTGACGTGGCCAGCACTGCCGCTGCCCACTGACCCCGTTTGCCACCGAAAAAACTCCCCTCCCCACCAGAAAGGAAACCACCATGACCTTCTCCCCCCGCTTTGCCAGCCGCACCCGCCGCGCCCTTGTGACGGCCGCTGCACTGACCGCCGTGGCCGCCACAGGCACCGCCACCGCGCAGACCAAGACGCTGTACATCGGCATGAACGGCGGCACCATGGAGAAGGCGTACACGCAGTACGTGTTCCCGGCGTTTGAAAAGCTGCATGGTGTGAAAGTGGTGGTGGTGCCCGGCACGTCCTCGGACATCCTGGCGAAGGCCCAGGCCAACAAGGACAAGCCCCAGATGCACGTGATGTTTCTGGACGACGGCATCATGGTGCGCGCCATGGGCATGGGCCTGTGCGAAAAGCAAAAGCCCAACCAGCATCTGAACGACATCTACCCCGCCGCGCGCTTCAAGGACGACCTGGCCAGCGGAGTCAGCGTGGGTATGACGGGCATCGCCTACAACACCAAGATGTTTGCCGAAAAGGGCTGGGCCGCACCCACCTCGTGGATGGACTTTGCCGACCCCAAGTACAAGGGCAAGGTGGTGTTCCAGTCGATGCCCTCCTCATCGTTCGGACTGCACGGCTTCTTGATGTTCAACCGCATCCAGGGCGGCAACGACAAGAACGTGGAACCCGGCTTTGCCAACTGGGCCAAGACCATCGGCCCGAACGTGCTGGAGTACATCCCGAGCTCGGCCAAGATTTCGGAGATGGTGCAAACGGGCGAGGCTGCGATCTTCCCGCTCACGCCCACGGCCGTGGCTGCGCTCAAATCCAAGGGCATTCCGGTGGAATACGCCCAGCCCAAGGAAGGCTCGGTGGTGCTGATGACAGGCCAGTGCGTGATCGCCAAGAACAGCGAGCCCGAGCTGGCGCAAAAACTGGCCGAATTTCTGCTGAGCCCCCTGGCGCAGGCCAACGTGCTGCAGTTTGGCGCGCAGATCCCCACCAACCCCAAGGCCCCGGCCGTGGGTGAAGGCGCCGAGCAGGTGGCCAAGATCAACCAGTGGATGAAAAACGCCGTGACCCTGGACTGGGACAGCGTCAACGCCAACCGCCCAGCCTGGAACACGCGCTGGAACAAGACCATCGAGCGCTGAGCAACGGGGCCGTTGACGCGCGCCGCACCACACTGGCGGCGCGTTTGTGACAAATGTCACCGGCTGCGCCACGCCCTGCGGCAGGAGGGTGTCACAAACCGCTTCTTCGAATCCAGAATCCGGCGCCTGAACACGCTGATTCGTTCAGTTGCCATTCATTCGAAGAAGAGGGATACCACCATGAAACGCTGGATCAAATGGACCGCAGGCGGCGCGCTGCTGCTGGGCGTGGTCGTTGTGGCCACAGCCACCAGCGGCCTGTACCTGGCCGAGCAAAAGCGAAACCGCTACATCGACATCAAGCCGCGCCCCGTGGCCTACACCACCGACGCGCAGACCATTGAGCGCGGGCGGTACCTGTATGCGTCGCGCGGCTGCACCGACTGCCACGGCGCGCAAGGCACGGGCCGCGAGTTTGTGAACGATGGCAAGGGCACGCGCATCGTGGGCCCCAACATCACCCCCGCTGGCGTGGTGGCCCGCTACCAGCCCGAAGACTGGAACAGCGTGATCCGCCACGGCGTCAAGCCCAATGGCCGCCCGCTGCTGGTGATGCCCAGCGAGGACTACAACCGTTTTACCAACGACGACCTGAATGCCCTGGTGTCTTACGTGCGCCAGTTCAAGCCGCAGGAGGGCACGCAGGCCGTGGTGGAACTGCCCCGCCCTGCCTGGGTGCTGTACGGTCTGGGCGCCATCCCCGACGCAGCCGCGCGCATCGACCACCAGCTGGCGCCATCGCGCCCCGTGCCTGCGGGTGTGACGGTGGCCAACGGCCAGTATGTGGCCAACATGTGCATCGGCTGCCACGGCGCAGACCTGTCGGGCGGCAAGATCCCGGGCGGCCCGCCGGACTGGCCCGCCGCTGCCGACATCCGCCCCGGCGCCAACAGCGCCATGGCCCGCTACCCCAATGCCGCCAGCTTTGTGGCGATGCTGCGCACTGGCAAGCGGCCGGATGGCACACCGATCCAGGTGATGCCGTTTGAGTCGCTGGGGCAGTTGAGTGATGTGGATGCGAAGGCGCTGTACCTGTTTTTGACAGCCCCTGGTGCCCTTGCCAAGGCGGGGGGCGCCGGGGCGGGCGCGGGCCATGCACCGGCGAGTGGGGAGGTGGGGCTGAACGGTGGAGTTGCGGACGCGCATCTGGTGCGGGTGGAGCAGCCACAGGGGTCGCAGCATCGGCCGTCGAACGTGCCTTCGGTGTCTTCGGGGTTGCGGATGCCGGGGTGATGTTTGGTCTTGGATTTTTTGATGTTTTAGGCCGCTAGCGCTTATTCATCAAGTGCTAGAAGCTACTATTTTTGTAGTGGACGTTGGGGTTTTGCCCCACCCGCTCGGGCCGAACTTGCCGAAGCCTGGGCTGGCATGCTGGCTTGCTGGTGTGTGAGGCATGCCTGTTCAGAGAAGAGGCCCGGCCGGTTCATGGAACACTCGGCAATCACTATCAATACCATAGCATCTCGCGCTTTATGGATAAGCGCCAGGGCGCAGAAATCCCCAAAACCCCTTAAGGATGACCTGCATAACTCCCTGCGGTCTGTGATAGCGCGGTCTCGGGCGGGCCACTGCGTTGCTTTTCTTGCCAATAGCCCGGCTATTGGCTGCAAAAAGACGCCTTGTGCCCCATCCCGATCCGCACTACCACCGCCTCGCGAGGGTTATGCAGGTCATCCTTAACCCCCCGCAGCCCCCTGCGGCACATGGTTGCGCAGCAGCCACCGCGTTTCCCGCGTGGCCTCGGTGTCCGGGTGGCGGGACTCCAGCGTGGCCAGCACGCGCAGGGCCATGTCGGCGCGGTTCATGCCTTGCAGCAGCACGCGGGCCACCAGTTCATAGGCGGCGGGCACGCTGTCGTGGTTTTTGAAGCGGCGGTCAAAGCCCTGCAGCAGGGCCAGCGCGTCTTTGGCGTTGTTGGCATTCCAGGCGGCTTTGGCCAGGTTGAGGGTGGCGTTGGCGTCCTGCAGCGCAAACTGGGCGTCCTTGGCCCGGCAGGTTTGAAAGACCTTGAGCGCTTCGCCGCCCTGGCCCGAGCGCAGCAGCAGCGGGATGTAGCGCTGGGCATGGTCCAGCAGGGTGGCGGTTTTGCCTTCGGCCAGCGTCAGCACACGGTGGTAACGGCGCTGTGCGGGCACTTCGTCGCTGCGGGTGCGCTGGTCTTCGTAGGCTACGCCCAGGGCGCCGACCATGTCGCCCGCAGTGATCAGCGCGGCCACGTGTGCGTCGGTGGCGTCTTGCTCGATCTGGCGGGGGCTGCGGCGGTCCACAGGGGCGCCGTCGTCGTCCAGGCCCGCGCCGGGCAGCAGGTCAATGCCAAAGGCTGCATGGTTCTGGTACATCGCGTAGCCCAGCAGGCTGGCCATGACCCAGCTGAAATAGATCAGCAGCCAGTTGACGATGGGCAGCAGGATCCAGCCCTTGAAGATGGGCACCAGCATGCCCAGCGCAATGAAGGTGCCCTGGCTCAGCAGGAAGAGGAACAGGCACAGCAGCAGGTAGGGCCAGCCAATGGTGCGCACGGCGTTCCAGGCGTTGGCGGGGTTCAGGGTTTCGGTAAAGCTGCAGGTCTGCACCAGCACGATCTGCGTGGCGGGCAGCAGGAAACACATGGCCAGCCAGGCCAGCGTGCCCAGCACGGGGTTCAGGCGCTGCAGCCAGCCCACGGCCATGGCTTGCACGATCAGGATGGCGAACAGCTTCCAGGGAAGGTTCTTCCAGTCCGGGTCCAGCTCGGAAGGGTAGTCTTCGGCCTTGTAGATGCCGCGCGAGCCCAGGGCCGTGACTTTGAATCCGTAGCGCGATGCGGCCAGCAGGATGCCGATCTCCACAATCAGGATGCCCAGGGCGTCGGGCACAAAGAAGATCAGCTTGAACAGCAGGCTGGAGAGCGCCAGCAGCACGCTGTACATCAGCGGCTTGGGTTGCAGCGGAAACGCGAAAAAGGTGTTGATCTGGTGCCAGAACGGACGGGGCGTCTTTGCGGTTTCGCGCTGCATGGGGTGCCCCGGGCTTATTTGGAGAAGAAGTCGGACTGCGACATCCCGCGCCCGCCCGCCATGCGCACCACGGTGCGCTGGTCGGAGCGCAGGAGCTTCATTTGCCCCATTTCGCGCACGAGTTGCTCGTTGAAGGTGGAGCTGAACTGCATGACGGTTTCTCCCATCTTCAGCAGGCTGGTGCCTTTGACCTTGGCGCTTTTGCGGCCCGGTTCGATCTCGATGCTGTCGATGTGGAACTCGAACTCGACCGTCAGGATGCCGCCCATGCGGTCACCGATCTGCTCGAACATCTGCATGCTGGCCTTGAAGGCCTCGCACTGCTGGTCGTGGTTGAGTGTGCTGCGCTGCGTCTGGCCGTTCATCACCGTCTCGTCCTGGATGATGGCCTTGCTGCTGAGCTGTTTGCACATCAGCTCAGCGTCTCGCTTGTAGAGGGCGTGCGCGCTCTGGTCGTAGTAGGCGCGCACCATTTTTTCGTCCAATGTGCGCCCACCGACAAAGTAATACCAGGCGCCCGCGCACAAGGCCGCCAACAAGACGATCTTTTTCATGATTCCCTCTCTCCCGCTTTATTTTGCGGCGCAGTATACCGGTGGGGTTTGTGCGCACTGCCCGCCAGCCTTGGCGCGCGGGGGCTGCGAACGAGTTGTTACCTTCCGTGTCATCGCAGCAGGGGGCGGTCCCCGGCATATCGGCTACCCTCGCGGTCGAGTCGGATAGAGGGATGTCAAAAATGAATGTCTTGCAACGTGCCCTGGTGTTGTTGTCGGGGGCTTTGGTTTCGATGGGCGCACACGCCCTGCAGATCACCAGTTTTTCACCGCAGGGCGAAGTGGCCCGGGTGCGGCAAGTGGTGGCCAAGTTCGATGCGGCGGCCGTCAACTTCGGCGACCCCAAGGCGCCCGCGCCCATCAACCTGAGCTGCAGCGATGCCAGCGCCACCAAGGGCACGGGCCGCTGGACAGGCGAGCGCGAGTGGGTTTTCGACTTTGAAAGTGACCTGCCACCGGGCGTGCGCTGCACCGCAACGGTCAAACCCGGGTTCAAATCGGCCTCTGGCGCTGATCTGACGGGCACCAAAAGCTATCAATTCAATAGCGGCGGGCCGTTTGTGCAGGCCATCCGCCCCAACCCCTACCAGGCCATCGACGAAGAGCAGTTCTTCGTGCTGCAGTTGAACGGGCCCGCCACCACCGCCAGCGTTCAGGCCAATGTGTGGTGCACGGTGGAAGGCGTGGGCGAGCGCGTGCCGGTGCGGCTGATTGAGGGCGCGCAGCGCGCCGAAATATTGAAGACGCTGGGCCTGGAAAAAAGCGCGGCGAAAGAACCCCTGCAGTACGCCACGCTGGCCTGCAACCGGCGGTTCACCTCGGGCTCGCGCATGCAGATCGTGTTTGGCAAGGGCGTGGCCACGCCCAGCGGCGTGGCCAACACGGTGGAGAAGCGCTTTGACTTCAAGGTGCGCGAGCCGTTTGCGGCCGAGTTCAGCTGCGAGCGAGAGAACGCGCAGGCGGCGTGCCTGCCCATCCGGCCGATGCAGCTGTCCTTCAACGCCCCGGTGCCGCGCAGCCTGGCCACGGCCATTCGCCTCAAGTCCGCCAAGGAAACCCTGAAGCCCCAGACCGATGGCGGCATCGAGGGCCAAAAGGGGGATGCGCTGGTCAACAGCGTGCAGTTTGCTGCGCCCCTGGCTGAAAACACGGCCTTCA
This sequence comes from Acidovorax sp. FG60, assembly GCF_057808995.1. Lineage (NCBI taxonomy): Bacteria > Pseudomonadati > Pseudomonadota > Betaproteobacteria > Burkholderiales > Comamonadaceae > Acidovorax > Acidovorax sp. FG60. Next base: position 238,233 of record NZ_JBMDJC010000001.1, read on the forward strand.
CACTGGAGCTGCCCAAGGATTTCAAGGACGCCTCGGGCCGCCCGCTGCGCAACGCAGACAACTTCCCGCTCAAGGTGGCCACCGGCGGCATGCCGCCCCTGGCCAAGTTTGCGGCAGCGCCCTTTGGCATCGTCGAGCGTTTTGCCGAAGGCCCGCGCTCTGACAACCCCCCAGCGCTGTTGCCCGTGACACTGCGCAACGTGGAAGCCGCCCTGCGCGTGCAGGGCCTGCAGCCGGGCACCGTGAGCACGCTCAAGCCGCGCACCGACGCCGACATCATTGCGTGGTTCAAGAAGGTGCAGCGCTACGACAGCTACGTGGTGGATCGCAAGCAGGCGCGGCGCGACGTGACCGGCCCGCTGCCCAAGGTGCTGGACGAAGACAAGGAGTATGTGCAGTCGCGCATGCTTTCGCTGCTGGCGGGCAAGGGGGGCGTGAAGACGCTGGACTTGCCCAAGCCAGCGAGCAACGACCCGCGCCCGTTCGAGGTGGTGGGCATTCCGCTGCCACCCGGCTTCCATGTGGTGGAGATCGCCTCGCAAAAGCTCGGCGCTTCGCTGCTGGATGAGCGCCACGGGGACGCCCGCACGATGGTCGTGCGCACCTCGGCCCTGGTGACCAACCTGGGCGTGCATTTCAAGCTCGGCCGCGAAAACGCCATGGCCTGGGTGACCACGCTGGACAAGGGCCAGCCGGTGCAGGGCGCCACGGTGCGTGTGAGCGACTGCAAGGGCAATGAGCTGGCCAACGCGCTGACCGATGCCCAGGGCGTGGCCCGCATCGAAGGCCTGTCGTCCGACCCCACCCGCTGCGGCGATGGCGGCGACTACGGCGACGGCGGCAACGCCTACTTCGTGAGCGCGCGCCACAAGGAGGAGGGCGGCGTGGAGGACATGGCTTTCACCTGGAGCGACTGGCAGCGCGGCATCGAGCCCTGGCGCTTCAACGTGCCCACCAGCAGTGACCCGCGCCCCAGCGAACGCGCCCACACCATTTTTGACCGCACCTTGTTCCGCGCGGGCGAGACCGTGTCGATGAAACACGTGCTGCGCTCGGAAACCCGCCAGGGTTTTGCGCTGCCGAAGGAACGGCCCGAAACCCTGGTCATCACCCATGTGGGCAGTGGCCAGCAGTTCACCCAGCCCATTGTCTGGCGCGACACGGCCACGGGTGGCCTCAGTGCGCTGAACAGCTTCGCCATCCCGCCCGCCGCCAAGCTGGGGGTGTACCAGGTGGAGCTGCGCAAGGATTCCGGTGACGAACGCAGCTTCGGCTCCGGCGAGTTCCGGGTGGAGGAGTTCCGCCTGCCCGTGCTGGAGGGGCGCATCACCCCGGTCGAGAAGAAGGCCCTGGTGCGCGTGCGCTCGGTGCCCACCGATGTGCAGATCAACTACGTGGCGGGGGGCGGGGCCGCCAACCTGCCGGTGCGCGTGTCGGCCATGGTGCGCGGCAAGGCGCTGCAGTACAGCGACTACGAGGCCTTCCGCTTCACACCGCCCCGCAAGCGCGAGCAGGAAAGTGCGAACAGCGACGACGAAGAAGCTGCGGCCCGCCAGGATGCACGCGTGATTGCCGACAAGCTGCCGCTCACGCTGAACAAGGACGGGGCGGGCAAGGTCACCATCGACAACGTGCCCCAGGCCCGCCAGCCGCAGGAGCTGCTGCTAGAAGCCACCTACGCCGACCCCAATGGCGAGGTGCAGACCATCCGCAGCACGCAAGCGGTGTGGCCCGCCGGTGTGGTGGCGGGCATCAAGACCGAGGGCTGGGTGTCTGCCCGACAGAAGATCCGCTACCAGGCGCTGGCCTTGCAGCACAACGGCAAACCCGCCGCCGACACCTCGCTGCAGGTGCAGGCCATTGCCCGCATCACCACCAGCACACGCAAGCGCATGGTGGGCGGCTTCTACAGCTACGACAACCAGACCGAAACCAAAGACCTGGGCACGCTGTGCAGCGGCAAGAGCGATGCACGCGGCCTGCTGCTGTGCGAGTCCAAACTCGACGAACCCGGCGAGGTGGAACTGGTGGTGACCGCCACCGACAAGGACGGCAACACCAGCGTGGCTGCATCCTCAGTATGGGTCACGCGCCAGGGCGAGCTGTGGTTTGGCGGCGAAGACCACGACCGCATCGACCTGCTGCCCGAAAAGAAAAGCTACCAGCCCGGCGAGATCGCCAAGTTCCAGGTGCGCATGCCGTTCCGTTTTGCCACGGCCCTGGTGGCCGTGGAGCGCGAAGGCATCATCGACACCCAGGTGGTGCAGCTCAACGGGCAAGACCCCACGGTGAGCCTGAAGGTGCAGCCCGACTGGGGCCCCAATGTGTACGTGAGCGTGCTGGCCCTGCGTGGCCGCCTGCGCGAGGTGCCGTGGTACAGCTTCTTCACCTGGGGCTTCAAGGCGCCGCGCGAGTGGTGGACCTCGTTCTGGTACGAAGGCAAGGAGTACCAGGCGCCCACGGCGCTGGTGGACTTGTCCAAACCCGCGTTCCGTCTGGGCATGGCCGAGATTCGCGTGGGCACAGCGGCCCACCAGATCGACGTGAAGGTGACCACGGACAAGGAAAGCTACGCCGTGCGCGGCAAGGCCCAGGTCACCATCACCGCGACCCTGCCGGGCGGCAAGCCCGCTGCCAATGCCGAGGTGGCTTTGGCCGCTGTGGACCAGGCCCTGCTGGAGCTGATGCCCAACACCAGCTGGAACCTGCTCGAAGCCATGCTGCAGCGGCGCAGCTGGGGCGTGGAGACATCGACCGCGCAGATGGAAATCATCGGCCGCCGCCACTACGGCAAAAAGGCCGTGCCTGCAGGCGGTGGCGGGGGGCGCGCGCAGACGCGTGAGCTGCTCGACACGCTGCTGCTGTGGGAGCCCTCCATCCAGCTCGACGCCAACGGCCAGGCCAAGGTGACGGTGCCGCTGAACGACGCACTCACCACCTTCAAGATCGTGGCTGTGGCCGATGCCGCCACGGGCCTCTTCGGCACCGGCAGCACCAGCATCCGCGCCACGCAGGACTTGCAGATCATCAGCGGTCTGCCGCCGCTGGTGCGCGAGGACGACCAGTTCCGCGCCCAGATCACGCTGCGCAACACCACCAAGACGGCGATGAAGGTGGAGGTATCGCCCCGCGCCACGCTGCTCGACCTGAAGCCGCAGACCATCGACATCCCGCCGGAGGAAGCGCGTGAGGTCGCCTGGAACGTGACGGCGCCAGCGCAACTGGCGCAGACCCGCGCCGAGTCCATCCTGTGGGAGATCGAGGCGAAGGACACCGTGGGCGGCGCCCGCGATGCGCTCAAGGCGCGCCAGCGCATCATCCCGGCCGTACCACTCACGGTGCAGCAGGCCACGCTGGTGCAGGTGGACGGCAGCTTCAATCTGGATGTGAACCCGCCAGCGGACGCCATCCCCGGCCGGGGCGGCCTCAAGATGTCGCTGCAGCCCAAGCTAGCCGAAGGCCTGCCGGGCGTGCGCGACTGGTGGGCACGCTACCCCTTTGCCTGCCTGGAGCAAAAGACCAGCAAGGCCGTGGGCCTGCGCGACGGCGCGCTGTGGCAGACCGTGGTGGCGCAGCTGCCCACCTACCTCGACAGCGACGGCCTGGCCAACTACTTCCCGCCGCGCGACGGCGATGGCAACCGGGGGAGCGACACGCTGACGGCCTACGTGCTGGCCGCTACGCACGAGGCCGCCAGCATCAACCCCGCGTTTGCATTGCCCGATGCCGCCCGCGCGCCCATGGAGCGTGGCCTGATCGCGTTTGTGGAAGGCCGCATCCAGCGCAGCTTCTGGAGCCCCCGCAAGGACCTGGACATGCGCAAGGTGGCCGCGCTCGAAGCGCTGTCGCGCTACGGCAAGGCCCAAGGCCGCATGGTCAGCAGCATCACCATCGCGCCCAACCAGTGGCCCACGCACACGGTGATCGACTGGGTCAACGTGCTCAAACGCGTGGCCGATGTGCCGCAGCGCGACCAGCGCTTGGCCGAGGCCATGCAGATCCTGCGCAGCCGACTGTCGTTCCAGGGCACCAAGCTCATCTTCAGCACCGAGCAGGACGACTACTGGTGGTGGCTGATGCAAAACGGCGACGTGAACACCGCGCGCCTGATGCTCGCGGTGATGGACGACCCGGCATGGAAGGACGACATGGGCCGCCTGGCCAATGGCTTCATCAGCCGCCAGCAGGCGGGCGCCTGGCACACCACCACCGCCAATCTGTGGGGCGGGCTGGCGCTGGAGAAATTCAGCGCCAAGTTCGAGGCCGTGCCAGTCTCGGGGACCACCAAAGCCGCGATGTCTGGCAACACCGCCAGCGTGGACTGGAGCAAGGTCGAACGCGTGAAGGCCAGTGACGCCACGGGCGCCGCGCACCAGACGACCTGGTTCGGCGCGCCCGCATCGCCCGGCAACCTCAAGAACAACGACATGTTCCTGGCCTGGGGCAAGGCCGGTGGCAAGGAGAACCTGGCGGTGACCCACCAAGGGCCCGGCAAGCCGTGGCTCACCCTGCAATCCGTCGCCGCCATCCAGCTCAAGGCGCCCTTTGCTGCGGGCTATGCCATCACCAAGACCGTGACACCCGTGGAGCAGGCCAACAAGTCGCTGCCCGCAGGCCAGTACACGCGCGGCGACGTGCTGCGTGTGACGCTGGAGGTGAACGCCAGCGCCGACATGACCTGGGTGGCCATCACCGACCCGATTCCGGGCGGTGCCACCATCCTGGGCAGCGGCCTGGGCCGGGATTCGGCCATTGCCACGCAGGGCGAAAAGGCCCGCAGCGGCGCGGGCTGGCCCGCGTTCGAGGAGCGCAGCTTCGAGGCCTTCCGCAGCTACTACGAGTACCTGCCCAAGGGCACGGTCAAGATGGAATACACCGTGCGCCTGAACAACGTGGGCGACTTTGCCTTGCCGCCCAGCCGGGTGGAGGCCATGTACGCCCCCGAGATGTTTGGCGAAGTGCCCAACGCGCGGGTAAAGGTGGAGGCGGCTCGGTAAACCGCAGCGCCATGCAGCCTTCCGTTTTGAGCCTGCCCTTCAGAACAACGCCATGAGCCTCAGTGTTTTTGTGGAACTGCGGTTCTGGGTGCTGGTGGCGTTTTCGCTGGTTTTGCCTGCGGGCATTTACGGGTTGCTGCTGGCGACCCGGTCCATCTCCCGCGTGGCCGTACTCGGCTTTGGTGTGGCGCTGGTGCTGATCGCAGGGGTGGACGTTTACCTGCTGCAGTCGCTCGCGTCCCTGGCCAAAACCACGCCGTCGCTGGCCGACGACGCGGTTTTCATCTCCGAGCTGTCCATCGCGCTCTATGTATTGCCCGTGGTGTTTGGTGGCATTGGCGTCAACCTGATTTCGCACGTGCTGCTGCGCCACCTGAGCGAGGCCGAAACCCGGTTTGACCGGGAGCATCCCAATGGCTGAGCGCCGGGGGGGCGGCGTTCGCCGCTGGTACGCTGGCTGGACTCTCTGGATGGTCAGCGCATCGGCCGCCTGGGCTATTCCGGCGTTTGACGAGGTGCGAGCCGACTTCAAGCCCTCCGACACCCTCATCCTCTCCCGCGAAGGCGAGGTACTGCAGCGCCTGCGCACCGATGCCACCGTGCGACGCGGCCAGTGGGTGCCTTTGGCCGAGGTGTCGCCCGCCCTGCGCACGGCCCTGGTGCTCAGCGAGGACAAGCGTTTTTTTGAGCACAGCGGCGTGGACTGGCGCGCCGCATCGGCCGCTGCCTGGGGCAACCTGTGGAACCAGCGCACGCGCGGGGCCAGCACCATCACCATGCAGCTGGCGGGTTTGCTGGACGGTGACTGGCGCCAGGGCCCTGGCGGGCGCACCGTGGTGCAAAAGCTGGGGCAGACGGTGGCCGCACAGGTGCTGGACCGGCGCTGGCGCAAAGACCAGATCCTGGAGGCCTACCTCAACCTCGTGCCGTTTCGCAGCGAGCTGGTGGGCATTGATGCCCTGAGCCGCACGCTGTTTGGCAAGGCCGCGCACGGGCTAGACGACCGCGAGGCGGCGGTGGCTGCTGCGCTGGTGCGCGCGCCCAATGCCCGGCCCGCGCTGGTGGCGCAACGGGCGTGCGGGGTGCTGCGCGATATGCAGGCCACCAGCGGCGCGCGCCCCGCGCAGCGCGCCACCCCAGCCCTGGCCCGTGTGGATTGCGATGCGCTGGACCTCTTCACCACCGCCGCCCTGCAGCGCCGCGCATTTGATGCGAGCGAAGGCGTGGCGCCGCACTTCGCCCGCTACCTGCTTCGCCAGCGCTCTGGCAAAGACGGCGCAGTGCCCGAGCGTGTGCCCAGCACCCTGCGCGCGCCGCTGCAGCGTTTTGCCGTGCAGAGCCTGCAGCAGCACCTGCGCGAGCTGCGCGGGCGCAATGTGGAAGACGGCGCCGTGCTGGTGCTCGACAACGCCACGGGCGCGGTGCTGGCCTGGGTGGGGTCTTCAGGGCAACTGAGCCAGGCCAGCGAGGTCGATGGTGTACTGGCGCTGCGCCAGCCGGGCTCCACGCTCAAGCCGTTTTTGTACGCGCAGGCGATTGCCGAGCGGCGCCTCACGGCGGCTTCGCTGGTAGAGGATTCGCCCGCGCAGATCACCACTGCCAGTGGCCTGTACATCCCGCAGAACTATGACCGGCAGTTCAAGGGCTGGGTGTCGGTGCGCACGGCGCTGGCCGCGTCGCTCAACGTGCCGGCGGTGCGCACGCTGGTGATGGTCACGCCCGACGCATTCCACCGCCAGCTCGGCGCCGTGGGCTTGCCGCTGCGCGAAAGCGGCGATTATTTTGGCTACAGCCTGGCGCTGGGCAGCCCCGAGGTGCCGCTGCTGCACCTGACCAACGCCTTCCGCACGCTCGCCAACGGCGGACGGTCGAGTGCTGTAGCACTCTCGGATGTTGCAAACCCGCGCTTTGCCCCTGCGCTGGACGCCCGTGCCGCCTTCATCGTGGGCGACATCCTCTCGGACGGCAACGCACGCGCCCGCACCTTCGGCACCGACAGCGTGCTGGCCACCCGCTTCTGGACGGCCGTGAAAACCGGCACCAGCAAGGACATGCGCGACAACTGGGCCGTGGGCTGGTCCGAGCGCTACACCGTGGGTGTGTGGGTGGGCAACGCCAGCGGCGCCGCCATGCACGATGTGAGCGGTACCAGCGGCGCGGCCCCCATCTGGTCGGCGGTGATGGGGTTTTTGCATGCCCGCGAGCCCAGCCGCGCCCCCAAGGCCCCCCTAGGCCTGGCCCGCACAGCGGTGCGATTTGGGCCCGTGGCGCCGCAGCCCGGCAGCCCGGACCCACGCGGCGGCGGCCAGCCGCTGGAGGCCGCGCGGGACGAATGGTTTGTGCAGGGCACCCAGCAGGCGTTATTTGCTATTGATTCGGTAGCTATTAGCGCTTATCCATCAAACGCTAGCGGCCAAAATGATCCTAAAAAATCTGCGCCCGGTGCCGCCCCATCTCCTGCGGGTCTGCCCCCGCGCATCACCGCCCCCGCCCCGGGCACCATCATTGCGCTGGACCCCGACATCCCCCCGGCGCGCCAGCGCCTGCAGTTCACCGCCACGGGCAATGCGGTGCAGTGGCGGCTGGATGGCAAAACCCTGGGCCGAGGCCCTCGGGTGGCCTGGTTGCCCTGGCCCGGGCGCCATGTGGTGCAGCTCACAGACGCGCAGGGCAAGGTGCTGGACGAGGTCCGTTTGGAGGTGCGCGGCGCAGGTGTGGTGGCCCAGCCTCTCCGGGCAGGTGCGCATTGACGCTGACAAGTCCGAGGAATACGGTGTGACTTGGGGCCAAGTCCCTGTCAAGGCGGCTGTTTAAAATAGTTACAAACTATCCCTATGCCCTCCCTTCGCCAGTTTTTCTCTCACCGCCTCATATGGCTGGCTTTGCTGGTGGCTCTGGGCATTGGTGCCTTGTTTGCCCGCACCATCTGGACCATTCGCAACGACGAATGGAGCTACGCGGTGCAGACCAACTCCAACCTGGCCCGCACCATGGAGCAGGGCCTGGCCTGGTCGCTGGACTCGTTCGACAAATCCCTGGAGGGCGTGGCCCGCGAGGTGGCACGGCCCGAGGTATGGGCGCTGCCACCCGACCTGCGTGCGCGGGTGGTGTTTGACAACTCGCTGCGTGCGCGCGGCGCGGGCGATGTGCTGGTGCTGGACGCTCAGGGCAACGTCATTCTGGACTCGGGCTCCCTGACCCCTCGCCGCACCAACTTGGGCGACCGCGACTACTTTCTGGCATTCAGTGAGCGGGGCGAGCGGGAGCTGTTCTTCGGCAAGCCCGTGCCTTCACGGGTGACGGGTCTGAACATCCTGCCCATTTCTCGTCCGTACTTCCATGCAGACGGCAGCTTTGCCGGGGTGGTGGTCGGCGCTATCCGCCTGAGTTATTTCAACGAACTGTTTGGTTCGCTGGACCTGGGCTCCAACAGCGGGGTCAACATGTTTCGGCGGGACGGGGTGGTGATCTCCCGCTTTCCGTATGGTGATGCTGATGTCGGCAAAACCATCGCTGGTACGCCTAACCTGCTGCGTTTTCAGGCCGAGGGCACAGGCTCTTTTGTCGGTAAGGCCGCGCTCGACGGCGTGGAGCGTCTGTACTCCTTCCGGCCTGTGGGCAACTACCCCCTGATTCTGAACGTGGCCCAGTCCACCGACACCATCTTGGCCAAGTGGAGGAGCAGTGCCTGGGTCCTGGGTGGTTTTGCTGCGCTGTTGATGGCTGGCTGCCTTGGGTTGGCGCTGCTGTTCGTGCGTGAGCTGGTGCTGCGCCAGCAGGTTTCGGCGCGTTTGGCCGAGGCTGAGCATGACCTGCGCACCATCCTCGACAACGTGCCTTCGATGATTGCCTACTGGGATGCCAGTATGCACAACCGCTTTGCCAACCGGGCGGCACTCGAGGAGTTCGGCACCTACCCGGTGCCTGTGCGCGGCCGGCATATCAGCGAGCTGCTCAGCGAATCCCGCTACGCGGCCAGCAAGCCCTACTACGACCTGGCGTTGGCGGGTGCACCGCAGCGCTTTGAACGTACGGACCAGAACCCGAAAGGCCAGCCGCGGCACAGTATCGTCTCCTACCTGCCCGACGCAGACGCGCGCGGCGTGGTCACCGGGCTCTTCGTGCAAGTGACGGATATTACCGAGCGCAAGCACATGGAGAACGAGCTGTTCGACGAGAAAGAGCGCGTGCGCCTGATGCTGCAAGCCATTGGCGACGCAGTGGTCTGCTCGGACGCGAAGGGCATGGTGACCTACCTCAACCCCGTGGCAGAACGCCTGACGGGCTGGCAGGCGTTTGATGCGGCAGGCCACACCGTGGACGAGGTGGTGAGCCTGCGCAGCCCTGACAACGATGAGCCTTTGACCAACACGCTGCGTGCGGCCATCCAGTGCGGCATGGCGACTCCCCCCGTGCGGGGCGTGCTGTTGCACCGCACCAATGGCCAGCGCTTTCAAGTGGAGGAAACCGCCAGCCCCATCACCGACCGCCATGGCACGGTGACCGGCGCCGTGGCCGTACTGCGCGACGTGACCGAATCGGTGGTCATGGCCGAGCGCATGGCCCACCTGGCCCAGTACGACGCACTGACCGACCTGCCCAACCGCGTGCTGCTGCAAGACCGCGCCCAGCTGGCCATCTCGCAGGCCCGCCGCGACGGCAAGTGCCTGGCCGTGATGTACCTGGACCTGGACGGCTTCAAGGACGTGAACGATACCCTGGGCCACGATGTGGGCGACCTGCTGCTGGTGCAGTTTGCGCAGCGCCTGAAGGCTGCCGTGCGCGCGTCCGACACCGTGTGCCGCCAGGGCGGGGATGAGTTTGTGGTGCTGCTGCCGGGGCTGGACGGCGCCGAGGCCGCCTGCCACGTGGCGCGCAAGATCCTTGCGTCGTGCGACGCGCCCTTCGCGCTGGCGGGGCGTTTTCTGCAGGTGGGGCTGAGCGGCGGCATCGCACTCTTCCCTCAGCACGGCGATACGTTCGATGCGCTCTCGCGCCATGCCGACAGCGCCATGTACGCCGCCAAACGCGGCGGGCGCATGCGCTTCATGCTCTACCGGGGCCCGGACGCCGAGCCCGAGGTGGTGCTGGCCGCTGTGGAGGCTGGGCAGGATCCATAAGCCGCCAGAGTTTTGGCGTGGTATTTCGCTATAACTTTTATAGCTATTAGCGCTTTCCAAATAAGCGCTAGCAGCCGATTTCCTTGAAATTCTTGCCCCTCCAAGGCCCCCGCTCTCCCACCGCCTTGGAAATTTGTTGCAGCCCGCACAAATAATTTTGATGGCCCACCCGCAGGCAAGTGCCTACCATTCGGCGCAGTCCTGTCTGCCCCCTGTGCAGCCCCCTGTGCAACCCCTTTCTGGAGCGTCCGCGTGCCCGATCTGTCCAAAATCACCTGCATTGAAGACCTGCGTGTCATTGCCCAGCGCCGTGTGCCGCGCATGTTTTATGACTACGCCGATTCGGGTTCGTACACCGAGGGCACCTACCGCGCCAACGAAAGCGACTTTCAGCGCATCAAGCTGCGCCAGCGCGTGGCCGTGAACATGGAGGGCCGCAGCACCCGCACCACCATGGTCGGCCAGGACGTGGCCATGCCCGTGGCCATTGCGCCCACGGGTCTCACCGGCATGCAGCATGCCGACGGCGAGATCCTGGGTGCCAAGGCGGCCAAGGCGTTTGGCATCCCGTTCACGCTCTCGACCATGAGCATCTGCTCCATCGAAGACGTTGCCCAGCACACGGGCAACCACCCGTTCTGGTTCCAGGTGTACGTGATGCGTGACCGCGACTTCATCGAGCGCCTGATCGACCGCGCCAAAGCCGCCAACTGCTCAGCGCTGCAGCTCACGCTGGACCTGCAGATCCTGGGCCAGCGCCACAAGGACATCAAGAACGGCCTCTCGGCCCCGCCCCGCCCCACCGTCGCCAACCTCATCAACCTGGCCACCAAGCCGCGCTGGTGCCTCGGCATGCTGGGCACCCCGCGCCGCTCATTTGGCAACATCGTGGGCCATGCCAAGGGCGTGGGCGATCTGTCGTCGCTGTCGTCGTGGACGGCCGAACAGTTCGATCCGCAGCTCAACTGGGGCGATGTGGAGTGGATCAAGAAGCGCTGGGGCGGCAAGCTGATCTTGAAGGGCATCATGGACGCCGAAGACGCGCGCCTGGCCGTCAACAGCGGCGCCGATGCGCTCATCGTCAGCAACCACGGCGGCCGCCAGCTCGATGGCGCCCCATCCTCCATCGCCGCGCTGCCCGGCATTGCCGCTGCGGCGGGCAAGGACATCGAGGTGTGGATGGACGGCGGCATCCGCAGCGGGCAGGACGTGCTCAAGGCCCGTGCGCTGGGCGCGCAGGGCACGCTGATCGGCCGCAGCTTCCTGTATGGCCTGGGGGCCTTTGGTGAGGCAGGCGTGACCCGCGCGCTGCAGATCATCCAGAAGGAGCTGGACATCACCATGGCGTTCTGCGGCCACACCAACATCAACACAGTGGACCGCTCCATTCTGTTGCCAGGCACCTATCCGACCTGAGTCTTGCCGACTCGCCCTTGCAAAGGCCGCGCTGCGGCCTTTGTTGTTTCTGGCTTCCGGGTGAATCCATCCTCCCTTTTGTGGCGTATTCAGCTACAGCAAAGCCCCGCAAGTCCTTGAAACCCGATCCATCCCAGAGAATGGGCGCATGAGCACCCCCCAACCAGACCGTGAACTGATGGAACTCCTTGACCGCATCGCCGCGCAGGAAGACTCTGCGCTCAAAAGGCTGTACGAGCGTACCTCGTCGCCGCTTTTTGGCCTGGCCTTGCGCATTGTGCGCAACCGCGATGTGGCCGAGGACGTGCTGCAGGAGGCCTTCCTGAGCATCTGGCGCGGCGCCGGCAACTACCGCGCATCACTCAGCCCGCCCATGGCGTGGATGGGGCTCATCGTGCGCAGCCGGGCGCTGGATGCGCTGCGCAAGCGCAGCAGCGACCGGGCCGACCTCATGAACGAGCTGGACGACGAACTGGCCCAGACGCTGGAGGGCGATTCGCCCAACCCCATGGACACGGCCGATGCCAGCGAGCAGTCGTTTGCGCTGCACCACTGCCTGGGCAAGCTCGACCACAAACAACGCGAGGTGGTCAGCCTGGCCTATCTGCGTGACCAGAGTCACGGCGAACTGGCCGAGCAGCTCAAGTTGCCGCTGGGCACCGTGAAGACCTGGATCCGCCGGGGGCTGGAGCAACTGCGCACCTGCATGGCGCGTTACGCCTGAGCACGGAAGGTCCACGATGAACATCACCCAACACCCCGACCTGCTCGACCGCCTGGCCGCCAGCTATGCCCTGGGCACGCTGCGCGGCGGCGCCCGCCGCCGCTTTGAAACACTGGCACGCGAACATGCCACCGTGCGCGCCGCCGCCCTGGTGTGGCAGACCCGCTGGTCGGGCCTGACCGAGCTGCAACCTGCCATCGACCCCGCCCCCGCCGTGTGGACCCGCATCGACAACCTCGTACAGGCCGACAAGGCTGCGGCGGCCATGCAGGCTGCGCGTGTGCCCCCGGCTGCTGCGGCCCCCGGTGGCTGGTGGCGCAACCTGCTGGTGTGGCGCGGTGCTGCCGCTGCGGGGGCCATCGCCACGCTGGCGGCCGTGGTGGTCGGCGTGCAGGTCAATGGTGGCCTGCGTGCCACCACCGGCGCGCAGATTGCCACGCTGCAGCAGCAACTGCAGGCCACACCCCAGATCCAGTACGTGGCCGTGCTGGCCGACGACAAGGCGGACGCGTCGATGCTGGTCACCTTCGACCCCAAGAACAACCAGCTGGTGCTGCAGCGCGTGGGCGGCTTTCAGGAGGGGGCGGACAAGTCGCTGCAACTGTGGGCGCTGCCACCCGGCCAGGGCCCACGCTCGCTCGGTGTGCTGGGGCACGACAAGCTGCTCAAGCTGGTGGCCCAGGAAGGTGATGTGAAGGAAGTGCCCACACTGGCCATCAGCCTGGAGCCGCTGGGCGGCGTACCCAGCGCCACAGGCCCGACCGGGCCGGTGCTGTTCAAGGGTGCACTGATCCGCAAGGCCACCTGAACGGCACACAGCGGGCTGCTGCATGGGATTGCCGCGTGGGGTTGCCGCATGGGGCGGCGGGACGCCTCCCACAAAGAATCGTCGCAGCCGCTGAATCCAGAGGGTTCCCTTCGCCGTATAGGTGGTGGGGTGCTTGGCACCTCTCTATCCACCTACGAGGAGATCTCCATGCCATTGAGAAGAATCAGTCTGGCCGTGCTGGCTGCCCTGGCGGCCAGCGCAGCGGGCGTCAGCCTGGCGTCCAGCCACCGCGAAGCACCGTTCATCACGACCCAGCCCAAGGTTGACGGCGCCGATTTCTACCTGTTCAACAGCTACGAACCGGGCCGCGCGGGCTTTGTCACCATGATCGCCAACTACCTGCCGCTGCAGGATGCCTATGGCGGCCCCAACTACTTCAGCCTGGACCCGAATGCGCTGTATGAGATCCACATCGACAACAACGGCGACGCGGCGGAGGACATCACCTTCCAGTTCCGCTTCAAAAACACGCTGAACAACGGTGGCAACGGCATCACCCTCGACATCGGCCCTGACGGTGCCCGCAAGAAGGTAGCGATCCCGCTGCGCAACGCCGGGGGCATCAGCGGCGCGGCGGCCGACCCGCTGGCCTACCGCGAAGAGTACGAGATGTTCATCGTGCGCGGTGACCGCCGCACCGGCAAGCGCGAGCAGATCAGCATGGCTGGCGGGGGCACCACCTTCACCAAGCCCATCGATTACATCGGAGAAAAATCCCTGGGCAATGCCGCTGCCTACGACGCCTATGCCAGCAAATATGTGTATGGCATCAACATCCCCGGCTGCTCCACGCCCGGCAAGGTGTTTGTGGGCCAGCGGCAGGACCCGTTCCCTGTGTCGCTGGGCACCATCTTTGACCTGGTGAATGCGCCCGCTGCGGTCATCACCAGCGAGTCGAATGCAGCGGCTTTTGGTGCCGGCCAGATTGCCGACAAGAACGTGACCTCGCTGTCCGTGGAAGTGCCCACCAGTTGCCTCACGGCTGCATCGGGCGAGAAGGTAATTGGCGGCTGGACCACTGCCAGCCTGCGCCAGGCCCGCCTGCTCAACGGCAAGCCGGACTCGGGCCTGCAGGCCAGCGAGAAGGCCGGTGGCGCATGGACGCAGGTCTCGCGCCTGGGCATGCCGCTGGTCAATGAGGTGGTGATCGGCCTGAAAGACAAGGACAAGTTCAACGCGTCCAAGCCCAAGGACGATGCCGCCAACTTTGCGGACTATGTGACACACCCCACGCTGCCCGCGCTGGTCGAGACGCTGTTTGGCGCCAAGGCCCCCACCAACTTCCCGCGCACTGATTTGATGACGGCGTTCCTCACGGGCCTGCCCACGGTAAACCGCCCCGGAAACATCACCGGCCTGGGCGCAGGCGGGCCCCTGGCCGAAATGCTGCGCCTGAACACCAGCATTGCGGCCACGCCAGTGGCTGCACAAAGCTCCCTGGGCGTGGTCGCCGGCGATGCGGCAGGCTTCCCCAACGGGCGCCGCCTGGGCGACGATGTGGTGGACGTGTCCCTGCGTGTGGCCATGGGTGCGCTGTGCACGGTGACCGGTGCCTCGGATGCACTCAAGGTGGGCTGCAAGCCCGGTGACGCCCCGGCAGGAGGCGTTGCATTTGTCGATGGCTCGCGCACGAAGGCCACCGACTACCGCACAGCATTCCCCTACGTGAACCCACCACTGCCCGGTGCCAAGAACTTCTGATCCGAAGGAGACACACCATGCAAAAAAACCTTCGGATTCAGCACCTGGCGCTCACCTCGGTGGCGGCATTGGCCATCACCGGTTGCGGCGGGGGCGGAGGCGGTGACAACACGGCAGACCCTGGCAATGGGGGCCCCGTGATGGTGAACGCGTTCGCTTACGTGCAGCCCATTGTGGCCAGCGGCGCGTCGGACACCACCGAGCCTCAGGCGGTGGACCAGCTGGTGCTGTCCAGCACCGAGACCGAAGAGCCCGATTCGCGGCTCTGACCTTCCGCGATGCCCCTGGCTGCGCCCTGAATGGGCGTAGCCAGGGGTATCCGTGGGTGAGTCTGCCTCCTCCCATACCCGTTTGTTGTCACGAGCCCATGAAGAAACCTTCCCACCTTGTGTGCGCGGCCCTGCACCTGATGTTCTGGGCTGGCACGGCCGCAGCGGCCTTGCCGCAGGACTTGCCCCCCGGCCTGGATGCCGATGTGGTCGAGCGCCTGCCTGAACGCGTGGCTGCAGCCCCCGCAACCCCCCAGGCCGCCGCCACCATCGCCCGGCGCTGGATCACGTTGTCACGCGAGACGGCGGACCCGCGTTACCTGGGCCGGGCTCAAGCGGCCCTGGCACGCTGGTGGGGCCAGGCCGATGCCCCCGCCGATCTGCTGGTGTTGCAGGCCACCGTGGAACAAGGGCGCCATGAATTTGCAGCAGCGCGCGCCACGCTGGAGCGTGCCTTGCAGGCCAACCCCGCGCAGGTGCAGGGCTGGCTCACGCTGGCCACGCTGGAGCGTGTGGCCGCGCGCTATGAGGCCGCCGAGGCCGCCTGTCGCAACGTGGCGCGCTACGGCGCCACGCTGTATGCCACCGCCTGCCTGCTTGAAACCCGTTCACTTCAAGGTCAGCACGATGCTGCGCGCAGCGGTCTCACCGCCCTGTGGCAGCAGGCTGCGGGGGATGCCTCCCAGCGGGCCTGGATCGGGTCGCTGCTGGCCGAAAGCGAAGAGCGCGCAGGGCGCGATGATGCCGCCGACGCTGCCTACCGCCGCAGCCTGGCCGATGCCCCCGACGGCTACACCGCGCTGGCCTATGCCGACCAGCTGCTGCGCCGCAACCGTGCGAGCGCCGCGCTGGAGGTACTCAGGCACCAGCCCGAAAGCGATGCCGTGCTGCTGCGGCGCGCACAGGCCCTGCGGCTGATGGGGGACGCCGCGTGGCAGCCCCTGGCGCGCGACCTGGAAGCGCGGTTTGCCGCCATCGCGGCGCGCGGTGAGGGGCTGGATGCCCATGCCCGTGAGCGCGCCCTGTTGGCGTTGTGGTTGCACGGGCAACCCGCCGCCGCATGGATGGCGGCCCGCACCAACCTTGCCCTGCAAAAAGAGCCACTCGACTGGTGGCTTGCACTGCAGACCTCTGAACAATCGGGCGACGCTGCCGCCCACCAGGCGGTGCGGCAGGCCCTCCTGCAAACCGGGCTGCAGGACGTGCGCCTGGCGCGCTGGCAACCCCGGGGAGGCCAATGATGCGCTGCGAACACTGGATAACGGCCCCCCTGCGGGCCATGGTGGCGGTCGTGTTGCTTGCCGCGGCGCTGGTGCCCAGCGCACGGGCCCACAAGGCCAGCGACGCCTACCTGCGGGTGGCGGATGCCCCGGCGCCCGAGGGCGCTGCAGGGGCGGGCGTATCGGTGGGCCTGGTGCTGTCGGTGGCGTTGAAGGATGCGGATGCCGCGCTGGAGCAGCTCGATGCCGATGGCGACCGCCAGCTCACCTGGGGGGAGGTGCGGCAGTCCATGCCCGCCATCGTCCAGTGGGTGGGCCAGCGCATGTTGTGGCAGTGCGACGGCACGGCGACGGCCCCTGCCTGGCGCTTTGAAGCGCTCGAGCAGCGCACCGATGGCCGTTACGCGCGACTGGCTGCCACGCTCCCCTGTGCGCCAGCCCAGGCGGTCACCCTGCGCTACGGGCTGATGCAGGGCATCGACCCCACGCACCGCCTGCTGGTGGGCGGTGTGCTCGGCGGCCAGCCGCTGGCGGCCGTGCTGGCCCCCGATGGGCGCGCCAGCACCGACCTGCGGTCCGCAGGCAGCGGTGTCGCACCCCAAGGGGAGCCAGGTGCGCAAGGGGCTGGAGGTGCAGACGCCCAGGAGCCCGCATCCCCACGCAGTGGTGTGGCAACACTGCTGCAATTTGTGGCCGAAGGGGTGCACCACATTCTGCAAGGCTATGACCACCTGGCCTTTTTGCTGGCGCTGTTGCTGCCCATTTCGCTGGTGCGGCAGCCTCTGCCTCGCAGCCCGCAACCGATGACAAAGCAGCTGCCTGCGTCCCGGACGACTGACGCTCTGGATCGCCGTACCGGGCTGAAGGCGCTTTTGGTCACCGTCACGCTCTTTACCTTGGGCCACTCGGTCACGCTGGCACTGGCGGGCCTGGGCTGGGTGACGGTGTCGGGCAATTGGGTGGAACCTGCCATTGCGATCAGCATTGGTATCTCGGCGCTGCTGAATCTGTTCCCCGTCCGGGGCCTGCGCGGCCACTGGCTGGCGCTGGGCTTTGGCCTGATCCACGGCCTCGGCTTCTCGGGGGTGCTGGTGGAGGCAGGGATTTCAGGCAGCTCGCTGGTGTGGGCGTTGGCGGGGTTCAACCTGGGGGTCGAGGCGGGGCAACTCCTGGTGGTGGCCCTGTGGTGTGCAGCATCCTTGGTGCTGGCGCGTTGGGCGCTTTACCGCACGGTGGTGGTGCGGGGGGGCTCGGCGGCGCTGCTGGTGTTGTCGCTGTACTGGACGGTGCAGCGGATCGCTTTTTCGGGCTGAGCCACCACGCCAGCGGCGGCGTGGTTCAAAGACCCTCGGCAGCGCTCTGGAATGTGCATCCGCTGGAGGCGCCCTGACGTACCTCCATCGGTGTAGCATTTATTTACAACCCAGGAGCGACCCCATGAAGAATCCACGCTGGCTTGCGGTGTCCGCCACGCTTGCCTTGGCCGCCACCGTGGCCCATGCCGACACCGGCAAACTGCTGCTCACAGGGGGCGTCAGCACCATCGCCGGGTCGGCCGGTGGCGGGCTCACCCCCTGGGCGGTGATCGGCAGCAACGCCACCGAAGGCGAGGTGGGCTTTTCCGGCTACGCCACGCGCGCCGCCACGCAGGACTACGGCCTCAATGGCTACGGTGTTGCGGTCGGTTTGCATGACCGGGTGGAGCTGTCGCTGGCGCGGCAGGACTTTGACGCATCACCCGCCATCGCGCTCAATGGCATTGCGCCGTTTGGCGTGACCCCCGGGCAGCACATCCAGATGGATATCGTGGGCATCAAGGTCAAGGTGGCAGGCGATGCTGTGCTGAACGCCGACAGCTGGATGCCGCAGATCGCCGTGGGGCTGGAGCACAAGCGCGTGCGCACTGGCTCCATCGGGTCGGTGCTCGACTTTCTGGGCACCCAAACCAGCGGCACCGACGTGTATGTGAGCGCCACCAAGCTGCTGCTGGCGCAGAGCCTGCTGGTCAACGGCACGCTGCGCTCCACCAACGCCAACCAGAACGGCCTGCTGGGCTTTGGCGCTGCCGCACCCGGCAAGAACCGCCGCAGCCTGCAGCCCGAGTTCTCGGTGGCGTACCTCATCAGCAAGAACTTGGCGGTGGGCGCCGAAGTCCGCTTCAAACCCAACAACCTGCAGGCGCTGGGCGCCGCCGCCGGCCTGGGCGCCGCGTTGCGCGAGGACGACTGGAAAGACATCTTCATCGCCTGGGCGCCCAGCAAGAACCTGTCACTGACGCTGGCCTATGTAGACCTGGGCCGCATCGTGCCCGGCATCACCAACCACCGCCGCCAGACGGGCTACTACCTGTCGGCCCAAGTCGCTTTCTGAAGAGATTTTTCCATGACCCACCCCAAAACCCTCATTGCCCTTGCACTCGCCCTGGGCGGCCTGCTGGCCCAGCCAGCGTTGGCCCAGACCGGCGCCTCCAAGGCCACGGCCCCGGCAGGCCTCTACCAGGCCCTGGGTGAAAAGCCCGGCATCGCGCGCCTGATGGACGATTTTGTGAACCGTCTGGTGGTGGACCCACGCATCGGCGGCCACTTCAAGGACACCAAACCCGCCGCGCTCAAGGAAAGCCTGACGGACCAGATCTGCCAGCTCAGCGGTGGCCCTTGCAAATATGAAGGCGCTGACATGAAATCAGCCCATGCCGACATGGACATCACCAAGGGCCACTTCAACGCCCTGGTGGAGGTGCTGCAAAGCGCCATGGATGCCCAGGGCATACCGTTCGCACAGCAAAACCGCCTGCTGGCCTTGCTGGCGCCCATGCACCGCGATGTGATCACCATCCGCTGAGAATGTACCTATGAAAAATACTATGATTTTTGTAGCTGCTAGCGCTTTGTGGGCAAGCGCTAGCGCCGGAAATGTTCAAATCCAGGTGCTGGACCGCGACGGCAAGCCCGTGCCCGAAGCCGTGGTGGTGGTGTACCCCGGTGGCACGGGCGGCACATCGCCCAGCCTGCTGCAGGCCAACCCCACCATCGAGCAGGAAAAGATGCGTTTTGTGCCCGCCGTCACGGTGGTCGAGCCCGGTGCCACGGTGCGCTTTACCAACCAGGACCGCTGGGACCACCACGTGCGCGGTGCGGCGGCGGGCCTGGCGGCTGCGGCGGGCACAGCCAACAGCGGTTTTGAACTGCGCCTGGCGGGCAAGGCCGACGGCAAGCCTGCAAACTCCTTTGAGGTCAAGCTCGATACGCCGGGGGTGGTGCTGTTGTCATGCCACCTGCACGGCTCCATGCGCGGCCATGTGTTTGTGACGGATTCGGGCTGGACGCTGAAGACCGATGCCGATGGCATTGCCCGCTTTGCGGGCGTGCCGGATGGTGCCGCGCAGGTGCGGGTGTGGCATGCCGAGCAGTTGATTGATTTGCCGCGCAAGGCGCTGAACGTGGTGCCAGGACCGGTGCTGGACACCGTGCAGTTGAGCGTGGTGCCGCGCGTGCGGCGGGCGCCACCGGCTGCGCCTCCCACTGCGCCTGGAGGGCCGATGGGGGGATACAGCCAGGGGCCTGCCGGGCATCTGGAACAGGTGGCGCATCGGCATTGATGGGCCGGTGGACCAGGCTCCGACCAGCTCAGCCCAACCGGTAGAAATTAGCAGTGCGATTTCGGAAATTGCTACCAATTTAATAGCTACTTGCGCATACTCAATAAGCGTTAACACCAAATTTACCAAAAACAATCCTCACGCCAGGCCCCGCAGCGCCGCACTCCCCGGCGCCAGCTGCTTCAGCTGCGGTCCCAAAGCAGCCGCCTGCTCGCGCCGCCCCGCATGGCACAAGGCCGACACCAGCATGCCCAGCGTGTCGCCCAACTCGGGGTGCGTGGGGGCAGTCGTGTGCAAGGCGTTGAACAGCCTTTCGGCATCGCCCCATTGCTGCGCACGCGCAAAGCGGCGTGAGAGGCGGGCCATGTCGTCCGGCTGCAAACGGGCACCGGGCTTGGCCTTCTCAAAATACGTGCGGTAGCTGGCGTGCTGAAACTGCAGCGTCTGCTCGTCGTGGGCGTGCAGGCGAAAGATGCGGCGCGCGGCGCGGTGGAAGTCTTCGCCGTCGGGCCACAGCGATGCCGTTTTGAACCAGGCGCTGAGCACCGCCTGGTCTTGTGGGCGCAGCTTGGCTGCAGCGCGCCACTGGGTCAGGGCCTGTTCGAACTTCATGCCCTGCGCCAGGCGCTGGGCGTTGGCCACATGGGCGTCAAAGCCGTCGTCGGGCGCGGCGTCCTGCGTCACCGGCACTTCCATCGGTTTCTTGCGCAGCAGCATGGCCAGCGCCATCAGCGATGCGCCGGTCACCAGCCCGCCCAGGTGGGCCATGTAGGCCACGCCCTTTCCGCTCAGCCAGTGCTGCAGCAACTCGTTGGCAATCCACGCGGGCAACAGCAGCAACGCCGGTGCGGTCACGTAGTTGAAGTAGAAAAACAGCTGGTAGAAAAACCGCACGCGCCGCAGCCGGTACAGCACCGCGTACATGCCCATCAGGGCCGACACGGCGCCCGAAGCGCCCAGGCCGTAGCTGCCCATGCCCGCATAGGCCCAGCCCGCCAGCAGTGAGCCGCCCAGGCCACCCAGCAGGTAAAACGCCAGGTACCAGCCCCGGCCCAGTGCCAGCTCCACCGAAAAGCCGAACAGAAACAAAAACACCATGTTGCCGATGAGGTGCCCGGTGCTGCCGTGCAAGAAGGTGGCCGTGAGCCAGGTGACGGGGCGCAGCTCCGCGTCCTTTTCAAAGTTCTGCGCCCACTTGCGGGTGAAGGGGGCTGGCATCCGGGCTTCGTACTGGGTGCGCGCGGCCTTCCAGTCGGTGTACTGCGGGTCTTCGGGTGGCACAAAGCGCGGGCTTTTCAGCCGCTGCTGAAAGCCGTCTTCCTGCTCCATCCAGCGCAACAGCATGCGATGGTCGCCCGCCTTTTGCAGGGCGCGGGCCTCTTTGAGGTGCTTGTCGCCGGTCTCTTCCAGCCAGGCCACAAAACGCGGGACTTCGATGGCGGGCAAGGGGCTGGCCACGTAGAAGGCGGCCGCCCGGTCCTGCGCCTTTTCTTCCGAGCGCTGCGGGCCCCAGAACACGAGCATGTTCACCAGGATCAGCAGCACCGTCATCCAGGGCGGGTTGCGCCAGGTGGGCCGGTTTTCGAGGGGGATGGCGTAGAACATGGATCAGTCTGGCAAGGGCAAAGGAGAGGGTCGCGCCACAAGGCAATGGGCCCTGCAGGATGGGCGCAAGCGTAGCAAACACCGAGAGGCTTTAGCGCACAGGCAACGGGCCATTGCCTGACGACGACGACGCCCGGATGGGGCGGCGTCCTACTCCTCGAAAAGCACGGGGGTCCAACGATGTTGGTTGGTCTTGTTTCATTACCCAGAACCCCCAGGAGCGCCCATGGCCCAAACCCCCACTTCGCGCGGCGCGGCAAAAAAATCGCCGTCTGCCCTGCCCTCTTCCACCCAGTCAGACACATTTCGCGGCAACGCAGGCGAGTTGCAGCAGCAAGCCGGGGGCAAGCACCCGGTGCTGACCACGCAGCAGGGCATCCCGGTGGCAGACAACCAGAATTCCCTGCGCCCGTCGCCACGCGGCCCCACGCTGCTCGAAGACTTCGTCCTGCGCGAGAAGATCACGCACTTTGACCACGAGCGCATCCCCGAGCGCATCGTGCATGCGCGCGGCTCGGCAGCCCACGGTTTCTTTGAACTCACGCATTCGCTCAAGCAATACACCACCGCCAAGGTGCTGACGGAGGTGGGCGTGCAGACGCCCGTGTTCACGCGCTTTTCGACCGTGGCAGGCGGCGCGGGATCGGTGGACACACCGCGTGACGTGCGCGGCTTTGCCGTCAAGTTCTACACGCCCGAAGGCAACTGGGACCTGGTAGGAAACAACATCCCCGTGTTCTTCATCCAGGATGCGATGAAGTTCCCGGACCTGGTGCACGCGGTGAAGATGGAACCCGACCGCGCGTTCCCCCAGGCGGCCAGTGCGCACGACACCTTCTGGGACTTTGTCTCGCTGATGCCCGAAACCATGCACATGATCATGTGGGCCATGAGCGACCGCACCATCCCGCGCAGCCTGCGCATGATGGAGGGGTTTGGCGTGCACAGCTTCCGGCTCGTCAATGCTGTGGGCGACAGCACGTTCGTGAAGTTCCACTGGCGTCCCAAGCTGGGCATCCAGTCCACGGTGTGGGACGAAGCCGTCAAGCTGCAATCGGCCGACAACGACTTCCACCGGCGCGACCTGTTCGAAGCCATCGAGGCGGGCGACTTCCCGGAATGGGAGCTGTCGGTGCAGCTCTTCACCGAGGAGGATGCCGAGCGCTTCCCGTTCGACCACCTGGACCCCACCAAGCTCATCCCCGAAGAACTGGTGCCCCTGCAGCCTGTTGGCCGCATGGTGCTCAACCGCTGGCCCGACAACTTCTTTGCAGAAACCGAGCAGGTGGCGTTTTGCCCCGCCAACGTGCCGCCTGGCATCGACTTCAGCAACGACCCGCTGCTGCAGGGCCGCCTGTTCTCGTACGTGGACACACAGCTGTCCCGCCTGGGCGGGCCCAACTTCACGCAGATCCCCATCAATGCGCCCAAGTGCCCGTTCCACAACATGCAGCGCGACGGTCACATGCAGATGCAGGTGCCCAAGGGCCGCGTTGCCTACGAACCCAGCAGCCTGCAGGGTGACACGCCACGCGCCTCACTGGCACAAGGCTTCCGCCACTTCGCTCAGGCCGACGACGGCGATGGCCGAGGAAAAGGCCGTATCCGCCCCGAGAGTTTTGCCGACCACTACAGCCAGGCGCGCATGTTCTTTCGCAGCCAGAGCCCGCTGGAGCAGGCCCACATGGCGTCGGCCTTGGTATTCGAGCTGTCCAAGGTAGCCACCGTGCATGTGCGTGAAGCCGTGGTGGGCCACCTGCAGCATGTAGACACCGACCTCGCCCAGCGCGTAGCCGACGGCCTGGGCATGCAGGCGCTGCCCCCCGCCCCGACTGCCGCCGAGCCAGTGCAGGACCTGCCCCCTTCACCCGCGCTGCGCATCATCGACCGCATGAAGCCTACGCTGCAGGGGCGCTGCATCGGCATCCTGGTGGCCGATGGCTCCAACGGCAACACGGTGGCCAACCTGCGCAAGGCGCTGGAGAAGGTGGGCGCCACCGTCAAGATCGTGTCGCCCAAGGTGGGCGGGGCCGTGCTGAAAGACGGCACGCTGTTGCCCGCCGACGGACAGCTGCAAGGCACGCCATCGGTTGTGTTTGACGCTGTGGCCTCCATCCTGTCGCCCGACATGGGCGCACTGCTGGCCAAAGAGGCCGCCGCCGTGGACTGGTTCCGCGACGCGTTCGGCCACCTCAAGGCGATTGCCGCCTGCAAGGGCACCCAGGCCATCCTGCAAGCCGGTGGCATCGAGCCCGACGCAGGCGTGGTGGACCCCGCCGACGCGCAGGGCTTCATCGCCGCCGCACAGACCCGCCAGTGGGAGCGCGAACCCAAGGTCCGCACCCTCGCATGACGCGTCCATCCCGTTCCCAACCCCACCACCCAAGGAGAAACCATGCCCAAAGCCCACTACGACAGCCACCAGCTTGATGATCTTGTGCTCCAGATGATGGAAACCGAACTCGGCGGCGAGCAGGTGTACCGCACCGCGCTCACCTGTGCCGTGAACCCCGATCTCAAGAAGGAATGGGAAAGCTATCTGGAAGAAACCTTGACCCACCAGGATGTGGTGCGCAGCCTGTGCGACACCCTGGGGCTGGACCCCGATGCGCAGTCGCCCAGTCGGGCGGTGGTCAAACACATCGGCGAATCCCTGGTCAAGGCCATGCTGCTGGCCAAACAGGGGGGCAACCCCGCCGCCGCCCAGTTGGTGGCCTGTGAATGTGTGGTGCACGCCGAGACGAAAGACCACGCCAATTGGGAGCTGCTGGGCAAGGTGGCCGAGGTGGCCACGGGCGACGTGGGCCAGACGTTGAAATCGGCCCACAAGGCGGTGGAGAAAGACGAGGACCACCACCTGTACCACACCAAGGGCTGGTGCCGCGAGCTGGCCCTGGAGGCGCTGGGCCTGCCTGCCGTGCTGCCCCCTCCCGAAGAGGTCAAGAACGTGGAAACCGCCATTGGCGCATCGCGCGCCGAGCAACAGCGCGAAACCATGCTCTGACCGCAGCAATGCCGCAAGGCGGTGGCACACCGCCCGGCATTCGCTATCAAAAATATAGCTGCTTGCGCTTTACTGATAAGCGCTGGCGGCTATTTTTCTTTGGCACTTGCCCCCCATTCCCTATTCCTGTTTGCCTCAACGGATCGTGGCTGGGGGCGCCGACGCCAGTTGGCCCAGTGCAGCCACCCCCACCGGCGGCGTAGCCAGCCAGGGCAGCACATAAGTGCGCTGCGCCAGGCCGTTGGCAATGCGCGCGGCCTGCTGTTGCTCGCCCACCAGGCGGGCCTGCAGCAGCGGGTCGCTGGTGCCCGTGGCCGCCACGCTTTTGTTGATGACCCAGGCCCAGGGCTCGATGTGGGCGCGGCGCAGGTCGTCCTGCAGCGCTGCCGCCTGGCTCACGGGGGTGACTTCGGGCAGCGTGACGATGACCACATGGGTCATGTCAGCGTCCTGCAGGCGCATGAGCGGGGTGATGATGTGTTTGGAGTTTGCGCTGCCTTCGTACTGCTGCGTCATCTGCCGGTGGTAGGCGCCGGTGGCGTCCATCAGCAGCAGGCTGTGGCCGGTGGGCGCCGTGTCCAGCACCACAAAGGCGCTGCGCGCTTCGTTGACCACGCGGCTGAAGGCATGGAACACGGCCACCTCTTCCGTGCAGGGCGATTGCAGGTCTTCCAGCAGCAGGGCGCGGCCCGCGTCGTCCAGGGCCTTGCCGCGCGTGGCCATGATCTTGTCGATGTAGGCCTGGGTTTCTGCCTGCGGGTCGATGCGCCCCACCTTCAGGCCGGGCAGGCTGCCGTCGAGCTGGCTTTGCACATGGGCGGCCGGGTCGGTGGTGGTGAGGTGCACGCTGTGCCCGCGCTGCACCAGGCCCACGGCCAGCGCGGCGGCGATGGTGGTTTTGCCCACGCCGCCCTTGCCCATCACCATGATGAGGCCGTGGCCCTTGGCGGCCAGTGCATCGGCCAAGGACGAGAGGGGTTCGGCCTGCAACAGCACACCCGCCGTGGCGGCAGGCGCGCCCAATGGCACATCGCCGTCCCCCAGCAATGCCCGCAGCGCGGGCAGGCCCACGGTGTCGAAGGCGCGCAGCGGCACCTCGTCGCGGGGCAGGTTCGCTAGCGCATCGGGCATCTGGTCCATGGCTTGACGGCCCAGGGCCTCGATGGCATCGGCCACGGGATCCTGCCCCGGCTGGCTGGCATGGAACACGCCGTTGATGGCCAGGCGCTGGTTGGCCAAGCCCAGGGCGCGCAGCTCCAGCGCGGTGCGCGCAGCCTCCTGCATGGGGCGGGGGTCGGGGCGGGTGACCAGCACCACGGTGGTCAGGGCCGGGTCGCTCAGCGCGGCCAGGGCGGCGTTGAAGCGGGCCTCCTGCATCTTGAGCCCCGAGTGCGGGCCCAGGCATGAGGCGCCCCGGTCATTGCCCGCCAGGAATCCGGTCCAGGCCTTGGGCAGGCTCAGCAGACGCAGCGTGTGGCCGGTGGGGGCCGTGTCGAACACCACGTGGTCGAACACGTGGCCGATGGCGCTGCCCTCGCTGGCCAGCAGCGCTGCAAATTCGTCGAACGCCGCGATCTCGGTGGTGCAGGCGCCCGAGAGTTGCTCGCGCACCGTCGCGCGTTCGTCGCTGGTGGCGGTGGCCTCCAGCTGCGCGAGCACACGCTGGCGGTAGGCCTCGGCGGCGGTATCGGGGTCGATGTTGAGCATGTGCAGCCCCGGCACCCCGGGCACAGCCACTGGCTGGTTGGACAGCGGCACGCCCAGCATTTCATCGAGGTTGGAGGCTGCATCGGTGCTGACCAGCAGCACCTGCCGACCAGCATCCGCCAGGGCAATGGCCGCAGCGGTGGACAGCGAGGTCTTGCCCACGCCGCCCTTGCCCGTAAAAAACAGAAAACGCGTGGGCTGGGCGAGCAGGCCCAGGGTGACGGTGGCGGCGTGGGGGGAAGTCATCTCACCAGAATGGCACAACCACCTGGCGCGGCCTTGAGCCAGGTCAAGGGCGTCAATGCGCGTGCGCCGCCCCGCTCACCAGCGTCACGATCACCATGCCCGCAATCAGCCAGGCGATCTGCGCAATGGTTTCGCGCGCCGTGAGGCGCTTTTGCAGCTGGGGAATCAGGTCGGCCAGCGCCACATACACAAAACTGCTCGACGCCACGGCCAGGAAGTAGGGCAAGAAGTCTTGCAGCTGCCCCACCAGGAAGTAGCCCACCACGCCGCCCAGCGCCGTCACGGCGCCCGCCAGCGACACCTTGACCAGCGCCATGCGGCGGTTGGGGCTGGTCTGGCGCAGCACCACCAGGTCGCCCATGTGGTGCGGCACCTCGTGCGCCAACACTGACACGGCGGCAATCACGCCCAGGCGGATGTCGGCCATGAAGGCCGAGGCGATCAGGATGCCGTCGCCAAAACAATGCACGCTGTCGCCCGTGAGCACCGCCCATCCGCCAGAGCGCGGCCCGTGGTGATGGTGGTGCGCATGGCCATGGTCATGGGCGTGATCGTGGTCTGCATGGACGTGGCCGTGGGTGGAGGGCTGTGCGTGGCTGTGCTCATGCCCGTGGTGCCACAGCTCGGCCTTGTCCAGCAAGAAGAAAAACACCACGCCCACCAGCAAGGTGGCAAACAGGTCGTGAGCGCCCGCCTGGCTCTCGAACGCCTCGGGCAGCAGATGCATGAAGGCCGTGGCCAGCAGGGCGCCCGCCGCCAGGCTCAGCAGGTGCTGGGGGCCCACGCTGTCGGTGCGCCCGCCCAGGCCCAGCCGCATCAGCAGTGCGGCCAGCCACACGCTGCCAATGCCCGCAGCCAGCGTGGCCAAGATGATTGCTACTAAAGTCATAGCTTCTTACGCTTTATAGATAAGCCACAGAGCTTATTTTCGTTCAAATCCCACGCCCCGGACGCGAGATTAAAAAAGCCGCCCCGGTGAGGGGGCGGCTGCGGGCGGATTGCAGGGTACCGGCTCAGAGGCCGAGAGTTTTTTGCCCGAGCCCGAAAGGTGCGTCAAAACGCAGCTGATCGAGGCGCAAAGCGCAGCCATAGCTCGGGCTATGGCGAGCATTTGCAACGACGAGCAGCGGTGTTTTGGAGCACAAGGCGGGCATAGGCAAAAGACTCTCAGCCTCTCAGACTACGCCGTGCGTCTTGAACCAGGCCAGCGCCCGCTTCCAGCCGTCTTCGGCGGCTTCCTTGCGGTAGCTCGCGCGGTAGTCGGCATGGAAGGCATGGGGCGCGTCGGGGTACACCACAAATTCCGATGCCTTGGCCTGCGGCGAGCCACTGGCCAGGGCAGCTTTCATCTTATCAATCGTGTCAAGGGGTATCCCGGTATCTTTTTCGCCATACAGCCCCAGCACCGGGGCCTTGAGGATGGGGGCGATTTCCACAGGGTGCTTGGGCGTGAGCTCGCTGGCCTGGCCCACCAGCCTGCCGTACCAGGCCACGCCCGCTTTCACGGGGCCATGGGCTGCGTACAGCCAGGTGATGCGGCCGCCCCAGCAAAAGCCGGTGATGCCCATGCGCGCGGCATCGCCGCCGTTGGCAGTGGCCCATTGCACCGCACCATCGAGGTCGGCCATCACCTGGGCGTCAGGCACCTTGGAGACCACTTCGGCCATGAGCTTGGCAATGTCGGTGTACTGCGACGGGTCGCCCTGGCGCGCATACAGCTGGGGCGCAATGGCCAGGTAGCCTGCCTTGGCAAAGCGGCGGCAGGTGTCGGCGATGTACTCGTGCACGCCAAAGATTTCCTGGATCACCAGCACCACGGGCAGGCCCGTCTTGCCGGCAGGTGCCGCGCGGTAGGCGGGCACCTTGAAGCCGTTGACCGTAAAACTCACCTCCCCGGCCGTCAGGCCGTCGCTGGGCGTGGCGATGGCCGTCTGCGCCATGATGGGTGCGGCTGCCGCCGCATAGCCCAGGCCAAGGGCGGTCTGTAGCGCCGTGCGTCGGGTGGCGCCCGCCTCGGTGGTGCGGCCAGGCAAAAGCGCGCGTGCGTCGGAGTGGAGGTCTTCAGTGAGCATCGGTTTCTCCAGGGTGAAAGAAGAGGGGGCCAACAAGGGCGGTAACGGGCGGAAGCCGCAGTCTAGGCGGTTTGGAGCCTTGCCGCATTTGCCGGTACCGCAAACAGGGGCGCACTGCTAGACTTTCTGCGAACCTGGGACCTACCAACCATGCCCCCTGCTCCACCGCCAGCGCGCGAAGAACCTCCGGCTCTGCTGACGGCGGTCGTGTGCGGGGTCTGCGGCATGGGTGGGCTGGGGCTGCTGGCCTGGGCGCTGGCCAGCCATGTGCTGGAGGCGCCAGTGCGCGCTGCGCTGGTGGCTGCCGGGCTGGCGCTGTGGGCCATGGCCGGCCTGCACTGGCAGCTTGCACGGCGTGCGCAGCGCTGCCAGGTGGCGGCAGAGGCTGCACAGCAGGCAGCCCTGCAGGCCAGCGCACAGCTGTCGGCCACGCTCGACATCCTGCCCGACGGCCTGGCCATCTACGACGCGGACGACCGCCTGGTGCTGTGCAACACACGCTACCGCGAGGTGGCCCCGGGCATCACGATGGCGGTGGACTATGGAACACGGTTTGAAGACGTACTGCGCCGGGCCGCCGCTTCGGGCGAGATCCGGGACGCGCGGCCAGACCTGGAAACCTGGCTGGCGGGCCGCATGGAACGCCACCGGTCACCGTCCGGCCCCGAAGTGCAGGAGGTGCGGGGCGACCGCTGGATGCAGCTGACCGAGCGCACGCTCGACGGCGGCGGCGTGGTGGTGCTGCGCACCGACATCACCGACACCGTGCACAAGGAACGCGCGCTGAAACAGGCGCTGGCCGACGCCGAACGCGCAGAGCGCCGCCTGCACGAGGCGGTGGACGCCATGCCCGCCGGCCTCGATATCTATGACGAGAACGACAGGCTGGTGCTGTGCAACAACTTCATGGCCAACCTGCGCCCGCACCTGCCCGTGCAGACATCGCTGGGCAAGACCTATGAAGAACTGCTGCGTGAAGGCCTCCAGCACGGCATTCCCGAAGAAGCGCGCGGCCAGGAAGAGCTGTGGCTGGCCCACGAACTGGCCCTGCGCGGCCACCGCCCTGGCCCCGAGGTGCGCCACTACCCCAATGGTGCATGGATGCACATGCACGAAAGCCGCACCCCCTCGGGCATGACCGTGGTGGTGCGGCTGGACATCAGCGACCTGATCGAGCAGCGCCAAAAGGCAGAGGAAGCCCGCCAGGAAAGCCAACGCATGCGCCAGTTGCTGGAGCGCGCGGTGGAGGCCCTGCCCGTCAGCATCGAGATCTTTGACGAGCAGGACCGGCTGGTGCTGTTTAACCAGCAGCTCTCGCGCATGTACCCCCACATGAACTACGCAGAGCATCTGGGCAAAAGCTTTGCCGACATCCTGCGGTATTCGGTGCAGCGGGGGCTGGTCCCCTCTGCCAACGGCCGCGAGGAAACCTGGATTGCCGAGCGCCTGTCAGAGCACGGCAGCCGCACGTCCAACCTGGTGCAGCGGCTGGCCGATGGGCGCTGGATCAACATTTACGAAACCCGCACCCCTGAAAACTATGTGGTGGCGGTGCGCCTGGACATCACCGACCTTATCGAGCAGCGCCAGGCACTCGAAGCGGCGCAGGACGAAGCCCAGCAGGCGCGGCAACTGCTGCAGGACGCCATCGAATCGCTGCCCGAGGGGTTTGCGCTGTTCGATGCCGATGACCGGCTGGTGGTGTGCAACGCGCAGTACCGACGGCTGTACCCCATCTCGGCACCCATGATCGTGCCCGGTAGCACCTTTGAGCAAATTGCCCGCTACGGCGTTGAGCGCGGGCAGTACCTGGACGCAGTGGGCAACGAAGAGGCCTGGCTGGCCCAACGTGTGGCCGACCACCAGGCCGCCATCCAGTCCGTTTTGCAGCACCTGACCGACGGCCGGTGGGTACAGGCCGACGAACGCCGCACCCCCCAGGGCGGCATTGCCGGTGTGCGCACCGACGTGACCCAGCTGGTGCGCAAGGAGCAGGAGCTGGCCGCCGCCAACGCCAAGCTGGCGCTGCTGTCCACCACCGACGGTGTCACCGGCATCGGCAACCGGCGCCGTTTTGACGACCGGCTGGCCACGGAATGGATGCGCTGCGGCAGGCACGGCCTGCCGCTGACCGTCATCCTGATCGACATCGACCACTTCAAGCTCTACAACGACCACTACGGCCACTTGGCTGGCGACGAATGCCTGCGCCGCGTGGCCCAACTGCTGCAAGCCACCATCCGACGCGCAGATGAGGTGGCCGCACGCTATGGCGGCGAAGAGTTTGTGCTTCTGCTGCCCGACGTGCCGTTGCCCGAGGCCGTGACCGTGGCACAGCGCTGCATGGACAACCTGCGGGATGCCGCCCTGGCCCACCCCCGCTCCCCCACGGCGCCCATCATCACGTTCAGCATGGGCATTGCGAGTGTGGTCCCACGCCCGGAGGCCGGGTCTGACACACTGGTGCAGGCGGCCGATGCAGCCCTGTACCGCGCCAAGTATGGGGGCCGCAACCGCTTTGAGGTGTTTGACCCGGGCGCATGAACAGGCCCGGCGCCGCTGGCAGCAGCGGAGCCCTCAGCGTTTTTTTCGTGCGCCGATCAAAGAACCCGCACCCGCCGATGACCTTCTTTTTCTTTCAAAGGCACTGTTGATGCACATCCTGCTGACCGGCTCCACCGGATTCATTGGCCACACCGTGGCAGCGGCACTGACCCGCGCAGGGCACACGGTGCACGGCGGGGTTTCGCCCCGCCAGCGCACCGCGCAGCCGCTGCAGATCCCCATGGACTTTGCCCGCGACACCACGCCCGATGCGTGGCTGCCACGCCTGGCGGGAATCGACGCCGTCGTCAACGCTGTGGGCGTGCTGCGCGACAGCAGCGCCCGCCCTATCGACGCCGTCCATCAGCACACCCCCGTGGCCTTGTTCACCGCCTGTGCTCAGGCGGGTGTGAGACGGGTGGTGCACATCTCGGCGCTGGGCATTGAGGGCAGCACCACGCGCTACGCCAGCACCAAGCGCGCGGCCGACGTGCATTTACAGGCCCTGGCCGCGCGGGGCGCCCTGAACCCCGCCATCCTGCGGCCCAGCGTGGTGTTTGGCAAAGGCGGCGACAGCAGCGCCCTGTTCATGAATCTGGCCCGCCTGCCCGTGGCGCTGTTCCCCGGCCCGATGCTCACGGCGCGCGTGCAGCCCGTGTCGGTGCACGACCTGGCCGCCGCCATCGTTGCCCTTCTGGGCCCAGCCATGGCCACCCAGGGCCTCATTGAATGCCCGGGGCCCGAAGCGCTGACCATGGGAGATTTCGTCGCCAGCCTGCGGCAACAACAGGGCCATGGCCCCGCCCGCGTGCTGCGCCTGCCCGACGCGCTGACGCAGCTCAGCGCACGCATGGGCGATGCGGTGCCCAGCGTGCCCTGGTGCACCGAAACCCTGAGCATGCTGGGCAGCGACAACGTGGGCAATCCGGCCGTGTTCGAGCAGTTGCTGGGGCGCAAAGGAGTGCATTACAGCCAGCTGGTGGCTACGGCCTGGCGTTGAAGGCCCACCCCGCGCGCCACCGTGCCTACTGCGGCACGTAGTCCGACGGGTACTTGAGCGAATCCACCAGCAGGTGCGGCATGCGCATGCCCAGGTTGATGCCTTGGGGCGGAATCGGCTGAGTGAACCACTTGTCATACAGACGGTGCAGCTCGCGGGTCTGTATCAAACGGCGCAGCTCGGCATCCACCACGGCCTTGAGTTCGGGGTTGTTGCGCTCAAACGCCACGGCATAAGGCTCGATGGTCATGGGCTTGCCGATGACCTTCAGGTCCTGCGGCCGGGTGTGGCTGGCGCGCAGGCCGTACAGCAACACGTCGTCCATCGCAAAGCCCTCCACCTTGCCGCTCACCACCCAGCCAAAGCCCTCGGCGTGGTCCTTGGCGGGCTCGATGCGCACGCGCACCGACTTGGTGGTAGCCTCGCGCGCCAGCGAATCAATGTTGGTGGTGCCCGCCGTGGATGCGAGTGTCTTGCCATCCAGGTCTTCGATGCGGGAATAAGGCTTGTCGCTTTGCACCACGATGCGCGACGAGGCAATGAAATGCGCAATGGTGAATGCCACGCGCTCACGGCGCGCTGCCGTGTTGGTGGTGGAGCCACATTCCAGGTCCACCTCGCCTTTTTCAATGGCATCGAAGCGGCTGCTGGAAGTGACCAGGCGGTAGGCCACCTTGGTCTCGCGCAGCTTGAGATGGCGCCCCAGCGCCTGCGCAACCTGAAGGCAAACATCCACGCTGTAACCCATGGGTGTTCCGTGGGCCACATAGGACATCGGCATGGACGATTCGCGGTGGCCGATGACCACCACGCCGCTGGACTGGATGCGTTGTAGCGTCTTCCCCTGGGATGGTGACGACGGCGCCGCCTGCGATGGTGCCGCCGCCTGGGCCAGCACCTTGCCGCCACCGGCCGTGCCGAACGCAAGCGCAAGCACGGCCGCGCTCATGCTCCCGCCCAGCCTTTTTCCGACCGTCGCAACTGTCATGGTGTTCACCTTCAATCAAGAAGTCGCCACCCCAGGCAGACTGAGGACATGGCAAGAAAAAGGAGTCGGCCGCTCACCAAGCCGACGGCAGTGCGCTGGGCTCAGCCCGCAGGATGGATGTGCCAGTAGGCATGTCGGGCCAGGGCCGAGGCCAGCACCACCGAGGGATTCACCAGCGAGAGCCCTTCGAGCCGGGGGTGCTCCGCCAGCGCCAGGGGAATCTCGGTGCAGCCCATGATCAGCGTGGACACGCCGTAGCGCTCCTGCAGCGCAATCGACACGGCCTCAAAGCGCTGTCGCGCCAGCGGATAGTTGCCCGCCTTCACGCCGTCGTAGATTCCCTGCATTAACTGCTCGCGCTCATGGTCGTCGGGTACAAAGCAGGCGATGCGCGCACGCTCCAGCTCACGCTGGTACAGGCCCGCGTCGTAGGCGCCGCGTGTGGCCAGTAGCCCCACGCCCTGCACCTTGCGCGCCGACAGCTCGGCCACCACCTCCTGCACGCCGTGCAAGACCACCATCTGTGGAAACCGCTGCTGCAGGATGCCGTGCCAGGCATGGGCCGTGTTGCAGGCAATCGCCACCACTCGCGCGCCCAGCGCAGCCAGCCGCCCGGTGGCCTGCAGCATGGGGTCTGCGGGCTGGTGCGCGCCGGGGCGCGTGTCGTTCAGCGCGGCCGTGCGGTCCGGTATGGGCACCTGCGCCAGCCAGTGCTCGGGGTAGGCCTGGTCGTGCACCGGAATGCCCAGCACCTCCATGCGGTCGGTGCAGGCCTGCACGAACAGGCGCACAAAGTCAGCCCCGGCGGCCGGGCCCATCCCGCCCAGAATCCCCACCACCTGCGGGGCGTGGGGGTGGCTTGCAGACACTAAAGACATGCGCGCTCCGGCTTACTGTGCGGGCTTGTCGCTTTGGGCCACCAGGTTCTCGCGCAGCTCCTTGCTCATGGCCAGGTTCAGGTTCTGGTTGCGCGGCGGCACTGGCGACATAAACCACTTGGTGTAGAGCTTTTCGAATTCGCCCGACTTCATCATCCCGCCGATCACGCCGTTGACCAGCGCCTGGAACTGCGGGTCATCCTTGCGCAGCATGCAGGCATAGGGCTCCACCTGCAGCGAATCACCCACCACCGTCCAATCGGCCGGGTTGCGCTGGTTGCCCATCAGGCCGAACAGCAGGATGTCATCCATAGCAAACGCTTCCGCCCGTCCCGTTTCCACCAGCAACACGGAGTCGTCATGGTCCTTGCCCAGCACGATGTCCATGTCGAGGTTGTTGTCGCGGTTGTACTTGCGGATGACCTGTGCATTGGTGGTGCCCGAGGTGCTGGCCACCTTCTTCTTGGCCAGGTCAGCGTAGTTCTTGACGCCCGATGTCTTCTTGGTCAGCAGGCGCGTGCCGGTATAGAAGTAGTTGATGGCAAATTGCACATCCTTGCCCCGCGCCGTGTTGTTGGTGGTCGATCCGCACTCCAGGTCGATGGTGCCGTTGGTCAGCAGCGGAATGCGGTTCTGCGATGTCACCGCCTGCAGTTCCACCTTGAGGGCGGGGTTGTTCACACGCTTCTTCACGGCATCGACCACCGCGTTCGAGATGTCCACCGCAAAGCCCACCGGGGCACCGGGGCCCGACAGGTAGCTGAAGGGCACCGACGACTCGCGGTAGGCCAGCGTGATCTTGCCCGACTCGGCAACCTTCTTGAGGGTGTCGGCACTGACCATGGTGCT
This sequence comes from Acidovorax sp. FG60, assembly GCF_057808995.1. NCBI lineage: Bacteria > Pseudomonadati > Pseudomonadota > Betaproteobacteria > Burkholderiales > Comamonadaceae > Acidovorax > Acidovorax sp. FG60. Next base: position 273,000 of record NZ_JBMDJC010000001.1, read on the forward strand.
GGCCAGCAGGCCGGTGAGCACGATGGCGGCGGAGGTGACGGCGGAGAGCTTCATGGGAATCCCTTTGCGAAAAATCAGGTGGACGGTTGAAAAAGCGAGACGCAGGGGCACTGTAAAAATTCGCGCCGCACTTGAACAATTCATTTGCACGGGTACGTCATGACCAAAAGTTATGCCGCCGATCTGGTGCACACCGCCGCACCATCCAAGTGCCATTTTTCCCCTTCCGCGCGGCTGTTCCGTACTGTGTGCCTTCCATCGGTGCACACGCATAACTTCCCGGCATGGCTGCGCATGGCATTGGCATTGTTCAAAGGCCCGCCCTCACCCTACATTGACTTTCAGTCAACCAACAACATAGAACACACAAGATGCAGGTATGTGTCCTCGGCGCGGGCATCGTGGGCCTGGCCACCGCCTATGAGCTCCACCAGCGCGGCATGCAGGTGACCGTGATCGACCAGGCCCAGCCCGGTGCTGGCGCCAGCGGCGGCAATGGCGCGCAATTGAGCTACAGCTATGTGCAGCCCCTGGCCAATGCCGGCCTGTGGCACCAGTTGCCCGAACTGCTGCTGTCGCCCCGCTCGCCGCTCAAGATGCGCCCGCAGTGGGACGTGCACCAGTGGCGCTGGGGCCTGGAGTTTTTGCGGGCCTGCAACCGGCGCACGTCCGAGCGCAGCACCCAACACCTGCTGGCCCTGGCCGCACTCAGCCGCCACGGTTTTGAAGCCATGCTGCAGGCCGAGCAGCTGGAGTGCAATTTCTCCAACACTGGCAAGCTCGTGCTGTACAGCACCCCTGCGGGCCTCGCCGCAGCGCAGCAGCAGATGGAACTGCAGCGCGCCTGGGGCAGCGAGCAGGAAGCCGTCTCGCCCCAGCGCTGTGTGGAGATCGAGCCCGCGCTGCAGCACTACCAACGCAGCATTGCAGGCGCCATCTACACCCCCAGCGAATGCGCGGCCGATTGCCTGGCGGTGTGCCAGGGACTGCAGCGGCTGCTGGCAGCACGCGGGGTGCGCTTTGTGCTGGGCACGCGCGTGGAGGGCTTTGTGCACCATGCGCGGCGCATTGCAGCCGTCCAGACCAGCGCGGGCGCCATCGAGGCGCAGCGATTTGTGCTGGCTCTGGGGAGCGCCAGCCACCAGGCGGCAAAGACCCTGGGCTTTCGCCTGCCCATCTACCCGCTCAAGGGCTACAGCGTCACGCTGGATACGACGGACGCTGCCGGAGCAGCGCCCCGCGTGAACGTGACCGATGCTGCGCGCAAGGTGGTCTTTGCACGCATCGGCCAGCGCCTGCGCGTGGCCGGCATGGCCGAGCTGGTGGGGCACGACGACCACATCCCCCCCGCGCGCATCCAGAGCCTGTGCGAGGCCACCCGCGCATTGTTCCCCGGCTGCAGCGACTTCAGCGAACTGAGCCCCTGGACCGGCATGCGTCCGGCCACCCCCACGGGCGTGCCGCTGGTGGGAAGGCACACCCACGCCCCAGACAACCTGCTGCTGAACACGGGCCACGGCGCGTTGGGCTTTACGCTGGCGTTTGGCACGGCCGCGCAGGTGGCCGAGCTGGTGGTGCCGACAGCCTGAGCAGCCCTCCCCACACGGCGCTATTCGGCCTCCCGCAGACCCACGGACTCCAGCGTCTCGGCCACCGCTTGGCGCATGCACTGCGTCATGGCGCTGGCCAGCAGCGAGCTGGGCCGATTCACGGTGCGCAATGACTTGATGGGCACGGCAATGTGCGGCGCCAGCGCCAGCACATCCACCTTGCTGCGGTCGGCCGAAGCAGCCGTGCAGGTGTCCACCACCGCCACCGCATGGCCGTGGTGCGCCAGGGCCAGCGCGGCGTGGTAGGTCTGCACCGTGATCGCAGTCTGCAACCCCACCCCGGCCTCACGGCAGGCATGGCTGACCACCGTGCCGATAGGGTCGCGCACATCCAGCCGCACCACGGGCGTATCGGCCAGATCGGCCAGGTGCGCCACGCCCGCATCCACCAGCGCCGCACCCAGCATGCCCTTGGGCGCCACACACACCATGCGGCCATCGGCCAGGTGCTCCTGCGTGAGCGCGGGGTGGGCGATGGCGCTGAACACAAAGCCCACATCCGCCTCCTGCAGCACCAGGGCCGACACGATCTGCGGAGAATGGAGCGCATCGATGGTGACCTTCACATCCGGATGCTTCTGCCGAAAGAACCGCAGCGCGCGCGGTAGCACCTCGTAGCTCAGTGCCAGCACGCTCAGGATGTGCAACTCGCCCTCGCGCTGGTCGCCCTTCAAGCTGTTGGCCAGGCGCTGCACATCATCGAGCTGGGTGAACAAACGCTCGATGTGCGGGTACAGCGTCTGCGCCTCGGTGGTGGGCACCAGCTTGCCCTTGAGGCGATGGAACAGCGGAAAGCCCAGCTGCAGCTCGGCATGCGCCAGGATGCGGCTGACCGCAGGCTGCGTGACGTTGATGAGGCGGGCCGCCGCGCTCACGCTGCCGGTGAGCATGACGGCGTTGAAAACTTCTATGTGGCGAAGGCGCATGGGCTAACAATGCAAGGAACAGGCCCGATGCGCAATCCTTGCATCCACCCATTGCGACTCAAACGGGGACTAGTGTGCTGTCCCGTAAATAGCTGCACGAAATGAAATCGGTGGCATCGCGCCCAGGGCAAGGCGCAAACTGCAGTGATAGCCGTAGCTATCGCGAGGATTTGCAACGCAGCCCTGGGGGTGAGGACGCGATTTCATGTGCAGTTATTTGCGGGACAGCACACTAGAGCAGCGCGATAGTTAGAGCGACATCGACAGCCGCTGCGCCATGGCCGCACGCCAACGCAGCAAGTGCGGGTGCTGCTCGCCCGGCTTGTGCTTGACCACGCGCGCAAAGTCCACCGCCACCACCGCCGTGATGTCGGCCACGCTGAAGCGGTCAGTGGCAATGAATTCGCGGTCCGCCAGGCGCTCGTTGAGCAGCTGAAAGAACTGTCCCACACGCACCAGCCCACGCTCAGCCAGGGCCGGGATTTGCGGGTAGTCCACCACGCCGGGCAATGCCCGGTTGGCCATGGCGGGCGCGCTGTTGCGTAGCGCCTCGGCAATGGCCAACAGGCCCTCGAACTCCATGCGCCAGTTCCAGCTCGCAATCTCGGCCTTTTCTGCAGGCGTCTCGCCCAGCAGTGCAGGCTGCGGGTAGCGGGCTTCGAGATACGCCGTGATCGCCGCGTTGTCGGTCAGCAGCAGACCCTCTTCGGTGCGCAGCGCAGGCACCGTGCACTGCGGGTTGATCTGGCGGTAGGCATCGCCCAGTTGCTCGCCATTGCGCAGGTCCACCTGCACGGTGTCGTGGGCCACACCCTTTTCTGCCAGCAGGATGCGCGCGCGGCGCGGGCTGGGCGCCGTGGCGCAGTCATACAAAGTGATCATGGTGACGCCTTGCAAAAACACTCAGCGTGCGGGTGAAGAAGCTGCTGCCGCCGCCTCGATCTTGTCCTGCGTCTTGGTGTCAAAGTCGCTGGCCTCATGCCGCTCGCGCAACTGGCTGGCCAGGTCGCCCTGCACGCGGTTCACCTTGCGCCCACGCTGCACCGCCGGGCGCTTGGCGATCTGCTCGGCCCAGCGCACCACATGCGTGTATTCGTGCACCTGCAAAAACTCGCCTGCGTTGTAGGCCTGCCCTTTCACCAGCAGGCCATACCAGGGCCAGATCGCGATGTCGGCCACCGTGTATTCATCGCCCGCCACGTACTCGGTCACGGCTAGGCGCTGGTTCAGCACATCCAGCTGGCGCTTGGCCTCCATCGCATAGCGGTCGATCGCGTACTCGATCTTGACCGGCGCATAGGCATAAAAATGCCCAAACCCGCCGCCCACGAAAGGTGCACTGCCCATCTGCCAGAACAGCCATGACAGGCACTCGGCGCGCGCAGCGCCGTCTTTGGGCAAGAAGGCGCTGCCGAACTTCTCGGCCAGGTACATCAGGATGGCGCCGGACTCGAACACCCGCACCGGGTTGGCCGGGTCGGTACGGTCCAGCAGGGCCGGGATCTTGGAGTTGGGGTTCACAGACACGAACCCGCTACCAAACTGCTCGCCCTCGTTAATGCGAATCAGCCACGCGTCGTACTCCGCCCCGCTGTGGCCTTGGGCCAGCAGCTCTTCCAGCATGACCGTGACTTTCACGCCATTGGGCGTGCCCAGCGAATACAACTGCAGCGGGTGGCGGCCTACCGGCAGTTCCTTGTCGTGCGTGGCACCGGCATTGGGCCGGTTGATGCTGGCGAACTGGCCGCCGTTTTCTTTGTTCCATTGCCAGATGGCGGGGGGTGCGTAGGGGGCAGAATTGGGCATGCTTGGACTCCAGGAAGATTTGAGACGGAGGTTGGCTGTGTGGCCAGTTTTCGAATGAGTTTAGCGGTGCGGCTCCGGGCTGCTGGGCAGGTACGAATGTCTTATTACAGGGGCTGCAGGGGCGAGCAGTTGAGGTTACCCGGTTAAGTGTTTTGGACTGGTGAAACCCAGCGAGTGCGGTCGCTCGCCTTCGCGCTTTCGACCTAAACTGACGGCCGGAAGCAGATAGCACCCACGTGTACCGCTGACTTCAATGTGCAAATGAGCACATTCAAAAGATCATCATGGATGTGAGAATCCGGTATGCCAAAAGAACTACTTTCTCCTGCCCAGGCCTGGGAAAACGCGACATTTTTTTCGATTGACACGAATCTCATTCAGGCAGCGGGGTACAACTTCAAGCAAGGCGCACTGCACCAGCTCCCTAGGCAATTGCCCGAGTCGATAGGGATTCAGCTGCCGGAGATCGTGGTTAGCGAGATCGTGAAGCATCGAATGGATTCTGTGCTCAAGGCTCACTCGGTACTCAAGCACGCGACTGACGACCTTCAGCGGCTGACGACGATTGATACTTCAGTGGTCCACAGTTCAATAGATCAGTTGAACGCGATCGAGTTGGCGGATAAGCAATTTACTAAGGAAGTTCACGACTACGCGGCGCGGTGCCGTGGTGGCGTATTGCCTACTGCAGGTGCGGACGCTGTGGCAAGTTTGTTCGCTAACTACTTTGCTCAAAGACCACCATTCGGGCTGAGCCAGAGGAAGAAAGCAGAGTTTCCTGACGCAATGTGCCTATGGCTGCTTGAGCAGTACGCCGAGGACAACGACACCATCGGCATCATTGCCTCGGATGACAAAGGGTGGAAGCAGTATGCTGAAAATTCGGAGAAGCTGTACTGCGTCGGCTCAATAGACGAGTTGGCCACTCTATTCGCTGCGACCAATGAACACGCGCAAGCAGTCAAGGGAAAGATCGCCGCTGCAGTGAAAGACCTCGACTCACCGCTGGGCTCAGATCTCGTGCAAGAACTCAATCGGCACGTTGCCAACTCGCAATGGGACAGCTCGGAGATTTATACCGGATCAGCACATCGCGTCGAGCCAGAGTTCTACGACGCGGACATTGCCGAGCAGCGCATTGATGGCGAAATCAACGTTTGGTCTGTGAAAGGCGAGCCCACTACGTGGGTTGTCGAGCTAACGGTGTCGCTCACGGTAAACGTGCATATATCCGTCGAATTCTTTGCGTGGGATTCAATCGATAGAGAAGAGTTGAGCCTCGGCTCACAAATTTTCACCACTCAGGATGAAATCGATGTTGATGTCTATCTAACCTGTTCAGATGTACGCTTGGAGACGCTACCAAGCGATTGGCAAACTGAAATTGAGATTGCTGACGGCAACTATTCCATTGAGCGCTTCGAGGCAGAACTGGACTATGGCGGCCCGGACGAATAGGTGGCTGACGTCAATCTAGCAGGCATATTTTCAAAACCGGGGGGTATTGTGGAACAGGCGTCACTACTAGAAGATTTGTCCTATCTCTACGACGAGAGATTCTTGAACAAATATGCTGGAAGCATCATCACCGACCCATCAACGGCGATAGTTGAACTGGTTGCGAACTGCTGGGATGCCTACGCCACAGACGTTCAAATCACTCTTCCCGATAGGAAGCAGGGAAAGCACTTCAAGATCGTTGACAACGGCAAAGGGATGACTCGCGAAGAGTTCGCCTTCATTTGGCGCACTTGGGACTACAACCGCATCAGTGCCCAAGGGCCGAAGAGCGACCCGCCACCCGATACCAAAGGGCTTCCAAGAGCAGTTTTCGGAAAGAACGGCAAGGGTCGCTTTGCCAGCTTCTGCTTTGCCAGTGAATACCTAATTACTTCCAGGAAGAACGGCCAGGAATTCGTTTGCAAGGTCAGCAGAACATCCACGCGGCCCCTTGTACTTGAGGAAGTGTCCTTCACCGCTGAAGGTGTGAAGGGCCACGGGACGACCATCCATGGGACCGGGGATATCCCCTATCTCCAGTTTACCGAGGAGAAGGCGAGAGAGTTACTTGGAAGCCGCTTCCTAGCCAACCCAGCTTTCAAGGTGTATGTCGGAGGCCGAGCAATCACCTTCAACGACATCCCCGACTATCTCAGCAAGGCAGAGGTCGAAGTTCAGGGCTTGGGAGTCGTCACCATCCTACACATCGACACCAAGAAGGCCGACAAGACAACCAAGCAGCATGGCATCGCTTGGTGGGTCCAAGACAGAGCAGTAGGCCAGTGCGACTGGAGCGCGAGCGACTACAGCCGAATTCTTGATGGACGGACTACCGAGGCCAAGCGGTTCACCTTCATCGTAAAGGCCGACTTCTTGATTGAACACGATGCAGTCAGAGAAGACTGGAGCGGGTTCAAGGAAGACAGTGCAGTTTGGTTCAAGACTAGGGCCGCAGTCCAAGAACGCATTTGCCAGATCATTGACAGCACCAGCAAGGAAGAGCGAGCCACCACGAAAGCGGCAGTTAAGGAGAAGGTGGGCAACTCCATCAACAAGCTCTCACCCATCAGCAAAGAGCGAGTGACCGACTTCGTTGATGAGGTTGTTGATACCTGCCCCAACTTCGGTGAAACGGAGATCGTCCAACTGACAACCCTCCTCGCAAAGCTTGAGCAATCAAAGTCCCGCTATGGCCTCTTGGATATCCTTCACAAGTGCGAACCTGACGACTACGACAAGTTACATGAAATTTTGACCGAGTGGACCATTGGAATGGCAAAGCTGGTGCTGGACGAGATTCAGAACCGATTGAGGCTCATCAGCGAACTTAGGATCAAACTTCAGAAGGTTGGGATTGATGAAGTCCATGAGCTTCAGCCCCTCTTTGAACGTGGCTTGTGGATGTTTGGTGCCCAGTTCGAATCCATTGATTTCACGTCCAACGTGGGGATGACCCAAGTCATCAAGTCAATTTTTAAGGACAAGGCAGGAAAAGGCACCCGCAATCGGCCTGACTTCGTTGCCCTTCCCGATTCCAGCGTAGGCTTCTATGCCCGTCCTTCTTATGACGAGTCTCATGACGAGGACGGAGTGGCACATCTTGTAATCATCGACCTCAAGACCACCGGCCTGGCACTTGGAAGCAAAGAAAAGGGGCAGGTTTGGAAGTACGTCAAGGAGCTTCGCGCCCGAGGCTATCTAAAGCCCATTACCAAGGTCGACGGATTCCTGCTGGGAGACAAGATCGAAAGCGGCGAAGCCGAGCCTATGGCGCAAGGTGACTCAGTGACCATCCATCCCATGCTCTATGACACCATATTGGTTCGTGCAGAGAAGCGGCTATTGAACCTTCACAAAAAGGTTAAAGATGCCCCTTTCCTCCTCGAACAGAAAGAGTCTTTGAAGTCTTTCATGGAGCCCGTTCAAGTTGCTCAGATGGAACTGACCGAAAACGATAAGGAATAAACGGCAATCTGCAGACGCTTACCAGCGGTACCCGCAAATCACAAGTTCGCGTCGAGCGCCATGGCAATGCAGATGGCGCAACTCGATGACCACCGCTTGTGCCGCGCGAGCCGCGAGCGGAGTCGCACGGAAAACAACTTCAAATTTGATAGCTACCAGCGCTTACCATATAAGCGCTAGAGGCTAAAAATACTCGAAAATCTGGCCTGTCACGGTTGCGTCGCTTGGTCAATGCGCCTTATCCCAATTAGCCCCCACCCCCACCTCCGCCAGTAGCGGCACCTTCAGCGCCGCCACCTCCGCCATCAGGCGCGGGATGTGGGTCTTGAGCCAGTCCACCTCGCTCTCGGGCAGCTCGAACACCAGTTCGTCGTGCACCTGCATGATCATTTGGATCTCCGGCTTGTGCGCGTCCAGCTCTTTTTGCACGGCCACCATGGCCAGCTTGATGAGGTCAGCCGCCGTACCTTGCATGGGGGCGTTGATGGCGGCACGCTCGGCGCCTGCGCGGCGGGGGCCGTTGGGGGAGTTGATTTCGGGCAGGTACAGGCGGCGGCCAAACACAGTCTCCACATAGCCCATCGATTTGGCGGCGGCCTTGGTGTCGTCCATGTACTGCTTCACGCCGGGGTAGCGCTGGAAGTATTTGTCGATGTAGGCGGCGGCGGCCTTGGTCTCGATGCCCAAGTTCTTGGCCAGGCCAAAGCTGCTCATGCCGTAAATGAGGCCGAAGTTGATGACCTTGGCGTAGCGGCGTTGCTCGCTGGTGACCTGGCCCACTTCCACCCCGAACACCTCGGCGGCGGTGGCGCGGTGCACGTCCAGCCCGGCGTGGAAGGCGTGCAGCAGCGAGTGATCGCCGCTAAGGTGGGCCATGATACGCAGTTCGATCTGCGAGTAGTCGGCACTCGCAATCACGCGGCCTGCGGGGGCCACGAAGGCCTCACGCACGCGGCGGCCTTCGGGCGTGCGGATGGGGATGTTCTGCAGGTTGGGGTCGTTGCTGGACAAGCGCCCGGTCACCGCCACAGCCTGCGCGTAGTGCGTGTGCACGCGGCCTGTACGTGGCAGGGCCAGTTGCGCCAGCTTGTCGGTGTAGGTGCCTTTGAGCTTGCTCAACGACCGGTGCTCCAGCAGCTTGGCGGGCAGGGGGTAGTCCTCGGCCAGCTTTTCCAGCACTTCTTCGTCGGTGCTGCGGGCGCCGGTGGCGGTCTTCTTCACCACGGGCATGCCCAGCTTGTCGAAGAAGATTTCGCCCAGTTGCTTGGGGCTGCTCAGGTTGAAGGGCTGGCCCGCAATTTCGTACGCCTCGGTTTCGAGCTGCAGGATGCGCTGGCCCAGCTCGTGGCTTTGTGCGGCCAGCGTGGGCGCGTCGATCAGCACGCCGTTGCGTTCGATGCGGTACAGGGCCTCGCTACTTTGCATCTCCAGCTCGTAGATGAAGCGCAGTTTGTCATCGGCCTGCAGCAGGGGCCACAAGGCGTTATGCACGTCCAGGGTCTGGTCGGAGTCTTCACACGAGTAGGCGGCTGCTTTGTCCACCGGCACTTGCGCAAACGGGATCTGGTGCGCGCCTTTGCCGCACAGGTCTTCGTAGGTGATGCCTTTGCGGCCGGTGTGGCGCTCGGCCAGGCTGGTCAGGTTGTGGGGCTTGTGCACTTCCAGCACGTAGCTTTGCAGCATGGTGTCGTGCGCGTAGCCCTGCACCTCGATGCCGTGGTTGGCAAACACATGGCGGTCGTACTTGATGTGCTGACCCAGCTTATGGTGCTTGGGGTTTTCCAACCAGGGCTTGAGGCGGGCGAGCACATCATCCAGCGGCAGTTGCGCGGGCGCGTCGGGGCCTTCGTGGCGCAGGGGGATGTAGGCAGCCTCGCCGGGCTGTACGCTGAAAGAGATGCCGACGATTTGCGCACGCATTTCGTCGAGGGAGTCGGTCTCGGTGTCGATGGCCGCGAGTGGGGCTTTGTGCAGGCGCTCCAGCCACTGGTCAAAGTCCGCCCAGTTCAGGATGGTGTCGTACACCACGGTGCGGTGCTGGGCTTCTTCGGCCACGGTGCTGGCGGAGTGGTCGGCAAACAGATCGCCGCTCTGGCCGGGCATGGCGACGGTGGGGGCTGTAGCCGCTGGGGCGGCTGCACCCTTGATGGCAGCGGCCAGGCCCTTGAAGCCGTATTGTTCGTAAAACGGCAGCAGGCCGGCGTTGTCTGGCGCGTCGAGCGTGATGTCATCAAACCCAGGCAGGCCGGGGATGTAATCGGCCAGCGCGCAGTCGGTCTTCATGGTGACGAGCTGGCGGCTCAAGGCCAGCTGGCCGCTGGCAATGGCCTCGCGCAGGTTGTTGCCCGCCACGCCCTTGATGGCGTCGGCGTTGGCAATCAGGTTGTCGAGCGAGCCATATTCCTCCAGCCACTTGGCTGCCGTCTTGGGCCCCACCTTGGTAACGCCGGGCACGTTGTCCACGGTGTCGCCCACCAGGGCCTGGTAGTCCACCATCAGCGCAGGCGGCACGCCAAACTCGGCCGTCACGCCTGCCACGTCGCGGCGCTTTCCGCTCATGGTGTCGATGATGGTGATGTGCTCGTTGACCAGCTGGCTCAAGTCTTTGTCGCCGCTGGACACAATGACCTCAATGCCCTGTGCGGCCGCCACGTGGGCCAAGGTGGCGATCACATCGTCGGCCTCCACGCCGGGCACGGCCACTACCTTCCAGCCCAGCAGGTCCACCACCTGGTGGATGGGCTCGATCTGGCTGCGCAGGTCGTCGGGCATGGGCGAGCGCGTGGCCTTGTATTCGGTGTACAGGGCGTCGCGGAAGGTGGGGCCGCTGGCGTCGAACACGCAGACGGCGTAGTCGGCAGTCACCTCTTTGCGCAGGGCCTGCATCATGTTGATCATGCCGCGAATGGCACCGGTGGCAGGGCTTGTGGGGTCGCCCGGCACCGCCCGCAGGTCGGGCATGGCATGGAAGGCGCGGTAGAGGTAGCTGGAGCCGTCCACCAGCACCAGGGTCTTTTTGTCAGTCATGCACGGATTGTGCACGGCCGGACTCCACCCAGGCAGCGCTCTACAATCGCCCGATGCGCGCTCTCTACCTCCTTTTGCTGCTGGGCATTGCCTCCGGCACCGCCCTGGCCCAAAACCCAAGCCAAAATGCCCCTCAGGGCACGACGGACAAGCGCGAAGCGCTCTCAAATCAAGAGCAACCTGCAGGCCGCACCAACCAGCGTACCGAGCGCATCCAGGTGGAAGACGCGGGCAGCCGCGTTGATGAGCTGCGTGTGGGCGGGCAAACACAGACGATTTCGGTGCAGCCCAAGACCGGCAACATGCCCGGCTATGAAGTGCAGTCGCCCGATGGCGCACGCAGCCGCGCAGGCAGCAACAGCGGCGCCGAGACCACCACCGCCCCGCGTGTCTGGAACGTGCTGAAGTTCTGAGGCCCCTGCGGCGACTGCGGTATTTGGCAGCGCCACCGCGCGGCCCCCATGAAGCCGCTGCACGCCCTGCCCTTCTTCTGCCAGTTTTTCATTTCTTTGTAACCCCCTGAGCGATGGCCGTTTTTACCGAAGTCTCCAACACCGAGGCGCGCGAGCTGCTGCGCCGTTTGCAACTGGGTGAGCTGGTAGAGCTGCGCGGCATTGAGGGTGGCATCGAGAACACCAACTACTTTCTGACCAGCGACCAGGGCGAGTTCGTGCTCACGCTGTTCGAGCGCCTCACGGCGGCACAGCTGCCGTTCTATCTGTACTTGATGAAACACCTGGCGCACGGCGGCGTGCCCGTACCCGACCCGCGTGCTGACAAGAACGGCGACATCCTGCACACCGTGTGTGGCAAACCCGCTGCGGTGGTGAACAAGCTGCGCGGCAAAAGCCAGCTCGCACCCCAGGGCGTGCACTGCGCGGCCGTGGGCACCATGCTGGCCCGCATGCACCTGGCGGGGCGTGGGTTTGACCGGCACCAGCCCAACTTGCGCGGCCTGCCCTGGTGGAACGAAACCGTACCCGTGGTGCTGCCCCACATCGATTCGGCCCAGGCCGCCCTGCTGCGGTCCGAGCTGGCCTACCAGAACCATGTGGCGGCCAGCGCCGCGTATGCCGCACTGCCCAGGGGCCCCGTGCACGCCGACCTGTTCCGCGACAACGTGATGTTCGATGGCGAGGAGCTCACGGGTTTCTTCGACTTCTACTTTGCGGGCGTGGACACCTGGCTGTTTGACCTGGCGGTGTGCCTGAACGACTGGTGCATCGACCTGGCCACCGGCGCGCACGACGCCGAGCGCGCCACCCGCATGCTGGACGCCTACCAAGCAGTGCGCCCGCTCAACGCGGCCGAACGCGAACTGCTGCCTGCCATGCTGCGCGCCGGTGCCTTGCGGTTCTGGATCTCGCGCCTGTGGGACTTTTACCTGCCGCGCGAGGCCTCGATGCTCACGCCGCACGACCCCACCCATTTCGAGCGCGTCTTGCGTGCTCGCCTTGCACACCCAGTGCACGCCTGAGCCCTTGTGCAGTGGCCGGAATGGGCCGCTGGGGTAAATTCCAAGCTATTGCACTGCCATGGGCGGCCTTCTGGCTGCCGGCAATGCCCGGGCGCAGGCCCCACCTTTCTTCAGCAGCACCTTCATGAAACTCCACATCGTCCCCGCCCGCACTGGCATGACCTGGGTCAAGCTTGGTATACGGACGTTCTGGAAGCAGCCCATGGCATTGGCAGCGCTGTTTTTCATGACCATGGCGTCCATGTCGCTGGCCTCCATGATTCCACTGGTCGGCCCTGCGGTGGCGCTGATGCTGCTGCCATCGGCCACCCTGGCCATGATGGTGGCGGCAGCGCAAGCCTCGCAGGGGCGGTTTCCCACACCGGCCGTGCTGCTGGTGGCGTTTCGTACCGGGCAGCAGCGGCTGCGTGACATGCTGGTGCTGGGCGCCCTGTATGCGGCTTGCTTTCTGGCGGTGATGGGCCTGTCGGCCCTGATCGACGGCGGGCAGTTCGCCAAGGTGTACCTGGGCGGTGCCCAGCTCAGCAAGGAAGTGGCCGAAGACCCGGCGTTCCAGAGCGCGATGTGGCTCTCCATGGTGCTGTACCTGCCGCTGTCGCTGCTGTTCTGGCACGCCCCGGGGCTGGTGCACTGGCATGGCGTGCCGCCGGTCAAGGCGCTGTTCTTCAGCATCGTGGCCTGTGTGCGCAACTTCAGCGCATTCCTGGTCTATGGGCTGGGCTGGCTGGGCGTGTTTCTGCTGGGGGGGCTGGTGGTGGCGCTGGTGTCGGCACTGCTGGCTACGGCGGGACTTGCGGCATCGGCGGCTGGCGGCATCATGGTGGGTGCCGCGTTGATGATGGCGGCGATGTTCTTCACGTCGGTGGTGTTCACCTTCCGTGACAGCTACGAGCCCCCTTCCACCCCAGAACCCGAGCCGCCCCATGACACACCACCACCCGACTCCCCTGCTCCTGGGCCGGACTGACAACGAGCTTCTCTGGCACCGGCGGCGCAGCCTGTTGCAGGCAGCCGCCGCGTGGGTGGCCGCTGGCGGGTGGATGGCCGCGCAGGCGCAATCGGGCAGCAACATCGTCGAAGTGCGCGGGGATGTGCTGCGCAATGGGCAGGCGCTGACGGCACAGGGCAGCATCGCCGCCGGTGACCGCATCGAAACGGGGCCGGGCTCCACTGCCGTCTTTGCCGTGGGCAACAGCGCTTTCATGGTGCGGCAGAACACACGCCTGGCGCTGGAGGGAGACACGCCGACCGCCGTCAAGGTGCTGCGGGTGCTGACCGGCGCGGTGGCGAGCGTGTGGGGGCAAGGCACCGACCGGCAGGTGATCCTGCCCACCGCCACGGCGGGTATCCGGGGCACGGGTGTGTATGCCGAGGTGTTCCCCGAGCTGGACCACCGGGGCTATTTCTGCAATTGTTATGGAACGGTGGACCTGGCCGCTGGCAACGAAAGCGTGGTCAGCCAGTCGGTCTACCACCAGTCGTTCTGGGCCGAGCCTGCGCCGCGCGACGGCCGCCTTCTGACCCCTGCTGGTGCCATCAACCACACCGACGAAGAGCTGGAGTTTCTGGCCGGCCTCATCGGCCAGCGCACGGCCTGGCAGATTGCCGGGCGCAAGGGCACCAAAGACGGCAGCGGGCAGATGAACTACCCAGCGCCCGGCGGCACAACACCAGGAACCACGCCGCCAGCCCCCCCCGCCCCCACCCGCGCCGTGCCACCGCCCCCCGGCGACACCAGCACCTACTGACCCGCCGACCACACCCCTGGCAACGCGCCCACCGCAACGGACAAGGCCCGCCGGCCAGTGGTTTGCCCTGTTGGTGGCAACCCTCTGGCCAGCGGGCCGGGTCGGTCAAAAAACGAACTAACGGGGGATCAGGTCCCGATCACGCCGCCGTCGTTCTTGGTGATCACGATGGTGGCAGAGCGGGGGCGCTTGCCTGCGCCGTAACCTGCGTTGGCGGGCCACTGGCTCTGGTACTTGGTGGCGTCGCCCACATTGGCCAAGGCGGTGCCTTCACCGGGGTGCTGAATGTTCACGAAAATGGCCTTGCCGTCGGGCGTTTCGGCCACCCCGGTGATTTCGCTGCCCTTGGGGCCGACCAGGAAACGCTTGAGCGTGCTTTCAGTGGCAGCCTTGCCCACGGGGGTCACGATGTCCAGCTTGGTGCCGTCGGTCTTGGTGTAGCTCAGCGTCTTCTTGCCGCCGTCACCCACCTGGCCGGGCACAGCGGCCAGCATCATGCAGTTGGTCACGTCGGTGTAGGCGCCGTCGTCCGTCTGGATCCAGCAGATGCCGGTGGCCTTGCTGAAGGCCAGGCCATCGGGGCTGGAGAAGTCCTGGTCAGCAGTCAGCGACGAGATGTTGACCAGCGCCTTGTCGGCCCCGGCTTCGGCGCCGAACAGGTACACGTCCCAGGTAAAGGCCGAGACCGAGGCGCCTTCCTTCATGCGCACCAGGTGGCCATTGGGGTTGCCGGTCTGTGCCGAGGTGCCCTTCATGTCGGTGTAGGCACGCGGGTTGGCGGCGTCTGGCAGGTACTGGCTACCCGTGGGGTTCACACTGCGGTTGCTGTTGTTGGTCAGCGTGAAATAGATCTCGCCGTTGGCGGGGTTCACGGCGTTCCATTCGGGGCGGTCCATCTTGGTGGCGCCCACGGCATCCGCCGCCAGACGGGTGTTGATGGCGATGTCGGCTGCATCGGCAAACTTGTAGGCTGCATAGCCGCTGATGGCGGTGTTGGCCAGCGCCAGCTCGACCCAGGTGCCCGTGCCATCGGCATTGAACTTGGCCACATACAGCTTGCCGCTGTCCAGGTACTTGTCGCCCACGGCCATGCGGTCGGCGGCATTGGCATCGGCGGCATTCCACAGCGCGGTGGACACAAACTTGTAGATGTATTCGCCGCGCGAATCGTCACCCATGTACACCGACAGCGGCTTGCCTGCCTCAACCTTGCCAAACGCCGCGCTTTCGTGCGCAAAGCGGCCCAGGCCCGTGCGCTTCTTGGCCATGCGGGTCTTGTCGTAGGCATCGATCTCGACGATGTAGCCCATGCCATTCATCTCGTTGCGGTAGTCGTCGCTGCCGTCCACCGAGGTGCCGGTCTTGCTGTTGTTCCAGCGCTGGTACTGGTCGGCGGCGCCGCCACTCTCCCAGCCGTGGCGCGATGCAGCACCCTGGTTGCGGCCATAGCGCTTGAGGGCCGTGACGCTCTTGTCGTTGCCGCGTGCGGCATCGTCGGCAGCGCCACGCGTGAAGTAGCCAAACCAGTTTTCCTCACCGGTGAGGAACGTGCCCCAAGGCGTCTTGCCCGTGCCGCAGTTGTTCAGCGTGCCGCGTGTGGTGGTGCCCGTGGGGGAGAACTTGGTGATCATCTGCGCATTGCCACGCGCAGGGCCCGAGATCTCGATGGGGCTCAGTGCCGTGAGGCGGAAGTTGAGCGCAGAGTTCTGCACGTAGGCCCACTTGCCACCCGACTTGGCGACTTCGATCACGGCAATGCCGTGGATCGCCGTTTCCTTGTCGATTTCGGCCGCAGGGCGTGGCAAGGTGGTCGTGCCGCCGTTGGCATGCAGGAAGTGGGATGACAGCTTTTCGTCGGTGGTGGCTTCGTGGTTGATGGCCAGCAGCCCGCGCTCGATGGCGTTGTCGTTGCGCTTGCCGTCAGCACCCAGGCCAAACCATTCCATGCCGTCGTGGTGGTCACCACCGCGCTTGTCGAAGTCACCATCGGTGCCATCGTTCTTGTAGGCAGCCACGCCTGCTGCAATGGGGTCGCCCAGCGCAAACAGCACACTGGCGGTGTAGCCTGCAGGCACGGCCACCACGTCGGCCAGGCTCTTGGGCACCGCGCCAAAGCCCAGCAGCTTGGGGCCGGCAGGGGGTGGAGTCACTGCAGGGTCGTCGCTGCCGCCGCAGGCCGACACGCCAAAGCCCGCCAGCACCGTGGTGCCCACCGTGCCCACGCTGCCCCGCAGAAGGCCACGGCGCGACAGGCGAGCGCCCAGCACCGCATCAAAGCTGGGGTTGGCAGAGGTGTTGGAGTTCTCGTTGTTGAAGTCAATCGCCTGCTCTGGCGCAGCCACACGGTGGTTCATGGGGTTCCTCGGGTTGTTGGTTACAAAACCCATGGAGCGTAGAAACCGTGGGTGACATCGCCGTGAAGCTTTTGCGGCGGTTTGATGACAGCCGGTCCCTGCAAGCTGGTGGTCGCACCAGAGATGGACACACACAAATACGAATCACTACTATTTGTATAATCAAAACCTGCCTTCGCCCACCCAGCCACGCCGTCGCACCTTGTGGTGCACAGGCTCCCTCAGCCAGTGCGGCCCCTTCGTTGACCACCGCAGCGCCCTTGCAGGCCCAACCGCCTTCCATGCCATGGCCTGCGCGCCCCTTTGCCCCGGAGACCTCTGCATGCCCCATTCCTTTCTGAAGACCTCGGTCCTGGTAGCCGCTCTGGCCCTGTGCACCTATGGCACTAACGCAGCAGCGCAGGCAGGTGGTGCGCCGGCCCCGTCGGCCAACGCACAGGCGGTGAACACCAACATGGTGGCCGCGCACTACGGCCACCTGGTGCATGCCAACTACACAGACACGCTGGATGCTGCCAAGGCCCTGCAGGCCGCAGTGCTGGCATTCACCGCCAAGCCCTCTGCAGAAACGCTGGCCGAAGCCCGCAAGACCTGGTTGGCCGCACGCGAGTTCTACGGGCAGACCGAAGCCTTCCGCTTCTACGGCGGCCCCATTGACAACGACAACGGCCCGGAAGGCCGCATCAACGCCTGGCCCATGGACGAATCGTTTGTGGACAGCGTGCAAGGCAAGGCCAACGCCGGGCTGGTGAACAACCGCAAGTTCACCATCAACAAGAAGAACCTGTCCGCGCAGAACGAGCGTGGCGGCGAAGAAAACATTGCCACGGGATGGCACGCCATCGAGTTCTTCCTGTGGGGCCAGGACCTGTCAGACACCGGCCCGGGCAACCGCAGCTTTGAAGACTTTGTGGATGGCAAGGCCCCCAATGCCGACCGCCGCCGCCAATACCTGAACGTGGTGACAGATCTGCTCATTGACGATCTCACCACGCTGGTGAAGGCCTGGGCGCCAGATGCCAAGAACAACTACCGCGCCCGCTTCGTCAAAGGTGGCCAGGAATCGGTGCGCAAGATGCTGGTGGGCCTGGGCTCGCTGTCGCGCGGCGAATTGGCCGGCGAACGGCTGGAAGTGGCGCTGAACAGCCAGGACCAGGAAGACGAGCACTCGTGCTTTTCGGACAACACCCATCGCGATGCGGTGACCAACGCACTGGGCATCCAGAACGTGTGGCTGGGCCAGTACAAGCAGGCCAACGGCACGGTGCTGCAAGGCCCTTCGCTGCGTGACCTGGTGGCCGCCAGGGACGCCGCGCTGGCCGACAAGACCACGCAGCAGATCGCCGCATCGGTGGTCGCCGCAGAAGGCATTCAGGCCCCGTTCGATCGCGAAATCATCGGCGGCAAGGACGCCCCAGGCCGCCAGCGCATCCAGAAGACCATCGACAGCCTCACACAACAAAGCAAAGACCTGGTCGCTGCCGCCAACGCCATTGGCATCACCAAGTTGACGCTGGTCCAGCCTTGAACATGCAGATCTCGCGAGCCAAACGCCGCCAGCGCGCTGTGCGCCTGGCGGCTGCCAGCACCGCCATCGTCGCGCTCGCCGGCTTCGGCAGCCTGGGCATTCCATCGCTGACGGCGGCCCCCCAACCCGACCCGCAGGGCGAAAAAACCGGCGGCGAGACCACCGTATTCGCCACCGGGCGCAATGCCTTCTCGTTCCCAGCCGCCAACCTGACCGATGAGGAACGCACGCGCTTTGTCATCGGCAACTCGTTCTTTCGCCGCAACTGGGTCGAGGCCCCTGCATCCACCAAGGCCCGTGATGGCCTGGGCCCGCACTTCATCGCGCGCTCGTGCGGTGGCTGCCACGTGCAGGACGGCCGGGGCGAG
Organism: Acidovorax sp. FG60; assembly: GCF_057808995.1. Taxonomy (NCBI): domain Bacteria; kingdom Pseudomonadati; phylum Pseudomonadota; class Betaproteobacteria; order Burkholderiales; family Comamonadaceae; genus Acidovorax; species Acidovorax sp. FG60. The sequence continues at coordinate 291,309 of NZ_JBMDJC010000001.1, forward strand.
CCGCCAGCGATCTTCAACCGCCTGGGCGAGACCAAGGACCCGACCGTGGCCCTGCTGATCCGCCTGTCCATCCCCGGCAAAGACGCGCATGGCGGGCCCCAGCCCGAGCCAGTGTATGGAGACCAGTTCAACAACGCGGCCATCCAGGGCGTCAGCCCTGAAGGGCGCGTCACGCTGCGCTACGAAACGATCAAAGGCCAGTTTGCCGACGGCACGCCCTACACACTGCAAAAGCCCGTGTATGGCTTCGCCGACCTGGGCTACGGCCCCATGCACCCGGACGTGATGAGCAGCCCGCGCATTGCGCCGCAGATCATCGGCGTGGGCCTCCTCGAAGCGATTGCCGAGGCCGACATCCTGGCCAACGCAGCCGACCAGGCCGCCGCGCCCGGCCCCATCAAAGGCCAAGCCAACAAAGTGTGGGACGCGCCCTCGGGCAGCATGATGACAGGGCGATTTGGCTGGAAGGCCAATGTGGCCAGCATCGCGCACCAGACGGGTGGCGCCTTTCTGGGCGACATGGGCATCACGTCCCGCCACTTCGCGCACGAGACCTGCACCCCCGCACAAAAGGACTGCTTGGCTGCACCCAGCGGCAAAAGTGGCAAGGAGGGCGCCAGCGTGCAAGGCCAGCCGGCTGTGGAGATCGACGACAAGACCCTCGCCGACGTGATCTTCTACCAAGCCACGCTGGCACCGCCCGCGCGCCGTAACGTCAACGACGTGCAGGTGCAACGCGGTCAGGCCTTGTTTGCCCAGGCCCAGTGCGCCACCTGCCACCGGCCCAGCTACGTGACCAAGGAAGGCCCCTTCCCCACGCTGACCAGCAAAGCCCTGAACGGCCAGCGCATCTGGCCCTACACCGACCTGCTGCTGCACGACATGGGCGAACGCCTGGCCGACAACCGGCCCGACTTTGGCGCCAACGGCCGCCAGTGGAAGACTCCCGCACTGTGGGGCACCGGCCTGATCAAGGATGTGAACGGCCACACGCGCCTGCTGCACGACGGCCGCGCGCGCGGCGTGCTGGAGGCGGTGCTGTGGCACGGCGGCGAGGCCGAAGCAGCCAAGGACCAGGTACTGAAAATGAAGAAGGCCGACCGCGATGCGCTGGTGAAATTTGTGGAGTCGCTATGAGTATTGACCCCCACGCTCCGCCGCTGCGCGGGTCGCTGCCCCCCGAGGGTGCCGCGTTTTCACCTTGGGGCGGCCCGGCGATGAAAACATCCCTCCTTGCTGCCGCCCTGCTGCTAACCGCAATGCCCCCCGTAGCTGCGCAGGCCCAGACAGCGGCTGCCGCCCCCGCCTGGCAGCGCGATGCCGTGCCGTTCTACGACACCGTACACGCGCTGCAGGGCATCTACGGGCATTGGGCCCTGCCCCGCGCCAAAGACTTTGACCAGAGCGCCCGCGCCCTGGCGCCCGCCGTGGCTGCACTGTGCCAGGCCCCGGCCAGTGACAGCAAAACGGCTCTGGCCGCAGCGCGCACAGCTTGGCACGCCACAGCGCGCGCATGGGAGCAGTTGACCGCTGTGTCGATAGGCCCCGTCATCGCCCGCCGCAGTCAGCGCGCCATCGACTTCACGCCCACCCGCCCCGCGCTGATCGAAAAAGCCATCGTCACCCAGCCCCAGGGCGCCAAGGCCTTCGAGCGCATCGGCACCCCCGCCAAGGGCCTGCCCGCGCTGGAATGGCTGCTGTGGACCCGCCCCGTGCAGCCCGGCAGCCCTGCCTGCAGCTACGCACACGAAGTGGCGCAGGACGTGGCCCGCGAATCCACCGCCTTGCAAGCCGCCTTCACCACCGCCGCAGGCACCGACTGGGGCGCCGAGGACGAGCAGGAGCAGTCCACCCAGGCCATCAGTGAGTTTGTGAACCAGTGGGTGGGCGGCATCGAACGCCTGCGCTGGGCGCAGATGGACAAACCGCTGCGCGCGGCTGGATCGGGATCTGGCGCGCGCATACCGGACTACCCCCGCACCGCCAGCGGCAGCACGCTGGCGGCCTGGGCGGCCACCTGGGGCGGCCTGCGCAGCCTGACCACCCTGCCCGCCAGCGCCGACACCCCCGCCGCTGGCGCGGCCCTGGTGCCCCTGGAGATGTACCTGCGCGGCAAGGGCCTGAACCCGCTGGCCGACAAACTGCACCAGGCCACTGACAAGGTCGACGCGTCGATGGCCCAGGTGCAAAAGTCGGGCCTGCAGAACAAGGCGGCCATCCAGCAGACGGCCAAGGACCTGACGGCGCTGAAGTTTCTGGCCGAATCCGAAGTGGCACCGGCGCTGCAGGTGAGCATTGGTTTTTCTGACGCCGATGGTGATTGACCTCCACCGCCGCCAAACGCTGGCAGGGCTGGCCGCGCTGGCAGGCCTGGGAGCGTGGGCGTTCGCTCCGACCTCCGCGTTCGCCAGAAACAACGGCACCATGCACTTGGCTGCCGCCTGGGAGCGCGAGGGCAGCTTTCACATCGGGCTGCTGTCCACGCAACCGGGCGCCGGGCAGCCGTTGCAGATCCACGCATCGCTCGAAGTCCCCACCCGCGCCCACGGCCTTCTTGTGCTGCCCGATGGCTCCGTGCTGGCCACCGCCCGCCGCCCCGGCGACTGGCTGGTGCGGTGGTGGCCCGGCCAACGCACCGAGCCGCAATGGCTGTGGCAGGACGGTGAGCGCAGCTTCAACGGCCATGTCATCGCCAGCGCAGACGGGGCCCGTTTGTTCACCACCGAAACGGATGCAGAAACCGGCGCCAGCTGGGTCGGCATGCGCGACGCCCGCACCCTGCAAAAAACTGCCGAATGGCCCACCCACGGCATCGACGCCCACGAGCTGACCTGGGACACGCGCACCACCCACAACGGCGCCCCCACCCTCATCGTTGCCAACGGCGGCGTGCCCACCGCACCCGAAACCGGCCGGGTCAAGCGTGACCTGCAAAGCATGGATTCATCCATCGTGCGGCTGGACGGCCACACCGGCCGCCTGCTGGGCCAATGGCGCCTGCAAGACAAACGATTGAGCCTGCGCCATCTGGCCTGGAGCCCCGATGCCCGGACTCTGGGCATCGCCCTGCAGGCCGAGCACGACGACACCACCGCCAAAGACGCCGCCCCCGTGCTGGCCCTGTTCGACGGCACCGCTCTGCGGGTGGTGCCCGCGCCGGGGCCTATTGCGCAGGCCATCCACGGCTACGGCGGCAGCATGGCCGCCACACCTGCGGGTTGGGCCGTGAGCTGCCCGCGCGCCAATGGCATTGCCACGTACACGCCGCAGGGCGAATGGCGGGGGCTGGTGCCGCTGCCCGACGTCTGCCCGCTGGCTGTGCACGGCGGCGCGCTGTGGGCGGGCGGTTTGGGCGCCAGCCTGCAGAACGCGCAGGCCGCAGCGCCTGTGAGCCACGCGCATGGCCGCAGCCTGCGAGGGGTGCGGCTGGACAACCACTGGGTGTGGGCAGCGTAGAAAATTGAAGCAAAAAATGCCTCTAGCGCTTGTTGGTAAAGCGCTAGTAGCTATAAATAACTGAGCAAACCGCCCGCACGCTTACGGCTGGCGCGCATAGCGCCCGGGCGCCAGCCCCACATGGCGGCTGAACGCGGTGCTGAAGGTGCTGGCCGAGCTGTAGCCCACACGCGCGGCCACTTCGTCGATGCCTATGCGGCCGTCGCTGCCGCGCAGCAGCTTCTTGGCGAGCGCCATGCGCCAGGCCAGCAGGTATTCCATGGGCGGCACCCCCACGGCGCGCAAGAAGCGCTCAAAGAATGTGGACCGCGACAACGCCGCCTCGCGCGCCAGCGCGTCCACTGTCCACGACTGCTCTGGCGCGCTGTGCATCAGGCGCAGGCCCACCGCCACGCGGGCGTCTGCCAGGCCGCGCAGCAGCCCGGGGGGCGCACCCGCCTCGCCGCTCGACCGCAGGGCCTCGATCAGCAGCAACTCCACCAGGCGGTCCAGCACCAGGTCTCGGCCGGGCAGCATGGCCAGGCATTCCTGCCGCACCAGTTGCACCAGGGTCGGCAGCCGCGCCACCCCGCGCACATGCAGCAGGTCCGGCAGCAGCGACACCAGCAACGCGGCGTCGGGCGAATCAAACTCAAAGGTGCCGCCCAGCATGCGCATGTCCGGCGGGCCGTCGGGCGTGCCATGGCGCAGCCCGTGCTCGCCATCGGGCGCTGGCAAACGGTGGGGGTCCATGAACACCGGCTGCGCCGGTGGCTGCTCCATGCCCGACAAGGTGAACCCCGGCGTCGCGGGCATCAGCACAAAGTCGCCCGCCTCCAGCGTCACCGGCTCTTGCCCCGCCACGGCCAGCAGACACTGGCCTTCCAGCATGGTGCAAAAGCTCGGACTGCCGAACTCCCCATAACGCACGGCCCAGGCGCCCGCGCCGCTGATCACCTTGGAGAACACGGCGCGCGGCCGCAGCAGCGCAATCACTTGGGCAAGGGGATCCACCACCGCCGGACTCCTACAAACAAAAATTGGACGTTTGATTGTAGTTAATCCAGCCTTGGCACGATATCGTTGCACCACCTTCCATCTGTTCCCATCCACCATCCCCAAGGAGTTTCACCATGAAGACCATTCTCATCACCGGCTGCTCGTCTGGCTACGGCCTGGCCACCGCCCGCCACTTTCACGCCCAGGGCTGGAACGTGATCGCCACCATGCGCACCCCGCGCGCTGACGTGTTGCCAGCATCAGACCGCCTGCGGGTCCTGCCGCTGAACGTCACGCAGCCCGACAGCATCGCCCAGGCACTGCAGACCGCAGGCCCCATCGACGTACTGGTGAACAACGCGGGCCTGGGGCTGTTCGGCGCCTTTGAGGCCACGCCCATGACCACGGTGCGTGACATCTTCGACACCAACACCTTCGGCGCAATGGCGATGACCCAGGCTGTGTTGCCGCAGATGCGCGAGCGCGGTGCGGGCCTGGTGGTCAACGTCACCTCCAGCGCCACCCTGGCGCCCATGCCGCTGGTGGCGGCGTACACCGCCAGCAAGACGGCCATCGAGGGGTTCACCGCGTCGCTGGCCTTTGAACTGGCGGCGTTTGGCGTCCGCGTGAAACTCGTCGAGCCCGGCTACGCGCCCACCACCCAGTTCACCGCCAACGGCGCGGAGCGCATGCAGGGGTTGATCCCGCCTGCCTACGCTCCCTACGCCCAGTCAATCTTTGCAGCCCTGGGGCAGCCAGCCGCCGTGACGACCGAACAGGATGTGGCCGAGGGTGTGTGGGCGGCGGTGAACGATGCGTCAGACCGCCTGCGGTATGCGGCGGGGGCAGATGCGGTGGCGCTGGCGGAAGCGACGGTGGGTGAGCTTGCTGTGGCTTAAGAGCACCCAGCAAACCATTGCCACGCACCGGGCACCCGGCACCTTGGTCCAGTCACTCGTAATGGCTGACCGTGACGCTATACAACACCCCTGGGCGTACCGGCTGCACCGTCACAGCAACAACCCCGTCCGCTACAGACGCGTATTCGGCATAACGCACAAAGTAGCCGTTGTGCGCTTGCACAGCCTCCAGTTCCGATGGCTCCAACGCACGCTCTTGCAGGCCGTTTTGCAGCAGGTAGGCGTTGACGGCAACCACAGCCCGGCCCATATCGTTGCGAGAAACTTCAAACGACACCTCCGAGCGTGGTTGCTTGTTGCCGTCACCCACTGTTCCAAAGTACTCCGGCTCCGTCGCAACCCCCACCGCAGGAGCGCCGCGCACCAGCGAAGAAATCCCGAGGTAATAGGTGAGCGTGCCCCGCTTAGGCGTGAAGTCCTCTTGGGAGATGAGAAAGAGCCATGCACTCACCCAGAGTGCCAACGACGCGCAAGCCACCACGGTCAAGGCGATGCCGAGCACGCGCGGACGAAAATGCAAGCGCATAAACCTGCCGACAAAAACGATCACCTTAGCGTCAATCCACCACCGTCAACTTGGCCACGCTGAGCGCCAGCCACTTGGTGCCATGGCGCGGGAAGTTGACCTGCGCACGCGCGTCGTCGCCCGTGCCCTCGATGGCCAGCACCTTGCCTTCGCCGAACTTGGTGTGGAACACGTTGATGCCTGCGCGCAGGCCGTGGGACGGCGCGGTCTTTTGCACGGGCACCGGTGGGCTGGCGAATGTCTCGGATTTAAAGCCAAATTGGCCTCTAGCGCTTGATGGATAAGCGCTACCAGCTCCTGAATTAGGAGCATACGATCCAAACCCTTGCTGCTTGGGCGTAATCCACTTGAGCGCGCTTTCGGGCAGCTCGTCAAAAAAGCGGCTCTTGATGTTGTAGCGCGTCTGCCCATGCAGCATGCGCGTTTGCGAGTGGCTCAGGTACAGGCGCTTGCGGGCGCGGGTGATGGCCACATACATCAGTCGGCGCTCTTCCTCCAGGCCATCGCGCTCGCTGGCGGAGTTTTCGTGGGGGAACAGGCCCTCTTCCATGCCGCCGATGAACACACCGTCAAACTCCAGGCCCTTGCTGGCGTGCACGGTCATCAGTTGCACGGCGTCTTGGCCAGCCTGGGCCTGGTTGTCGCCCGCTTCGAGCGCGGCGTGGGTCAGGAAGGCGGCCAGGGGCGAGAGGGTTTCGCCGGTGTCGGCGTCCACGATACCCGGCACGGCGGGTTTCAGGGGTTCGTCCAGCACCGGCGCATTGGGGTCCAACCCCTGGCTAACCGGGCTTTGGGCGCTTTGCGTGAGCGGTGTGCCATGTTCGTCTAGCGGCAGGGCCACGGCGTCGCGGCCAAATCCTTCCTGCGTGACAAAGCTCTCGGCAGCGTTGACCAGTTCCTGCAAGTTCTCGATGCGGTCGGCACCTTCCTTCTCCGTGCGGAAGTGCTCCACCAAGCCCGTGGATTCGAGCATCTGCTCGATGATGCCGCGCAGGTTCAGGCCTTGGGTCTGCTCGCGCAGCACATCGACCATGGCGACGAACGCGCCCAGGTTGGCGCCCGCCTTGCCGGGCACGGCGCTCACCGCGTCGTGCAGCGAGCAACCTGCGGCGCGGGCCGCGTCCTGCAGCACTTCGATGCTGCGCGCGCCAATGCCACGCGGCGGAAAGTTGACGACGCGCGTGAAGCTGGTGTCGTCGTATGGGTTCTCCAAGAGGCGCAGGTAGGCCAGCGCGTGCTTGATTTCGGCACGCTCAAAAAACCGCAGTCCACCGTACACGCGGTAGGGCACACTGGCATTGAACAGCGCCGATTCGATCACCCGGCTTTGCGCATTGCTGCGGTAGAGCACGGCGATTTCCTTGCGCTCAAAGCCGTCGTTGCGCACGAGTTGCTTGATCTCATCGACCATCCACTGCGCCTCCGCCAGGTCAGAGCTGGCTTCGTACACGCGCACGGGCTCGCCCGCGCCCTGTGTGGTGCGCAGGTTCTTGCCCAGGCGGCGGCTGTTGTGGCTGATGAGGGCGTTGGCCGAATCAAGAATGTTGCTGTAGCTGCGGTAGTTCTGCTCCAGCTTGATCTGGCGCTGCACATCAAACTCGCGCACAAAGTCGGTCATGTTGCCCACGCGCGCACCGCGAAAGGCGTAGATGCTCTGGTCGTCGTCGCCCACGGCAATCACGCTGCCGCGCGCCTCAAAGCGCCCGCCCACCTCGTTGCCCGCCAGCTGCTTGAGCCAGGCGTACTGCAGCTTGTTGGTGTCCTGAAACTCGTCCACCAGGATGTGCTGAAACCGGCGCTGGTAGTGCTCGCGGATCGGGTCGTTGTCGCGCAGCAGCTCGTAGCTGCGCAGCATCAGCTCGCCAAAGTCCACCACGCCTTCGCGCTGGCATTGTTCTTCGTACAGCTGGTAAATCTCGACCTTCTTGCGCGAGTCGCTGTCGTGCGCCTCCACGTTGGCGGGGCGCAGGCCTTCTTCCTTGCAATTGGCAATGAAATACGCCAGCTGTTTGGGCGGAAAACGCTCGTCGTCCACGTTGTGCTGCTTGCACAGGCGCTTGATGGCCGAGAGCTGGTCTTGCGTATCCAGAATTTGAAAGGATTGCGACAGGCCCGCCGCCTTGTGGTGCGCGCGCAAAAGGCGGTTGCACAGGCCGTGGAAGGTGCCGATCCACATGCCACGCACGTTCACCGGCAGCATGGCGGATAACCGGGCCACCATCTCCTTGGCGGCCTTGTTCGTGAAAGTGACAGCCAGAATGCCACCGGGCGTGGCATAGCCGTTTTGCAGCAGCCAGGCAATGCGGGTGGTGAGCACACGCGTCTTGCCCGAGCCTGCGCCCGCCAGTATCAGTGCGTGGCCTGCGGGCAGCGTGACGGCCGCCAGTTGCTCGTCGTTCAGATTGGCCAGGAGGGGCGATGCAGCCGAGGCCGCAGCAGCGTGTGGGGGCACCAAGGCTTCGGGTGCACCCGGGAACGGGTCTTGTGGGAACATGCGGCCATTGTAGAAAGCGCCCCGGCACCCTCCCCCGCCCGACCATGAAAAACATTGCCCGCACCCTGGCCAGCGTCCTAGTCCTCACTTACACAGCCTCAGCGCTGGCCCAGGCCAGCTGCAGCAGTGACGGCATCCCACATCCCGTGGCCATTTTCGAGCGCTTCATCAGTGCCGACTGCGAAGCCTGCTGGAGCGATGCGGCCACCCCCGCGCCCTCTGCCACGGCGGGCGTGGCGGTGCTGGACTGGATCGTGCCGGGCAAGGCCGGTGACGAAGCGCCCTTGTCGGCCGCCGCCACCAACGACGCCCTGGCCCGCCTGCAGACCCTGGGCCGCAAGCCCCCTGTCACCACCGATGTCCACACTGCGGCCATCGAGGCCGCCACGCCCGCCCGCCTGCGCGTGGCCCACGGCATGCCGTTTAACGACTACCTGGGCGCGGCCATCGCGTTCACGCCCGTGCAGCGCAACGTCGCAACGCCCGGAGCCATGGACTTTTACCTGCTGCTTGTCGAATCCGTGCCTGCAGGCACCGAAGGCACGAAAGTGGCACGAAATATGGTTCGAAACATGCTCCACGGCACGTGGGAAAAGCGCGAAAAGCTATCAAAAAAAGAGCAAATGAAATGGATGGAAACCCGGTCCATGCGCATCCCGGAAGGCGCACAGGCCGAGCGGCTGCGTTTGGTGGGCTGGGTGCAGGACGCCCAGGGCAGCGTCCTGGCGGCTGCGCAGTCCACCTGCCGATGACATCGGTGATAACGGTCATACCCGCACGGTTATAGGGTCTGCCAGGCAGGCGGGTAGAATCAATCACCGGGCCCAAGTTTCTTGACGCCCGGTTTTTTGTGCCCGCGCAATCTGCGGGGTTCGGAGCTGGCCACCACGCCAGTGCCCACAAAGCCGGTCCCAAGCCAAGCGCCCACGCCCGCGAAATCCTTCGCAGGCGACCTTTTCAAAGGAGCTTGGAATCTCATGGAAATCTTCGATTACGACAACGTTTTGCTGCTGCCCCGCAAATGCCGCGTGGAAAGCCGCTCGGAATGCGACGCCAGTGTGGAGTTGGGCGGCCGCTCGTTCCGCATCCCCGTGGTACCCGCCAACATGAAAACGGTGGTGGACGAAAAGATCTGTACCTGGATGGCCCAGAACGGCTACTTCTATGTCATGCACCGGTTTGACCTGGACAACATTCAGTTCGTCAAGGACATGCACGCCAAGGGCTGCTACGCCTCGATCTCACTGGGCGTCAAACGACCCGACTACGACACCGTGGACCAGTTGGTGGCCCTGGGCCTCACGCCCGAATACATCACCATCGACATCGCCCATGGGCATGCCGACAGCGTGAAGAACATGATTGGCTACCTCAAGCAGCACCTGCCCAAGGCGTTTGTGATTGCTGGCAATGTGGCCACGCCTGAAGCCATCATCGACCTGGAAAACTGGGGTGCCGACGCGACCAAGGTAGGCGTGGGCCCGGGCAAGGTGTGCATCACCAAACTCAAGACCGGCTTTGGCACGGGCGGCTGGCAGCTATCTGCCCTCAAGTGGTGTGCCCGCGTGGCCACCAAACCCATCATTGCCGACGGCGGCATCCGCAGCCATGGCGACATCGCCAAGAGCATCCGTTTTGGCGCCAGCATGGTGATGATCGGCTCGCTGTTCGCAGGCCATGAAGAGTCCCCCGGCAAGACGGTGGAGGTGGACGGCGCTCTGTTCAAGGAGTACTACGGCTCAGCCAGCGACTTCAACAAGGGCGAGTACAAGCACGTGGAAGGCAAGCGCATCCTGGAGCCCATCAAGGGCAAGCTGGCCGAGACGCTGATCGAGATGGAGCAGGATGTGCAAAGCTCCATCAGCTACGCTGGCGGCACCAAGCTGATGGACGTGCGCAAGGTCAACTATGTGATCCTGGGCGGCGACAACGCGGGTGAGCACCTGCTGATGTAAACCAGCACCCGGGCCGAGATCAACGCGAGGTCAGGCCCGCAGCAGGTTCTGCGCCATGTGGTGCAGGTCGTGCCCCGGCTGGGCCAGGGCATCGACGATGCTGAAGTGGTGCAGTCCGGGTAATGCCACGCTACGGGGCACGAAGTGGCTGCCCCAGGCGTTCTGCATCAACTGGTTCTGCCGTAGGAACTCGGGGCTTTCATCCGCCCCCACGGCGCAATAGAGCGTACCGAGGGCGGGCTCCAGCAGGCGCGCCGGGCTGTACTGCAGCACTTGCTGCTCCGTGAGGTTCAGCACCGTCTGGTACATGGGGGTGTGCATGATAGGCTCCAGATCGTGGACCCCGGAGATCGACAGCGCATTGCGCACCAGCCCATCCGGCAGACCGTCACCGATCAGCGGCCAAACACTGGTGAGCAGCAGGGCCGCCAGTTGGCCTCCCGCCGAATGCCCTGCCACGGTAATCCGCTTCGGGTCGCCCCCATGGGCGGCAACGTGGTGCCACACCCAACCCAGTGCTTTCTCCATTTGCCGCACGATGTGCGGGATGGTCACCGGCGCCTCGGGGGTGCCTGGGCACAACGCATAGTTCACCACCACCACACAAAACCCGGCCTGGGTAAAAGGCGGCGCAATGAACGAGTGATCGGATTTGTCGAGCGACCGCCAGTAGCCGCCATGGATGAACACCAGCACAGGCACCGGCCCGCCCGTGGTACGTGCAGACGGAAACACGTCCAGGGTTTCCCCTGCACCGCTGCCATAGGCCACATCCAGCACACAAGGGACGTTGGCCCGCACCTGCGCAGAATCCCGTGCCCAGCGCTGCAGGTAGTCCATGTGGTCGGGCACCAGAGCACGGTTGTTGTACATGCGCTCCAGCCAGGCGGGGTCATGCAGGGGCAAGGTCATGGGTAGGGTCTCCTGGGGCTGTGCGGCATCATCATTCCAATCTAGCCATGCTGCAAGCTCCGTGACAGGGTGATGCACCAAAAAGGCACATGATGCACACAGAGACAACGATCCCGGATGAATGACGCCATGACCACCACCCCGCTTCGCATTGCAGTCCTGGGCATTGGCATGATGGGCCGCCCCATCGCACGCCGCCTCAAGGAAGCCGGCCATCAGGTCCAGGTGTGGAACCGTACCCGAGCCAAGGCGGAGCCCCTGACAGCGTTTGGCATCACCGTCCATGCCTCGCCCGCCGAAGCGGTCCAGAACGCCGATATGGTGATCAGCCTGCTGGAAAACGGACCTGTCGTAGGACAGGTCCTGTTCGAATCCGGAACGGCCAAGGCGATGCGTAAAGGCGCCCTCTTCATCGACATGGCCTCCATCCAGCCCCGCGAAGCACGGGACCACGCCGCCCGCCTGGGCGAGATGGGCCTGGCCCACCTGGATGCACCTGTATCAGGTGGGACGGTGGGAGCAGAAAACGGCACGCTCGCCATCCTGGTGGGCGGGCGCCCTGAAGACTTTGCGCAGGCCCAGCCCGTGTTCGCCGCCTGCGGCCGCGCCACCCATGTGGGCCCGCACGGCGCGGGCCAGCTCACCAAGTTGGCCAACCAGATGATCGTGGGCATCACCATCGGCGCGGTGGCCGAGGCATTGCTGTTTGCAGCCAAGGGCGGCGCAGACATGGCCAAGGTGCGCGAAGCCATTCAGGGAGGTTTTGCAGATAGCCGCATCCTGCAACTGCATGGCCAGCGCATGGTGGAGCGTGACTTTGCCCCACGCGGCCGCATGGCCGTGCAGCTCAAGGACATGCGCAATGCCCTGGCGACGGCCGGCGAGATCGGCTTCGACGCGCCCATCACAGCTCTGTTCGAGACCCTCTATGCCGAAGGCGTAGATCATGGCCTGGGTGAACTGGACCACAGTGGCCTGTTTGTCGAACTCGCCAGCCGCAATGCCATGCAATAATTTTCTGGGTTGCTTGCCAAGCCACAAAAAACTAGTGCATAATTCGAGGCTCTGCAGCAATGCAGACAGATTTATAAAAAGTTTGGGTTCTTAGCTCAGTTGGTAGAGCAGCGGACTCTTAATCCGTAGGTCGAGTGTTCGAGTCACTCAGGACCCACCAAACAAAAGCCGCAAGGCGCAAAAAGCCGGTGTTACTTCAATGTAGCGTCGGCTTTTTTGTTTTTCTGGCTACGAAAGAGGCGCAACACGCCCCTTCCTCGGCTGGCTCCGTTCTCAGCAGCATCTTCAGGTTACAAAAATAACCTCATCTTGCTCGCACATATGCGCTGTGCACCATAGGCTATCCAGAAGAACCCGTTCCTGTTGGTAATGCAACACGAGGATTTTTATGACTCCAATGCTCCTGAGGCGGACAGCACTTCTCACAGGACTGAGCCTGCTCGCGCCCGCCACGCTGTCACGCGCGCAAGGGCAGGAGCGAGCAGTGGCGGGTTTGGCGCGCGGCGGTCAATGGCCTGCCTGGGATACCTTCAAGGCCCAATTCACCAGCGAGGAAGGCCGGGTGATCTCGGACGACGGGGAGGGAGGGCGCACCTACTCGGAAGGCCAAGCTTACGGACTTTTCTTTGCCCTGGTCGCCAATGACCGCAAGGGTTTCAGCACCCTCCTGCGCTGGACCGAGAACAACCTGAGCGGTGGAGACCTGGGCGCACGCCTGCCCGCGTGGCTGTGGGGCCGTCGGCCGGACGGAACCTGGGGCGTTATTGACAGCAATGCGGCCTCCGACGCTGACATCTGGATTGCCTATGTCTTGGGCGAGGCTGCACGCCTGTGGAACGCCCCGCAATATCGCGCCTTGGGGGCTCGTCTGGCCGCCCGCATCATTGCAGAGGAGACCGCAGACCTCCCTGGCCTGGGGCCGAGTCTGCTCCCTGCGCCAAGCGGCTTTGTGGAGGCCGAAGGCCGATGGAAACTCAACCCAAGCTATATGCCGTTGCAGGTCATGCAACGGCTGGCCACGCTCTACCCCCTCCCTGCTTGGAGGCAGCTCACTCAAAGTTCTGAAAAAATCATCGTGGGAGCCTCCCCCAAAGGCTACGCCCCTGATTGGACCTTGTACGACGCACGGCAAGGCTTTCTCATTGACGAAAAAGGCAAGGAAAAAGGCCAGGGCGCCTACAACGCGATTCGCGTCTACCTGTGGGCAGGCATGCTGCACCCTGCCGCACCTGGCCGCAAGCCCTTACTTTCTGCATTGGCCCCCATGGCGAGATACGTGCGCGAACAGGGGCACCCACCTGAATCGATTGATGTACTGACAGGACAGGGCTCAGGCCCTGGTCCGGCAGGCTTTACGGCAGCGATGCTGCCCTTTTTGCAGGCGCAAGGCGATAGTGCTGCATTGAAAGCGCAGCTCAGCCGTCTCGTCGCAAATCCCGTGCGATCCACGGCGTACTATGAACAGACTCTGGCCCTGTTCGGACTGGGCTGGATGGAGGGGATGTACCGGTTTTCGTCCGGGGGTCAACTCCTGCCGCAGAGAACCAAGTCCTGACAGCGGCTCTTGCCGCAACAGCCGTCATCGGTCCTGTCCGCCCCCTGCCCCTGCCCCTGCCCGATGTTCTACCCGTTGCCCACCCGATGAATCCCAACGCCCACACACTTTGGCGCGCGCCCCAATGGACCCTCGCGGCCCTCCTCGCCGTACTGGGTATGCTGGGGCCTTTCTCGATTGACACCTACATACCTGCCTTCACAGGCATTGCCAGTGCCCTGGGCGCCACCCCGGTGGAGATGCAACAGACCCTTTCGGCCTATCTCTTTGGTTTTGCGTTCATGAACCTCTTCCATGGAGCACTCGCAGACAGCTTTGGCCGGCGACCGGTGGTCCTGTGCGGGATCGCCATGTTCACGCTGGCCTCGGCTGGATGCGCGCTGTCACAAAGCATCGGCCAGCTCATAGCGTTCAGGGCATTGCAGGGCTTGTCTACGGGCGCAGGCATTGTGGTGTCGCGTGCGGTCATCCGCGACATGTTTCCCCCAGCGCGCGCGCAGCAGGTGATGAGCCAAGTGACGATCTACTTTGGCATAGCCCCAGCCATCGCTCCCATCGTGGGCGGCTGGCTCTTTGTACATGCAGGCTGGCACAGCATCTTCTGGTTTCTGACCTGCGTGGGCGTGGTGCTCTGGGTCGCAAACTTCAGGCTCCTGCCCGAAACATTGCAGGCCGAGCATCGCCAGCCGTTCAATGTGCCCCATCTGATGCGGGGGTACTGGCAGCTGGGGTCAAGCCCTCGATTTGTGCTGCTGGCGCTCGCAAGCGGCGTTCCTTTCAATGGAATGTTCCTGTACGTACTGGCAGCACCTGCCTTTCTGGGCGAACACCTTGCACTAGCCCCCACGCAGTTCTTCTGGTTCTTTCTACTGACCATTTCGGGCATCATGGGCGGCGCGTGGCTGAGCGGGCGTCTGGCCGGCAAGATCGCTCCAAAACGACAGATACGGCACGGCTTTGTGATCATGTTCACCGTAGCCGTCTTCAACCTGGGAGCTAATCTGCTCTTTCCCGTGCACGCGGCCTGGTCGCTGCTGCCGATTGCGGTCTTTGCGTTTGGCTGGGCACTGATGGTGCCGGTAGTGACCCTGCTGGTGCTGGACCTTCACCCCGAGCGCCGCGGCATGGCCTCGTCCATGCAAGCGTTTGTCGGCTCTACTGCGAACGGCATTGTGGCCGGCATCCTGGTCCCTTTGGTAATGCACTCAACGGTCTTGCTGGCCTTCGCATCGCTGCTCATGATGTGCGTGGGCATGATGGCTTGGATCTATCTGCACCATCGCTGGCCCGATATTGGCAGGACTGCAACGCCAGGTTGAGCCCCTGGCGTTTGTGAATTGCCCTGCGTGCCGCAACAATGAGACCTGACTCTACGCCCCGTCAAGTCAGTGCGCACCCGCGAGAGTGGGATTCCAGGCGCCCGAGTACAAAGCCTAGCCTAACTGGAAGCTTGGCAAGTTTGTCGATGTCGAAGCGTTCAAGGCGGTAGAGGCACAGTAGTCACCCTGGCGAAGCCTCTGGAAAGCCGCTATGCCCGCCAGGCACTGGGGCCATCGATGCCTCGGAGCGCAACTTTCTAGCCAGGGTGCCAACCGAGCGGCTCTACGGCTACGCAGTTCACGCGGGCTGAGTTCTGAAGTACACCCCACGGCACCTGACGCCAAGCTTCCGTGCAACCCGGAAGGGGTCCTATGACAGTTGCCGCCGGTCCACCCCTTTTTCCTGGTAATACCGGATTTTTTCGGCATACATGGCCTGGTCGGCACGATGGATGGCCGCTTCGACCATGTCGCCCGAACGGCACGAAGCGACGCCCATGGCCAGGCTGATCGGCTGACCCGGATAGAACTGGTTGTTCAAGTCCAACATGGAGAGAATGCGCTCCTGCAACGCAAAGGCGCTGCGCTCGTCCATGCCGGGCAGCAACACCGTGAATTCGTCTCCGCCAATGCGCGCGGCGCAGGCTGGCGGGTCCACCGCCTTGGCCAGTACTTCGCCCACCCTGCGCAGCATGGAATCGCCCGCAGCATGGCCCTGCTCATCGTTCACAACCTTGAGCCCGTTCAGATCAATCGCAATGATGGACAGAGGCCACGGCCCCTTGCGGGTGACACGATTGAGTTCTTCCGCATAGAAGGCCCGGTTGCGCAGCTGCGTCAGGACGTCATGCTTGCCAAGGTACTCCAGGTAGGCTTCCGCCTTTTTGCGCGCCGTGATGTCCACCAGCGACAGCAGCACCAGCCCCCAGTCCGCAAGATGGTCTGCCAACACAGAAAACTGCATGTGGATATGCACCGCATCCCCGGACAGCGCGTAGTTGACCACTTCGCGCTGCTGAAAGGTCTTGCCCTCCCACAGGTCCAGCAACTGGTCCGCGAAGGACTCATGCATCTCACCCCTAAACACCCGCCCGATGTTGTTCAGAAGCATCTCCTTGCTGGACGCACCGAACATGCGCAACGTCTGCTGGTTGACATCGATCACGCGAATCTCCTGCATGCAGCGCGTGACGAATTCAGGGTGCACCGTGATGAAGGTCTTGAAATCGTCAATGCCCTGCGAGCGAACACCGTCGAGCAGGCTTTTCACGGCACTGAAATCCTCGACCCACAACGAGACCGGGGAGTGCTCGAACAAATCCCGTGCATATTGTTCGCTGCGCCGAAGTTGGCTGGCACTCCGCACTTGGGCCGTGATGTCTTCCAGCGAAAGCAGAACGCGGCTCCAGTCCGCTTCATACCCTGGAAGGATGCGTGCGCGAATCTGAACGTCAAGACGCCGGCCATCCAGCGCATAGTTGACAGTCTGGTTCGAAAACTCCAGCTGCCCGGACCACAGCGCCGCCAGCTCATGGAAGACCGCATCGTGCATGTCATCCCTGAAGACCTGGTCCAGATTCGCTTCAAGCACCTGTTGGTTCTCGGCCGCAAACAGCTCCAGCGTGCGGCGATTGACTTTCAACACCTTGAGGGCAGCGCTGCATTGCCGCACCCTTGCGGAGTCCTGAGCAAGGTGGGCACGAAGATCGGAAACCCCCGCAGCGCGCCAGCGATCAAAAAGTTGCTTCAGGGCGCTGTAGTCCTCCAGCCAGAGAGACACAGGCGCCAGTTCGAACATGTGTTCAAAGTCTGCCTCGGAAGATAACGAAGACGACACTGCAGATTCCTCCCTGGGCAATTATTGTCGAGCTACTCTGCGTATTCTTGGTCCAGGGTCCCCACAACAACAAAAAAGGCCAGCACCTTGCGGTACCGGCCTTTGCAACAGGGGTGGCGCTAGCGCCACAGACCTGCCAGCGATCAGCGCGCGGGGCGCGCAGGGCGCTTGCGGGCATCGTGTGCCACGAACGGCTTGCCGCCACCACCAGCTGGCTTGGCAAACGCTGGCTTGCGGGGAGCGAAATCACCACGCGGTGCACCTGCATCACCACGGGGCGCAAAGTTGCCACGGCCTGCGTCACCAAAACCAGGTTTGCGGCCATAGCCTTCACCATCACGACGCGGCGCAAAACTACGGTCACCACCACGGTCATCACGACCCGCAAAACCGCCAGCGCCTTCACCACGCGCAGGAGCACCACGGTTGTCGCGGCCAGCGAAACCACCGCCAAAGCCACCACCGAAACCACCACGGTCATTGCCACCACGGTCATTGCCACCACGTGCGGGACCACCGAAGCGGCCACGCGACTGGTTGTCACGGTTGTCGTACGAACGGCCCGGGGCGCCACGGCCACCACCAAAATCGCCACCGCGAGGTGCCTGCGGCGCGCGCTGCGAGGGCTCCATGCCGGGAATCACTTCGGCCTTGAACTGCTGGCGGCTGTACGACTCAATGTCGTAGATCTTGCGGCGATCGCGGAACTCGGCAAACGTGATGGCCAGGCCATCGCGGCCCGCACGGCCAGTACGGCCAATGCGGTGGGTGTAGTCCTCGGCCTTCATGGGCAGGCCGAAGTTGAACACATGGGTGATTGTGGGCACATCGATGCCACGTGCTGCCACATCGGTAGCCACCAGAATCTGCACCTGGCCAGCGCGCAATGCCATCAAACGGCGATTGCGCAAACCCTGGCTCAGGGCACCGTGCAATGCAACGGCCGAAAAGCCTTCTTGCTGCAGGTCGTTGGCCAGGCCATCGCACTCCACCTGGGTGCTGGCAAAAACGATGGCTTGGTTGATCGTGGTGTCACGCAGCCAGTGGTCCAGCATCTTGCGCTTGTGCTGGGCGTTGTCGGCCCAGTACAGCATTTGCTTGATGTTGGCATGCTTCTCTTGCGGAGAGTCAATGGTGACCTTCTGCACAGACGAACCTCCGTCGTGCATCACGCGCATGGCCAGCTGCTGGATGCGGGGCGCGAAGGTGGCGCTGAACATCATGGTCTGCTTGCGCTGGGCGGTCAGCTGGTTCAGTTCGGCCAGGTCGTCCGAGAAACCCAGGTCGAGCATGCGGTCGGCTTCGTCAACGACCAGGAACTGCACCTTGTCGAGCTTGATCTGCATCGAGCGCTGCAGGTCCAGCAAGCGGCCGGGGGTGGCCACCACCAGGTCGGCGTTTTGCAGCTTGGCGATCTGCAATTGGTAAGGCATGCCACCCACCACGTTAGCGACACGCAGGCCACGGCAGTGCTTGACCAGGTCGATAGCATCGTGCGCGACTTGCTGCGCCAGTTCACGCGTGGGGCACAGAATCAGGGCACCAGGGGTGGCGGCCTTGAAATTGCGCGAGCTGGTGGGGTCCTTGCGCTTGGCGCGTTTGGGGGCAGCTTCACCACGGGCGGCAGCTTCGGCCACAGCGCGCTCGAAAGCAGCGCGTTCTTCGGCTTCGGCAGCAGCCTGCTGGTTGATCAGCGTGTGCAGCACGGGCAGCAGGAAGGCGGCAGTCTTGCCGCTGCCGGTCTGGCTGGAAACCATCAAGTCGATGAACTTGGTGGAGTCGTTGCCACCGCCCATTGCCAAGGGAATGGCCTTGAGCTGCACGCTGGTGGGCTGGGTGTAGCCCAGGTCAGCCACGGCTTGCACCAGTTCAGGGGCCAAGCCCAGTTCGATAAAGCCGTTGGGTTCAGCAGTCACGGCAACGTCGGCCTCGGCGACAGCTGCTACCACGGCGTCCAGAGGGGAAGACTGCACGGAAATGTCGGCAGCAAAGGAAGTGTCGGCAGGCGCGAATTCGCCCTGCACCAAAGAGGTGTCGGTCATGATTTTTCTCTCACGAAGACGATCGCAAGCGTAGCCTGCGAGTGGCTTCGTCAATGGTTAAAAAACATCAACCATCAAACGAAACCTGCATTGCTCTGGGCGGATGCTGGTGGGCGTTGTTCGCTAGTCCTGCACTGCGTTGAAAACAGTCGGCTGGCAAGCCCGGTGTGTGAGGGGAGATGCACAATCTGCGAGGAATGGATTCCTGCGCAGCCGCTGATTATGGCATGGATAGGTATTTTCCCGCAAGCCCCTCTCAGTTCTTGCGATACAAACCCACAAGGTCTTCAGCCGCCCTCCCCGGAATCCGTCACACCGAAAGCAGGTGCTTGCGGTAGTGCGCCAGTTCGTCAATGGACTCATGCACGTCTGCCAGGGCCGTGTGCTTCTGCGCCTTCTTGAAGCTGGTGTAGGCCTCGGGCTTCCAGCGCTTGGCCAATTCCTTAAGGGTGCTCACGTCCACGTTGCGGTAATGGAAGAATCGCTCCAGCTTCGGCATATAGCGCACCAGAAAGCGCCGGTCCTGGCCGATGCTGTTGCCGCACATAGGCGCAGTCCCTTTGGGAACGTACTTGCTCAGGAAGGCAATGATCTGCTGCTCTGCCTCCTCCTCCGTCACGGTCGAGGCCTTCACCTTGTCGATGAGGCCGCTGCGACCGTGGGTGCCCTTGTTCCAGGCATCCATCTTGCCCAGCAGTTCATCGGACTGGTGGATCGCAAAAACTGGCCCCTCGATGCGCGGCTCCAGGCTCGGTCCCGTCACGATGACGGCGATTTCCAGCAGGCGGTCGGTATCGGGCTCCAGGCCTGTCATTTCGCAATCGAGCCAGACTAGGTTCTGGTCGGATTTGGCAAGTGCGTGAGGGGTGGGGTTGTTGGCTTCTGACATGGCGCGCATTGTCGCCGATGGCCTAAACTCGCCGCTCATGCCCACTTCCGACGCCTTCTCTCCCGCCCTGGCGCTGACGCTTGCGTTTGCCGCAGCTCTCACACTGGGCCTTGTGCTCAAGTTCTGGCTGGCTACGCGCCAGATCCGGCATGTGGCGCGACACCGCAGCGACGTTCCCGCACCATTTGCCGAACGCATCGCGCTGGCGGCGCACCAGAAGGCCGCGGATTACGCGATCACCAAGGCGCGCCTGGGCTTGCTGGAAATGGCACTGGGTGCGGCCGTGCTGCTGGGCTGGACACTGCTGGGTGGACTGGATGTGCTGAATCAGGCCCTGCTCAGCGCCCTGGGCGGCGGGATGTGGCAGCAGTTGGCGCTGCTGACCGCCTTCGCCGCCATCAGCGGCCTGATCGACCTGCCGCTGTCGCTGTACCAGACCTTCGTCGTGGAAGAGCGCTTTGGTTTCAACAAGATGACCTGGCGCCTGTGGGTTGCCGATGCGCTCAAGGGCCTGCTGGTCGGCGCACTCATCGGCCTGCCCATCGCCGCGCTGATCCTTTGGATCATGGCGGCGACCGGTCCGCTGTGGTGGCTGTGGGCCTGGTGCTTCTGGATGGGTTTCAATCTGCTGCTGATGGTGGTGTATCCCACCTTCATCGCCCCGCTGTTCAACAAGTTCCAGCCCCTCGAAGATGAATCGCTCAAGGCCCGTGTCACTGCCCTCATGCAGCGCTGCGGCTTCTCGGCCAAAGGGCTGTTCGTGATGGACGGCAGCCGCCGCAGCGCGCATGCCAACGCCTACTTCACGGGCTTTGGCGCAGCAAAGCGCGTGGTGTTTTACGACACCCTCTTGCGCCAGCTGGCCCCGGGCGAGGTCGAGGCGGTGCTGGCCCATGAGCTGGGGCATTTCAAGCACCGCCACATCATCCAGCGTATCGTGACCATGTTCGCATTGAGCCTGGCAGGCTTTGCACTGCTGGGCTGGCTCTCCAACCAGGTGTGGTTCTACACCGGGCTGGGCGTGCGGCCGAGTATCTCGTTGGACCCCACCCTGGCCGCAGCCCCCAATGACGCATTGGCCCTGCTGCTTTTCATGCTTGTGGTGCCAGTCTTCACGTTTTTCATCTCGCCGCTGTTCTCGCAACTTTCGCGTCGCCACGAATTCCAGGCAGACGCCTACGCCGTTGCCCAGGCCAGCGGCGCCGACCTGTCCTCCGCCCTGCTCAAGCTCTACGAAGATAATGCCTCCACGCTCACACCCGACCCGGTGTACGTGAAGTTCTACTACTCGCACCCACCCGCCACCGAGCGGCTGGCGCGCATGCACAACCCCTCCCATCCATGACTACCATGTTGAAGAAAAAAGACTGGTCAACGCTTACCCGTCGTGCGTTGACAGCTACCGAAGTTGTAGCAAACCTGGCCAAACTCGAAGGCTGGAGCCTGACGGGCGATGGCGCTGACGTCGCCATTGAGAAGACCTACCATTTCGCCAACTACTACGAGACCATCTCGTTCGTGAACGCCTTGGCCTTCATTGCCAATGCCCAGGATCACCACCCCGATCTGTCGGTGCACTACAGCCGCTGCGTGGTGCGCCTGAACACGCACGACGTGCATGGCATTTCATCCACGGATTTCGAGTGCGCAACGCAGTTCGATGCCCTGGTGGCCTAACCCCATGACCTTGCGCACCACAGGCTCCCATGGCTGAACGCAGCGCGCTCATGGACGGCACCGTGGTCGCCAGCCATGGGCGCCACTGCATGGTGGAGACGCCCGACGGCGAACGCCGCATCTGCCACCCACGCGGCAAAAAGAGCCAGGCAGTGGTGGGCGACCATGTGCTGTGGCAGGCGCCCCCGCCCGGCCAGGGCGAAGAGGGCACCATCGAAAAGGTCAAGGAACGGCGCAACCTCTTTTACCGACAGGACGAGATCCGCACCAAGTCGTTTGCCGCCAACCTCGACCAGGTGCTCATCCTGATCGCGGCAGAGCCGGTGTTTTCGGAAAGCCAGCTAGCCCGCGCCCTGATTGCCGCCGAGGCCGAGGGCATCAAGCCCATCATTGCACTCAACAAGAGCGATCTGGTCGAACCTTTCGCCCGCGCCTGGGAGCGCTTGCTGCCCTACCGGCACATGGGCGCCGGAAAGCACTATGGCGTGCTGCCGCTGTCGCTGGCGCTCTCCAGTGAAGTGGACCGCGCGCTGCTGATGGAGCACCTTCACGGCAAGACCACGCTGGTGCTGGGGCCCTCAGGGTCCGGCAAGAGCACCCTCATCAATCTGCTGGTGCCAGGCGCTTCCGTGCTCACCGGTGAAATCTCGCAGGCGCTGAACTCGGGCAAACACACCACCACCAGCACGCACTGGTACTGGATGGACAAGGCCCGTACCACCGCGCTCATCGATTCACCAGGCTTTCAGGAGTTTGGGCTGCACCACATTGCCCCCATGCAACTGGCAGCCTGCATGCCCGACATTGCAGCACATGCGACAGCCTGCAAGTTCTACAACTGCACGCACCTGCACGAGCCGGGATGTGGCGTGCTGGATGCAGTCAAACTGGGCCCCAGCGCAGGCGGTATAAGCGCAACACGCTATAAAATTTATAGCGATCTATTTGAAGAACTGCGCCACACCCGGTACTGAGCCGGGCGCGGCCTTCACTCCTGGCGCGGCGGAAACCAGCGCACCCGTGGAACTGGCTTGCATGGGTGAGGGTGCGCCCCCTCCTCCGAGGGCAGCCGCATTGCGGTCCAGGGGGCGGCTTGCCAGCTACCCCAGCAAACGCGCCAGCGTAAGCAACGCCAGCAGCAGCATCCACACCACCACCGAGCGCCACACCAACCCCACAACGCTGCGCAGGTGGCCCACCTCGGGCTCGCGGCCGGGGGTGGAATCGCTGTCACCCATGTCAGCGTCAATCTCCAGGCCCTGTGGCGCGTGCAATTCAGTGCGCGCCTTCAGTGCCTCACCCCCCAGGCGTACATTGATGGCACCTGCCGTGGCGGCCAGCACCACGCCGTCGTTGTCATTGGGGAAACGCTGTGCGTGAAACCGCCAGCCCTCGATCGCCTCTTCAAAGCTGCCCACCACCGCAAAGCTCAGTGCGGTGAGCCGGGCCGGAAGCCAGTCGATGGCAGTCCACGCCTGCGCAGAGGCCTGCTGCAGGGAGGCGCTGGCAGGCTGAGCGCCCGTGCGCTGCTTGTAATGCCAATAGCGCGATACAAACTCAGCCAACCGGTACAGAACAGCCCCGGTCGGCCCCAAGCCCAGGGCAGCCAGCACGGAGAACCATGCCAACACGCCGAACACATGCCGGTGGGCCGCCAACACTGAATACTCGATTACATGGCGCACGATCTCGCTGCGCGGTAGCGCCCCCACATCCACCTGCTGCCAGTGAGCCAGGCGCTCGCGGGCAGCATCTTCATCGCCCTCCTCCAACGCGTCGCGGATGCCCGTGAAGTGGTGGCTGAACTGCCGAAACCCGAGCGTGATGTACAGCACGGCCACACTCCACAGCACTGCGAAGGGCCACCCCAACCCCCAAAGCAACAGCCAGTGAATGGCCAGGGTCACCAGGGCCGGAACCAGCACCGCAAGGCTCCAGGCCACCCAGCCGTGGTGCGGCTTGCCCGCATCAAAATTGCGGCTCACGGACAGCGCCCACGCCCGCAGACCCGCATGAATGGGATTGCTGCGTGCCAGCGGGCGGGCCTGCTCGATCAGCAGAGCGAACAGGATGGCGAAGAAACTCATGGGGGGCAATGATACTGGTGCTTTGCCCTGATGCACCCTATCGCACGCGGGCCCGGTTTACGCCTGCATGAAACGGTAGAAGTTGCGCAGCATGCCTGCTGTCGCACCCCAGATGTAATGGTTCTTGCCGCCGTCCTGGTAGGGCATCGAGAACCACTCCCGGTGTACGCCATCACGGTCGAACACATGGCGCCGGTGGTTGGCGGGGTTGAGCAGAAAATCGAGCGGCACCTCGAAAAGGTCCGCCACTTCATACGGATTGGGTTGGAGCACGCAGTCCGGCTGCACCAGCGCTACCACGGGCGTGATGATGAACGATGAGCCTGTGACATAGATTGGCAACGTGCCGAGCACTTCGACAAAATCCCGAGCAAGCCCCACCTCTTCCTGCGCCTCGCGCAAGGCCGTGTCGGCAGGCGTTGCATCTCCCGCGTCTGCCCGCCCACCGGGGAAGGCCACTTGCCCCGAATGGGTGGACAGGTGGGCCGTGCGTTCGGTCAACAGCACCATGGGCTGTTCGCGCAGCACGATGGCAATCAGCACCGACGCACGGGCGGGCTCGCGGTTCATGAACTTCTTTTCCAGCAGCACCTCAGGCTCCCACTGCGGCGGGTGCGCAAAACGCGCCCGCAGCGCTTCAGCGGTCTGCGCCTGAAGCGGCACCGCAGGCAGGTGCGCATCCACCCCCACCACCGGAACAAGGCGGGGGTCAAAGTCGGGCAGGCTCGACAAAGGAGCGATCACCGACGAGACAGCAGGACTGGAAGAAGGGTCCACAAGAAGGGGGAGGTGAACAAGCCAAAAAACAAAAAGCCGCTACAGGCAGACGCTGTAGCGGCTTGTGAGGTCGAGCCTGCGCCTTATGCGGCGGTGGCGGCTGCAGCCTTGTTGACGCGCGAAGGCAGCTTTTCCTTGATACGTGCCGACTTGCCGCTGCGGTCACGCAGGTAGTACAGCTTGGCACGGCGCACATCACCACGGCGCTTGACTTCAATGCTGGCGATCAGGGGGCTGTAGGTCTGGAACGTACGCTCCACGCCTTCGCCGCTGGAGATCTTGCGCACGGTGAAGCCGCTGTTCAGGCCGCGATTGCGCTTGGCAATCACCACACCTTCGTAGGCCTGCACGCGCTTACGGGTACCTTCCACCACATTCACGCTCACGATGACGGTGTCACCAGGGGCGAATTCGGGGATGGTCTTGTTCAAGCGGGCGATTTCTTCCGCTTCCAGGGTCTGAATCAGGTTCATGTTTGATATCCAACGATCTTGTCCGCGCCAAAAATGGCTGCGTCGGGATTGACGTCTCAGTGTTTTGCGGGAGAACTCCCTGTCAAAACGGCCGGCCAGAGGATCGAAAAGCCTTTGATTATAGCAATTCAGCTGAGCTTGGCCAATACTGCTTCATCCGCAGCGGCCAGATGCCCTGCTTTGCGCGCCGCCTCGATGAGATCGGGCCTGTGCCGGGCCGTGGTGGCCAGGCGCTGGTCGCGCCGCCAGCGCTCGATCTGCGCATGGTGGCCAGACATCAGCGCGGCTGGCACCTGCTGCCCTGCCCATTCTTCAGGGCGCGTGTAGTGCGGGCAATCGAGCAGGCCGTCGAGCGCCGGGTTGAAGCTGTCGAGCTGGTGGCTGCCCTCATCATTGAGCACACCGGGCTGCAAGCGCGCCACAGCGTCCAGCAGGGCCATGGCGGCGATTTCGCCACCCGACAGCACAAAGTCGCCCAGACTCATCTGCAGATCGACATGGGTATCGATGAAGCGCTGGTCAATGCCTTCGTAGCGCCCGCACAGCAGGATTGCACCCGTACTTGCAGACCAGCGCTCTACGGCAGCATGGTTCAGCGTTTCGCCAATGGGCGAAAAAAGGACCAGCGGCGCCTCACTACTCTCGGCCTCACCACGCTCCACCCGGATAGCTGCAAGACACCGGGCGAGGGGCTCAGCCATCATCACCATGCCCGGCCCGCCGCCAAAGGGCCGGTCATCGACACGGCGGTAGTTGCCATCGGCATAGTCGCGCGGGTTCCACAGGCGTACATCGACCTGGCCGCCGGCATACGCGCGGCGGGTCACGCCGCTGGCCAGGAACGGCGCAAACAGCTCGGGGAACAGGGTGATGATGTCAAAGCGCATGGTGGGCGGCGCCAGGGCGGGAGTTCCGATCAGTAGTCCGGCTGCCAGTCCACCGTGATGCGCTTTTCGGCCAGGTCCACGTTGTCAATGAAGGCCGAGACAAAAGGGATCATCCGCTCCTGTGCCTTGCCGTCCTGCTCATAAGTCAACACCAGCACCGTCTGCGGACCGGTGGACATCAATTCCTGCACCTGCCCCAGCGCCACACCTTCGCGGTTGACGACCGCAAGACCGATCAGATCGATCCAGTAGTACTCGCCCTCCGTGGTGGACGGAAAGCTGGAGCGCGGCACAAAGATGCGCGCGCCGCGCAAGGCTTCGGCGGCATCGCGGTCATCAATGCCCTGCGCCCAGGCAACCACGGTGTCCGAATGGTCCTTGGCCTGGCGGATGGACAACAACACGGTGCCCGCAAAGGTCTTGGCGCCGCGTTCGGAAGGCTGCAGGTACCAGCGTTTGGATGAAAACAGCGCCTCAGGGCTGCTGCTGTGCGACAGCACCTTGAACCAGCCCTTGACACCCCAGGCATCGGCAATGCGCCCCACTTCAACGGCGTCTGTGGGCAGCTCTGCGGGTTCGAGGGTCAGGTTGGTGGCCATGGCGGGGGATTCCAGAATAGGAAAAGGGCGGGTTTCGCCAGGCATGCCGACGAAACCCGCCCTTTTCAGGGAGCTTTAAGCAGCCTTCTTGGCGGCTTGCTTGATCAGGCGGTCCACGGTAGGCGAGGACTGGGCGCCCACGCTCTTCCAGTACGTCAGACGGTCTTGCACGATGCGCAGGCCTTCTTCAGATTCCTTGGCGGTGGGGTTGTAGAAGCCGATGCGCTCGATGAAGCGGCCATCACGGCGCACGCGCTTGTCAGCAACGACGATGTTGAAGAAAGGACGGCCCTTGGAGCCGCCGCGGGAGAGTCGAATGACGACCATGATTTATCCTTCGGGTGGTGAACTCCGGCAACATTTGCCTTGAGCCACTGTGTTCGCAACCATATTCGCAACGCTTGAGACACGCGACATGGCCACCCGGCCAGCGACACGCTGCAAAGCCCGCGATTATATCCATTTCCCTCTTCCATGCCCAAAATTCGTTCCAGCACCGACAGCGATATTCCCGCCATCACGGCCATTTACCAACACCATGTGCTTCACGGCACAGGCACCTTCGAGATCGATCCACCATCTGAAGCCGACATGGCAGGCCGCCGTGCCGACGTGCTGGCCCGAGGCCTGCCCTGGCTGGTGGCCGAAAAGGACGGCCAGGTGCTGGGCTATGCCTATGCCAACTGGTTCAAGCCCCGTCCAGCCTACCGGTTCTCTGCCGAGGACTCGATCTACGTGGCCGACAGCGCCCGTGGCATGGGCCTGGGCCGCAAGCTGCTGACCGAGCTGGCGGCCCAGGCCGAAGCAGCTGGGGTACGCAAGCTGCTGGCCGTGATTGGCGACTCGGCCAACGCGGGCTCGATCGGTGTGCACCGGGCGCTGGGCTTCACCGACGTGGGTGTCATGCGTTCGGTGGGATGGAAGTTCGGCGCCTGGCGCGACATCGTGCTCATGGAGAAAACCCTGGGCGCGGGCGACACCACATCGCCCGAATGAAAACGGCCCCCATGCTCTCCCCGCAGCGCAGAGCGCAGCCCTCCGAAGCGGCCCCCTTGGAGACCACTTGTTCATCTTGGGGCGGCCCGACGATGAATAATGCCCCATGAAAAACAAAACTTTGGCGGCATGGCTTGCCTTCGTGGGCGGGCCGCTAGGCCTTCACCGCTTTTACCTGCACGGGATCACCGACATGCTGGGCTGGCTGCTCCCGATACCGACGGCCCTCGGTATCTACGGCATCCAGCGCGTGCAACAGCTCGGCCAGGACGACCACACCAGCTGGATGTTGATTCCTTTGCTGGGCTTCACGATTGCGGGCTGCGCCTTGCAAGCCATCCTGTTTGCACTCAAGACGCCCGAGGCGTGGAACGCGCGCTACAACCCCACGGCCGCACCCGACGCCCCGGCGGGCAGAACCCAATGGATCACCATCGGCGCCATCGTGGTATCGCTGTTGGTGGGCACGGCGGTGCTGATGGCCAGCCTCGCGTTCAGCTTCCAACGGTACTTCGAGTACCAGATCGAGGAAGCTCGCAAGATCTCGCAGTGACCGACACCCACCAAGCGAACGCCCCATTGAACTCACATTCAAATGGGGCGTTAGCGCTTTTCCATATTGCCTGATTAGCTATATATTCAATAGCAAATCAGGAATCAGGGCATTCAGAATATCTGCAGACTGATCCAGTACGCCACGGCAGCCACAAACGCACTGGCGGGGATGGTCAAGATCCACGCCCAGACGATATTGCCTGCCACACCCCAGCGCACTGCGCTGGCGCGCTGCGTGGAGCCCACGCCCACGATGGCGCCTGTGATGGTGTGGGTGGTGGACACCGGAATACCCAGCGTTGTTGCCAGGAACAGGGTCAGCGCCCCGCCCGTCTCGGCACAGAAGCCGCCCACGGGCTTGAGCTTGGTGATCTTCTGGCCCATGGTTTTCACGATGCGCCAGCCGCCGAACATGGTTCCCAGGCCGATAGCCACGTAGCAGCTGACAATCGTCCAGGTGGGTGGCGAAGCATCGCTTGCCGACGAATACCCTGTGGCAATCAGCAGCAGCCAGATGATGCCGATGGTCTTTTGCGCATCGTTGCCCCCGTGCCCCAGGCTGTAGGCCCCTGCGGACACGAGCTGCAGGCGCCGGAACCATTTGTCCACCCGGCTTGGCCGCGTTCGCCGAAAGATGTGCGCCACAGCCACCATCATGAGAGAGCCCAGCAGGAAGCCGAGCAAGGGCGAAACGAAGATGAACGCCACGGTCTTGAGGATGCCGGTGGAGATCAGCGCGCTGGCACCCGCCTTGGCGATCACCGCCCCCACGATGCCGCCGATGAGCGCATGCGATGAGCTGCTGGGGATGCCGTAGTACCAGGTGATGACGTTCCAGGTGATGGCGCCCACCAAGGCACCAAACACCACATGGGTGTCCACGATGCCGGGCTGAACGATGCCCTTGCCCACCGTGGCGGCCACGCTCAGGTGGAAGACAAAGATCGCTACAAAGTTGAAGAACGCGGCGAACAGCACCGCCTGTGCGGGCTTGAGCACGCCGGTGGACACCACCGTGGCAATCGAATTGGCAGCGTCATGGAACCCGTTCATGAAGTCGAACAGGATCGCCAGTGCCACGAGCAAGACCACAACCCAGAGGGCCGTTTGTACGGTTTCCATACTGGTCAGCCTGCCGGATCAGGAGTTTTCGAGGACGATGCCCTCGATGCAATTGGCCACGTCCTCACACTTGTCGGTGATGGTTTCCAGCAGCTCGTAGATGGCCTTGAGCTTGATCACCTCGCGCACATCGGGCTCTTCACGGAAGAGCTTGCTCATGGCGCTGCGCATCACGCGGTCCGCGTCGGACTCGAGCCTGTCGATCTCTTCGCAGGTCTTGAGCGCGGCTTCAGCCACGGCCGGATCGGCGATCTTGTCGAGCAACTTGACGGCATCACGCAGGCGTTCGCAGCACTTGAGGCTCAGGTCGGTCAGGCGGGTGATCTCTTCCGTCATGTGGCGCACGTCGTACAGCGCCATGGTCTCGGCAGAGTCCTGAATCAGGTCGGCCACATCGTCCATCGTGTTGATCAGCGTGTGGATCTGCTCGCGGTCGATAGGGGTGATGAAGGTCTTGTGGATGGCCTTGTTCACCTCGTGCGTCACGCGGTCGGCAGCACGCTCGGCGTTGTCCACATCCTGGTTGTATTTGTCGCGCAGGTGCGGGTCGCTGTAGTTGGCCACCAGTTGCGAGAAAGCCCGGGCCGCCTCGACGATGCGGTCTGCATGCTGGTTGAACATTTCGAAAAAATTGCCTTCGCGTGGCAACAGCTTGGCAAACAGCATGGAGGCTCCTGGATCGGTATCGATTTTTTGAAAATGAGACAAAGCCATGACAAAACCATGACTTTTAAGTGACAGGCGAGTTTAACCGGCCGCCCTCACCCGCAGCCACGGGCGCCCGGCGCGGATACCGGGCAACACGCACCATTCATCAGGCACTACGGAAAATGAAATACACAGCCCCCACCAGGCACAGGCCTGCCCAGAGGTAGTCCCACTTCAGGGGCTGGCCCATGTAGAACACCGCGAACGGCACAAACACCGCCAGCGTGATCACCTCCTGCATGATCTTGAGCTGCCCCACGTTGAACTGGGTAAACCCGATCCGGTTGGCAGGCACCTGCAGCAGGTACTCGAACAATGCAATGCCCCAACTCACCAGCGCTGCGGTGTACCAGGGTGACGTGGCCAGGTTCTTGAGGTGCCCGTACCAGGCAAAGGTCATGAAAACGTTGCTGGCAATCAGCAGCAACACGGTCTGGAGTGATACGGGCAAGGATTGCAGAGCGGACATCGACATGCGGCGACAGGTGGTGGCGGGGTGGGGGCAAATTATGAACAAAATTGGCATCTGGCGCTGGATACACATCCGCCATAAGCTATAAAAAACATAGCAATCAATTCATGCAAACACCAACGCCTGCGCCAAAAAAAAGGCACCGCCGTGTGGCAGTGCCTTGTGCGACGCACTACGCGCCTGCCCCACGCAGGGCGGGCCGGGCATGGGTGTTGCCTTATTCGCCCAGGTAGGCGGCGCGCACCTTGGGATCGTTCAAGAGTTCCTGGCCGGGGCCGGCCATGGTGATCAGGCCGGACTCCATCACGTAGCCACGGTCGGCAATTGCCAGCGCCCGGCTCGCGTTCTGCTCCACCAGCAAAATGGTGACGCCCAGGGCGTACACATCGCGCACCACTTCAAAGATCTTGTCCACCATGATGGGCGACAGCCCCATGGAGGGCTCGTCCAGCAGCAGCACCTTGGGCTGGCTCATCAGCGCACGGCCCATGGCTAGCATCTGCTGTTCACCGCCCGACATGGTGCCAGCGAGTTGGTCCTTGCGTTCGCGCAGGCGCGGGAAGATGGTGAACATCTTTTCGATGTCGGCCAAGATGCCTGCCTTGTCGCGGCGCGTGTAGGCGCCCATCTGCAGGTTCTCGGTAATGGTCATGCGGGCGAACACGCCTCGGCCTTCCGGCACCATCACAAGGCCCTTCTTCACCAGATCCCAAGCGCCCTTGCCCTTGATGCTTTCACCCAGGTAATGGATGTCGCCATCGTTCATGCCCAGGGTGCCGGTGATCGCCTTCATGGTGGTGGTCTTGCCAGCGCCGTTGGAGCCGATCAGCGAAACCAACTCCCCCTCGCGCACTTCAAAGTCCACGCCCTTCACGGCCTGGATACCGCCGTAGGCCACTTTCAGGCCCTTGACCTGCAGCAGTACCTTGTTGGATTTTTCGGCCATTCTCAATGTCCTCCGGTGCCCAGATAGGCCTCAATCACTTTTTCGTTCTTCTGCACGGTGGCAGGCGTACCTTCGGCGATCTGCTTGCCGTAGTCGAGCACCGTCACGCGGTCGCACAGGCCCATCACCAGCTTCACGTCGTGCTCGATGAGCAAGATGGTGCGGTTGTCGTTGCGGATGCGGTCGATCAGCTCGCGCAGCAGCACCTTCTCGGTGGCGTTCATGCCGGCTGCGGGCTCGTCCAGCGCAATCAGTTGCGGATCGGTGGCCAGGGCCCGGGCGATCTCCAGGCGGCGTTGGTCACCATAGGAGAGGGTACGCGCCTTATAGTCGGCGAACTTGCCAATGCCCACGTAGTCGAGCAGTTCCTGCGCGCGCTTGGCAATGGCCAGCTCTTCTTCCTTGAAACCCTTGGTGCGCAGCACCGCGCCCAGCAGGCCGGACTTGGTGCGGATGTGGCGGCCCACCATTACATTTTCCAGCGCCGTCATTTCTGCAAACAGGCGGATGTTCTGGAAGGTGCGGGCAATGCCCGCCTTGGCCACTTCATGCACGGCCGTGGGCTCGTAAGGCTTGCCGGCGAGCTCAAAGGTGCCGCTGTCGGGGGTGTACAGGCCGGTGATCACGTTGAAGAACGTGGTCTTGCCCGCGCCGTTGGGACCGATCAGGCCATAGACTTGGCCACGCTCGATGGTGATGCCCACGTCGGAGAGGGCTTGCAGGCCACCAAAACGCTTGGAAATACCTGCAACCCGCAGCACCACGTCGCTGGCTGATTTCTGAATGTTCTCTGCCATGTTCTAACTTTCTGCGGTGTTCAGGTCTTCTGCGTGAGGCTCTTGCCATGGTCGGGCGCTG
This sequence comes from Acidovorax sp. FG60, assembly GCF_057808995.1. Taxonomy (NCBI): domain Bacteria; kingdom Pseudomonadati; phylum Pseudomonadota; class Betaproteobacteria; order Burkholderiales; family Comamonadaceae; genus Acidovorax; species Acidovorax sp. FG60. The sequence goes on from NZ_JBMDJC010000001.1 coordinate 323,363, forward strand.
GCCACAGACCACGGGGACGCATCAGCATGATGATGATCATGGCCAGTGCGATCAGCAGCTGGCGCAGGATGGCGGAGTCCAGACGGCCGTCCGTCATGGCCTGCAGCGGGCCTGCCACGTAGCGCAGCACTTCGGGCAAGGCCGACAGCAGCACGGCCCCCAGGATCACGCCGGGAATGTGGCCGATACCGCCCAGCACCACCATGGCGACGATCATGACCGACTCCATCAGGCTGAACGACTCGGGCGACACAAAGCCCTGGAACGCACCGAACATCGCACCCGACACGCCGCCAAACGAAGCGCCCATGCCAAAGGCCAGCAGCTTCATGTTGCGGGTGTTGATGCCCATCGCCTTGGCGGCGATTTCATCTTCACGGATGGCCATCCAGGCGCGGCCGATGCGTGAGTCCTGCAGGCGATAGCAAATAACGATGGAGATCACCACCAGAACCAGGAACAGGTAGTAGTACAGCGTGACGGAGCTGATATCAAAGCCGAACACCTCCAGGCGCTTGCCCAGGTCCAGGCCAAAAATCTTGACCGAGTCGATCTGGCCCAGGCCCTTGGGGCCGTTGGTCAGGTTGACGGGGTGGTCCAGGTTGTTCAGGAAGATACGGATGATTTCGCCGAAGCCCAAGGTCACGATGGCCAGGTAGTCCCCGCGCAACTTGAGCGTGGGCGCCCCCAGAAGCGCTCCGAAGAACGCCGCCAGTAACGCCGCCACCGGTATCACCAGCCACAGCGACGTGTGCAAGCCGTTGGGGAACATGGCGGCAAACGCCGCAAAGTTGTCCGCAAGGTGCGGCGAGGCCATCAAGGCAAACAGGTAGGCACCCACGGCGTAGAACGCCACGTAGCCCAGGTCCAGCAGGCCGGCGTAGCCCACCACGATGTTCAGGCCCAGGGCCAGCAGCACATACAACAGGGCCAGGTCGGCAATGCGCACCCAGGCGTTGCCGAAGGATTGCAGGATCAGCGGCAGCACCAGCAGCGCGACGGCGCCGAGGATCCAATTGGTTTTGGTGTTCTTCATGGTGTGAGGCTCCTCAGGCGCGATCGGCCACACGCTCACCCAGCAGGCCCGAAGGACGCAGCGTCAGGATGATGATGAGCACGATGAACGCAAAGATGTCGGTGTAGTGGCTGCCCAGCAGACCGCCCGTGAGCGTGCCGATGTAGCCCGAGCCGATGGCTTCGATGAGACCCAGCAAAATGCCGCCCACCACGGCACCGGCCAGGTTGCCAATGCCGCCGAACACCGCCGCCGTGAAGGCCTTGAGGCCCGGCAGGAAGCCCATGGTGTGCTGCGCCGTGCCGTAGTTGGAGGCATACATGATGCCGGCCACGGCGGCCAGAATGGCGCCGATGATGAAGGTAGCGGAAATCACCATGTCGGGCTTGACGCCCATCAGGGAAGCAACGCGGGGGTTCTCAGCCGTGGCGCGCATCGCGCGGCCCAGGTTGGTATGGTTCACCAGGTACACCAGCGAGGCCAGGGCAACAGCGGTCACGCCCAGGATCAGGATCTGTGTGGGGGTGATGTAAGCGCCACCCACCTCGAACGGCGCGCTGGGCAACATCGTGGGATAGGGCTTGTAGTTGGGCTTCCAGATGATCATGGCCAGCGTCTGCAGCAGGATCGACATGCCGATGGCGGTGATCAGAGGGGCGAGACGAGGACTGTTGCGCAGAGGGCGGTAGGCCACCTTCTCGATCACAAAATTGAGCGTCGCGGCAACCACGCAGGCAATGAGGGTGGCCAGCAGCAAGATGAGCCAGCCCGGGGCGCCAGGCATTGCAGCCTGCATCATTCCTATACAGCTCCAACTGGTCAGAGCCCCGATCATGAGCACTTCGCCGTGGGCGAAATTGATCAGCTGAATAATGCCGTACACCATCGTGTAGCCCAAGGCTATCAAGGCGTACATGCTGCCGAGTACCAGACCGTTGATGATCTGTTGCAGCAAAATGTCCATAAGAGAAGTCCTTCGTTTGTAACGTACCCACCGCTTTGGCACCGGAATCGGTACAGCCTTGTGGGCCCGACTGCCATCTAGCAAAAAACCCGCCAGAAGTGCAGCTGTGCGGGTTTGTGGACGGGATTGTAGCGAGTAGTCACAAGCGGCCCCCACCAAGCCGGGCGGGGTTTTCCCTCGGGTTGGCGCCACATCAGCGCGCAACGCAATCCATAAGCTCACATGATGCAAGCAGGAAAATTGATGTGCAAACTTATTACCAGCTTCATGCCAAATCAGCATGACGCGGGGTGCGCCTCCCATGGGCAGAGGTTCAGGACTTTTCGTCCGGCCCATCCTCCAGATCGGGCGAAACATTGCGCGCACGCAGCTCACGCAATTTCTGTGCAATCTTGATTTCGAGCCCGCGCTCCACCGGCGCGTAAAAACCGGGCTCCGGCATGCCCTCGGGCAGGTAGTTTTCGCCTGCGGCGAAGCCGCCCTCTTCGTCGTGCGCGTAGCGGTAGCCCTTGCCGTAGTCGAGCTGTTTCATGAGCTGTGTTGGTGCGTTGCGCAGGTGCATGGGCACGGGGCGGGTGCCGTCCTGCTTCACCCAGGCGCGGGCTGCGTTGTAGGCCTTGTAGACCGCGTTGGACTTGGGCGCCACGGCCAGGTACACCACACATTCGGCCAGGGCCAGCTCCCCCTCGGGGCTGCCCAGGCGCTCGTACACCTCGGTCGCGTCCAGCGCCAGGCGCAGCGCACGCGGGTCGGCCAGGCCGATGTCCTCGCTGGCCATGCGCACCAGGCGGCGCGCCATGTAGCGCGGGTCGGCACCGCCGTCGAGCATGCGCACCAGCCAGTACAGCGCAGCGTCGGGGTCGGAGCCGCGCACCGACTTGTGCAACGCGCTGATGGTGTCGTAGAACTGCTCGCCGCCCTTGTCATAGCGGCGCATGCGCTCGCCCAGCACCTTGAGCAGCCAGGCGTCGGTGATCTCGGACAGCTTCTCCTGCGTGGCCGCCATGGCCAGGGTTTCGAGTGTGTTGAGCAATCTGCGGGCATCGCCATCGGCATAGGCCACCAGTCGGTCAATTGCTACATCTTCGATAGCTGGCAGCGCTTTCTCCGCCTGCGCCAGAGCCACTATTTGCTTCAAATCCTGTTCGGACAGCGGCTGCAGCACGTACACGGCGGCGCGGGATAGCAGCGCCGAGTTCACCTCGAACGACGGGTTTTCGGTGGTCGCACCAATGAAGGTAAACAACCCGCTCTCCACATGCGGCAAGAAGGCATCTTGCTGGCTCTTGTTGAAGCGGTGCACTTCATCCACGAAGACGATCGTGCGCTGCTGCATCAGACCATCACGCGCGGCCTCGGCACGTTCGACCGCTTCGCGGATGTCCTTCACCCCGCCCAGCACGGCACTGATGCTGATGAACTGCGCGTCAAAGGCATCGGCCATCAGGCGTGCGATGGTCGTCTTGCCCACACCCGGCGGGCCCCAGAGGATGCAGCTGTGCGGGCGGCCCGATTCGAACGCGAGCCGCAGCGGCATGCCCGGGCCCAGCACATGCTGCTGCCCGATCACCTCGCCCAGCGTGCGGGGCCGCAGGCGCTCGGCCAGGGGCTGGTGGGCCGAGGAGTGGGCCTGGGAAGGTGCTGCGGAGGCACTGCGTGCTGCCATGTTCGTATCCTGTCTACATCACGCTGATTTTTAAGCCAAATTGGCCTCTAGCGCTTATCTGATAAGCGCTTGCAGCTATCTTTTTCGCAGCAACTTACTGCTTCACCACATCCGCTCCAGCGGGCGGCTTGAACTGGAAGGTGCTGGCGGGCAGCGCTGCGTTGGCCTGCATGCCATTGAAACGAATCAGGGAGCGCTGGCCAAAGCTGTCCAGAATGTCGAGGGCCGCCAGTTGCTCACCCGCAAAACCCACGCGCACGCTCTTGAGCTGACCATCCTTGGTCTTGGGGCTGGCCAGCACCCACTGCAGGCCATCCTGCTCAGGCGCTGCTTCGAGCGTGAACTCGGCCTTGAGCGCCGACAGGTCGGGGGCCGATGCGAGCAGCGCGGCGGGCGTGCTGCCCAGCGCCTGTGACTGCGAACGCTGGGTGACCTGGTTCAGGTCCACGTCGTACAGCCACAGGGTCTGGCCATCGGCCACGATGGTCTGCTCGAAGGGTTTCTTGTAGACGAACTTGAAACGCCCGGGGCGCTGGAATTCAAAACTGCCGCTCGATGTCTTGGTGCGCGCGGTCTGGCCGTCCTTGGGGGGCGAAGTCACGGTCTGCGTGAAATCCGCCTTGCCCGTTTGTGTGCCCTTCATGAACGATTCAAGGCTTTTCAAGCCATCAGCGCTTGCCAGCGTTGCGCTGGCAGCTATCAAAATTGCAGTAACGGTCTTTTTCAAAAGGAACTCCTGTGGGGCACGGGCTGGGCTCATCGCCCTGCCCTTGTCATTCGCTGCGCGCGGGAACCAGCACTTCGCGCTGGCCGCTGGTGGTCAGGCCACTCACCAGGCCCGCCTTTTCCATGTCTTCCAGCAGCCGCGCCGAGCGGTTGTAGCCAATGCGCAGCTTGCGCTGCACGTACGAGATGCTGGCCTTGCGGTCCTTGAGCACCACTTCGACGGCCTGGTCGTACATGGGGTCCTTCTCGCCCCCTTCGCCACCGCCGCCGTCTCCTGACAGATCACCCTCGCCATCCACAGTTCCGCCTTCGAGCACGCCCTCGATGTAGTCCGGCTCCCCTTGTTCCTTGAGGTAACTGACGACACGGTGTACTTCTTCGTCCGACACAAAGGCACCATGCACCCGGATCGGCAGTCCCGTGCCGCTGGCCATGTAGAGCATGTCGCCCATGCCCAACAGGGCTTCGGCGCCCATCTGGTCGAGGATGGTGCGGCTGTCGATCTTGGAGCCCACGGAGAACGCGATGCGGGTGGGAATGTTGGCCTTGATCAGGCCCGTGATCACATCCACACTGGGGCGCTGCGTGGCCAGGATCAGGTGGATGCCGGCCGCACGCGCCTTCTGCGCCAGGCGGGCGATCAGCTCTTCGATCTTCTTGCCCACCACCATCATCAGGTCGGCCAGCTCGTCGATGATGACCACGATGTGCGGCAGGCGCTGCAGCGGTTCGGGCTCTTCGGGCGTCAGGCTGAAGGGGTTGTAGATGAACTCTTCGCGCGCCTTGGCTTCATCAATCTTGACGTTGTAGCCCGCGAGGTTGCGCACGCCCAGCTTGGACATGAGCTTGTAGCGCCGCTCCATCTCGGCCACGCACCAGTTCAGGCCGTGCGCCGCCTGTTTCATGTCGGTGACCACCGGGGCCAGCAGGTGCGGGATGCCTTCGTAGACCGACATTTCCAGCATCTTGGGGTCGATCATCAATAGGCGCACATCGCGCGCCTCGGCCTTGTACAGCAGCGAGAGGATCATGGCGTTGATCCCCACCGACTTGCCTGAGCCCGTGGTACCAGCCACCAGCACGTGCGGCATCTTGGCAAGGTCCGCCACCACCGGGTTGCCCACGATGTCCTTGCCCAGGCCCATGGTGAGCATGCTCTTGGCCTCGTGGTACACCTGCGAGCCCAGGATTTCGGACAGGCGGATGGACTGCCGCTTGGCGTTGGGCAGCTCCAGCGCCATGAAGTTCTTGCCGGGGATGGTCTCCACCACGCGGATCGACACCAGGCTCAGCGAACGCGCCAGGTCCTTGGCCAGGCCCACGATCTGCGAGCCCTTCACGCCGGTGGCGGGCTCGATTTCGTAGCGCGTGATCACCGGGCCGGGCATGGCCGCGACCACGCGTACTTCCACGCCAAAGTCCTTGAGTTTTTTCTCGATAAGGCGGCTGGTCATCTCCAGCGTCTCGGGCGCCACGGTTTCCTGGCGCTGCAGCGGGCCATCGAGCAGGTCCACCAGTGGCAGCTTGCTGTCGGGCATCTCGGTGAACAGCGGCTTCTGGCGCTCCTTCACCACGCGGGTGCTCTGCGGCACGTCTACCAGCACGGGTTCGATGATCTGGATCGGTTGGGGGTGGTGCACCTCGCTTTCGGTGCGCTCCTCCAGCACCACCACTTCACGCTCGCGCGCGGCCTTGCGGCCCACGGCCACATCCTTGGCCACTTCGCGCTTGGCCAGGCGCGACTGCACCAATGCGTCGATGCGCCCTCCCACAATTTCCGCGACATGGCCCCAGGAGAAACGGAACACCAGCGCCGCCCCCAGCACAGCCAGCACGATCGCCAGCAGGCCCGAGCCCGTAAAACCCAGCCACTTCACACTGGCAGGCCCCGTGATGTAGCCCAGCACGCCACCAGCATGCCCCGGCAGGAACGCTTCAAACCGGTACAGGCGCGACCACTCCAGCGCAGTGCTGGCACACATCAGCACCACCAGCCCCACCCAGAACATGGCCCGCCTGCGCATCGGGCTTACCGCGCCCGGGGCCGATTCGCCGCCGCGCATCCACCGCGCCAGCGACGACAACCAGGCCCGCACACCGGCCGCCACACACCACCACACCGAAAAACCCAGTGCAAAGTAGCTGCCATCGGCCAGCCACGCACCAAACCGGCCTGCCCAGTTGGCGACCAAACGCCCACCCCGGGCGCCCGAGGTGGACCAAGCGGCATCCTGCGCGGAATAGCTCAGCAGGGCCAGCAACCAGAAAACCAGGGCCAGCAGCCCCACCATCAGGCCAATTTCGTGGCCAAAACGGGCAGCGCCCGTACGCGGCGGCGACTTCGCCGCAGCCGATGCATTCAGGGTATTGAGGGAATAGGTCATATGCGTGCCGGGCGAGCTTACCGCAAGCCCCCGGGCATGACACCCGGGCTGAAGCGTTGCTAACTCAACGCGTTCAATCGGTCCTTGAGCACAGTGGCGCCACTGGGCAATGCCTCGATAAAGCCACGCTCTTCCAAATCTTTCATCACGCGGCTGACCATCTCGCGGGAGGCGCCCACCATCTTGGCCAGGTCCTGCCGGGAGATTTTGTCTTTGATCACCAACTGGCCCTGAGCGTCGGGCACCGCAAAGTCCAGCAGGGCATGGGCCACACGCCCATACACATCCAGCAACGCCAGTGACTCAATCTTGCGGTCGGCATGGCGCAGACGCTTGACCAGCCCCCGCATCACCACCAGCGACATGGAGGCGTTCTCTGTGAGGCAACGCGCGAACTCTGCGCGCCCGAGCATGAGCACATCGGTCTGCACCTCGGCACGCACCGTGGCCGAGTGGGGTTCGTTGTCGATGATGCTCATCTCGCCGAGGTAGTCGCCCTGCGCGAGGGTGGCCAAAATCACCTCACGCCCCCGGCTGTCCGATGTCATCACGCGGGCGCGCCCCGTGAGCAGGATGAACAGGGCGTTGGATTTTTGCCCTTGCTCCACCAGCGCCTCGCCACGCTTGAAGCGGCGCTTGATCACCGCACCACTGATCACCTCGGCCTGGGCCACCGTAAGCAGCGAAAACAAGGGCACCCGGCGCAGCAGGTCCAGGTTGGACAACATCGTCGACATGAAAACTCCTCTCTAGAGCGACCCAACCGGAGCCGCACGGGTTGTGCAAGGGGTATCAATGGGTTCTTACAATCGCCGTGATTGAAAAAGGGACCGCTCGCGTGAGCGGTGCACGGTTGATACTTGCTAATTCAACCCCCAGCTTCCCCAACAGCGCCGCATGTAGCAGGCGCAAAACACAGGCTTTTACCATGTCCACCACCCAACACGCGAAAGTTCTGATCCTTGGCTCTGGCCCTGCGGGCTACACCGCAGCGGTTTATGCCGCCCGCGCCAACCTGAACCCGGTGCTCATCACCGGCATGGCCCAGGGTGGCCAGCTGATGACCACGACCGAGGTGGACAACTGGCCGGCCGACGTGCATGGCGTGCAGGGGCCGGAGCTGATGCAGCGCTTTCTGGAGCACGCCGAGCGCTTCAAGACCCAGATCATCTTTGACCACATCAACAAGGTCGATTTCAGCCAGCGCCCCTTCACCCTCACCGGCGACAGCGGCACCTACACCTGCGATGCGCTGATTCTGGCCACTGGCGCATCGGCCAAGTACCTGGGCCTGCCTTCGGAAGAGGCCTTCATGGGCAAGGGTGTGTCGGGCTGCGCCACCTGCGACGGCTTCTTCTACCGCGAGCAGGACGTCTGCGTGGTCGGTGGCGGCAATACGGCGGTAGAAGAAGCGCTGTACCTGTCGAACATCGCCCGCAAGGTCACCCTGGTGCACCGACGCGACAAGTTCAAGGCCGAGCCCATCCTGGTGGACAAGCTCAACGAAAAGGTCGCGGCCGGCAAGATCGAGCTCAAGCTGTTTCACACGCTCGACGAAGTGCTGGGCGACAACACGGGCGTGACGGGCATCCGCATCAAGAGCACCAAGGACGGAAGCACGGAAGACATCAAGCTGCAGGGCTGCTTCATCGCCATCGGCCACGCGCCCAACACCGAAATATTCCAAGGCCAGCTGGAGATGGAGAACGGCTACATCATCACCCAGGGCGGCCTCAAGGGTTTTGCCACCCAGACCAGCGTGCCCGGCGTGTTTGCCGCAGGCGATGTGCAGGACCATGTGTACCGCCAAGCGATCACCAGCGCGGGCACGGGCTGCATGGCGGCACTGGACGCCCAGCGCTTCCTGGAACAAGAGTCTTGATTAAAAACTGGGCAGCAGGCTATAATCTGCGGCTTTGCTGAATTCGGCCCGTTTTTGCGGTCCTCCGAAACAGGCAAATCAATCGGGTTACCGCCACCCTTTCTGGCGAGGTGAGGCCGCAAGCCAACCTGGGCACACAAGCCCAGGGCCCAGCGAACGGCCGTTAAAAAGTATCGGAGTGTCCTCATGGCACGCGTCTGCGACGTAACGGGCAAGAAGCCCATGGTCGGGAACAACGTTTCCCACGCCAACAACAAAACCAAGCGCCGGTTCCTGCCGAACCTGCAATACCGCCGTTTCTGGGTCGAGACCGAAAATCGCTGGGTTCGCCTGCGCGTTTCGAGCGCTGCCCTGCGTTTGATCGACAAGAACGGTATCGACTCGGTGCTCGCAGACCTGCGCGCACGTGGTCAGGCTTAAGGAGAAGCACCATGGCAAGCAAAGGCGGACGCGACAAGATCAAGCTGGAATCCACTGCGGGTACCGGCCACTTCTACACCACGACCAAGAACAAGAAGACCATGCCCGAGAAAATGCTGATCATGAAATTTGATCCAAAAGCTCGCAAGCATGTGGAATACAAGGAAATGAAGCTGAAGTAATTCGGCCCGTTCCCCAAAAAAGCCGCCCGTCCAGGGCGGTTTTTTTATGCCTGCTGCGCAGACCTTTCACCCAGACTCTTTGCTCAAGCAACCTTGCGCGGCACGGGCAACTCGGCCATCTGCGCAGCCAGCAAGGCGCCCAGCGTGCGGTAGCCCGCCTCCACTTCGGCCGTGAACGGCATCCCACAGCTCAGCCGCAAGAAGTGCTCATACCGCCCGGTGTTGGAGAACATGGGGCCCGGGGCCACACGGATACCGTTTTGCAGCGCCTCGTCGTACAGGCGCGTGGAAGAGATGCCGACCGGCAGCTCCAGCCACAGGCTCAGCCCACCCGGCGGCAGGCTCAGGCGTGTGCCCATGGGAAAGTAGCGCGCCACGGCCCTCGCCGCCTGTTCTCGCTGGATGCGCAGCTGCGCCCGCATGCGGCGCATGTGGCGCTCGTAGGCCGGAGAGTCCACACTGCGCGCCGCCAGCAGCTGCGACCAGGTCTGCATGTTGCGCGTGCGAGCGAACTTGATCATCTGCACACGGGCCTGCCAGCGCCCCGCGCTCATCCAGCCCTGGCGCAAGCCGGGAGCAAAGCTCTTGCTGAGCGATGCGCAATAGATCACCTGCCCGGCATCGCCCTGCCGGTCCCAGGCCTTGGCGGGCCGCAGCACGTGCGGCGACTCCACGAACTCCCGGTAGATGTCGTCCTCGATGAGGGCTAAGCCATGCTCCACGCACAGAGCCACCAGTCGCTCCTTGTGCGCATCGGGCATCACGCTTCCCTGCGGCATCTGCAGGTGGGGCACCACCACGACACCCTTGAGCCGTGGCTCGTTGCGCGCAGCCAGTTCCAGGGCTTCAAGCGACATGCCCGTGTGCGGGCTGCAGGGGATCTCCAGCGCGCGCAGCCCACGCACCTCGATGGCCTGCAGGATGCCAAAGAAGGTGGGCGATTCGACGGCGATCACGTCGCCCGGCTCGGCGACGGCGTCCAGCGCCAGGTTCACCGCTTCGGAGTTGCCGAGCGTTGCTCCAATGTCGGCTGGCGCGACACACACGCCGAAGGTGAGCGCATGCCGGGCCATGGCCTGCTGGAATTCGGGGTGGGTGGTGGGCGCGGACGGGCCGTACACCAGGACGTCGGGTTGCTCGCGCAACAGGCCGTGGGCCAGGCGGTTGAGCGCTGCCGCATCAAACAGGCTCGGCGCGGGCATGGCGCTGCCCAAGTCCAGCGGCAGCGGGCCTGCACGGCGGGCTTTTTCGAGAAAACCGGAAATGCGCTCGTTGATGCCCGCAAACACCCGCGGGTCGTGGGCCAGCGGCTCGTGCAACTCGGGCTCGCGCGCCCGGGGCAACGCCACATCGCCCGGCTCCCGCACAAAGTAGCCCACCCGCTCGCGCGCCTCCACGCAGCCCAGGGATTCGAGATGCCGCAACACCTGCAGCGCGGTGGTCAGGCTCACTTGGTGCCGCTGGCACAGCTCCCGCACCGACGGCATGCGCATGCCAGGCGTCAGGCTGCCAGCGGCTATGGCCTGTTCGTACAAAGCTGCCAGTTGGCGGTAGAGCGGGGCATCCCGCGAATCGGAAGAATGTGACATGGCGGGTATGGGGTACTGCTGCCGAGCCGTGGCGCAGGCTCAGAAGCCTAGAGGCGCATCGTGCCCGAGCCCTCTCTGCGGGTACAGATACAGGAACGCACAGATCGGACCATAACAGCACGCCAGTAATCTGCGCTGTTCTACCCGTTCCTGCACCGCCGTGTACCTGCCGGAGCAACGCTGCTTTTTTTACGCTACAGCCTCACAGCAGCCCTTCCTTCAGGAGCCCCGCACCATGCCACAGCGCAATCCAACCACCATCCCGCCCACCACCCCATCGGCCGCAGTCACCTTGGGCCTCACACCCGGCCAGAGCCTGTGGCTGTGCCTGCCGCCCGGCAGCGCACTGCACACCACTCAGGGAGAGGTGTCACTTCGCTTTGCTCCACGAGACTTCGGGCACGCGTTGCACACTCTGCCGCAAATGCGGCTTGGGGCGGGCGAACATCTGCCCGAGGGCTGGAACAACAAGGCCGCCTGGGTGCAGGTGGGCAACGCCCTGCACTGCCGCTCTGAGATCCAGGTGATCGAAGGCACTCCCAGGCCGGGACTTTGGCACCAAGTACGGCACCTGCTGCGCTCAGCCTTTGCAGGCCGGGACAAAACCGCAAAGAACCGCGCTTTTGGCAAGGTGCCCGCAATGCGGTAACCGCTGCACCAAAGAAAAAGGCCTTGCCAGATGGCAAGGCCTTGGACAATGCGCGGCCCGCTTCAGCCCTGCGCCGCACGCAGCCGTAGCGAGAACTCACGCAGGGCGGCTATACCGCTTTCTTCCGCGCGGCGGCACCAGGCTTGCAGGTCCGCGGTAAGCTGCTCGCGCGATTGCGAGGTGTTGAGCCACAGCTGGCGCAGCTCTTCGCGCATGGTGACCATCTTGTCGAGCGCGGGGTGCGCAGCACGGGCCTGGGCCAGTTGCGGCAATGCGATGGCCGGCACCTTCTCGGCATCACGGTGCAGCCAGCGCTTGGCGGCCTGGAGCACCGAGGCATCGGCATTGCGTGCCTTGAGCGCTGCGATTTCGTCCTTGCAGGCCTGGCGCACGCCACGCGCATAGCCAGCCATCACCTCATAGCGGTTGGCAATCAGGGCCTCCAGCGTCTTTTCATCGGCTACAGGCTTGACGTCACCCAACTGCAGCTTGGGCGGCACCTTCTTGACCGTGGCCCAGCCAATCTTCTTCATCAGCGTGATGTAGACCCAGCCGATGTCGAACTCATACGGCTTGACCGAGAACTTGGCCGACGTGGGATAGGTGTGATGGTTGTTATGCAGCTCTTCGCCGCCAATGATGATGCCCCAGGGCGAGAGGTTGGTGCTGGCATCCTGCGCCTCAAAGTTGCGGTAGCCCCAGTAGTGGCCCACACCGTTGACCACCCCCGCCGCCCAGAACGGAATCCAGAGCATCTGCACCGCCCACACTGCGGCGCCCAGAGCGCCGAACAGTGCAAGGTTCAGGATCAGCATGAGGCCCACACCCTGCCAGCCGTAACGGGTGTAGACGTTGCGCTCCATCCAGTCATCGGGCGTGCCGTGGCCGAACTTCTTCATCGTCTCCTGGTTCTTGGACTCGGCGCGGTACAGCTCGGCGCCAAGCCACATCACGGTGTCCAGCCCACGGGTCTGGGGGCTGTGGGGGTCGTCCACGGTTTCGCACTTGGCGTGGTGTTTGCGGTGGATGGCGACCCATTCCTTGGTGACCATGCCCGTACCGATCCACAGCCAGAAGCGGAAAAAGTGCGAAGGGATGGCGTGCAAGTCCAGCGCGCGGTGCGCCTGCGCGCGGTGCAGGAAAATCGTGACCGCCGCAATGGTGATGTGGGTCGTCGCCAGGGTGTACAGAATGATCTGCCACCAGGCCAGGTTCCACAACCCATGGCCCAGCCAGTCAATGGCAGCGTTCAGTACAGCCCAATCGGGTAACAGCATATTCAGAAAGCCTTACTTCTACAGAGAAACCGTTCGCCAACGGACCGGTTACCTGATTTTAGAGTGGTACCCGCGAAATAGGTTCGGGGGTATCCATGGTATTTACGCTGATTTAGCGCCTTTAGAAGGCCAAGTCAGGCCTTTTTGGACCAGATTGCGGCAAAGAACCCATCCGTTTGGTGCACATGGGGCCACAGGCGCAAATAACCACTGCCCGACTCACCACCGCTGCACAGCGCCTTGGGCCCCTCCACCTTGAGCTGCTCCAGCAGTTCGCCCGCGTCGAGCAGTTCAAAGTCCGGGTGCGATGCGCTGAATGCCTCTGCGATGGCCTCGTTTTCCTGCGGCAGGATGCTGCAGGTGGCATACACCAGACGGCCGCCGGACTTGAGCAGGCGCGCTGCGCTGTCCAGAATGGCGGTCTGTTTGGCCACCAGCTCTTCGATGGCTTTGGGCGACTGGCGCCATTTGAGGTCCGGGTTCCGCCGCAGAGTCCCCAGGCCCGAGCACGGAGCATCGACCAGCACGCGGTCTATCTTGCCCGCCAGCCGCTTGACGCGGTCATCGCGCTCGTGGGCAATGGCGGCGGGGTGCACGTTCGACAGGCCGCTGCGGGCCAGGCGCGGTTTCAGAGCATCCAGGCGGTGCGCCGAGACATCAAACGCATACAGGCGCCCGGTGCTGCGCATGCCCGCGCCGATGGCCAGGGTCTTTCCACCTGCACCTGCGCAAAAATCCACCACCATCTCGCCGCGCTTGGCGTCAAGCAGCAGGGCCAGCAACTGCGAGCCTTCATCCTGCACCTCGATGGCACCGCGCGTGAACGCATCCAGCTTGGTCAGCGCAGGCTTGTCGTCAATGCGCAGGCCCCAGGGCGAATACGGCGTGGGGCTGGCCTTGATGCCGGCCTTGGCCAGCTCCTTTTGCACGTCGGCACGCTTGTCCTTGAGGGCATTGACGCGCAAATCCAGCGGGGCGCTCTGCGCCAGGCTTTCCACCAATGGCCAGAAGCCGTCGCCCAGCTGGTCCTTGAGGGGCTTCACCAGCCATTCGGGCAGGTTGTGACGGTGGCGCTCCATCAGGTCATCGACCATGACCGCATCGCACTGGTCCAGCCAGTTCTTTTCCTGGTCAGTCAGTGCGCTCTTGAGGAAGTCGCGCGGGCCGTAAAACCCCAGGATGGCCAGACGGCGCTCCTTGGGTCCCGAGCCCGAGGGCGCCATGTGGTCGAACAGGAGCTTCTTGCGCAGCACGGTGTAGACCGTTTCGGCCAGGGTGGCCCGCTCGCGGGGGCCCAGGCCCCGGTTGTCGCGGAAGAATCGTGACACCACCGCATCGGCGGGGTGTTCAAACGTGAGGGTGAGCCTGACCAATTCGGCACAGGCGTCGAGAAGAACTTTGGGATGCATCCCCCGATTGTCCCACTCTGGTCTGATCAACAGCCAACCACAAGGCTCCTTCAAACGACCCGCATCGATCCTTTCGGTTTGTCAACGCGTGTAGACCGGATCAAACGCATAGCGCTGAATCTCCTTCAGGCTGGGCGATTCACCCGCCCACAGCGCCAGCGCGGGGCCGGGAAGGCTCAGATTGCGCTCCAGGGCGCGGCACAGGTGGTAACGGCTTTCGTCGTCCATCCCCGGCAGCTCGACAAAGATCAGGTACGCACGGCGCTGCGGATGCTCGCGCAGGTTCTTGCGCACTAGCCAGCAGCGGGCAAGGGGCGCACAGCGGGCCAGTTCCGATTGCAGCTCGGCCAGTTCGAAGGGGCTCAGGTCGTGACGCGTGATCTGGCTGAAGAAGGAGGTGCCCGACAGCTCTTCCCAGGCGCGCTCTTCGGATTCCTGCGCGCGCTCCAGCCGCTTGCGCCACTGTTTGAAGGCCGCCGCATCATGCTCCATGCCCATGCGGGGAGTTTCCAGCTCGGCCAGCGCGGTGCGCGCGGCCCAGTAGCGGTCGTTGCTGCCCGCTTCCCACACCCGGTGCAGCAGCAGAAGCTTGCCTTCGCGATCGTCCTCGGGCAGGCAAGGCACCAGTCCACACAGGGCGGGCGCGTACTCGGGGCTGCGCTCCAGCGCCAGCTCATACAAGGCGCGCACATCGGCACGGGGGTCCAGATGGCGCTTGAGGCGGGCCAGCTCCACCAGCTCAGCCGCACTGTTCTGAGCGATGGAAGCCTGCAGCGCCTGGGCGCGTGCGCGCACACGTTCCAGCCACGCGTGGTGCTGCTTCCACTCCGTAGCGTTGTCGCGGCACCATTGTTTGTCGAAGTGTTTGACCCACCGTTTGGCCTCATCGCCCAGCAGGGTCAAGGCATTGCCACGCGACCAGTCGGGCAGTGTGGGCGTGGCATCCAGCGCTTCGATGCGGTCCCGCAAGCCGGGGTGGGTGTCGTCCACACTGCTCAGGCGCTTGAGCGCTTGGCGCAGTGCGTCGTTGGCAAAAGCGGCATCCGGGGCCTCGGCCAGGAAACGGCGCATGCTGCGATATGGCCCCACCGGCAGCGGATTGCCAGCGGCACCGCACCAGTGGTTGCCCCAGAACTCTGCCTGCAACGCTGCGCCCCGGATCTCGATCTCGGCCAGGGCGGCGGCGGTCACATCACGGCCCAGCAGCTTGCCCGCAATGCGGTCGGCCTCGTATTCGTCCTGGCGGGCCAGCGCAAACGTCTTGGCCGAAAAGCGCGGAAAGTACCAGCGCATGAACGCCTGCGTGGCCGCGGCCACCGGGCCTTCGTCGTCGGCCAGACTGTGGTTCAGGCGCATCCACGACAGGCGTGTGCGATAGATCCAGGCCGCAAACCGGCCATGGTCGCCGCGCAAGTGGCCGTACTCGTGTGCCAGCACGGCGAGAAAACGCGGCCGGTCCAACGCCATCAGCAAAGGCAGCCCGATGCTCAGGTGGTTAACGGCGCCACCCAGCAGGCCGTACTTGGGCAGCTGCTGGATGCTCGCATTGAACTCGTCGTTCAGCGTGACCTTGTGGATGGGCGGGCCCTTGATCTTGCGGCGGATGCGCTCCAGCGCCTCAAAAAGCTCCGGTGCCTCCAGCGCCGTGATCTCCACGCCCTCAGGCGCGTCAAAACGCACCCACAGCGCCCGCAGGCTGACCCACAGCAGGCCCGCAGCCCCCAGCAGCAGCCACACCATGGCAAAGCGAAACTTCCCCTGCAACATCTGCGGCACCACCCACAGCACAATGCCTGCGGCAAGTCCCAGGCACCCCAGCACCCAGGCATAGCCCAGCGCCGCAAACACGGCCACACTGCGGCGGTATGCGCGGCTGTTGTCAGCACTGGCATGCTCGCTCATGCGCACCAGATGCACAAAATCTGCCTGATCCACGGGCTTCCCTCACTCTTGGGTTGTTTTCAACCGCCATCCTAACCACTCACGACCCCGCACCCACCACCATGACCGACGACGACCTGCCAGCACTCATTCGCACACCACCCGGCCTGTACCGCCACTACAAGGGCATGCTCTACGAGGTGATTGATACCGTGCGCCACAGCGAAACGCTGGAGCCCATGACGCTGTACCGCGCGCTCTATGGCCAGCGTGGGCTGTGGGTGCGACCCGCCGCCATGTTTGAAGAGCAGGTGCTCGTTGACGGTGTGATGCGGCCACGGTTTGAGAAATGCGGGGATGAAACCCCAGCGGGCTGAGCCCGGTGGGCTCACGCCGCAGTGCGCGGAAAAATGGCTGCTGCCACCAAACCACCACCCGCAGCATTGCGCAAGACCAGCCTCCCTCCGTGCCGCCGCACGATATCGCTGGCAATGGTGAGCCCCAGCCCGGCCCCGCCACTCTGGCGGTTGCGCGAGGCCTCGACGCGGTAGAACGGCTCCATGACCCGCTCCAACTCTTCGGCGGGCAAACCCGGGCCATGGTCACGCACCTCGATGGTCAGCGCGTCGGCCGCATCGTGCAGCGTGACCTCGGCACTGCCGCCATAGCGAATCGCGTTGCCCACCAGGTTGTCCAGACAGCGCCGCAGCGCCACGGCCTGCACCCGCAGCGGGGCCGCCTGCCCCGCCACCGTGACCCGGTAGCCCATGGCGAGCTGGTCATCGGCCAAGCTGTCCACCAGGGCCCGCACATCCAGCAGCACCCAGGCCTCGGCACCCGCCACGCCACGCAGGTAGTCCAGCGTGGAGGCGATCATGGCGTCCATCTCGGCAATGTCGCGGCGAAACAGCTGCTGGGCGTGGCTATCGTCCAGGCATTCGGTGCGCAGGCGCAGCCGGGTCAGCGGCGTGCGCAGGTCATGCGACACCGCCGCCACAAACCGGTCGCGCTCGGCCAACTGCTGGCGGATGCGCGCCTGCATCTGGTTGAATACACGGCTGGCGTCGCGGCATTCCAGCGTGCCGTCCTCGGGCAGCGGGGGGCGGTCGATATCGCGGCCCAGCTCCTGCGCCGCCGTGGCCAGCCGGTGCATGGGGCGCGACAGCCAGCGTGCCGCCCACCAGGCCACGGCCACCAGCGCCGCCAGCCGCACGCTGATGTCGAGCAGCAGCCCCAGTTGCAGCGATGGCGGGGCATTCCACAAGCCCTGCTCTGGCCCCGGCGGCGGCAACCGCAAAGAGTGCCCATCGGCTGCCACCCCGGGGGGCTGCGGGCCAGGCGGGTGCCCGGGGTGCGCAGGGCGCAGTTCAAACATCAAAGTCAGCGCCAGCACATGGCTCACGATGACGGCCACGATAAGCAGCAGAGCGAGCCGGCCAAAAAGGGTCTCAGGCAGCCAGCGCTGCAGCGCCGCAGGCCAGCGCGCAACCATCAATGCGGCCATCCCACCTGCCCCTGCAGCGACTGCACGTTGAACACGTAACCGGCGCCCCGCACAGTGCGGATCATCGAGGGCGAGCGCGGGTCGTCCGAGAGCTTGCTGCGCAGGCGCGAGACCAGCAGATCGATGCTGCGCTCGAATGCGTCCATGGCCCGGCCTCGCGCCTGCTCCATGAGCTGGTCGCGGCTGAAAACGCGGCGCGGCATGCGCAAGAAGGTGCAGAGCAGGCGAAATTCGGCGTTGGACAGCGGCACCACCACACCCTGTGGGGATACCAGGTGCCGCTCGATGCTGTGCAGGGTCCAGCCATCAAAGCGCACCAGCCCGTCGGGCTCCTGGGGGGCCGGGGCGCTCTCGCCGCGCGTGCGGCGCAGCACGGTCTGGATGCGTGCCACCAGCTCGCGCGGCTCGAAGGGTTTGCCCATGTAGTCGTCGGCCCCCATCTCCAGCCCCAGCACGCAGTCGTAGGGGTTTGCGCGGGCGGTGAGCATGATGATCGGCACCCGGGAGCGTTCACGCAGCTCCCGCGCGAGGGTGATGCCGTCGGTGCCGGGCAGCATCACATCCAGCACCACCAGGCCGATGGGGTGCGCGAGCATCTGCGCGCGCATCGACGCCGCATCACACGCCGCGTGGGCGGCGTGGCCAAAGCGGGCGAGGTATTCGGTGAGCAGTGTGGTGATCTCCACATCGTCGTCCACCACCAGGATGTGTTGCATGGGATCTGTCGTGCAAAAGAACACCCAAGTTTAGGCAGCTACAAACCACCGCTGGCGACGATCTGGCGGGCATTTCCGCCATTGTTCGGTCCTTGTGGACGCCCTTTGTATCGACCTTGGTACAAAGCAGACAAACCCCGGAGACACGCACAACCAAGAATGGTTACGGGCCATGGCTGAGGGCTTCCGTTTTGGGGGACCAGGCACCGACCCACCCTTGGAGCGAAAGGAACGACGATGACGACCATCAGTAGCGTCAGCAGTGCCTGGTCCAGTGCAAGTGTGCAGCGGGCATCACGCCCGGCGCCCACGCCGGAGCGGCTGCTGTCCAAAATCGATGCCGACGGTAACGGCGGCGTGAGTGACACAGAACTGCAGGGCCTTCTGGACGATGTGGCCAAAAAATCCGGCGTCAGCAGCCAGACCAGCGCTGCAGACCTGGTCAAGCAGTACGACAGCAATGGGGACGGCAACCTCAACGCTGATGAGCTGGGCAAGACGATGCAAAGCGTGTTGCCCCCGCCACCGTCCACCATGGCTTTTGCCCAGTCGCGGGGCGACAGCGACACCGCCACCGGCCAGGCGGGCGACGACCTCTTTGGCAAGGTGGACAGCGACGGCGATGGCGCCGTGAGCAAGACCGAGCTGCAGGCCCTGCTGGAGGCGATGTCGGGCGGCACGGCGAGCCAAGCGGGCGTCAGCAGGGACGACGCGTTCAGTCAACTGGATGCAGACGGCGACGGCAGCCTGACCCAAGCCGAATTCGACGCGGGCCGCCCTTCCGGCGCGGCGGGTGAAGCAGGCGGCGGCATGCAGGCCATGGGCGGCATGCCACCACCACCCGGAGGCCCAGGTGGTGCAAGTGCTTCCGCCGACAGCACCACCACCTACGACGCCCTGGACACCAACAAGGATGGTGAGGTCTCGCTGACAGAACGGCTGGCTGGCAGCACCAGCAGCGTGGAGCAGGACGCGATCACCGCGCTGTTCAACGCCATCGACACCGATGGCGACGCCAGCATCAGCGCCAGCGAATCCAGGACTTTCGTCGACCAGTTGACCAGCCAGCTCCAGCAGCCCGCCAGCCAGGCATCAACATCGGACACCAGCCAACGCAACGACCTGGCGCGGCTGGCCGACTTTGCGCGCCAGCAGTACGCAATGGCCGCCAATGACTGGAATTCGCCCGCCAGCACCGGCAGCCTGAGCGCAATGGCCTGATCAAAAGGAAGGGGCTGGCTTGCCACCAGCCGCAGGTTTTCTGGCCACGCAGTGCGATTCGCCCGTCAGTTGACGAGCTGCGTGCGCCGGGATCTCCAAGCCATCCGGCAGCAGAAAATATGAACAAAAACAGGCTCTATCGCTTCATGGACAAGCGCAGTTAGCTACTAATTTTATAGCAAACAATATACCCCCCTGAGCTCACCAAGGCCTGTGGGGGACGAAAGCTCGACGCTCCCAAACCGATCAGCCTGTGGACTACAAGGCCTGAATCAGCGCCCGCACGGCCCGGGGGTAGATCACATGCTCCTGGGTCAGCACCCGGGCCGCCAGCGTCTCGGCCGTGTCACCTGGCAGCACCGGCACCACGGCCTGGTCCAGGATGGGGCCCACATCCAGCTCGGCCGTCACCTGGTGCACCGTCACGCCCGCAAACTTGCAGCCTGCATCGATGGCGCGCTGGTGCGTGTGCAGCCCGGTAAAAGCAGGCAACAGCGAGGGGTGGATGTTGATAAGCCGCCCCGCGTAGTGCGCCACAAACCCCGGGGTGAGGATGCGCATGAACCCGGCCAGCACCACTAACGCGGGCTGGTGGCGGTCGATGGTGGCGGCCAATTCAGTGTCAAACGCGTCGCGGCTGGCAAAGGCCTTGTGGTCCAGCGCCTCGGCGGCGATGCCCTGCTCCCGCGCAAACACCAGCCCGGCGGCATCGGGCTTGTTGCTGATGACGGCCGCGACGCGGGCGCCGTAGCGTTGTGCCCAGTTCTCCTGTTGAGCGGTGCGGACGATGGTGGCCATGTTCGAGCCGCCGCCAGAGATCAAAATGACGATGTTCTTCATAAATTGCCACAGATTATCTAGGAGGCTGTCGAGCATGGGGTTGGCTCTGCGCCACCGCCTGGGGGTGCCAGGCAAGGCGCGGGTGAGGCCGTGTGGCCCAGCCACACAACGAACCCGCAACGCAGCATGGCAGCCCCAGGCGGTGGCCCGAAGGGTTGTGCGACATAGCACGCAGGCGGCGTTGCCCATGCTCGCTGCACAGCCAGTGCAGCTTGCGCTGGGCGCCTAGCCTGCATACTCTGTCGCACAACGCAGCGCCAACCCCAAGCCCGACAGCCTCCTCATGCCCTTCGATCCCGCCACCCGCCCCCTCACCCCCCACGAAGCCCGCGTGCTCGCCACGCTGATGGAGAAGGCCCGCACCGTGCCCGACAGCTACCCCATGTCGCTCAACGGCCTGGTCACCGGTTGCAACCAGAAAACCAGCCGCGACCCGGTGATGAACCTGAGTGACGCCGAGGCGCAGGAGGCGCTGGATTCGCTCAAGCTGCTGACGCTGGCGTTTGAGAGCAGCGGCAACCGCACCACACGCTGGGAACACAACTTTCAACGCGGCGTGGGCGTGCCCGAGCAGTCGGCCGTGCTGCTGGGCCTGCTGATGCTGCGCGGCCCGCAGACGGCGGGTGAACTGCGCATCAACGCCGAGCGCTGGTACCGCTTTGCCGACATTTCGTCGGTCGAAGCTTTTCTGGACGAGCTGCAGGAGCGCAGCGCCGAAAAGGGCGGCCCGCTGGTCGTGCAGTTGCCCCGCGCGCCGGGTGCCCGCGAGCAGCGTTGGACGCATCTGATGTGTGGGCCTGTAGACACCAGCGCCGGTGTGTCAGCCCCCAGCAGTGGCGGCGGTGGCAGCACCGGCACGTCTGCCGCACTGCAAGCGCGGGTGGACGCACTGGAGACAGAGGTGGCCAACCTGCGCACCACGGTGCAGCGGCTGTGTTCTGAACTGGGCATTTCCCCAGACTCCGCGCCGATGTCGCCACCCGGACAGGACTAAAACGAACGACCGTGCTACAAATGCGGATCACTTGGAGACAAACCGATGGATCTCGCATTCACCCCCGAAGAACAGGCGTTCCGCGAAGAAATTCGCGCCTGGGTTCAAGCTAATCTACCGAAAGAAATTTCGCACAAGGTCCACAACGCCCTGCGCCTGACCCGCGACGATCTGCAGGGCTGGGCCAAGATCCTGGGCAAGAAAGGCTGGCTGGGCTTCGGCTGGCCCAAGGAGTTTGGCGGCCCCGGCTGGACGGCCGTGCAAAAGCACCTGTTTGAAGAGGAATGCGCCCTGGCCGGTGCGCCCCGTATCGTGCCGTTTGGCCCGGTGATGGTGGCCCCGGTGATCATGGCGTTTGGCAACGCCGAGCAGCAAAAGCGCTTTTTGCCTGGCATCGCCAGCGGCGAAGTCTGGTGGAGCCAGGGCTACAGCGAACCCGGATCGGGTTCTGACCTGGCCAGCGTCAAGACCCGCGCCGAGCGCGTGGGCGACAAATACATCGTCAACGGCCAAAAGACCTGGACCACCCTGGGCCAGCATGGCGACTGGATGTTCAACCTGGTACGCACCAGCACCGAGGGCAAGCCCCAGACCGGCATCTCCTTCCTGCTGCTCGACATGAAGTCCAAGGGCGTCACCGTGCGCCCCATCAAGCTGCTGGACGGCGAATGCGAGGTGAACGAAGTGTTCTTCGACAACGTCGAAGTGCCTGCCGAAAACCTGATCGGCGAAGAGAACAAGGGCTGGACCTACGCCAAACACCTGCTGAGCCACGAGCGCACCAACATCGCCGACGTGAACCGCAGCAAGCGCGAGCTGGAGCGCTTGAAGCGCATCGCCAAGACCGAAGGCGTGTGGGATGACCTGCGCTTCCGCGACCAGATCGCACTGCTCGAAGTGGACATCGTCGCGCTGGAAATGCTGGTGCTGCGCGTGCTGTCGGCCGAGAAGTCGGGCAAGAACTCGCTCGACATCGCGGGTCTGCTCAAGATCAAGGGCAGCGAGATCCAGCAGCGCTACGCCGAGCTGATGATGCTGGCCGCAGGCCCCTTTGCCATGCCCTTCATCGAAGAGGCCATGGAAGCTGGCTGGCAGGGCAACTTCCCCGGCGGCGTCACTGCCAACGCGCCGCTGGCGTCCACCTACTTCAACCTGCGCAAAACCACCATCTACGGTGGCAGCAATGAAGTTCAACGCAACATCGTCGCGCAGACGGTTCTGGGCTAAGGAGACAAGAACATGGATTTCGATTTTTCTGACGACCAGGAGCAACTGCGCGACGCCGTGCGCAAGTGGGTGGACAAGGGCTACACGTTCGAGCGCCGCCGCGCCGCCGTGGCTGCCGGTGGTTTTGACCGCGCCGCCTGGAACGAACTGGCCGAGCTGGGCCTGACCGCCCTCACCGTGCCCGAAGCGCACGACGGCATGGGCCAGGGCGCCATCGATGCCATGGTGGTGGCCGAGGAACTGGGCCGTGGCATCGTTCTGGAGCCCATCGCCCAGGCCTTCATGGCCAGCAGCGTGCTGTCGCACTACGCACCGGCCAACGTGCAATCGGCCTGGCTGCCCCGCGTGGCCAGTGGTGAAGCCTTGGTGGTGCTGGCCCAGCAGGAGCGCAAGGCGCGCTATCGCCTGGATGTTTGCGAGTCAAAAGCGGCCCCAGCGCAAGATGGATATGCGCTGACAGCTATCAAAAGCGTAGTAGCTGCCGGCGACAAGGCCGATGCGTTCATCGTGCCTGCCCAACTGGACGGCAAGATCGCCCTCTTCCTGGTCGAGCGCACCGCCACTGGCGTGACCACCCAAGGCTACGTCACACAAGACGGCAGCCGCGCCGCCGAGGTGAAGTTCACCAACGCCCCCGCCACGCTCATCACCACCGATGGCCTGGCCGCGCTGGAACTGGCGGTGGACACCGGCATTGCCGCCACCTGCGCCGAAGCCGTGGGCGTGATGGACAAGACCGTGGCCATCACCGTCGAATACATGAACCAGCGCAAGCAGTTTGGCGTGTTCATTGCCAGCTTCCAGGCGCTGCGCCACCGCGTGGCCGACATGAAGATGCAGCTGGAACTGGCCCGCTCGATGAGCTATTACGCCAGCCTCAAGCTGGGCGCCCCTGCCGCAGAGCGCCGCGCCGCCATGGCGCGCGCCAAGGTGCAACTGGGTCAATCGATGCGCTTTGTCGGCCAGCAGGCCGTGCAACTGCATGGTGGCATCGGCGTGACGGACGAGTACATCGTGAGCCACTATTTCAAGAAGCTCACCCAGCTGGAAGTGGCCTTTGGCGACACGCTGCACCATCTGGGCGAAGTGTCCGCCCGCATGCAAGACACTGCAGGCGTGTTTGCCTGATGTGAACTGACGCAGCCATGTAACGCTCGCATGCCATGCTCGTGGATTCACCGATCCACGGGCATTTTTTCTTGTCGGAGACACCTTCATGAACAACAAATTCTGGCTGCAACGCCGATCTCTTCTGCTGGCAACCGCTGCAGCAGCTACCCTGGCCCTGGCCGGTTGCGCCACCAAGGGTCCCAGCCTGGCCGAAGCGCCGCCCATCGTCTTTGTGCACGGCAACGGCGACACCGCCGCACTGTGGCAAACCACCGTATGGCGGTTTGAATCGAACGGCTGGCCGCGCGAACGCCTGCACTCCATTGACGTGCCCTACCCCCTGTCGCGTGATGAGGACGCCAAACCCCAGGCGGGCCGCACCTCGGCCGCAGAGCACATGGCCTACCTCAAGGCCGAAGTGGACAAGGTGCTCAAGGCCACGGGTGCAAGCCAAGTGGTATTGGTGGGCAACTCGCGCGGCGGCAACGCCATCCGCAACTACATCTACAACGGCGGCGGCGACAAGACGGTGAGCCACGCGATCCTCGGCGGCACGCCCAACCACGGCGTGTGGGCGATACCGGGGTTCCGAGAAGGCAACGAGTTCTCGGGCACGGGCCCTTTCCTCAAAGCCCTGAATGCTCCCAAGAACGCGGCGGGCGACGAGGTGAGCGGCCCCGTGAAATGGATGACGATCCGCTCGGACAACAACGACAAGTTCGCCCAGCCCGACGGCCTGTGGATAGGCCAGAAAGGCAAGCCCACCTACGTGACCGCCGCAGGCCCCGAACTCAAGGGCGCCACCAACGTGGTGATTCCGCGCATCGACCACCGCGAGACGTCGTACTCCCCCGCTGCGTTTGAAGCCACCTACCGCTTCATCACCGGTAAGGCACCACAGGTCACCACCATTGCGGCTGAAAAGCAGGTGGTGCTCAACGGCAAGGTCACCGGCCTGGGCGTGGACCCGGCCGACCCCAAAACCGGCAACTTCAGCAACAACCTGCCTCTGGCGGGCGCGCAGCTGGAGGTGTATGCCACCGACCTCGCCACGGGCGCCCGCACGGGCAATGCCTTGCTGCGCAAAACCTTGGGTGCGGATGGCCAATGGGGACCGCTGACGGTGCCCAACGGCTCGCCCGTCGAGTTCGTGATCAGCGCACCCGGCTATGCCACCACCCACATCTACCGCAGCGGCTTTCCACGCAGCAGCAACCTCATCCACCTGCGCGCAGAACGCATGGCCGATGCCGACAAAAGCGCCGAGAGCGTGGTGACACTGACCCGTCCGCGCGGCTACCTGGACCCGGCGCGCGACAAGATGCTGCTGGATGGTGCAGTGCCTGCGGGCGTGCCCGCTGGCGCTGGCGTGGCATCTGCCAAGGTCAAGCCTGCGGGCGGCGTGCGCAGCATTGCGGGTGAGTTCAATGGCGAACGCGTGGTGGGACAGACCTGGCCGGCCGCCAGCGGCCACCTGGTGTTTCTCGAACTGACTTACTGATGGAATAGGCGTTGCTCGGTGCCTGAGCTCCGTGCAGCACACCACCAAGAGCGGTCAAGACGGCCCCGATGGCTAGGCGCCCCGTCGCAGACAGTACGAAGGGCCTGTCAACCCTTTTTTCGGGGTCGCGAAGGCCCTTGCGGGCGTGCCAATCTAGGCGCGCGACGCAGCGTGCGCTCTTGCACACGTAAGGAGCGGAACGACGAGTGGCGCGCCCGCAGGGGCCTTCCCTTCGGGTTGCCCGGCCTGGGGGCCGTCTGCGGCGTTGCCCGCGCTTGCAAGGTGCCTACCTTGCTGCGCACAGGCGCCTTGCATCCCACCCCCAGGTCGGGCAACGCGATCCCCGAAAAGAGGGTTGGCAGGCCCTCACGGCAAGACGGAGCAACGACGCCAGCGGGGTCGTATTGGCCGCTCTACGCCAAAAGACGCGAGGACTTGGGGACGTGGGCCATCAGGAACTCCATCTGATCGGCCAGGATGCGCCGGTTGCGCAGGATGAAGTCCTCCCACAGACTCGGCACATAGGGCGCATACAGCAGCGGCATGTGTGCCTGCTCTGGAGTGCGGGGGCCCTTGCGGTGGTTGCAGGGGCGGCAGGCCGTGACCACGTTCATCCAGTGGTCCTGGCCGTTGCGGGCGAAGGGCACGATATGTTCGCGCGTCAGGTCTTCCTCATGAAAATGCCCGCCGCAGTAGGCGCACACATTGCGGTCGCGGGCAAAGAGCTTGCTGTTGGTCAGGCTGGGCTTGAGCTCGAACGGATTGATGCTGGGCACGCCCTTGGTGCCGATGATGCTGTTGATGGCGATCACCGATTGCTCACCCGAGATGGCGTTGTGCCCGCCCCGGAACCGGGCAATCTGTGCACCAGACTCCCAGCGCACTTCCCCGGCGGCGTAATGAATCACCGCCTGCTCCAGCGAAATCCACGATTGGGGCAGCCCTTGGGCTGACAGCTTCAAGACCTTCAAAACACGCCTCCTGGAACACAAAGTACACAAGGATCGGAACGCAGATGTCTCGCGGGCAGCCCTGCGCGGGGCCGGCCGTGGGTCACAATATACTCCGTTTTCATGACAAATTGGCGTCCTGCGCTTGATGGACTTGCGCATGCTGCTATCAAAAAGATAACAAACCGATGAAGATCTTTCGCGGATTCCACCACCCTGGCATTGCCAATGCCTGTGCGCTGACCATCGGCAATTTCGATGGTGTGCACCGGGGCCACCAGGCCATGCTGGCCTTGCTGAACAGCGAGGCTGCACACAGGGGCGTGGAAAGCTGCGTGCTGACGTTCGAGCCCCACCCCCGCGACTACTTCGCGGGCGCCCACCACAAGCCCGAGCTGGCACCCGCACGCATCGGCACCTTGCGCGACAAGCTCACCGAACTGGCCCGCTGCGGTGTGCAGCAGACCGTGGTGCTGCCGTTTGACGCGCGGCTGGCCGCCCAGTCGCCCGACGCTTTCATCGACGAGGTGCTGGTGCGTGGTCTGGGGGCCCGGTACGTGCTGGTGGGCGACGATTTCCGCTTTGGCCGCCAGCGAGCGGGCGACTACGCCATGCTGGACGCGGCCGGGCAAGCCAAGGGCTTCGACGTAGCGCGCATGAACAGCTACGAGGTGCATGGCCTGCGCGTGTCCAGTTCCGCCGTGCGCCAAGCCCTGGCGGCGGGCGACATGGAGGCGGCGGCACGCCTGCTGGGGAGGCCCTACACCATCAGCGGCCATGTGGTGCATGGCCGCAAGCTCGGGCGCGAACTGGGCGCCACCGCCGCCGGTGCAGGCGACGGCTTTCGCACCCTGAACCTGCGCTTTGCCCACTGGAAGCCTGCCGCCAGCGGCATCTTTGCCGTGCTGGTGCATGGCCTTGCCACCGAGCCATTGCCAGGGGTGGCCAACCTGGGCGTGCGCCCCTCGCTGGACCCGAACGACGTCAACGGCGGGCGCGTGCTGCTGGAAACACATTGCCTGCATTGGCCCGCCGATCTGGGGCCCGAGGGGGCGTACGGTAAAATCGTGCGCGTGGAACTGCTACACAAACTGCACGACGAGCTGAAATACGACGGTCTGGATGCCTTGACGAAGGGCATCGCCAAAGACTGCGCCGACGCGCGTGCCTACTTTGCCTCGGCCCAGGCACCCAACCACACCGAAACCCGGCGCCAGACCACCCGCGACCGAATTTGAGGGAGCTGCTTCTCGCAGCGCCCGCCTGACGGGCCCGCCATCCTTCGCGCTCCAACCCCGTTCTTGCTCCGGGCCTTGCCCCGGAATGCCCCGTTTTTAAGGCTCCCTCATGTCCGACGACAACGCCAGCACTCCTTCCACGGATTACCGCAGCACCCTCAACCTGCCCGACACCTCCTTCCCCATGCGTGGCGAC
The DNA here is from genome assembly GCF_057808995.1 of Acidovorax sp. FG60. Lineage (NCBI taxonomy): Bacteria > Pseudomonadati > Pseudomonadota > Betaproteobacteria > Burkholderiales > Comamonadaceae > Acidovorax > Acidovorax sp. FG60. Next base: position 350,904 of record NZ_JBMDJC010000001.1, read on the forward strand.
CTGCCCAAGCGCGAGCCGGGCTGGGTCAAGGACTGGGAAGACCAAGGCATCTACAAGCGCCTGCGGGATGCCCGTCGGGGTGCGCCCAAGTTCATCCTGCACGACGGCCCGCCCTACGCCAACGGCCAGATCCACATGGGTCATGCGGTCAACAAGATCCTGAAGGACATGATCACCAAAGCGCGCCAGCTCGAAGGCTTTGACGCGCTGTACGTGCCTGGCTGGGACTGCCACGGCCTGCCGATCGAGAACGCCATCGAGAAGAAACACGGCCGCAACCTGAGCCGCGACGACATGCAGGCCAAGAGCCGCGCGTTTGCCACCGAGCAGATCGCGCAGCAGATGGTGGACTTCAAGCGCCTGGGCGTGCTGGGCGAATGGGACAACCCCTACAAGACCATGAACCCCGCCAACGAGGCGGGCGAAATCCGCGCCTTCAAGCGCGTGATGGAGCGCGGCTTTGTGTATCGCGGCCTCAAGCCCGTGTACTGGTGTTTTGACTGCGGCTCGTCGCTGGCCGAGTTCGAAATCGAATACCAGGACAAGAAGAGCACCACGCTGGACGTGGCCTTCAAATCGCATGAGCCTGCCAAGCTCGCCGCCGCCTTCGGGCTGCCCGCACTGGCCAAGGACGCGTTTGTGGTCATCTGGACCACCACCGCCTGGACCATCCCTGCCAACCAGGCGCTGAACCTCAACCCCGAGATCAGCTACGCGCTGGTGGACACGGGCGAGCGCATCCTGCTCGTGGCCGAGCCGCTGGTGGCCTCGTGCCTGGAGCGCTACGGCCTCACCGGCAGCGTGCTGGCCACCACCCTGGGCAAGAACCTGGGCGGCCTCGAATTCCAACATCCGCTGTACGACGTGGCCAGCGAAGACGGCAGCTTTGGCTACCGCCGCCTTTCGCCCGTGTACCTGGCCGACTACGCCACGGCCGACGACGGCACGGGTATCGTGCACTCCTCGCCCGCCTATGGTCTGGAAGACTTCAACTCCTGCCGCGCGCATGGCATGGCGCTCGACGACATCCTGAACCCCGTGCAGGGCAACGGCACCTACGCGACCGACTTCCCGCTGTTCGGCGGCCAGCACATCTGGAAGGCCGTGCCCGTGATCATCGAAGCCTTGCGCAACGCAGGCCGCCTGATGACCACCAAGGACATCACACACAGCTACCCGCACTGCTGGCGCCACAAGACGCCGGTGATCTACCGCGCGGCGGCCCAGTGGTTCGTGCGCATGGACGAGGGCGAAGGCGTGTTCACGAAGCCCGGCATGAAGCCCGCCAAGACGCTGCGCCAGATCGCGCTCGACGCGATCGAGCACACCAGTTTCTACCCCGAGAACGGCAAGGCCCGCCTGCACGACATGATCGCCGGGCGGCCCGACTGGTGCATCTCGCGCCAGCGCAGCTGGGGCGTGCCCATCCCGTTCTTCCTGCACAAGGATTCGGGCGAGCTGCACCCGCGCACCATGGAAATCATGGACCAGGCCGCTGACATCGTCGAAAAGGACGGCATCGAGGCCTGGAGCCGCGTGACGACCGAAGAAATCCTGGGTGCGGCTGACGCGCCCCACTACACCAAGAGCACCGACATCCTCGAAGTGTGGTTCGACTCCGGCTCCACCTTCAGCCATGTGCTGCGCGGCACGCACCCCGAGGTGCACCACGACACGGGCCCCGAGGCCGACCTGTACCTGGAAGGCCATGACCAGCACCGCGGCTGGTTCCACAGTTCGCTGCTGCTGGCATCGGCGCTGGAAGGCCGCGCGCCCTATCGCGGCCTGCTGACCCATGGCTTCACCGTGGACAGCCAGGGCCGCAAGATGAGCAAGTCGCTGGGCAACGGCATCGACCCGCAGGAGATCAACAAGAAACTGGGCGCCGAGATCATCCGCCTGTGGGTGGCCGCCAGCGACTACTCGGGCGACATCGCGGGCGACGAGAAGATCCTGGCGCGTGTGGTGGACGCCTACCGCCGCATCCGCAACACACTGCGCTTCCTGCTGGCCAACGTGAGCGATTTCGACCCGGCCAAGGACGCCGTGCCGTTCGACCAGATGCTGGAGATCGACCGCTACGCGCTCACCCGCGCATCCGAGTTCCAGGCCGAGGTGCTGGCGCACTACAAGGTGTATGAGTTCCACCCCGTGGTCGCCAAGCTGCAGCTGTACTGCTCGGAAGACCTGGGCGGGTTCTACCTGGACGTACTCAAGGACCGCTTGTACACCACAGCACCCAAGAGCCTGGCCCGCCGCAGCGCGCAGACCGCGCTCTACAACATCACGCACGCCATGCTGCGCTGGATGGCGCCGTTTTTGTCGTTCACGGCCGAAGAGGCGTGGAAGGTGTTTGGCAACTCCGACTCCATCTTCCTGGAGACTTACGGCAACGTGGCAGGCGTGGGTGCCGGTGCCGACGAAGGCCTGTTGGCCAAGTGGGCGCGCATCCGCGAGATCCGCGACGCGGTGAACAAGGAGATCGAAGCGCTGCGCGCCGATGGCAAGGTGGGCTCGTCCCTGCAGGCCACCGTTACCCTCACGGCGGCGCCCGAAGACCATGCGCTGCTGGCCAGCCTGGGCGATGACCTCAAGTTCGTGTTCATCACATCCGCTATCGAATTGGTAGCTGGTAGCGCATTACAGATAAGCGTCAAGCCCAGTTCTGATGCCAAATGCGAGCGCTGCTGGCACTACCGCAGCGATGTAGGGCAGGACGCCGCCCACCCGACGATCTGCGGCCGCTGCACCAGCAACCTCTACGGCGACGGCGAGAGCCGGGAGCACGCCTGATGGACCGCACATTGCAGGCCGGGCGTTCCGGCGCGAGCATGTGGCCCTGGCTGGCCTGGGCTGTGGTGCTTGTGGTGGTCGACCAGATCACAAAGACCCTGATCCTCAACCACTACCAGTTGGGCGATTCCACGTTCATCACCAGCTTCTTCAACATCGTGCGGGCGCACAACACGGGTGCTGCGTTTTCGTTCCTGTCGGACGCGGGGGGCTGGCAACGGTGGCTGTTCACCGGCATCGGCGTGGCAGCCACGATCTTCATCGTGTGGCAGCTGCGTGCCCACCCGGGGCAAAAGCTCTTCGGCTTTGCGCTGTCGAGCATTCTGGGCGGCGCGGTGGGCAATGTGGTGGACCGGCTGATGCACGGCTATGTCGTGGACTTTCTGGACTTCCATGTGAGCGGCTGGCACTTTCCGGCGTTCAACGTGGCGGACTCGGCCATCACGCTGGGGGCAGCGTGTCTCATTCTGGATGAGCTGCTTCGCGTGCGGCGCGAGCGCTGACGCCACCGGCATCCCCCTGCAAGCCTTGCAACAGCCCGCCTCGCGCGGGCTGTTTGCTTTGTAGCGCCAGTTGCTCTTGTCGCATGCCGTGTCATGCGCATGTCACGGTCAGCGGTTGCAATGTAAACGTTTACATCAAATGTATTGCACCAAACTGCCATGAGCATTCTGGAAGTCGCCCGCGAGGCCGGTGTGTCGGTTGCCACCGTGTCGCGTGTTTTCAACGTGCCTGACAAAGTGGCCCCGGCCACGCGCGAGCATGTGGAGCACATCGCCCGCACCCTGGGCTATCTGCCCAACGCCAGCGCGCGCACCTTGCGCACCCAGCGCAGCCGCGTGCTGGGCGTGGTGTTGCCCACGCTCACCAACCCCGTGTTTGCCGAATGCCTGGAAGGCATTGCCCAGGCCGCCGTAGCGGGTGGCTACGCCATCTCGCCGTTCACCACCGACTACCGCCTGGACCAGGAAGACCGCGCCGTGAACCTGCTGCTGGCGGGCAACGTGGACGGGATGATCCTGGTGGTTTCGAACCCCGCCACCTCCACCGCACTGCAGCGGCTGGCCGAGGTGGGTCTGCCCTATGTGCTGGCCTACAACCACCACCCCGATCACCCCTGCGTATCGGTGAACAGCGAGCTGGCTGTGGCCGACGTGGTGACCCATCTGGCCACGCTGGGGCACCGCCGCATCGCCATGGTCAGCGGGCTGCTCAGCGCCTCTGACCGCGCGCAACAACGCTGCCGGGGCTACGCGCGCGGCATGGAGCAGGCAGGCCTGCGGGCCCAGCCTGTGTTGCAGGTGCCCTTCGTGGCCGCTGCGCCAGAGGTGTTGGGCGAAGCCCTGAACAGCCAAGTCCGCCCCACGGCCCTGGTGTGTTCCAACGACCTGCTGGCCATCCGCAGCATCCGCGCCGCGCACCTGGCGGGCCTGGCGGTGCCGCGCGACCTGAGCGTGGTGGGCTTCGACGGCATTGCGCTGGGGCAAGACCTCACTCCGCAACTGAGCACCGTGGTGCAACCCAATGCCGACATCGGCCGCCACAGCGTGGAGCTGCTGGCCCAGGCCGTGGCCAGCGGCAGCCCGCTGGGGCCCGACATGGGTCTGACGCTGGCGCACCAGTTCCGCGCTGGCGAGTCCTGCGCACCGCCCGCCTCTTCCCTTGTTCCTCCCCTCACCTGAACCCAAGGAGCTGATCCATGAAAACAACCCTCAAAAACTTCACCCGCGCCACGTTGCTGGCTTGGGGCCTGGCAGCCGGTGCCACGGCCATGGCGCAAAACGCCATCTGCTACAACTGCCCGCCCGAATGGGCCGACTGGGGCAGCCAGATCAAGGCCATCAAGGCAAAGACCGGCATCACCGTGCCACCAGACAACAAGAACTCCGGCCAATCGCTGGCCCAGCTGGTGGCAGAAAAAGCCAGCCCCGTGGCGGATGTGACCTACCTGGGCGTGACCTTCGCCATCCAGGCGCAAAAGGACGGCGTGGTGGCTGCCTACAAGCCCGCTGCATGGGCCGAGATTCCCGATGGCCTGAAGGACCCTGCAGGCCACTGGTTCACCATCCACTCGGGCACCCTGGGCTTCATGGTCAATGTGGATGCACTCAAGGGCAAGCCCGTGCCGCAGTCCTGGGCCGACCTGCTCAAGCCCGACTACAAGGGCCTCATCGGCTACCTGGACCCGGCATCGGCCTTCGTGGGCTATGTGGGCGCTGTGGCAGTGAACCAGGCGCGCGGCGGCACGCTGGACAACTTCGGCCCTGGCATCGACTACTTCAAGGCGCTGCAGAAGAACGAGCCCATCGTTCCCAAGCAAACGTCTTACGCCCGTGTACTGTCGGGCGAGATCGCGATCCTGCTGGACTACGACTTCAACGCCTACCGCGCCAAGTACAAGGACAAGGCCAATGTGCAGTTTGTGATCCCCACTGAAGGCACGGTGGTGGTGCCCTACGTGATGAGCCTGGTGGCCAACGCGCCGCACGCCGACAACGGCAAGAAGGTGCTGGACTTTGTGTTGTCGGACGAAGGCCAGGCGCTTTGGGCCAATGCCTACCTGCGCCCCGTGCGCGCCAGCGCCATGTCCAAGGAGGTGCAGGCCCGCTTCCTGCCTGCCAGCGAATACGCACGCGCCAAAACGGTGGACTACAGCAAGATGGCCGCAGTGCAAAAGGCCTTCTCGGACCGCTACCTGAAAGAAGCCCAGTAAGCCGGGGCGAGCTGGAGAGATGCACATGCGCCACAACAGCTTTGCTCCATCCCGCGCGCTGCTGCTGGCGTGTACCGCACCTGCCGTGGCATTCTTTGCAGCGTTCTGGCTGCTGCCCATCGTGCAGCTGATTGCGCTGCCCGTCAGCAAGGGCTGGGAGACCTACTTGGTGGTGCTCACCCACCCGCGCTACCTTCAAAGCCTGCTGCAGACACTGGGGCTGTCCCTGGCGGTGACGCTGGCCACCCTCGTGCTGGGCGCGGCCGTGGGCATCACGCTGGCGCGGCACCGTTTTACAGGGCGGCAGCTGCTGCTGTCGCTGCTGACGTTGCCGCTGTCGTTTCCAGGCGTGATCATCGGGTTTTTCATGATCTTGCTCGGTGGCCGCCAAGGCTTGGTGGCCGACCTGACGGACGCGCTGGGCCTGGGCCGCATCACGTTTGCCTACGGCCTGGCCGGGCTGTTCCTGGCCTATCTGTACTTCTCGCTGCCACGGGCCGTTGCGACCTACACAGCGGCGGCCGGGGCCATGGATGCGGCACTGGAAGAAGCCGCCCGCTCGCTGGGCGCGCCGCGCTGGCGGGTGGTGCGCGACGTGTGGGTGCCCGAACTCGCGCCCACCACGCTGTCGTGCGGGGCCATTGTGTTCGCCACGGCCATGGGCGCGTTTGGCACCGCGTTCACGCTGTCCAGCAAGTTCGAGGTGCTGCCCATCACCATCTACAACGAGTTCACCAACTACGCCAACTTCGCACTGGCCGCCAGCCTGTCGATCACCCTGGGGCTCATCACCTGGGTGGTGCTGTGGCTGTCCCGCCGTGTTGCGGGCCCGGCACCGGCTGCCGGGGCGTAACCACCACCATGCGCACGACCCAACAAGCCTCCTTCCCCCTGCTGGCGCTCACGGCGCTGGTGGCGGCGTTCATGCTCGCCCCCATCGCGCTGTCGGTGATGGCGGGGCTCGTCAACAACTACAGCACTGGCATTTCCAGCGGGCTCACCACACGATGGCTGCACGAGGTGTGGGACCTGTACGGTGGCACCGTGGGCTGGTCGCTGGGCCTTGCGCTGCTGTGTGTGCTGGGCAACCTGCTGCTGGGCGTTCCCTGCGCGTATGCGCTGGCACGCAGCCGCTCGCGCGCCGCACGCCTGTTTGAAGAACTGCTGACCTTGCCAGTGGCCGTGCCCGGCCTGGCCAGCGCGCTGGCCTTGATCCTGGCCTACGGCACGCTGCAAGGCTTTCGCACCAGCTTTGCGTTCATCCTGGTGGGGCACATGGTGTTCACCCTGCCGTTCATGGTGCGCACCGTGGGCGCTGCATTCCAGCGCAAGGAACTGCTCTCGCTTGAAGAAGCGGCACGCTCGCTGGGTGCCAGCTTCGGGCAGCGCTTTTTGGGTGTGCTGGTGCCCACCGTGTTGCCCGCCATCGTGGCGGGCAGCCTGATGGTGTTCACGCTGTCGGTGGGCGAATTCAACCTCACATGGATGCTGCACACCCCGCTGACCCGCACCCTGCCAGTAGGTCTGGCCGACAGCTATGCGTCCATGCGCATCGAAATCGGCTCCGCTTACACGCTGGTCTTTCTTATCGTCATCCTGCCCGTGCTGTGGGGCCTGCAGGCCGTCGGCACCCTGATCGAAAAACACCATGGAACTTGAACGCACGCGCGTGGAGATAAACCAATGCGCCAAAACCTACCCTGATGGCACGCGGGGCCTGCGGCCGACCGACCTCACTGTGGAGCCCGGCGAGGTCGTCGCCTTGCTGGGGCCATCGGGCTGCGGCAAGACCACACTGCTGCGCCTGATTGCCGGGCTGGAGGCGCCCGATGAAGGCAGCCGCATTGCCTTTGGCGGCACCGACGTGACGCGCCTGCCCATCGAGCAGCGTGGCATCGGCATGGTGTTCCAGCACTACGCCTTGTTCCCGCAAATGACGGTGGCAGCCAACATCGGCTACGGCCTCAAGATCCGCAACGTGCCCGAGGCCGAGCGCCGCCGCACCGTGGGCGAGCTGGTGGACCTGGTGCGCCTGCAAGGGTTGGAGCACAAGCGCCCCGCTGAACTCTCCGGCGGGCAACGCCAGCGTGTGGCCCTGGCCCGCGCCGTGGCGGTGCGCCCCCGCGTGCTGCTGCTGGACGAGCCCTTGACCGCGCTGGATGCCAAACTGAAGGAGTCTCTGCGCGACGAGCTGGCCGACCTGCTGCGGCGCCTGCACATCACCGCCATCCACGTCACCCACGACCAGCAGGAAGCCCTGGCCATTGCAGACCGCCTGGCGGTGATGCACGCGGGCCAGATCGTGCAGGTGGGCGATGGCGAGACGCTGTACCGCGCGCCCACCCACCCCTTTGTGGCGCAGTTTCTGGGCCGCGTGAACCGGCTCCAGCGGGACGCCGCCGCAAGCGCCCAGGCCGTGTTGATGCTGGGTGGGCTGCCTCTGCCCTGCCCTGCCGCCGTGCAGGCCCACACGGCCTTGCTCGTGCGGCCTGAAGACATCGAGGTGTCGGCCCTTCAAACTGGCTGGGGTCAGGCCGAAGTCACGCGCCGCAGCTTTCTGGGCGACCGCGTGCAACTGGTTCTGACCCTGGCCGACCAGCCCCCGCTGATGGCCGATGTGCCGCGCGACCACCCCGCCCGCACGGGCGACACCGTGGGCGTGCGCATCGCCCCCGAGCGCCTCATGCCCTGCCACGAAACCAGCGACTGACCCAGCCAGCCCTACCCCGCCTGCACGCCTTTTAGCCATGACCACCACACTGCTGCTCCAACTGTCTGACCCCCACATCCGCGAGCCCGGCCGCCTGGCCTATGGCCGCATCAATACCGCGCCCTATCTGGCCGAGGCCGTGGCCAGCGTGAACCGGCTGCCGCAGGCGCCCCATGCCGCCGTCATCACTGGCGACCTGACAGACTTTGGCCGCGCCGCCGAATACGAGCACCTGCGCGCCCTGCTCACGCCGCTGAACATGCCGGTGTACCTGCTGCCCGGCAACCACGACAGCCGCGAGCAGATGCGCGCGAGCTTTCCGCAGCACCACTACCTGGGGTCCGAGGGCTTCATCCAGTACAGCGTGCCGGTGGGCGGCATGCAGCTCATCGCGCTCGATACCGTGGTGCCCGGCGCCAGCGAGGGCAGCCTGTGCACAGAGCGCCTGCAATGGCTGGAGGAAGAGCTGGCACGCCACACCAGCCGCCCGGTGGTGATCGCCATGCACCACCCACCGTTTCGCACGCTGATTGGCCACATGGACGACATCGGCCTGCGCGAAGGCGCCGATGCGCTCGAAGCCATCGTGGCCCGCCACCCACAGGTGGAGCGTGTGATCTGCGGGCACCTGCACCGGGCCATCCAGGTGCGGTTTGGCGGCACCATCGCGGCCACCGTGCCATCGCCCGCGCACCAGGTGCGGCTGGACCTGGCGCCCAACGCCGCCTCGGCCTGGATGCTGGAGCCGCCCGGCTTTGCGCTGCACGCCCTGCCTGCGGGGGGGCGGCTGGTCAGCCACACCGTGGCCAGCGGCCAATACGCGGGGCCCTACCCGTTTCATGACGGCGGGCAGCTGATCGACTGAAAAAACGGGCCCTGGCGACAAGACCTCCAACGCCGAGCACCCAGCCGTGACAGGGTCATCGCTGCACAACTCCTCAATCAGGAGTATGCTTATATGTCAATTTTGTGACAAATGGTCCGGGTGCCGCAGTATTTTCCGCGCGCTCTTCATCCCGGAAGCCGAGCAGCCAGGCTCATGCCTCCCCGCCTGCCGCCGCCTACGGGCACAGAAATGAATGAAACCGCTTCCCTGCACGGGCGCCAGCTTTAACGCTTGCGTCTGCGCAGTGCATGGCGCATGCTCGTTTGGGTGGACACAAGAAGAAGAAACAACGGTTTTTCATGAAGCATCTCTTGAATCTGTTGGCAGCGGTGTCGCTGCTGATCTGGGGCACCCACCTGGTGCGCACCGGCATCCTGCGTGTCTTTGGCGCCAATTTGCGCCAGTTGATCGCGCACAGCGTCAGCAACCGGTTCACGGCCGTGCTGTCGGGCATCGGGGTGACCGCCGTGGTGCAGTCGAGCACGGCCACGGCGCTCATCGTGTCCTCCTTCGTGGGCCAGGGCCTGGTGGGCTTGCCCGCCGCGCTGGCCGTGATGCTGGGCGCCGACGTGGGCACGAGCGTGATGGCGGTGGTGTTCTCGATGGATTTGTCCTGGCTGTCGCCCCTGTTCATCTTCGCGGGTGTGGTGCTGTTCATCTCGCGCAAGGACACGGCCGTGGGTCGAGTGGGCAGGGTGCTGATCGGCCTGGGGCTGATGCTGCTGGCGCTGCGCCTCATCACCGAATCGACCACGGTGCTCACCCAGTCACCCACGGTGCGTACGCTGCTCGGGGCGCTGACCAGCGACCTGCTGCTGGAGATCTTCACCGGCGCCATCCTGGCCATCGTGGCGTATTCGAGCCTCGCCACCGTGCTGCTCACCGCCGCGCTGGCAGGCTCCGGCGGCATCCCGCCCGACGTGGCGCTGGGCCTGGTGCTGGGTGCCAACCTCGGCAGCGGCGTACTGGCGGTGCTGACCACGATGAAGGCCAACGTGCAAACGCGCCAGGTGCCACTGGGCAACCTGTTCTTCAAGATCATTGGCGTCATCATCATGACCCCGCTCACCGGGCTGTGGCTGCAGCATGTGCGCCCCTACGTGCCCGAAATCGCAGCACTGGTGGTGCTGTTCCACCTGGCATTCAACGTGGTGGTGGGCATCATCTGCATCGGCCTGACGGGCACAGTGGCGCGCGTGGTGCAACGCCTGCTGCCGAAGGAAAAGGCGCAGGCTGCGGGCACCCGACCCCAGCATCTGGACCCCTCTGCCCTGGCCACGCCCTCGCTGGCCATTTCGTGCGCCGCGCGCGAGGCCCTGCACCAGGCCGACGTGGTCGAATCCATGCTGCTGGGCCTGCACAAGGTGATCCGCACCGACGACCTGCAGCTGGCGCAGGACCTGCGCAAACTGGACGACGAGGTGGACGGCCTGTACTCGGCCATCAAGTACTACATGACCAAGATCTCGCGCGAGGCCCTGGATGAACGCGAGGGCCGCCGCTGGGCCGACATCATCAGCTTCACGATCAACATGGAGCAGATCGGCGACATCATCGAGCGCGTGCTGATCGACATCGAGGACAAGAAGATCAAGAAGGGTCGCCAGTTCTCCGAGGCCGGCATGGAAGAAATCAACGAACTGCACGCCCGCCTGATCGACAACCTGCGCCTGGCGATGAGCGTGTTCCTCAACGGCAGCGTGCGCGATGCGCAAAAGCTGCTCGAAGAAAAAGCCCGCTTTCGCGACCTGGAACACGCGTATTCCGCCACCCACCTGGCGCGCCTGTCGGACAACACGGTGCAAAGCATCGAGACCAGTTCGCTGCACATCGACCTGATCAGCGAACTCAAGCGCATCAACTCGCTGCTGTGCTCGGTGGCCTACCCGATTCTGGAATCGGCCGGAGCACTGGCGCCCAGCCGGCTGCGGGCGATGGCGGACCAGGCTTGAGCAGCGCCTTCAGCAGAAATTCAAGACTTTTCTGGTCTCTAGCGCTTTATCCATAAGCGCTAAAAGCTATTATTTTTATAGCAACACCTCACCACTGCCGCTGTGCGGCGTTGTCTCGCCGTCACTCCACGTCCGCCACGTAGCGCTGCAGCCCCGTCCACAACGCATCCAGCGTGACCTTGCAGCGCGGGCTGGCGCGCAGGTCTTCGTGCATCACCACCCAGGTTTCCAGCCCGTACACAAACTGCTGTGGCAACACATGCACCAGCGCCGGGGTGCTACGGCGCGCCAGTGCCACCTGGCAAACGCCAATGCCGCCCCCGGCGCGCATGAAAGCCAGTTGCGCCACATCGCTGTCGCTGCGCACTGCAAACTGGTCGCGCCGCCACGCGGGCACCGCCTTTTGCGCGGCGCGCAAAAAGGGCGTTTCTGCGTCAAAACCAATCAGGCGGTGGTGCGCGAGGTCGGCCAGCGTCTCAGGCACGCCGTGCGCCTGCAGGTAGCTGGGGTGGGCGTGCAGTCCCAAGGGAATGCTGCCGACGCGGCGGGCGATCAGCGCGTCCTGGCGGGGCTCGGTCATGCGGATGGCGATGTCGGCCTCGTGCTGCAGCAGGTCCTGCACGCGGTTGCTGAGCACCAGTTCCACCGTCAGCGCCGGGTGCTCGGCCTGCAGTTGCGCCAGGATGGGCGGCAGCACCTCCACGCCGATCACCTCGCTGGCCGTCACCCGCACCGTGCCCCGCACGCCGCCGCCATGGCTGTCGGCTGCGCGCACCAGGGCAGCGGCGGTGTGGCCCATGGCTTGCGCGTAGGGGCGCAGCGCCAGCGCCGCCTCGGTCGGCAGCAGGCCCTGCTGCGAGCGGGTGAACAGCACCAGTCCCAGCGCCTGCTCCAGCGCCGCAATGTGGCGCCCCACCGTGGGTTGTGTCACCCCCAGCGCGCGGGCTGCGCCCGAGAGCGATCCCTCTTGCACCACGCCCAGGTACGAGCGGTACAGCTCCCAGCCAATGTCTTTGTGTGCAGGTTGTGTCATACATAAATGTATAGCTATGCGCTGATTTTCGGTAATTCCATTTCACAACACCCACGACCACACTGCATCCATCACCACTTTTTTTGGAGCAAAACATGGCAAACACAGGCAACACGGTTCTGGTTCTCGGTGCGACCGGGGGCATCGGTGGCGAAGTGGCGCGGCAGCTGCGCGACCGGGGATGGCAGGTGCGCGCACTGCACCGGGGCGTGGCGCAGGCCGGGGAGCAACGCGACGGCATGGCCTGGATTCGCGGCGACGCGATGCGGCGCGAGGACGTGGTGGCCGCTGCCGCAGGCTGCGACGTGATCGTGCACGCGGTCAACCCGCCCGGCTACCGGCGCTGGAGCGAGCTGGTGCTGCCGATGATCGACAACACCATTGCGGCGGCCACCGCAGTGGGTGCCACCGTGGTGCTGCCCGGCACGATCTACAACTACGGGCCCGACGCCTTCCCGGTGCTGCGCGAGGACTCACCGCAGCGCCCCCACACCCGCAAGGGCACTGTGCGCGTGGAGCTGGAGCGGCGCCTGCAGCAGGCGACCGAGCCCCACCCGCTGCGCGCGGGCACCTGCCGCGTGCTCATCGTGCGGGCGGGGGACTACTTTGGCCCCCAGGTGGGCAACAGCTGGTTCTCGCAAGGCCTCGTCAAGCCCGGCCAACCCGTGAAGGCGGTGAACCTGCCCGGCGCACCCGGCGTGGGCCACCAATGGTCATACCTGCCCGACGTGGCGCGCACCATGGTGCAGTTGCTGGAGCGCCGCGCCACACTGCCCGCGTTTGCACGCTTTCACATGTCCGGGCACTGGGACGCCGACGGCACGCAGATGGCCGCCGCGATTGGCCGCACCGTGGTGGCACATGGTGGTGCGGCCCCGCACGTGCGGGCCTTTCCGTGGTGGCTGGTCACACTCGCCTCGCCGTTTGTGGCCACGCTGCGCGAACTGCGGGAGATGCGCTACCTGTGGAGGCAACCGGTGCGCATGGCCAACGACCCGCTGCGCGCCGTGCTGGGCGAAGAGCCCCACACGCCGCTGGACGCGGCGGTGCAGGCCACGCTGTTGGGTCTGGGCTGCCTGCCAGGGGCCAAAGCGCCGCTTACAGCCCCAGGAAACCCGCAATCACCAGCCCGGCTTCCAGCGTGAACCGGCCCTGGGCAACCTGCGCGCGCACCTCTTCCAAGGGCAGCAGTGCAAACTCGTCCACCTCGCCGTCCTGGTTGTCGGGCGCCATGCCCTCTGGCACCACGGCGCGGAACCAGTCGATGCGCTCGACCATGTACCCCGCGCCGCCCCCCTCGCTGCTGGGGCGGCTGAACAGCACATGGCCACCGTGCGCCACGCCGGCAAGGGTGTGCACATGCAGCCCGGCTTCTTCCCAGGTCTCGCGCACCAGAGCTTGGGGCAACGAGTCGGCGGCCGAGATCATGCCGCCCATCAACGTGTCCCACAGGCCTGGGTCGTTGGGTTTGTTCAGCGAACGCTTTTGCACCCACATGCGCCCATCGGGCGCCAGGCCCACCAGGTGCACGGCGCAGGTGGTGATGCCCAGCACACGCACGGCACCCCGCTCCACGGTGCCCACGACTTCGCCGCTGGGGTTGGTCACCGCCAGTTGCTCGTTGCGCCACGGGCCACACAGGTTGGCGTCGCGCAGCGCTTCGGCCAGGGTGTTCAGGGCATCGGTGGTGGCGTTGACGTTGGCATCAGAGGCCGCTTGGGGCGGCAGGTGCAGACTCCATGCAGGGGCGCCGCCATGCTCACCCATTGATAGCTGGTAGCGCTTATCCAATAAGCGCTGGAGGCTTATTTTGCTTAGAAATCCTTCCGCCACCGACCCTACCACCTGCCCCGCCACCCGCAGGGGTTGGCGTGGCTGGCGGGCGGGCTGGTGCGCCAGTTGCCGCGCGCCCACCAGCCACTGGTCGAACGATGCGCCGGGGTAGGAGGCTGTCACAGCGTGAGGATGGTGCAGCCCGTGGTCTTGCGTGCTTCCAGGTCGCGGTGCGCCTGCTGCACGTCGGCCAGCGGGTAGCGCTGGTCGATGTGGATCTTCACCTGCCCACTGGCCACCACGGCAAACAGGTCGTCGGCCATGGCCTGCGTGCTGTCGCGCGTGGCGATGTGGGTGAACAGCGTCTGGCGCGTGACGTAGAGCGAGCCCTTGGCGCCCAGCGAACCCGGTGCAAACGGTGCCACGGGGCCCGAGGCGTTGCCGAAGCTGGCCATCAGGCCAAAGGGACGCAGGCAGTCGAGTGACTTGTCCCAGGTGTCCTTGCCCACCGAGTCGTACACCACCTTCACGCCCTTGCCGCCGGTGATCTCTTTGACCCGGGCTGCGAAATCTTCTTTTTGATAGTTGATGGCGTGCGCCGCGCCGTTAGCCAGGGCCAGCTGGCACTTGGCATCGGTGCCTGCCGTGCCGATGAGCTGCAGTCCCAGCGCCTTGGCCCACTGGCTGGCGATCAGGCCTACCCCACCCGCAGCGGCGTGGAACAGCACATGGTCGCCGGGCTGCAGGCCTTCCACGGGCAGCGTCTTCTTGAGCAGGTACTGCGCCGTCAGGCCCTTGAGCATCATGGCCGCGCCCGTCTCAAAGCTGATGGCATCGGGCAGCTTGCACACACACTTGGCGGGCATCACCCGCACTTCGCAATAAGCGCCGGGGGGCTGGCTGGCGTAGGCAGCGCGGTCGCCCACCTTCAGGTGCGCAACGCCCTCGCCCACGGCTTCGACCACGCCCGCGCCTTCCATGCCGATGGTGGCGGGCATGTTCAGGGGGTACAACCCCGTGCGGTGGTACACGTCGATGAAGTTCAGGCCGATGGCGTGGTGGCGGATGCGGATCTCGCCGGGGCCGGGCTCGCCCACGGTGACGTCAACGATGTGAAGTTCTTCGGGACCACCGTGCTGGCGGATCTGGACGGCAAGGCTCATGGCAAAACGCTCCTGGATAACGGGTGTTGAACGGGTCCCCAACGGGCATGGATGGGGCCTGTAACGGGCGAGACAAACGGTGGCCATCCTGCCATGAATCTGAAAGCCTTGTCCTGCCCTGCACCGTTACAGTGCAGCCCATGACTCAAAGACTCACGCCCGGTACGGCGGCGCTGCTGGTGATACCGCCGCTGCTGTGGGCTGGCAACGCCGTCACAGGCCGGCTGGTGCACGACCTGATCCCGCCCATCACGCTCAATTTCATCCGCTGGGTGCTGGCTTTCTTCATCCTGCTGCCGCTCGCGTACAACGTGCTGCGCAAGGACAGCCCGCTGTGGCCCCACTGGCGCCGCTATGCACTGCTGGGGCTGCTCGGCATTGGCCTGTACAACGCGCTGCAGTACATGGCGCTGCAGACTTCCACGCCCATCAACGTGACGCTGGTGGGCTCCAGCATGCCGGTGTGGATGCTGGCCGTGGGGGCGCTGTTCTTTGGCGCGACGGTCACGCGGCGGCAACTGCTGGGCGCGTTGCTGTCGATGTGTGGCGTGCTGCTGGTGCTCAGCCGGGGCGAGTGGTCGCAGCTGCTGGCTTTTCGCCTCGTGCCAGGCGATGTCTTCATGCTGCTGGCCACCATCTCGTGGGCGTTCTACAGCTGGCTGCTGTCGCGCACCAGCGAGCCCGCCCGCATCCGGGGCGACTGGGCCGCTTTTTTGATGGCGCAGATGGTGTTTGGCCTGGCATGGTCGGGCAGCTTCGCGGGCGTGGAATGGGCGATGGGCCACACCCACATCGCATGGGGCTGGCCGCTGATCGCAGCGCTGGCTTTCATCGCCGTGGGCCCCGCCGTGCTGGCCTATCGCTGCTGGGGCGTGGGGGTGGAGCGCGCCGGGCCTGCGGTGGCGGGCTTCTTCGTGAACCTCACCCCGCTGTTTGCGGGTATCCTGTCGGCCGCCTTTTTAGGGGAAACCCCACAGCTTTTCCACGGTGTGGCATTCGCACTGATCGTGGGCGGGATCGTGGTGTCATCGCGGCGATAGCGGCAGGCGGGATCAGCCTGCTGCGCCTTCGGCCGAGGCTTGTGTTGCGGCCTGCTGCAACAAGACTTCGAGCTCCGATACCGGCCCGGGCATGCCCAGCAAATAGCCCTGAAAGAGCTGGCAGCCATAGTCTGCCAGCAGGGCTTTCTGCTGTGCGGTTTCCACACCTTCGGCAATCACATCCAGCTCCAGGTTGCGCGCCATGCCGATGATGGTCTGCACGATCACGTCGTCGGTGTGCCGCACACCCAGGTTGCGCACAAAGGACTGGTCGATCTTGAGCTGGTCCAGCGGCAGCCGCGTGAGGTAGGCCAGCGACGAGTAGCCCGTGCCGAAGTCGTCCACCGAAAAGCGCACACCCTTGGTCTTGAGCAGGCCCATCTTGGCAATGGTGTCGTCCACGTTGTCCAGCACCAGCGACTCGGTCAGCTCCAGCTTGAGCAGGTGGGGCCGCGCGCCGGTCTCGCGCAGCACCTCGACCACGCGGGCCACGAAGTCGCGCTGGCGGAACTGCCGGGCGCTCACGTTGACCGACAGCGGCACATGCCGGTAGCGGGCATCGTTCTCCCACGCCGCCAGCTGCTCGCACGCGGTGCGCAGCACCCAGTGGCCCATGGGCACGATGAGTTCGCTTTCTTCTGCCACGCCAATGAAGGCGCTCGGCGCAATAAGGCCGCGCTCGGGATGGATCCAGCGGATCAGCGCCTCGGCGCCCACGATGCGCCCGTCCAGATGGAACTGGGGCTGGTAGTGCAGCGCGAACTGCCGCGCGGCCAGCGCGGCCTGCAGATCCCCCTCCAGCTGCGCGCGCACGCTGATGGCAATCTGCATCTGCGGATCGAAAAAACACAGTGCATTGCGGCCCTGCGACTTGACCTGGTACATGGCGATGTCGGCCTGTTTGAGCAGATCGACCGAGGGCTGCAGCGCCCCGCCCATGAGCGTGGCCCCGATGCTGGGCGTGCTGTGGTGGCTGAGCCCGGCCAGCGAGTACGGCATGTTGAGCGTGCGCAGGATCTTTTCGCCCACGCGACGCGCATAGGCAGCCGCCTCTTCGCTGTGCAGCGACAGCTCGTGCAGCATGACCACGAACTCGTCTCCCCCCAGGCGCGCCACGGTGTCCTCGCGGCGCACGCAGGTCTTCAGGCGCTCTGCCACCTGGCGCAGCAGCATGTCGCCCACCTCATGGCCCATGGTGTCGTTCAGCGTCTTGAAGTGGTCCAGATCCAGGAACAGCAAGGCCCCGTACTGCCCGCTGCGCACACTGGCCGCAATCACCTGCTGCATGCGGTCCATCAGCAGCCGGCGGTTGGGCAGATTGGTCAGAGGGTCGTAGAAGGCCAGGCTCTCAATCTCAGCGCTGGCGCGGCGCAGGGCCGTCACGTCGTGGTAGGTGATGACCAGCCCGCCTTCGGGCGTGGGCCGTTCGGTGATCTGGATCGTGCGGCCATTGGGCAGCACCTGCTCATGGGGCTCATGGTGCTGGTTCTGCTTGAGCAGCCGCAGCTCCACCCAGCGCATGCGTTCTTCCTCGCTGGCGCGCGGCAGATGGTGCCGGGCGGTCTCTTCCATCACGCGCCGAAACGGCACCATGGGCGCCATCACGGCGCGCAGCCAGGGGAAAATTTCCTCAAACCGGCTGTTCCATTGCACCACGCGCTGCTCGCCGTCGAGCAGAACAAAACCACTCACCATCGACTCCAGTGCCTGGTCGAGGGTGGCCTTGGACTGCGCAATGGCAAGCCGCGCCTGGGACATGCGGTCCAGGTAGCGCAGCGCCAGGTTGCCCGCTGCCACGATCATGGCCACAAACAACAGCCCCGTCAGTGCAATGGCGTTGCGCTGGTCGCGCCAGCCTGCCAGCGCATCGCGCAGCGGAATGCTCGCCGAGATGCGCAGGTCCTGGTACAGGATGGGCCGGTAGACCACCAGCGCTGGCTCGCCACTCAAGCGGGCGGGTGCCTTCCACGCCTGCCCCAGGGCGGCCACCTCCTGCAGTGGCGGGGACAGCACGGGCGTGATCGCCTCTTCGCGGTTGGGCGCACTCAGCAGCAGCAGCCCTCCGGCACGCTCCAGCGTCACTTGCAGGCCTGTGATGTCCACACCCTGGACCAGCACCGAGCTGAGCGCCCCCACCGGCAATTCGGCAATGGCCACCACAAGGGAACTGTCGGCCATGCGCAGGTGGCGCGCAAAATACAGCACGCGCTCGGCGGTGGCAAAGCTCACCACCGGCGGGCTGATCATCAGGGTGGAAACGGGCTGTTCCAGCACAGACGCCAGAAAACCAGGAGGCAGCTGCAGCGGCAGCGCGCTGCCAGCCGCATCGGAAGAGGCGATGGTCTTGCCGTTTGCGTCCAGCAGCGCCACATAGCGCACCATCAGGTTCTGCCGGGCGGAGCTGCGCAGGCGCTGGCTTGCAAGATCAGGGTCCACCCATTCGCTCATCGAACCCGACAGGCCCAGCAGTTCGTCCATGCTGGCCAGCAGCACGTCCACCGCCAGCAGGGAACGATTGAGCGCCGCTTCGGCACCCGCCACAAAACGGGTGGCCTGGGCTTCGTAATCGTCCAGCGCCACCTTGCGGGCGTTCCATACCAGCGCGGCAGACACCATCACCACCGCCGCAATGAACACCGCCGCCCCGGCCCATACAAAGGCCCTGATGCGCAGTGGGGTCGTGGTATCCCTCATTTCGCCGGGGCCGCAGCCAGGCCACGGACGGGACCGATCGTCTGGTTCCACACCTGGGCGCAACGCGGCCCGCAGCGCTGCACCCAGCGCGGCAGCACGGTGGAGGCAAGGATCTCCTGGCGGCTGCGTTCGTCCTGCGCAGACACCGGCACCACCACCATGCTGCCCTTGCGTCCCCCCACACAGGCGGGGATGCCACGGTTGCAGGCCATGCCGTCGGAGGTTTCGCGCTCGGACTCCTCCCAGATGGCGGCCTCCAGCCGGGGCAGCTCGCGCCGCAGCAGGGCCCGCAGATCGGGTGGCAGCGCCTCCCAGGCGGCCTTGTTGGCGCTGAACACCGCCAGTCCCCAGGTCACGGGCAGCGCATGCACATGGGAGGTCATGGTATGCAGCCCCAGCGTGTTGCCCGACATGGTGCCGGTGATGGCGCACTCGGTATTGCCCGCCGTGAGGCTGGGCACGATCTGCGCGAAGCCAGTCAGCACGGGGATGCCGCCGAGCGCCCCGACAAAATCCGCCTGGGTGGATGACGACACGCGCGTGCGGCGCCCGGCCAGATCGGCCAGCCCGCGCAGGGGCTTCTTGCAAAACACCACCTGGGCCGGATACACATACATCGCCAGCGCCTCCACGCCGTGCTGGTCACGCAGACTCTTCTCCAGGTAAGGGCGAAACGCCGCCAGCGTGGTCTTGAGCGTGGCAATGTCGGGGTTCAGCCCCGCCAGATCGGGTGCGGTGTACTCGGGGTACTGGGCCGTGAACGAGCTCATGAGCGTGGTGCCAAAAGGCACCACACCCAGCTGCAGCAGGCGCAGCATTTCGGCGCCAGGCACGCCCGCTCGGTCAAAGGGCACGATTTCAGCGTCAAACCGGCCACCGCTCAAGCGGAGCAGTTCCTTGCTCCAGAAGGGCTCTTCCTGCCGGGTGTACTGGTTGATACCTGCCAGCCCCCCCACGATGCGCAGCTTGTAGGGCGCAGTGGCCGCTGCCGGGGTGGCCGCAGGCTGGCCCACAGCCTGTGGCGAACAACCCAGCGCGGCCCATGCCACGCACAGTGCAGCGATGCGGTGCAGAAGGCGGGAAGTCACAGCGGGTTTGGGCTGCATGGCAACTTCTGGCTCGTCAACCGGGGGGCAGTGGACGGCCACCGCCGCGCACCCTTCATGCCCAGGGCCATGCCAGCGCCCCAGCGGCATCCATGGATCGCATAGAGGTCTGGAAGGCCGCCCTGGGGAGGGATGCGCGGTGTCATGTTCCGGTACTTTCGGGTTGGAATGCTGGGGCACCATTCTTCACCAAGTTTTCCCCCTCGGCGGGCAAAGCTGTCTGCAAAACGCCACGCCCTGCCGCCAGGGAATCTCCTTCGCCCGCCAGTGACCACAGACGACGCGGTGACCTTCCGTCTCAGCCCGGGTCAGAAGGTCCCAGGATAAGCGCCGCCGTCCGCCA
This sequence comes from Acidovorax sp. FG60, assembly GCF_057808995.1. Classification (NCBI taxonomy): domain Bacteria; kingdom Pseudomonadati; phylum Pseudomonadota; class Betaproteobacteria; order Burkholderiales; family Comamonadaceae; genus Acidovorax; species Acidovorax sp. FG60. Next base: position 371,110 of record NZ_JBMDJC010000001.1, read on the forward strand.
GCACGTTCTGCCCGGTCATATAACCCGCCTGCTGGCTGCACAGGAAAGCGCAGATGGCACCGAACTCCTGCGCCGTGCCATACCGCCCTGCCGGAATCTGGGCCTGCTGTTGCGCGCGAACATCGTCCACGCTCTTGCCAGCCTTACCGGCAGCAGCGGTCACGGTGGCGGCCAGTCGGTCGGTGTCGAACTTGCCGGGCAAGAGGTTGTTGATGGTGACGCCCCGTGCAGCGATCTTGCTGCGCGAGACCCCCGCCACAAAGCCCGTGAGCCCGCTGCGCGCGCCGTTGGACAGACCCAGGATGTCAATGGGCGCCTTCACCGCGCTGGAGGTGATGTTGACGATGCGGCCAAAGCCTCGCGCAGCCATGCCGTCCACTGTGGCCTTGATCAGTTCGATGGGGGTGAGCATGTTGGCGTCCACGGCCTTGATCCATGCATCGCGGTCCCAGTCGCGGAAGTCGCCCGTGGGCGGGCCGCCGGCATTTGTCACCACGATGTCAAAGTCACGGCCCGGGCCACCTGTCACGGAGAACACGGCAGCACGGCCCTCGGCGGTGGTGATGTCAGCAGCTACCGCCAGCACCGTCGGTTTGAAGCTTTTTTGGCCGCCAGCGCTTTCCTGCATTGCACCTTCAGCTACCAATTGTGTAGCAGCCTGCTCCAGCGCCTGGGCATTGCGGGCGTTGATGACCACCTTGACGCCCTCACGCACCAGGGCCAGCGCACAGCCATAGCCCAAACCCTTGCTCGCGCCACACACCAGCGCCCATTTGCCTGCGATACCCAAATCCATAACAATCTCCGGTTCTGCTGCAAGCCGCAGCATTCACAGATCATCATAAGTGGAGAGCTGCAACATGAATTGGCTGCACCGCGGAGCCCTCGCCACCTGGCTGGCATGGGCCGCATTGGCACCCCTGGCAGGTAGCGCGCATGCGCAGGAGGCGGCCGTGGTCAAGCGTGCCACCCAGTTGCGCGACACCCCCGCCGACAGCGGTGCGAGCGTGGCCCCGCTGGAGGCCAACACTGTGGTCACGCGCAGCAACGAGCGCAAGGGCCCCTGGACCAAGGTGAGCACACAGCAAGGCGCCACCGGCTGGGTGCACATGTTCGACCTGGGACCGCAGTCGGGGTCGGCCACGCCCACCAACAACGCCGCCACCAGCGGCCTGCGAGGCCTGGGCGGGCTGTTTGGCGGCAACAGCGGCTCCACCACCACGGCCACGTCCACGGTGGGCATTCGTGGCCTGGATGCTGAAGACATCGCCAATGCGCAGCCCAATCCTGCCGCCGTCGGCCGGGCAGAAAGCCTGCGGGTGAATGCCGACCAGGCGCGCCAGTTCGCCAGCTCGGCGTCCCTGCAATCCCGGGATGTGCCCGCCCTGGCGCAGCCCGCACTGCCCACATCCAGTCGGGGCTCCGGCAGCGGGTCCAGCAACCCCTCCGACCCCAACTACAGCCCTAACTGAGGAAATGGCCATGAACCGGAATTCCACCTGGAAACGCCGCGCGCAGACGGCAGCCTTGTGCGCGCTGCTCGCCGCAGCGCCCCTGGCCGCCCACAGCCAGAACGTGATGAACATCCTCAACTCCCTGGGGGGCGGGCTGGGCTCGGCCATCACGGGGGGCAAAGCCGCTCCGGCGGCGCAGGGTGACGATCTGATCAGCCTGCTCACGCAGTCGATGGAGAACATCGACGAGGCCAAGGAAATCGAGATCGGCCGCCAGCTGGCCGCCCTGCTGCTGGGCGCCAAGCCCGCCCACCCGGACATGGCACTGCAGCGCTATGTGAACCGCCTGGGCCGGTGGGTGAGCCTGCAGTCGTCGCGCCCTGGCCTGCCGTGGACCTTTGTGGTGCTGGACGACGCAGGCTACAACGCCTTTGCCGCGCCGGGCGGCTATGTGTTCGTGACCAAGGGGCTCATTGACCGCTGCGCCGACGAGTCCGAGCTGGCGGGCATCCTGGCGCACGAGATCACGCACGTGACCTCCAAACACCACCTCCAGGCCATCCGGCAAAGCGCCATGGCGGGGGTCGGCACGCAACTGCTGGCCTCGCAGATCCGCACCAGCAACATCGCCGGGCAGCTCGTCAAGGACCAGCTGCTGTCGCTGTTCCGCACCGTCTACACCAAGGGGCTGAGCCAGTCCGACGAATTCGAGGCGGACCGCACCGGGGTGTCGCTGGCGGCCAAGGCGGGTTTTGACCCCTACGGTCTGGTCTCGGTGCTGCAGCAGCTGCGCACCGTCACGCCGGACAACCCCATGTTCACGCTGACGATGTCCACCCACCCCGCCGCACAGGCCCGTCTGGATTACCTGGAGCAGTCCATGGGCCGCCAGCTCGATGGGCTGGGCGGGTCGCGCGCATCGATTGCACAGCGCCTGGGCGGCAGTGCGCCTGCCAATGCACCAGCACCCTCTGCCCGGCCTGCAGCGGCAAAGAAGGCGGGATAAGTCACCCCCAAGGAGAGCGCGCACCCGCTCTCCGCTGCCAGGTCAGGGCGCTTGGCGGCGCGCCAATTGCGTGAACACAAAAATACCCGTGATCACCAGTGCCGTGCCCGCAGCCACCCACACCGTGAACGGCTCACCCAGAATCCACACCCCCATGAGGATGGTGGACAGCGGCCCCACCATGCCGGTCTGCGCGGTCATTCCAGCGCCCACGCGCTCAATGGCCATCATCACCATGAGCACGGGCGCAGCCGTGCAGAGCGTGGCGTTGAGCACGGACAGCCAGATCACCTCGGGTGCCACCACGGCAGCACTGAAGGGCCGCAGCACCACAAACTGCAGCAGGCATAGCAGGCACGCCACGGTGGTGGCCAGCCCCACCAGCCGCAGCGAACCCAGGCGCCGCACCATCTCGCCGCTGTAGACAAGATAGATGGCATAGCTCACCGCACTCAGGAACACCAGCAGGGTGCCCCATGCAGCATTGGTGCCCTGCAGGTTGGCCTCGTGGCCGAACACCAGCACCACGCCGCAGTAGCTGATCAGCATGCCCACCGCCTGCCCCCAGTGGATGCCGCGCCGATACAGCACCCAGCCCAGCATTACCACCAGCGTGGGGTTGAGATACAGGATCAGGCGCTCCAGGCTGGCACTGATGTAGGCCAGCCCTGCAAAGTCCAGAAAGCTCGCCAGGTAGTAGCCCGTGAGCCCCAGGCCCAGCACGCCCAGCCAGTCCTTGCGGGTCAGGGGGGGCTTGCCCCGGCTGGCCCACCAAGCCATCACGGCAAAGATGGGCAGCGCAAACAGCATGCGGTACATGATGAGCGTGACCGCATCAACACCATGGCGGTACGCCAGCTTGACGATGATGGCCTTGCCGCTGAAGGCGATGGAGCCCAGCAGGGCCAGGGCGAGACCAGTTGCTACGTTTTTTGTAGCTGCTTGCGCTTGTTCAGATTGCGATGGAGCCACTTTTTTCTATATTCAGTTATTCATTGCGCTGCGCGACAGCACAGCCCATGAAACTGGCACGTCCTGACGCGAGGTGGCCGCGGAACTGGCTTTGCCAGGCCGCTGGCCGCGTCCCCCTCCCGTAGCGCGCAGCGCGTAGAGAGAGGGGGAAGGCGCGAAGCGACTCAGGGGGTGTTCCATCAATACCCCGCCACCTGGCCGTCGCGACGCGGATCGCTGGCGGCCACATAGCCCTGCACCTTGGGGTCGCCCATGCGCCAGATGAACTGGCCGGCGCCAAAGTCCTGGTAGGAATCCTGGATCACCTCCATGCGGTGCCCCAGGCCCAGCAGGCCCTGCACCGTCGCGGCGGGCATGGCGGCCTCGACGTTGATCGACAGCCCTTCATTGAAGCGCCAGCGTGGTGCGTCGCAAGCCACCTGCGGGTTCTGGCCGTAGTCCAGCATGCGCACCAGGGTTTGCATGTGGCCCTGTGGCTGCATGTTGGCGCCCATCACTCCGTAGCTCATCACAGGCTGGCCGTTTTGCGTGAGGAAGGCGGGGATGATTGTGTGAAACGGTCGCTTGCCGGGCGCCACCAGGTTGGCTGGGTTGGGGCCCGCCGGGTCGGTGCTGAACGCCTGGCCCCGGTTCTGCAGGCTGATGCCAAAGGTGGGCTCCACACAACCCGAGCCGAAGCCCATGTAGTTGCTCTGGATGAAGCTCACCATCATGCCGTTTTCGTCGGCCGCAGTGAGGTAGATCGTGCCACCCTTGACCGGATTGCCAGCCCCGAAATCCTGCGCCTTGTTCATGTCGATGAGTTTGGCACGGGAGGCCAGGTACGCGTCATCGAGCATTTGCGCGGGGGTCACCTCCATGGACGATGGCTCGGCCACATGGCGGTACACATCGGCAAATGCGAGCTTCATGGCCTCGATCTGCAGATGCTGGGACGCTGCGCCATCCACGGGATGGCTCGCCAGATCGAATCGGTCCAGGATGCCCAGCGCAATCAGCGCTGCGATGCCCTGCCCGTTGGGCGGGATCTCGTGCAGGGTATAGCCTCGGTAGTTGCGGGCAATGGGCGTAACCCATTCAGGGCGGTGTGCTGCCAGATCCGCCAGCGTCAGGCTGCCGCCCTGGGCCTGCGAGAAGGCGACCAGCGCCTGGGCAATTTCGCCCGTGTAGAACGCCTGGCCCTGTGTGGCCCCGATGGCGCGCAGCGCACGGGCTGCGGCGGCAAACTGGAACAGCTCCCCCACCTGCGGCGCGCGGCCCCAGGGCATGAAGCTTTGCGCAAACCCCGGCCGCGACTGCAGCTCAGGCACTGCAGCGGCCCATTTTTGCTACACCACCACCGGCACCAGGTAGCCACGCTCGGCAATCTCGGCGGCGGGCTCCATCAGCGCGGCAAAGGGCAGCTTGCCGAAACGCTCAGACAGGGTGACCCACGCGCTGACGGCACCCGGCACAGTGACGGAATCGATCCCGCGTTTGGGAGGGCTCGCCGGGCTCTTGCCGTAGCGGCTGTGAAAGTACCCGGGTGTCCAGGCCGCAGGGGCGCGGCCCGAGGCATTGAGCCCGTGCAGGGCCTGTCCGTCCCACAGGATGCAGAACGCGTCGCTGCCCAGTCCATTGCTCACGGGCTCGCAGATCGTCATGGCCGCTGCCGCCGCCACAGCAGCATCAACGGCATTGCCGCCCTGCTGCAGCATGCGCAGGCCCGCCTGGGCGGCCAACGGATGCGAGGTGGAAACCACATTGCGCGCAAACACCGGCAGGCGAGTGCTGGCATAGGGGTGGGTGTAGCTGAAGTGCATCGAGCCATTATGGGTCGCGTGCCATGTCCGCACACCGGGCGTGCGACAAAGGCCTGCCTGCCCGTCGGGCTTGGCCCCACCCCCAGCATCCCTGCTCAGCACTCAGCACGCCGCGGTGCGCTGAGCTGTCTTCTTGTGGATCCCTGCTAGCCGTGCTTGCGGAACACCCGGTGGTGCAGCCGCCTCAGCGACCACCACACGCCGCCCGCCACCACCGGAATGGCGATGGCCGCCGTGGTTTCCGGCGACAGGGGCCAACCAAGCTTCTGCGCCCCCTTGGCCAGGTAGCTCACCAGGCCCACGATGTAGTACGTGATGGCCGCCACCGACAGGCCCTCCACCGTGGACTGCATCTGCAGCTGCAAATCCTGCCGGTGGTTCATGGTGGTCAGCAGCGCCTGGCTGCTTTGCTGCTGCTCGATCTCCACGCGGGTGCGCAGCAGGTTGCTCATGCGCGAGACACGTTGCGACAGCGCATCCTGGCGCCGCGCCGCCCATTCGCAGGTGCTGCGTGCAGGCGTGAGGCGCCGGTCCATGAATTCCCGAATCGTCTGCATCCCGGCCAGGCGCGATTCGGCAATGTCCTGAATGCGCTTGTCCAGCAGTTCGAAGTACGCGCTGCTGGCCGAAAAACGCGAGTGGGTGGCCGCATACTGGCTCTCCACCTGCCCGGCCAGACGGGTCAGGCGGTCCAGCAGCGCAGGCTCTGCGTCACGGTTGGCGGTGCGGATGGCGTCGGCCAGTTCGGCCAGTTCGCGTTCGGCAAAAGCCAGCACACTGGCGGCCTCGCGCGCAGCGGGCAGGCCCAGCAAGGCAGCCATGCGGTAGGTCTCGATTTCGAGCAGGCGCTGCACCAGGCGGCCCAGGCGGCGCTGCGTCATGCCGCCCGCGAGCAGCACCATGCGCGAGAACCCATCGGCGTGGATCGCAAAATCGGTGTAGACCTCGCCATGCCCGTCGGCCACCGTGGAGGCCACCAGCGTGTCCTCATGCAGCACATGCTTGACCAGCGACCCCGAACCAAAGGTGTGGGTGGGCAGTACCCACAGGTTCAGGCTGCACAGACAATGCCCGGGCAAAGCCGCCAGCCACCCGCGGGGCACCGCGTCTGCGGCGCTGGCCGGCTCCCGCTCGCCAAAGGCGTCGGCCGCCATGGGCACCATGAAGGTCCAGGACACAAATTCGGTGTGCAGCTCCCAGCGCATGCGGTAAGCCCCCAGGTCCATGCGCAGGTGCGTGGTGTCCGCATCGGGCAAGCCAGGTGGTGGTCGCGCAACAGAGCCGCCACATGGGCCCGGCTCGCTTCACGCCCTGCGGCATCGGCCAGCATCACGATGTGTGCAATGGCCAGCGGGGCCGTCATGGCCTCGGGCGGACGGGCGTGGATTTCGTTGTGCAGCATCGCCCGGTGGGGATGCTGTGGCAGATGGAATGGAGTGGACATGCGGGCCTCTTGCCCGCCATTGTGTACTGGCGCTGAGGGCGTGCTGCGGCTGCAGATCGCCAAAAAACAACGGCACCCGAAGGTGCCGTTGTTCTGGAGTCGGATGGAAAAGGCCGTGCCGTCAGTCTTCGACGAAGGCTTCCTCGCGCTTGCTCTTCACCGAAGGCAGCAGCACGATGATGAGCAGCAGTGCCGCAGCAGCCAGCAGGCCTGCCGACAGCGGACGCGTGACGAACACGCTCCAGTCGCCACGCGACAGCAGCAACGCGCGGCGCAGGTTCTCTTCCATCATCGGGCCGAGGATGAAGCCCAGCAGCAGAGGTGCGGGTTCGGTGCCCAGCTTGTGGAAGATGTAGCCCACCAGCCCAAACGCACCCACCATCCAGATGTCCCAGGTGTTGTTGTTGGTCGAATACACACCCACCGCGCAGAACAGCACGATGGACGGGAACAGCCAGCGGTAGGGCACCGTGAGCAGCTTGATCCAAATGCCGATCAGCGGCAGGTTCAAGATGATCAGCATGGCATTGCCCAGCCACATCGAGGCGATCAGGCCCCAGAACAGCTCGGGATTGCTCGTCATTACCTGAGGACCAGGCTGGATGTTGTGGATCGTCATGGCACCCACCATCAGCGCCATCACGGCGTTGGGGGGGATACCCAGCGTCAGCAGCGGGATGAAGGAAGTCTGCGAACCGGCATTGTTGGCCGACTCGGGCGCTGCCACACCACGGATATTGCCTTGGCCAAAAGGCACTTCACCGGGCTGGAGCTTGGTCTTCTTCTCCACGGTGTAGGCCGCAAACGCAGCCAGCAATGCCCCACCACCGGGCAGGATACCGAGGGCGGCACCCAGCGCCGTGCCCCGCAGCACGGCAGGAATCATGCGCTTGAAGTCGTCCTTGGTGGGGAACAGGCCTTCCACCTTGGCAGTGAACACTTCGCGCTCATCGTCAGGGCGCGAGAGGTTGGCAATGATCTCGCCGTAGCCGAAAACACCCATGGCGATGGTCACAAAGCCGATGCCGTCGGTCAGTTCAGGAATGTCGAAGCTGAAACGGGCCACACCCGAGTTCACGTCGGTACCCACCAGGCCCATCAGCAGGCCCAGCACGATCATGGCCACGGCCTTGAGCAGCGAGCCCGAAGCCAGCACCACGGCGCCAATGAGGCCCAGCACCATCAGCGAGAAGTACTCGGCAGGGCCGAACTTGAATGCCACTTCGGTCAACGGAGGTGCGAAGGCCGCCAGGATCAGCGTACCCACGCAGCCGGCAAAGAACGAGCCCAGGCCCGCCGCCGCCAACGCAGGGCCCGCACGGCCCTTGCGCGCCATCTGGTAGCCGTCGATCACGGTCACCACCGACGAGGACTCGCCCGGCAGGTTCACCAGAATGGCAGTGGTCGAGCCACCGTACTGCGCACCGTAATAGATACCGGCCAGCATGATCAGCGCAGCCACGGGTGGCAGCGCGTAGGTGGCTGGAAGCAGCATGGCGATGGTTGCCACCGGGCCGATGCCGGGCAACACACCAATGAGCGTGCCCAGCAAGCAGCCCACAAAGCAGTAAATGAGGTTTTGGAACGTGAACGCGACGCCAAAACCCATCGCGAGGTTGTCAAATAATTCCATGGTCGGTGCTCCTGCTCAACCCGTGATGAAACTCGGCCACACAGGGAACTGCAGCTTGAGCGCCCAGACGAATGCCACGTAACTGCCAATGGCCAACACGGTGGCCAGGATGAACACGGACTTCGCGTGGAACTCCTGGCCCGCCAGGCTTGCGATGAAGGTCAGTGCATAGATGCCCACGATGAGGCCCATCGCCGGGACACCTATGCTGGGCAAGCCGCCCAGCAGGATACCGAACGCAAAGTTGGCAGCCAAGATGAAGAACAGCGGCTTCCAGGCCCACTTTCCAATCTTGTCACCGTCTTGGGTTTCGACCGTAGTGGCCTTGAAGGTGATCGCGCCGCCGATGATGGCCAGCAAGATACCCAGCAGCAGCGGGAAGTAACCCGGGCCCATGCGGGCCCCGTTTCCGACGTTGTACGTGGTGGCTCCCCACGCAAACGCAACACCAACCCCCATGAACATGAGGCCGGCAAAGAAGTCTTTTTGACTTTTGATTTTCACGAATTGTCTCCTTGGCGGGAAATCTCGACTGCGCGATTGTGCGTGCAACCAAGGCCCGCGCGGATGTGGATTCCACCTACATCCGGTAACGCTTGGGATGTCCTGCATAACCCTCGCGCGTCGGTGGTAGTGCGGATCGGGAAAGGCCGCAAGGCGTCTTTTTGCGGCCAATAGCATGGCTATTGGCAAGAAAAGCAACGCAGCGGACTGCCCGAGGCCGCGCTATCACAGACCGCAGGGAGTTATGCAGGACATCCCTTGCTCCTGCGGAGCTGGTTCAAGGTCTTACTCCAGCGGCGGTGTCGCAGCAATCACCTCGTCCAGCGTGGTCAGGCCCTCTGCCACCCGCAGAGCGCCTGCCAGACGCAAAGGCCGCATGCCATCCTGCACGGCCTGGCGGCGCAGCTGGTCGATCGAGGGCGCCTGGTTGATCTTCTCCTTGAGTGCCTCGGTCACGGTGAGCAATTCATACAGGCCCATGCGCCCCCGAAATCCACCCATGCGGCAGTCCACGCAGCCCACGGGCTTGTAGGGGTGGTAGCCGCCACTGAGCTTCCAGGGCTTGACCACCTCCACCAGCGTTTCGCGCTGCGCCGTTTCATCCTTTTGTTTGCACTGCTTGCACAGCGTGCGCACCAGCCGCTGGGCCAGCACCCCCAGCAGCGTGGCATTGAGCAAATAGGGGGGCACCCCCAGTTCCATCATGCGGGTGATGGCCGACGGGGCGTCGTTGGTGTGCAGTGTGGAGAACACCAGATGCCCGGTCAGCGCGGCCTGGATAGCCATCTCGGCCGTCTCCAGGTCGCGGATTTCGCCCACCATGATGATGTCCGGGTCCTGGCGCATGAGGGCACGCAGGCCCTCGGCAAAGTTGAAGTCGAGCTGGGGCTGCACCTGGGTCTGGTTGAAGCTGGGCTCGATCATTTCGATCGGGTCTTCCACCGTGCTCACGTTCACCTCTTCGGTCGCCACCCGCTTCAAGGTGGAATACAGCGTGGTGGTCTTGCCCGAGCCCGTCGGCCCCGTCACGAGAATGATGCCGTGCGGGCGCTTGACCAGCGCCTCCCAGCGCTCGGCATCGTGCTGGGCAAAGCCCAGGGCGTCCAGATCCTTGACGGCATTGTCCGGGTCAAAGATCCGCATGACCATCTTCTCGCCAAACGCCGTGGGCAGAGTGGACAGGCGCATTTCCACCTCGTCCCCGCGCTGATTGCGCGTCTTGATGCGGCCGTCCTGCGGACGGCGCTTTTCCACCACGTCGATGCGGCCCAGGAGCTTGATGCGCGAGACCATGGCGTTGTGCACGCCCATCGGCATCTGGTAGACCGGGTGCAGCACGCCGTCGATGCGAAAACGGATCACGCCCTGGTCGCGCCGTGGTTCCAGATGGATGTCGCTCGCGCGCTGGTCAAAGGCATATTGCCAGAGCCAGTCCACCACCTTGACCACGCCCTGGTCGTTGGCGTCGAGCTGCTTGTTGCTCTTGCCCAGTTCCACCAGCTGCTCGAAGCTGCTGCCCCCGGAGTTGCCCCCTGCCTTCTGCGCGGCGCGCACGGACTTGGCCAGGGCAAAAAACTCTGCAGTAAACCGGTGAATGTCCAGCGGGCTGGCCACCACGCGGCGCACCGTGCGCCGGGACTGGCGCTCCACCTCCGCCACCCAGTCCTCGATGAAGGGCTCGGCCGTAGCCACCACCACTTCCTTGGGGGTGACCTGCACGGGCAGCACCCTGTGGCGCTCTGCATAGGTGGCGCTCATGGTTTCGGCCACGCGCCCCACGTCCACCTTGAGCGGGTCAATCCGCAAATATGGCAGGCCTGCCCGCTTGGCCAGGTACTCAGACAACGCCTCGATGTCCAGCGGCTTGCCATCGCTGGCACGTTCCATGGCCACGTTGGCCAGGCGCACCAGCGCATGCTGAGAGCTTTCCGCCTGCGAGCAGCGGGCGATGGTGCGTTGAGCTTCTTCCTGGGAGATGACTTCGTCATCGCTGAGCCACTGCACCATGCGTCGCCAGTCCACGGGACCGACGTAGGGTCGCGCCGCAGTGCTGGCCAGGGAAGCGGAGATTGTTTTCATCAGATACCTTTCCGAAACGGGGCTGTGGGCGGCCCGGGGGCTCAGGCCGCGACGGGCTTGAATGCCCGCAGCCATTTGGTGGTCGGCAGGTCCCAGCGCGCCTGGATGGCCTGCGCCTGCACGTCGAGTTCCGCCCGCTTGGGGCGCGTTGGCGTCTTCTGGGCCAGCACCACGGTGTTGCCTTCTCGCGTGGGCTTGAAGGCCCAGAGTGCCTTGTCACCAAAGGCCGCCGCCATGCTCTGCAGGCTGCGCTCAAAGCTGGACGCCCGCCCGAACAGGTTGACCGTCATGCACCCCGTGTCGGTCAGCAAGGCGCGGCAGTCGGCGTAGAAGTCTGCGCTGTCGAGCACCGGCGCTGCGGCCTCATGGTCGTACAGGTCCACCGCCAGCGCATCCACCGTGCCCTGCCACATGGGGTTCTTGATCTCTTGCGCCGCATCGGCCAGCACCACCCGCAGCTTGGGGCCATCGGGCGGCAGCTTGAACCATTGCCGACACACCGCCAAGACCTGTGGGTTGAGCTCGATGGCCGTGGTGCAGATGCGCAGCTTCTTGTGGCAGAACTTGGTGATGGCACCGGCCCCCAGCCCGAGCTGCATGGCATGCCCCTTGGACACCTGGGGCAGGTCGGCAAACAACAGCCACGCCATCATGCGCTGCACGTACTCCAGTTCCAGTTCAAAAGGCTCAGCAACGCGCATGGACCCCTGAATCCACGGGGTGCCCAGGTGCAGGTGGCGCACTTCGCCGTCATCAGAGACGCTGACTTCGGGCAGTTCTTGTGATTTTTCTTTTTTGCGGGTCATTCACAACAATCAAAGCAGGCGGTGGGCCGCCATCAGGTCCGCCCAGGCAGCCAATTTACGTTCAAAACTCCAGGAGGCATTGGCCGGGCTGGTCGAGGGCAGACGGTGCGATGCGATAGAGCGGGCGGAACCAGGCCCGGAACCCGTGCCCACGCGCTGATCGGAAAGCACATCATCATGCGCCGCAGCGCGGGGGGGCCGGAAGCTGCCGAGCACCGCCGGGGCATGCTTGAAGCTCTCACCCCCATTGTGGGCGACGGCGGCGAGCTGCGGACACACCGCCTGCAGGCGCGCAAAGTCGTTGACCTGCGCATTGCGGATGCTGGTGTCCAGGCTGCCCTCCCGCTCGCAGCTCTCATACACATCCCACAGGCCAAGCCCCCTTGCCAGCAACCAGTCGCAACGTGCGGCATACCCTTCGGCCCCTGCGGGCGGCAAGGGATGCTGCGGCCACAGCGCTTGCAAGATCTTCCAGAAATGGTTTTGCGGGTGTGCGTAGTACTGGCGCAGCCGCAAGGAGGCAGCCCCCGGAAAACTTCCGAGGACCAGCACCACCGTGCCTGCAGACACCACCGGCGGCAGCCCCTGGAGGCGCACCGGCGGAGCTGGCGCCGGAGCATCAGGGAGCGGAGGGGGCTGCGTCAGAGCGGCGTCGGGCATCCGCCGATTCTGAACCGAAACCCGTCAGCAACCCCGCGACATCCTCAAAAAAAACGATAGCTGTAAACCCTTTACCACAAAGCGCTGGCCTCCTAAAAACCTACCAATTGGTGGATCAGACGGAGACCAAAGCCTGCAACCGGGGCAGCGCCACCAGCGCATTGGCACAGGTGATACCCGCCAAATCCTCCAGCGGCTGACTGCGCAGCTCAGCCAGTGCATTTGCAATGCGCGGGAGTTCGCCGGGTGCATTGCGCCCTTGGGGCTGGCCTTCGAGCCGCTGGGCGGCGGTGGCATACAACCAATGGGGCGGGATGTCCGGCGCATCGGTCTCCACCACCAGGGTCTCTGAGGGCAGTTCTGCCGCCAGACGACGCAGCTGCAGCGCCCGGTCGTAGGTCATCGCGCCGCCAAACCCCAGCTTGAAGCCCAGGGCGATGAACGCCTGCGCCTGCTGCACGCTGCCATTGAAGGCATGGGCGATACCGCCTTGTACCGGCAGCTCCCGCAGGCCTTTGAGCAGCCGGTCGGACGAGCGGCGCACATGCAGGATTACGGGCAGGTCAAACCGCCGTGCCAGTTGCAGCTGCGCGCGATAGAACCACTCCTGCCGCTCAGGGTCCAGGCCGGGCACAAAATAATCCAGGCCAATCTCTCCGATGGCCACCAGACGCTGGTCAGCCCGGTGTTGCTCCAGTTCCTGCGCCAGCAACTCCAGATCTGCGTCGTGCGCGCGCCCTGTGTAAAGGGGGTGAATGCCCAGCGCATAGCTATCGCCATGCCGATGGGCCAGGGCGCGCACCGTGGCCCAGTTGCTGCGCTCCACCGCCGGAATCACACAATGGGCTACGCCCTGGGCCCGCGCCTGGGCACGCACGGAATCGCGGTCGGGGTCAAATTCGGGCGCATCCAGGTGGCAATGGGTATCGATCCAGACAGTCATGGAGTGATGATGCCCCATCAGCCCCGACCGCTCCCTCGGCGTGAAACCTTGCAAGTGCACTCTGCAGCGATCCGTGCTAACGTGAAAACCGTGCGCCGTCTCGCGGCGTCTTCCGTAGAAAAGGTGACAGGATGCCCCGGCCCGCCCTCTACAGCAGCTCCCGCCACACCCGCCGCGCCCCACCCGAGCCGGTTGAAAAAGCGCCTGCGCCCACCGAACAACCTGCGGCCAGTGTGATGGAGCCCTCTCCAAACCCTGCCACCAAGCCAGTGGCGGGCACGGCTCTGTCGCGGCGCCATCTGTACGCCCTGTGGGCATTGGTCGCGTTGCTGGCCACACTGCTGCTCTACAGCCTGTGGCTGCACCAGCGCCCCGCCGCCCAGCGGATCACCCAGGAAGACATTGACGCCGCCGTGCTGCGCACGCTGGAGACGACCACCCCGCCCTCCGCCGCCGCCCGCGCTGTGGAAGCGATCTCTCCCTCGATCGTGCGCGTGGTGGGCTACGGCCGCAGCAAAAACGGCAAGGAAGAGGTGGAACGCGGCATTGGCACGGGCGTGGTGATTGTGGACAAAGGCATCATCCTGACCAACCTGCACGTGGTGGCGGGCGCGGACCGCATTGCAATCACCTTCCACGATGGCCTGGAAACCACCGCCAGCATCACGGGCGCCCAGCCCGAAAACGACCTGGCCGTGCTGCAAGCCCACAAAGTACCCGATGACCTCTTCGCAGCCCCGCTGCGCTCCACCCAGGACCTGCGCCCCGGCGACCACGTGGTGGCCGTGGGCTTCCCGTTCGGCATCGGGCCTTCGGCCTCAGCGGGCGTGGTCTCGGGCCTCCAGCGCGAATTTACCTCGCCCGAAGGCAAGCGCCAGCTCAGCAACCTGATCCAGTTCGATGCTGCGGCCAACCCCGGCAACTCCGGTGGCCCACTGGTCACGCTCGATGGCGAGGTGGTGGGCATCGTCACCGCCATCCTGAACCCCACGTCGGCACGCACCTTCATCGGCATCGGGTTTGCGGTGCCCATCGAGAACGCGGCTTCTGCCGTTGGCATGCCCCCCTTCTGATCCCGACCCTTCACAAGGAGCACCATGGAAACCACCCCATCGCCCTCTGCCATGAACAACGCCGCCACCGCCACCCTGATGGAGCAGGTGCTCTACGAAGTCAAGCGCGTGGTGGTGGGCCAGGACCGCTTTCTCGAGCGGGTCATGGTGGCCATGCTCGCCCAGGGCCATCTGCTGGTCGAAGGTGTGCCGGGCCTGGCCAAGACGCTGACGGTGAAGACGCTGGCCAGCACCATCCAGGGCAGCTTCAAGCGCATCCAGTTCACGCCCGATCTGGTGCCCGCCGATCTGGTGGGCACGCGCATGTACAACCAGAAGACCGGCGAGTTCAGCACCACGCTGGGCCCGGTCTTCACCCACCTGCTGCTGGCCGACGAAATCAACCGCGCACCCGCCAAGGTGCAAAGCGCCCTGCTGGAGGTGATGCAGGAACGCCAGGTGACGATTGCAGGCGAGACCCACAAGGTGCCCGAGCCCTTCCTGGTGATGGCCACCCAGAACCCCATCGAGACCGAAGGCACTTACGCGCTGCCCGAAGCCCAGGTGGACCGCTTCATGATGAAAGTGCTGCTGGGCTACCCCACCGAGGAGGAAGAGTTCGTGATCGCCCAGCGCGCGCTCGATGTGCCCGTGCAGGTGCTGCCCGTGGCCACCACCGCGCAGCTGGCGGCGCTGCAGGCCGAATGCCGCACGGTGTATGTAGACCCGTCGATGCTGCAATACGCCGTGAAGCTGGTGGCCGCCACCCGCGAGCCCGCGCGGCATGGCCTCAAGGACCTGACCGGCTACATCAGCTGCGGCGCCAGCCCCCGCGCCACCATTGCCCTCGCAGAGGGCGCCCAGGCCCTGGCCATGCTGCGCGGGCGCAACTACGTGCTGCCCGAAGACATGACCGACCTGGCGGCCGACGTGCTGCGCCACCGCATTGCGCTGTCGTACGAAGCGCTGTCCGAAGGGCTGGATGCCGATGCCCTCGTCAAGCGCATCATGGCCAAGATACCGGCGCCTGCTCGGCCTCTGCATCATGAGCAAAAAGTTGCCTGACACCACTTCAGCCACGGTCCACACGCTGCCCACCCTGCCGGGGCAGGCGGACCGGTTGCTGCGCGAGCTGGAGTGGAAGGTGATCCGCCGCCTGGACGGCCTGCTGCAGGGCGACTACCGCACGCTGATGCGCGGCAGCGGCCTGGACCTGGCCGACCTGCGCGAGTACCAGCCGCATGACGACGTGCGCCACATCGACTGGAACGTGACCGCGCGGCTGAACATCCCCCACGTGCGCGTGTTCACCGAAGACCGCGAGATGTCCGCCTGGTTTTTGCTGGACCTGAGCCCGTCCATCAACTTCGGCCCGCAGGGCAACGCCAAGCGCGACATCCTGACCGGCTTTGTGGCCGTGCTGTCGCGCCTGCTGACGCGCCACGGCAACCGCGTGGGCGCCATGCTCTACGGCGCAGGCAATGCACCCGCCCGCGCTGTGGATGCGGTGTTACCGCCCCGCAACAGCCGCGCCCATGTGCTGCATCTGGTGCACAGGCTGTTGACACCGCCCGCCCCTGCCACCGGCACATCCAAACCCGGCGGAGGCGCCACAGAACTGCACCGTTTGCTGCAAACGGGCCTGGCCAACCTGCGCCGCCGCTCCACGGTGTTTGTGGTGTCCGACTTCATCAGCGCACCCGGCTGGGAAAAGCCCCTGGCCCAACTCGCCCAGCGGCACGACGTGGTGGCCGTGCGCCTGCTCGACCCGCTGGAGTTGGAACTGCCCGATGTGGGCCTCATCACGCTGCGCGATGCCGAAAGCGGCGAGCAGCTGCAGGTGGACACCCACGACGCGGGCTTTCGCCGCCGCTTCGCCCGCTTGGCGGCCGAACGCGAGGCCGTGCTGCGCGAAGGCCTGACCCGCGCGGGCGCCGACACGCTGGAGCTGTGCACCGACGACGATCTGGTCGATGCCCTGCTGCGTTTCATGGACCTGCGCCAGCGCCGGGTACGCACCTCCCGAGCCGCGCCCTCCCGCGCTGCAGACCCGGCGCAGCACGCCGCCTGAACGAACCAAAACGCGCCCCGCCCGAAGGAACACACCATGGTTTTTCTCTGGCCCACCCTGCTCTGGCTGTTGCTGGTCGTGCCCCTGCTGGTACTGATGTACTGGTGGCTGCTGCACCGGCGCAAGAAAACGGCGCTGAGCTATTCGAGCCTGTCGCTGGTGCGCGAGGCCATGGGCCCCGGCCAGAACCTGCGCCGCCACATCCCGCCCGCACTCTTTCTGCTGGCGCTGGTGGCGCTGCTGCTGGCCACCGCACGCCCGCTGGCCGTCATCACCCTGCCCTCGCAGGACCAGACCATCATGCTGGCCATGGATGTCTCGGGCAGCATGCGCGCCGCCGATGTGGAGCCCGACCGCCTCACTGCTGCGCAGAACGCCGCCAAGGCCTTCATCGCCGAGCTGCCCCGCCATGTGCGTGTGGGCATCGTGGCGTTTGCCGGCAGCGCCCAGCTGGCCCAGCTGCCCACGCAAAGCCGCGAAGACCTCGTCAAAGCCATCGACAGTTTTCAGCTCCAGCGCGGCACGGCCACGGGCAACGGCATCATGCTGTCGCTGGCCACCATCTTCCCCGACGCGGGCATCGACATCTCCGCCCTGGGCGGCCGCCAGGCCATGCGCCCCAAGCCCATTGACGAAATTGGCAAACAAGACCCGGCCAAGGCGTTCACACCTGTGGCGCCCGGTTCCTACACCTCGGCCGCCATCATCATGCTGACCGACGGCCAGCGCACCACTGGCGTGGACCCGCTGGAGGCCGCCAAATGGGCGGCCGACCGGGGGGTGCGGGTCTACACCGTGGGCGTGGGTACGGTGGCGGGGGAGACCATCGGCTTTGAAGGCTGGTCCATGCGGGTGCGGCTGGACGAAGAAACCCTGAAGGCCGTGGCCACGCGCACCAACGCCGAGTACTTCCACGCGGCCACCGCCGCGGATTTGAAGAAGGTGTACGAGACGCTCAGCTCACGGCTGACGGTGGAGAAGCGGGAAACCGAAATCTCGTCATTGCTGGCGTTGCTGGGGGCGACGTTGGCGCTGCTGGCAGCCGGGCTGTCGGTGTGGTGGCACGGGCGGATTTTGTGAGATTTTTTGGCTCTACCGCTTACCAGACAAGCGTAAATAGCTACCATTTTTATAGCATACAGCCTGTAGTGCTTGTCTCGGGCGTGCTTGGGATGCGAGCAAGCGCCACCGTGCACTCCTCAGCATTCTCCAAACCATAGACTTCAAAAAAGATAGCTGTCAGCGCATTACCAGCCAGCGCTACACCCCAAAATCTTTTGGAATCTGCTCACGCCGCTCCCAGCGCCATCCGCCCCGACGCCGTCGCCTGGCTCGCATGGCGCGTCTCTACCCGGTTGCGCCCCGCGCGCTTGGCGTCGTAGCACGCCATGTCGGCCGCATACAGCACCGACGGCACATCCTGCAGACTCGCATCCAGCACCACCAACCCGATGCTCACCCCCAGCGTGAAGCTGCGCCCCTGGTACGAAGGCTCCCACGCCTGTACCGAGGCGCGCAGCTGCTCCGCCACCGCCTGGCCCCGTGCCAGCGCGCACCCGGGCAGCACCACCGCAAACTCGTCGCCGCCCAGCCGCGCGGCCCAGCCAATCTGGCGCACCTGGGATTCGAGCAAGCGGGCCACATGGCGCAGCACGTCGTCGCCCGCGTCATGCCCGGCAATGTCATTGACCACGGTGAAGTGGTCCAGATCCAGAAACAGCACCACGCCGTCCCCGGCTGCTTCGCTGCTGTCTGCATCCGGTGCGCGCGGGCGCATCGAGCGTTCGGCCAGCAGCAGGCCCAGGCGCTCGTCAAACGCATTGCGGTTGTAAAGCTGGGTCAGGGCATCGTGCGTGCGCTCCCACGCCTGCTGCATCTGTGCCTCGCGTGCGGCGGTGATGTCCTCCAGAATCCAGACGGTGCCTCCCGCCATCTCGTCGGGCCGCACACCACGGCCCTGCACGCGGGCCCACACGGGGGTGCCATCCTTGCGCATGAAGCAGACGTCGCCATCGAAGGCGCCATGTGCGGCGAACTCGGCCTGCACACGCTCGCCAATGCGGCCGTATTCGGCATCGTTGGCATACAGGGTGCGCGCCGGATGGCCCTGCAGTTCGCCCTCGGTGTAGCCCAGCATCAGGCAGGCCTGCCGGCTCACCACCTCCAGGATGCCGTGGCGCGAGATGACGATGCCCACCGAGGCACTGTCGAGCACGGCCTGGAACTGCCCGTCCAGCGTGGCCTTGTGCTGCTGCTGCAGGCTGCCCTGCTGCACCATGCCCTGGAACATTTGCACCAGTTCGCCCACTTCCCCCCCCGCACGTGGCCAGGCGACGGTGCCTTGCGGCGGGCCAGCACGCGTGCTGCGCCGCAGCAGCTGGCGGGCACTGTGCGTGAGCTGCGCCAGCGGCTGCGCCATCCAGGCCATCAGCCCGGCCACGAGCAACATGCACAGCGCCATGCTGGCGGCGGCCAGCCACCAGGCCTCGCGCTGCGCGCCCTGCAGGGGCGCCAGCAGCGCCTGCGAGGGGCTGACCCGCGCCACGATCCATTGCGGCAGCGGCATGCCCGCCATGCTGACGATATGCTGGTCTTCAAGATGGGTCGTGCCCCGCCCTACCACTGGCTGGGCCTGCTCCAGCCAGCGGCTGTAGACGGGCGCCAGGCCCGTCTCGTCGCTCACCTTGCCCATGATGCGGGTCGGGTCCGAGTGCGAGAGGATGGTGCCGTCGCGCGTAAACACCAGCAGCCGAGAATCATCGCGCGCGGGCAGCGTCATGGACGGCGGCAGCAGGCCCTGCGATTGCAGGCGCAACGCACCCGCCACCACACCCAGCACAGTGCCGTCTTCGCGGTGCAGCGGCATGGTGAACATCACACGCGCGTCGCTGGTGCGCCCGGCAATCAGCTCGGACACCAGCGGCTTGCCGTCGATGAGCGTGCGGCGCAGCGCATCGCGCTCGGCGGGGTCCAGGTTGGAGGCCTTGTCCAGCCGCCCCCCGCGCAGGTTCAGCCGCAGTTCGCCGTTGTCACGGGCGACCTGCATCGCATCAAAGAACTGAACGGCGGGCAGGCCCTGCTGGAGCAGCCATTCGAGGGCCGAGGGTGATTCGAGCATGGCGGGCGTAATACCAGCAGCCACCGTGCGCAACACCTTCTGGCTTTGCTCGATCTTGCTGGCCAGCAGGCGGGCCACCACCTCGACCTCATCGGTCTGCTGGCTCACCACCCGCCGCATGGCCTCTTGCCCGGAGGCCCGCGTAACCAGCCACGCCGACACCGCCCCCGACAGCCCCACGGCCAGCACCGCCACCAGCACCAGCCGCAACACCAGCGGACCGGGCATTGACCAGCCCGGCGCGTCCTGTGGCGGCGCAGGGTGGGTCGGGGGCGTCATGGACACTCCGCGCAGGGGGCGCCCGATAGGCGCAAAGGGGTGGCGTTGGGCATGGGGACAGGTCAAACCGGACAGGTCCCAACAAATATACGCAGCCCCTGCAGCCCAGGGCTTGGGTAGAACCCTCAGTGAAACCCAAGGACAAACCCTGACGAGGAAGCCCCCCTGAGCCGCTGCGCGGCTTCCCCCGGAGGGGGACGCACCCAGGGGCCTGGCAAAGCCAGTTCCACGGGTGCGCTCGCTGGCGGCGCGCCAGTAGCAGAAGCGGTGCGCGCTATTTTTCGCGCGGCGCCAAAACCACCCACGCTGGGTTCAGTTCAGCAACCCGCCATCGACTGCAGCGCCCGGGGCTGAGGCAGGTTCAGCACATTGCCCGTGCCATGGATCAGTCCCAGTTCCCGCAGATGGCGCAGCACGCGCGAGAAGGTTTCGGGGGCGATACCCAACTGCGCCGCAATCAGGCGCTTGCGCTGGTGCAGCGTGACCTGCATGGTGCCGCTGTGGTCGGGCTGGGCGTGGTTGAGCAACCACTGCGCGCAGCGCGATTCGGCATCCTGCGCGAGGCGGCTCACGGCCAGCTCGGACTGCTGGCGGTAGCCCTGAGCCATGTCGAGCAACAGGCCCCGTGCACCCGCCGGCATTTCTGCAAGGCTGCGGCGAAACTCCTCGATGGGAAGGCGGCGCACCTGCACACGGGTATCGGCCACCATGTCCACCGGCAGCGGCATGCCCATCAGGGCCGACGCGGCGTCCAGCCAGAACGGCCCTTCCACGGCCCCCAGCTGGTGGCGCAGGTAGCCATCGTCGAGCACACCGCGCAGCACGCGGCCACTTTCGAGGTGCAGCACCGACGTCAGCACCTCGTTGCGCCTGCGCAGCACTTCACCGGCGGCAATCACCTCGGTTTCGGCGGGCAGTGAGAAATAGGTAGAGGGCAGCATGGGACGGACTGTGCCGCGCCCCGGACCGCTGGGCATTGAGCAAGATCAAACCGAACCCTCGCGGCAGCCCTGCCGCTGCGCCAGGGTTGAGCCAACGCATGAACAACCTGCATGCCCCCCGAACGTCCACCCCAGGGAATGGCCTGTCACCTCACGGAAACAGTGTGTAACAAGGTTGTCACACCCGGCCGATATCGTGGGCACCTTGCTCAGAGCCCCCCATCTACCGTGACGCACAACCCCCTTTGGAGCCGACTGGAGGCGATGATGGCCTTGCTGTCCCCGGCTGCGCGCCATGGCAAGGGCCCTCTGGCACAACTCATGCGCGAAGGGGGCCTGCACTGCGTGTTTCAGCCCCTGGCCGACCTGCGCGAGGGCAGCGTGTATGCCCACGAAGCCCTGATCCGTGGCCCCGAGGGCACCCCTTTGCACACGCCCGATGCCTTGCTGGAGCTGGCGCGGCGCGAGCACATCCTTCAGGACTTCGAGCTGCTGTGCGTGTTCACCGCCTTGCAGCAGTGGGGCGTTCAGAAGGCGCCGGGCCGCCTGTTTGTGAACATCAGCGCCGACGCGCTGGTGCACGGCGTGGCCCTGGTGGGCGCGCCGATGCTGGGCGAGGCCGTGCGCAGCTTTGGCGTGAGCGCCCGCCTTCTGGTGCTGGAAATCACCGAGCACGAGCGCGTGACCGACATGCCCCAGCTGCGCCAGGCCATCAAGGCGGTGCACGCCTGCGGCGCGCGGCTGGCGCTGGACGACTTTGGCGACGGCCGCTCCAGCCTGCGGCTGTGGTCCGAGGTGAAGCCCGACTTCGTGAAGATCGACAAGTACTTCATCCGCGACATCAGCAACCAGCCCGAGAACCTGCAGATGCTGCAGGCCATCAAGGGCATAGCCCATATGTTTGGCACCAAGCTGATTGCCGAAGGCATCGAGACACGCGACGACCTGCGCGCACTGCGCGACCTGGACGTTCCTTACGGCCAGGGCTGGCTGCTGGGCCGCCCTGCCAAGGCCCCGCGTGAGGCCGTGGAGAGCCCGGCACAGGAAGTGATGCAGGACCGCCGCGTGGCTGTGCTGCCGCACCTGGGCCAGACCGCACGCCCGGGCATCCTGCGCAGCCTGCTGGTGGTGCAGGCGCCCACCGCCGCGCCCGCCACCAGCAACGATGCAGTGGCCGCCATGTTCCATGAGCGCACCGACCTGCACGCGCTGGCCGTGGTGGACGGTACGCGCCCCGTGGCGCTCATCAACCGCCAGCAGTTCATGAACCACTACGCCACGCTGTACTTTCGCGAGGTGCATGGCCGCAAATCGTGCCTGGCGTTTGCCAACCAGGCACCGCGCGTGGTCGAGCTGGACTGTGACGTGGACCAGCTCGTGGGCATCCTCACCTCGCAGGACCAGCGCTACCTGAACGACGGCTACATCGTCACCGACAACGGCCGCTACCTGGGCCTGGGCACGGGCGACCAACTGGTGCGCGCCGTGACAGAAACCCGCATCGAAGCCGCGCGCCATGCCAACCCGCTGACCTTTCTGCCCGGCAACATCCCCATCAGCCTGCACATGCAGCGCCTGCTGGACCACCACACCGAGTTCGTGGCGTGTTATGCCGACCTGAACAACTTCAAGCCCTTCAATGACCACTACGGCTACTGGCGCGGCGACCAGATGATCCGCCTCGTCGCCCGCCTGGCCACAGCCCACTGCGACGCGCGGCGCGACTTTGTGGGCCATGTGGGTGGGGACGATTTCATGCTGATCTTTCAGAGCAGTAACTGGCTGCAGCGCTGCAAGAACATCGTGGACGCCTTTGCCCGCGAAGCGCTCACGCTGTTTGACGACGAGGCCCGGCGCGCCGGTGGCATCCAGGCCGAAGACCGGCATGGGGTGCCACGGTTCTTTCCGTGCACCACGCTGGCCATTGGTGCGGTGCGCATCACCCCCGGGCGTTTTCGGCATGCCGAGGAAGTGGCCAACCTGGCGGCGGTGGCCAAACATGAGGCCAAGCAGGCTGCGACCGGGGTGGTGCTGCATGGTGGGTTTACAGAATCCGCTCTGGGCGCGCTGGCGGCAACGCGTGCGTTGCAGGATGTGCTGGCGGCATAGGGGGTGGAGGGAGCAGCGTAGTTTCCGTCGCGTATTGGGGCTGGGCGATTCACGCCGCAAGCCAGTCCGCTTCGGTTCCAAGCGTGCCTATGAGCACCGCCCCATCGGTTCATGGTTTCCGTGCGTAGCTCAAACCGGAGTCTCAGTCACTCTGCCGTTCGATCTCGCAGGCTATAGTTTGCCCGGCTGAGGAATGCCGTATTTCGCGGAATTTCTTTATCTGGGTATCTTCGGCAGTCCGAGGCTGCAAGCCATTTCCATAAGCATTCCGTGTCCAGAAGACCCCGCACTGCCCAGCTTATTTCGCTAGGTTTGCAGGGTGCATCACGTTAGACCTCCATGCGACCCATCCTCAATTTCGCAAGAGCCATCGCGATTGCGAGCGTCCTCGCAATACCTGTCGCCTATTCCACTGCAGAGCCAGCAGGTGAGTTCAGCAAAGCCCTCGGAAAGTTGGTTCGATCCGAGAAGGTCCACGAGGTAGATCTGGCAAACGTACTCCCACTGGACTGGAGTGCTGTTCACCTTTGGCCCGTACTCAACCCGCGAGAGCAACTGCCAGGCGTTGCAACTTGGCTGGCTCAAGTGCCGCATAACGCTGCCTGCCGAAGTGAATGAGGGCGAATTCGTCCTGGTCTTCCGATCAAACTCCAAAGTCGTGCATGTGGAGCATCATCGGCGGTGGAATGGCGACTTCAGCTCGCGGACCAGTCCGCGACCCCAACCGATACTGCGGTCAGCTGCAAAGTTCTCTGTCAGTCTGGTGTCCAACCGGGTGCCAGAGAGTGAGCAGTGGTACCAACTTGAGCATCAGGCCCATGACTGATTACCTGCAATGACGAGGCCTAAACCTCATGCCAAACGCTAGGCGTCACAAAAGAACTCTCGTCACATCTCCCTCTGCACCACCCATGAACGAAGCCGAAATCGCCGCAGGCCTGCCAGGCACACCGCATTATCAGTACGCGCAGCAGGTGGGTAGTCAGCTCTTCCTTGCAGGCCAGGTGCCACAAGCCCCCGATGGCTCGATCATGGCGCCCGGAGATCCGTGCGCCCAGGCGTCGCAGTGCCTGGCAAACCTGAGCAAGGTTCTGGCAGTTCACGGGTTTGCCGCGCCAGACATTCGCCGCCTTGTTGTCTACGTCGTTGGCGAACAGGCCGACCTTTCAGCGGCTTGGGGTGCCGTGACCGAGCACTTTGGCGGGCAAGTGCCTCCGGCAACGCTCCTGGGCGTCGCCCGCCTGGGATACCCGGGGCAGGTGGTGGAGATCGACGCCACCGTCGTCAAGGGGTAGAAGTCTGCACGGCTTCGCTTGAGTGCAGAGTGACGCCTCCTCCACAACCCTCAAGGCCCCGTCGGCGCCCCCGCCTCGAACCAGCGCCCAATCAGCGCCCGCTCCGCGTCGGTGATCTGCGTGGCGTTGTTCATGGGCATGAGTTTTTGCACCACCACCTGCTGGTAGATGGCCTGGGCGTGTTGCTTGACGCTGTCGGGTGAATCGAGCCGCAGGTTCTTCATCTGCACCGCCTCGCCGTGGCACAGGTAGCAGCGTTGCTCCAGCACGGCTTGCACCGACTTGTAGTCATTTTGGCCGCTAGCGCTTGCTGCAATTGCGCTAGCAGCTCCTGAAACAGGAGCACCACTGACAGCAGCCATGGGCGCGGGGCGCATCCACACGATGGCGCCGACGATGACGGCCACGCCCACCAGCGCATAGGGCAGCGGGTTGCCGTTGCGGCCCAGCTTGTAGCCGTGGCGCATCACAAAGAACTGGCGGATGGCGGCGCCCGCAAACATCATCAGGATCAGCACCAGCCAGTTTTGCGGGTGGCTCCAGGTAAAGCTGTAGTGGTTGCTCAGCATGGCAAACAGCACCGGCAGCGTGAAGTAGGTGTTGTGCACGCTGCGCTGTTTGCCGCGCTTGCCGTGGATCGGGTCCACCGGTTCGCCCGCCTTGATCTGTGCGATCACGGTGCGCTGGCCGGGGATGATCCAAAAGAACACGTTGGCACTCATGGCCGTGGCGATCATCGCGCCCACCAGCAAGAAGGCTGCGCGGCCAGCAAACCAGTGGCAGGCCAGCCACGAGGCGATGCACACCAGCACGAAGACGAGCGCACCCACGATGGCGTCGCCGTTCTTCCTCTGGCCAAAGATGCGGCAGATCGCGTCGTACAGCAGCCAGAACACGACGAAGAACGCCAGCGCGACGACGATGGCCGTGGCAGGCGCCCAGTCCATCTTCGACTTGTCGATGAGGTAGGTGCTGGCGCTGTAGAGGTACGACACGGTGAACAGCGCAAAGCCGCTGATCCAGGTGCTGTAGCTTTCCCAGAAGAACCAGTGCAGGTGGCCGGGCAGCTTGGGCGGCGACACGGCGAACTTGACCGGGTGGTAGAAACCGCCGCCGTGCACGGCCCAGAGTTCGCCGCTCACGCCCTGTTTCTTGAGGTCGTCGTCCTCAGGCGGCGTGAGGCTGCTGTCGAGGAAGACGAAGTAGAACGACGAGCCAATCCAGGCGATGGCGGTGATGACGTGGACCCAGCGCAACAGCAGGTTGGCCCAGTCGAGAAAGTAGCTTTCCATATCTCAACCTTGATGGCGCGTCAGCGCCAAACAGCAAACCTGCTCACCACTGCGGGCGCTCTGAGCAGAAATTTTGGTCGCGCACCTTGGCGGGCAAACCCGCCGGGGCACCGCTGCGACCCGTAAACCGTCAACAAATCCGTTGAAAAGTGTATGCAGGAATTGTTCCCGACTCCAGCCCCAATCCGAGGCATGGAGGCCCGGAATTACCCTCAGCCCGCCCCCTTCAGCGTCTGCAGCAGCTGCGCAGCCACCGCGACGGCGATCACTTCGGGCTCCTTGCCCTCAATGCCGGGGATACCAATGGGGCAGGTGACCTGGGCCAGTTCGTCCTGTGCAAAGCCGCGCCCGTTCAGGCGATTGCGAAACGTCGCCCATTTGGTCTTGCTGCCTATGAGGCCGATGAAAGGCAGGTCGCCCTGTTCACGCTGGCGGCGCAGGCAGGCGGCCACCACGTCCAGGTCTTCGGCATGGCTAAAGCTCATGATCAGCACGCGGCTGCCCGGCGCCAGGCGGGGCACGGCCAGTTGCACGGGCTCGGAGTGTTCGCAGACCACGCCCTCGGGCGTGGGGCTGGGGAAGATGCCGTCGCGGCTGTCGATCCAGGTCAGCGCAAACGGCAGCGGCGCCAGCACCCGCGCCAGCGCGTGGCCCACATGGCCCCCACCGAACAGTGCCACGGGGTGCTGGTGCGGCGACAGGCGCGCGCGCAGACCCGCAGCGGGGGCCAGGTCGGCTGCGGTCAGCACCTCAAAACCCAGGTACACCACGCCCCCGCAGCATTGCCCCAGAGCCGGGCCCAGTGCAAAACGCATGGGTGGCTGCCCCGGGGCCGGGCCGGGCACACCGCCCAGGCGGCGGCGCGCTTCGGCAATCGCCTGCAGCTCCAGATGGCCGCCGCCGATGGTGCCCACGATACGGTCTGCGAACACGGCCATCCACGCGCCGGGTTCACGCGGGGCCGAGCCTTCGGTAGACTCCACCCTTACCAGACAGGCGGGGGCGGCTGCAAGGCCGTCCAGCAACAAAAGTACATCAGTCAATCCAGATCCTTCACGCCACCAAGGGTCGCCCGCCCCACGGGGCATCGTTCAGTTCACAAAAGCCATCATGCCGCCCACCCCCACCGAGCGCTCCTCCAGCCACCGCAGCCACTGGCTGCTTGCCGGACTCATGGCCGCCGTTGCATCGCTGGTGGCGGCCTGTAAGTCGGCCCCCGAGCCACCAGCCCCGGCGCAGGACAGCACCATGCCCAGCCCGGACACCGCCAGCGTCAAGGGGCCTGTGCCCGCTGCCGCAGGCTCGGCCCGCGCGTCTGCCGCCAGCACGGCACGCGCCTACCGCGAAGACGCCGCCACCCACCTCTATGGACTGAACGCACAGCGTGTGTACAAGGGCAAGCTGCCGCCCATGCTGTATGCCATCGGCGTGCTGGAGGTGGATATCGACCGCGCCGGCAAGGTCACGCGCCTGCGCTGGATGCGTGCACCCAAACACGCCCCCGAGGTGGTGGCCGAAATCGAACGCACCGTGCGCGCCGCAGCCCCCTTCCCTGCGCCCACGCGCATGGGCAAGGTCACCTACACCGACACCTGGTTGTGGGACAAAAGCGGGCATTTCCAGCTCGATACGCTCACCGAAGGGCAGCATTAGGTACATCCCCCTGAGCGGCTACGCCGCTTCCCCCTTCTCTCGAAATCGCTCCGCGACTTCGGGAAAGGGGACGATGCCTTCGCTGCGGGGCGGCCCTTGCTTGGCATCCCTGGTCCGGGCAGCGCCAGTAAAGACGGCCACGCGATGCCACGCACCGCAGCAGTACCTCTCACGACCCACGGTAGGTCGAATAGCTCCACGGGCTCACCAGCAAGGGCACGTGGTAGTGCTGGTCGGCGTGCGCAATGCCGAAGTCCAGACTCACCTGGTTCAAAAAATTGGGTTCGGGCAACTCCACACCCCGGGCCTTGAAGTACCCCGCCACATCAAACCGCAGCCGGTAGGTGCCGGTGCGCAGGCTGGCGTTGTCGAACAGCGGGGCATCGGTGCGGCCATCGTGGTTCAGCACCAGGCGCTTGATGAGGGTGGCGTTGTCGCCGTCGGTGGAGTACAGGGCCACCTCCATGCCAGCGGCGGGGCAGCCGTTCATGGTGTCCAGAACGTGGGTGCTCAATCCCATAGGGAATCTCCTGAAGTGGGGGCCACGGCCAATCGACGAGGATTGCCGTACCGCAGTGTGTAGACCAAAAGTGTATACACTTTTCGCCATCCACCGTATCATGCCGCCATGGAATCCTCATCCACCAGCGCCATTGTTGACGCACTGACCCGCGCCATCGTAGAGCACCGCCTGCAGCCGGGCACCAAACTGGCCGAGCAGAAACTGGCCGACCACTTTGGCGTGTCGCGCACGCTGGTGCGCCAGGCGCTGTTTCAGCTCGCACAGAACCGCCTCGTCACGCTGGAGCCCGCGCGCGGTGCGTTCGTGTCCACCCCTTCGGTGGAAGAAGCGCGCCAGGTGTTTGCCGTGCGCCGCATGCTGGAGACCGAGATGACCCGCGCCTTCGTGCAGAGCGTAACCCCCGCCAAGATCAAGGCGCTGCGCACCCATGTGGCCAGCGAGAAGGCCGCCATGGACACCGCCGACGCCAGCAGCCGCACCGAGCTGCTGGGCGACTTCCATGTGCGCATGGCCGAGCTGATGGGCAACGAGGTGCTGGCGCAGATGCTGGGCGACCTGATCTCGCGCTGCGCGCTCATCACGCTGATGTACCAGTCGGCCAGCGCCGCAGAACACTCGCACGAGGAGCACGCCGACATCGTGACAGCCCTGGCCGCGCGCGACGAAGAACGCGCCGTCGCCCTGATGCAAAGCCACCTCGAACATGTCGAAGCCAGCCTGACCTTTGACCGCAAGCGCCCGGCCAGCGACCTGGCCGCCGCCCTGGCCCCCATCACTGCCTGACCTTCCGACGTTTTCCGCATTCCCATGATCTACGACTCCACCCAAGCCTACCCCCGCGACCTCATCGGCTACGGCAAGACTCCGCCCCACGCGCAGTGGCCGGGCGGTGCGCGCATTGCCGTGCAGTTTGTGCTGAACTACGAGGAAGGCGGCGAAAACGCCGTGCTGCATGGCGACGCGGGCAGCGAGCAGTTCCTCTCCGAAATGTTCAACCCCGCCAGCTACCCCGAGCGGCACATGAGCATGGAGGGCATCTACGAATACGGCTCGCGCGCCGGCGTGTGGCGCATCCTGCGCGAGTTTGAAAAACGCAATCTGCCGCTCACGGTGTTTGGCGTGTCCACTGCTCTGCAGCGCCACCCCGAGCTCACAGCCGCCTTGGTGGAGCTGGGCCACGAGATCGCCTGCCACGGCCTCAAGTGGATTCACTACCAGCACATCCCTGAAGAGGTGGAACGCGCCCACATGCAAGAGGCCATGGACATCATCCAGCGCATGACGGGTGAGAGACCCCTGGGCTGGTACACCGGCCGCGACAGCCCCAACACCCGCCGCCTGGTGGCCGACTTTGGCGGCTTTGAATACGACAGCGACTACTACGGCGATGACCTGCCCTTCTGGATGAAGGTGCGCAAAACCGATGGCAGCACGGCACCCCAGCTCATCGTGCCCTACACGCTGGACTGCAACGACATGCGCTTTGCCCTGCCACAGGGTTACTCGCACGCCGACCCGTTCTTTCAGTACATGAAGGACACCTTCGACGCACTGTATGCCGAGGGTGACCCCGACGGTGACAACGCCCCCAAGATGATGAGCATCGGCATGCATTGCCGCCTGTTGGGCCGCCCCGGCCGCATCACGGCATTGCAGCGTTTTCTGGACCACATCGCACAGCATGACAAGGTGTGGGTGGCGCGGCGCATCGACATTGCGCGCCACTGGGCGCAGCACCACCCTGCACCCGCCGTGTGAGCCACATTGATGAACCAAATTGCCCCCCAGCGCTTATCCAACAAGCGCTAGCAGCTCACTTTTTTGAAGCACCCACCATGCCACTGACCCTGGAACAACTCAACGCCGCCAGCCCCGCCGAGGCCTTGGCGCTGCTGGACGGGCTGTACGAACACTCGCCCTGGATTGCCGAGCGGGCCCTGGCGCAGCGGCCCTTCCGAACGCTGGCGCACCTGAAGCACGCGCTGGCGCAGGTGGTGCGCACTGCCGAGCTGGACGCTCAGCTGGGCCTGATCCGCGCCCACCCCGAGTTGGCGGGCAAAGCCATGGTGGCGAAAAACCTCACGGCCGAATCCACCAACGAGCAAAGCACGGCGGGCCTGACCCAATGCACGCCCGAGGAGTTCGAGCGCATCCAGCAGCTCAACGCGGCCTACAACGAGCGCTTCGGCTTTCCGTTCATCCTGGCCGTGCGCGGGCCGCGCGGCACGGGCCTGCCCAAGCGGGAGATCATCGACACCTTTGCGCGGCGCCTGGACAACCACCCCGAGTTCGAACTGGCCGAGGCCCTGCGCAACATCCACCGCATTGCCGAGATTCGCCTGAACGACAAGTTCGCCGCCGAGCCCGTGCTGGGCAACGACGTGTGGGACTGGCAGGAAAAACTGGCCGAACACTCCGACCCCGGCTTTGCCGAAAAAGGCCAGCTCACCGTCACCTACCTCACCGACGCGCACCGCGCCTGCGCACAGCGCATCAGCCACTGGATGCGCGACTGCGGCTTTGACGAGGTGGAGATCGACGCCGTGGGCAACGTGGTGGGCCGCTACCACCCGGCGGCCCCAGGCGCACGCTACCTCATGACCGGCAGCCACTACGACACCGTGCGCAACGGCGGCAAATACGACGGCCGCCTGGGCATCTTCGTGCCCATGGCCTGCGTGCGCGAGCTGCACCGCACCGGCCAGCGCCTGCCCTTCGGCATCGAGGTGGTGGGCTTTGCCGAAGAGGAGGGCCAGCGCTACAAGGCCACCTTCCTGGGCTCGGGCGCTCTCATCGGCGACTTCAACCCCGCTTGGCTCGACCAGAAGGACGTGGACGGCATAACCATGCGCGCGGCCATGCAGCATGCAGGCTTGTGCATTGATGACATCCCCAAGCTGCAGCGCGACCCGGCGCAGTACCTGGGCTTTATCGAAGTCCACATCGAGCAAGGCCCCGTGCTCAACGAGCTGGACCTGCCCCTGGGCGTAGTCACCTCCATCAACGGCAGCGTGCGCTTCCTGTGCGAGATGATCGGCACCGCCAGCCACGCCGGCACCACCCCCATGGACCGGCGCCGCGACGCGGCCGTGGCTGTGGCGGAGCTGGCGCTGTATGTGGAGCAGCGCGCCGCGCAAGATGGCGACTCGGTGGGCACCATCGGCCAGCTGCAGGTGCCCGCTGGCTCCATCAACGTGGTGCCGGGGCGTTGCCTGTTTTCACTGGATCTGCGCGCCCCCACCGATGCCCAGCGCGATGCGCTGGTGAGCGATGTGAAGGAGCAGCTCGCCCACATCGCGGCCCGGCGTTGCCTGCGCTACACCCTGGAAGAATCCATGCGCGCCGCCGCCGCGCCCAGTGCGCCCGCCTGGCAGCACCAGTGGGAGCGCGCCGTGGACACTCTGGGCGTGCCCGTGTTCCGCATGCCCAGCGGCGCGGGGCACGACGCGATGAAGCTGCACGAAATCATGCCCCAGGCCATGCTCTTTGTGCGCGGCCAGAACTCCGGCATCAGCCACAACCCGCTCGAATCCACCACCAACAACGACATGCAGCTGGCCGTGGACGCCTTCACCCAGGTGCTGCGCCAACTTGCCGAGGAACCACAACCATGACAACGAATAACAACCACGCCGCGCTGGACGCCTGGATCGACCAACACTTCGACGACGAAGTGCGCTTTCTGCAGGCCCTGGTGCGCGTGCCCACCGACACACCGCCCGGCAACAACGCACCCCACGCCGAACGCACGGCCGAGCTGCTCAAGGAGTTTGGCTACGAGGCCGAAAAACACGCGGTGCCCGCTTCCGATGTGCTGGCCTACGGCATGGAGTCCATCACCAACCTCATCGTGCGCCGCAAGTACGGTGCGCAGGGCGACGGCGGCAAAACCATTGCCCTGAACGCCCACGGCGACGTGGTGCCCCCCGGCGAAGGCTGGACGCACGACCCCTATGGCGCCGAGATCGTGGATGGCGCCATGTATGGCCGCGCCACTGCCGTGAGCAAGAGCGACTTTGCATCGTTCACCTTCGCCGTGCGCGCCCTGGAAGCCGTGGCCAAGCCCACGAAAGGCGCGGTCGAGCTGCACTTCACCTACGACGAAGAATTTGGCGGCGAGCTGGGCCCCGGATGGCTGCTTCAAAAGGGGCTGACGAAGCCCGATCTGATGATTGCCGCAGGCTTCAGCTACGAAGTGGTCACCGCCCACAACGGCTGCCTGCAAATGGAAGTGACCGTGCACGGCAAGATGGCCCACGCCGCCGTGCCGCACACCGGCGTGGACGCGCTGCAGGGCGCGGTGCACATCCTGAACGCGCTGTACGCGCAGAACGACGAATACAAGAAGGTCACGTCCAACGTCACGGGCATCAAGCACCCCTACCTGAACGTGGGCCGCATCGAAGGCGGCACCAACACCAATGTGGTGCCCGGCAAGGTGATGTTCAAGCTCGACCGCCGCATGATCCCTGAAGAGAACCCGGTGGAAGTCGAAGCCGCCATCCGCCGCATCATCGAGCAGGCGGCGGGCGAACGCGCTGGCATCAGCGTGGAGATCAAGCGCCTGCTGCTGGCCAACGCCATGACCCCGCTGGCGGGCAATGCACCGCTGGTCGATGCGATCCAGAAACACGCCCAGGCCGTGCTGGGCGAGCCCGTGCCCGCCGTGGGCACGCCGCTGTACACCGACGTGCGCCTGTATGTGGAGCGCGGCATCCCCGGCGTGATCTACGGTGCCGGGCCACGTACGGTACTCGAATCCCACGCCAAGCGCGCCGACGAGCGCCTGCAGCTGGAAGACCTGCGTCGTGCGACCAAGGTGATTGCGCGGGCGCTGTGCGATCTCCTGGCGTGAACTGTCAGGCAGAACTTGGGGGAAATTAGCCTCTAGCGCTTATCCATCAAGCGCTGGCAGCTACAAAATCAATAGCGCACGGAAATCATTCACATTGGTGTGGGTAGGCCCCGTCACCACCAGATCCCCCAGGGGCTCAAAGAAGCCATAGGCGTCGTTGCGGTCCAGGTGGGCTGCGATGCGCAGGCCCGCCGCCTCGGCCCGCGCCAGCGTGTCGGGCGCCACGCGGGCACCCGCGTTGTCCTCCACGCCGTCGATGCCGTCGGTGTCTGCGGCCAGCGCCCACACACCCGGCTGCCCCTGCAGCGCCTGCGCCAGGCCCAGGCAGAACTCGCCCGCGCGGCCACCCCGCCCCCGGGGTGTGCCTGGCGGCTGTGGGCGTACCGTCACGGTCGTCTCGCCGCCCGACAGGATCACGCACGGCCTTGTAAAGGGCTGACCACGCCGCGCCACAGCCCGCGCCAGTGCGGCGTGCACCTTGCCCACCTCGCGCGATTCGCCTTCGATTTCGTCCGACAAGATGTGCGCCTGCACACCCGCCGCCCGCGCGGCCTCGGCCGCAGCTTCCAGCGACTGCTGGGGCGTGGCGGTCATGTGCACCACATGGTGGGCAAACACGGCGTCGCCGGGCTTCGGGGTTTCCGGCGTGCCCGCTTCGAGGGCTGAGCGCACTGCAGTGGGCACCTCGATGCGGTAGCGGTCCAGGATCGCCAGCGCATCAGCGCAGGTGGTGGCGTCAGGCACCGTGGGGCCGCTGGCAATGACCGAAGGGTCGTCCCCCGGCACATCGCTGATGGTGAGCGTGACCACCCGCGCAGGCGCGCAGGCCGCCGCCAGCCGCCCGCCCTTGATGCGCGAGAGGTGCTTGCGCACACAGTTCATTTCGTCGATGGCAGCGCCGCTTTCGAGCAGCGCCTTGTTGATGCGCTGCTTGTCCTCCAGCGTGAGGCCGTCGCCCGGGAGCGTGAGCAGGGCGGAGCCCCCGCCCGAGATGAGGCACAGCACCAGGTCGTTTTCAGTCAGACCCTGCGTCAGCGCCAGGATGCGCTGCGCAGCAGCCAGGCCCGCCGCATCGGGCACGGGGTGGGCGGCCTCGACCACTTCGATGCGCTGCGCCAGGCCTTGCGGCCGGGGCGGTGTGTGGTGGTAGCGCGTGACCACCAGCCCCGACAAGGGCGCATCCGCAGGCCACAGTGCTTCGACGGCCTGCGCCATGGCGCCGCCCGCCTTGCCAGCGCCCAGCACCAGCGTGCGGCCTCCGCTTTCGCGGCTGGGCGGCGGGGGCAAAAAGGCTGCGGTGTTGTGCAGCGGCAGCGCGCGGCGCACGGCAACACCGTAGAGATATTCGAGGAATTCGCTGCTCTGGCGAATGGGGTTTGGCACGGTGGGGGGGGTGGTCATGAATGGTCGTCTCCGCGAGCGATTGTGCGGGCACGGCCAGGGCATGACCGTGCGCAGAAGTCAAAACTACTTCAACCCAGCCCCCGGCGGCATGACGCGGTGGCGACGCGGTTACCACGCGCAGCGCGGGATAACCCCATGTTCTGGCCTGCAACTGTTGTCTACAGTTCTTGTATGCAAGATTGACCAACAGTATCGCCTTCCTATCCAAAGGGTTTACATGCTCCGCTTCCTCAACTCCTTGTTTGGCCGGGTGGTCCTGGCCTTGATTGCTGGCGTGGCCATAGGGCTGCTCTGGCCCGACACCGCCGTGCAGCTCAAGCCGCTGGGCGACGGTTTCATCAAACTCATCAAGATGCTGATCCCGCTCATCGTCTTTTGTGTGGTGGTTCACGGCATCGCGGGCACGGGCGACCTGAAGCGTGTGGGCCGCGTGGGCATCAAGTCGCTGATCTACTTCGAGGTGGTCACCACCATCGCGCTGGTGCTGGGCCTGGCGCTCGCGTTCTGGTTTGAACCCGGTGTGGGCATGAATGTGGACCCGAAGGCGCTCGACCCCAAGGCGATGGGCGCCTATGCAGACAACGCCAGCAAGCTCACGGGTGGCGGCTTCAGCGACTTTTTGCTCAAGCTCATCCCCACCACCGCCGTGAGCGCCTTCGCCAATGGCGATGTGCTGCAGGTGCTGCTGTTCTCCATTGTGTTTGGCTGCGCGCTGGCGCTGATGGGCGAGCGCGGCGCGCGCGTCACCAGCCTCATCGAAGACCTGTCGCACGTGCTGTTCAAGACCATGGGCCTGATCATCAAGCTGGCGCCGCTGGGTGTGCTGGGCGCGATTGCGTTCACGGTGGGCAAGTACGGCATTGGCTCGCTTAAGCAGCTGGGCATGCTGGTGGTGCTGTTCTATGCGGCAGTGGCCATCTTCGTGGTGGTGGTGCTGGGCCTGATCATGCGGTTTTCGGGCTTCAGCCTGTTCAAGCTTCTGCGCTACCTGCGCGAGGAGCTGGCCGTGGTGTTCGCCACCACCTCGTCGGACAGCGTGTTGCCCCAGATCATGGCCAAGCTCAAGCACATGGGCATCCGCGACTCGACCGTGGGCCTGGTGATCCCCACGGGCTACTCGTTCAACCTGGACGCGTTCTCGATCTACATCACGCTGGCGGCCGTGTTCATCGCCCAGGCCACGAACACGCCCATCTCGATGGCCGACCTGCTGACCATCCTGGCGATCTCGCTGGTCACGTCCAAGGGCGCTCACGGTGTGCCGGGCTCGGCCATTGTGGTGCTGGCCGCCACGCTGCACGCAATCCCGGCCATCCCCGCCATCGGGCTGGTGCTGGTGCTGTCGGTGGACTGGTTCATGGGCATCGCCCGCGCCCTGGGCAACCTGATTGGCAACTGCGTGGCAACCGTGGCCATCGCGGCCTGGGAGGGCGACATCGACCGCGAGCGCGCACATGCCGTGCTGGACGGCCGCAGCACGCCGCCGCTGGCCCCCGAGGTCTCGCCAGAGATGGCGCCCCCGGTAGCGCCACAATCGGCCGCATGAGCATCAACCAGACCCAGATCGCCCAGCAGGTGGTGGAATCCATCCTTGCGCAAAAGCTCTCACCCGGCGAGCGCCTGGGCGAGCAGGAACTGGCCGACCTCTTCGGTGTGAGCCGTACTCTGGTGCGCGAGGCGCTCATGCAGCTGCAGGCCCGTGGTTTTGTCGAAGTGCGGCCACGCCGGGGCTGGTATGTGGTGGAGCCCACGGTGGAGGACGCACGCGATGCGTTCTCGGCCCGGCGCATCATCGAGTCGGGCATCCTGGCCGATGCGGGCCGCCCGCTGCAGAGCGTGACCCGCCGTCTGCGGGCGCACATCGCCGAAGAACAGCAGGCCATCGAAGGTGCAGATGCCGCCACACGCGCCTTTCTGCTCGCAGACTTCCACGTCTGCCTGGCCGAGGCGATGGGACACCGCAGCCTGAGCGACATCCTGCGCGACCTCACGGCGCGCACCACCTTGGCAGCCTCGCTGTACCAGTCGCAGCACGCGGCCAGCCAGTCGTGCGCCGAACACGCCTCCATCGTCGAAGCGCTGGAAGCAGGCAACACCACGCTGGCCCGCGAACGCATGCTGGCCCACATCGGGCATGTGGAAGGCGCCCTCAACCCCGGCCAGCCGCTGGTGCGGGACCGGCTGCGTGAATCCCTCGCACCGCTGACCAGCCAACGCACCAAGGCGGCATCGACAGCCCTGAGCTAGCCCAAGCCAGTCGCGCCCCGGCCACAAACCTTCCAATCGCCTGCATCCACTGCAGGCGGGTATTTTGCTGCGCCCCTCTAAGGGTTTACCGGGATAAGCGCGTCCGGTCATTTTGTATACGATTTTTGTATGGACACTTGTGCACCATCCGGCTCAGGTGTCCCTTCCGTATTCATACCCCCAACCCCCGAAAGACTCGCATGAACCCGCCTGTACACCCCGTGGACGAACACCTACCTTTGGGGCGACTCACGGCGCTAGGCTTGCAGCATGTGCTGGTGATGTATGCGGGCGCTGTAGCGGTGCCGCTCATCGTGGGCCGCGCCCTCAACCTCACGCCCGATCAGGTTGCCAAGCTGATTTCGGCCGACCTGTTTGTATGCGGGCTGGTCACGTTGATCCAGGCGCTGGAGCCTCGCGCTGGTTCGGCATTCAGCTGCCCGTGATGATGGGGGTGACCTTCGCATCGGTGGCGCCCATGGTCTCGATGGCGCAGACCACGGGCGGCACGGCCGGGGCCGGGTTGATCTTTGGCTCGGTGATTGGCGCGGGCGTGATTTCCATCCTGATCGCTCCGCTGGTCAGCCGCATGCTCCGGTTCTTCCCGCCGGTGGTCACGGGCACCATCATCGCCGTGATCGGCATCAGCCTGATGCGCGTGGGCATCAACTGGATCTTTGGCAACCCCGTGGGCCCCACGGCGCCCAGCGTGCCCAACCCCGAGCACCTCAAGTGGCTGGCCGATGCCCAAGCCGCTGCCGGAGCCCCCGGCTCTTCGCTGCCTCCGGTGCCCAAGGGCTTTGCGGTGGTGCCCACGGTGCCCAACCCCAAGTACGCGGACCTGACCGGCGTAGGCATCTCGGCCCTGGTGCTGCTGTCCATCCTGCTGATAGCCAAGTTCGCCAAGGGCTTCGTCGCCAACATCTCGGTGCTGTTGGGCATCGTGATCGGCGCAGTGGTGGCCGTGGGCATGGGACTGATGAACTTCGACAAGGTGGCCAAGGCACAGTGGTTTGACCTGGTGCTGCCGTTCGAGATTGCCAACCCTGTCTTCGACCCCATCCTGATCCTGACCATGACCCTGGTGATGATCGTGGTCATGATCGAATCCACCGGCATGTTCCTGGCCCTGGGGGAGATGACCGACCGCAAGGTGGACCAGGCGGCCCTCACGCGCGGCCTGCGCACCGACGGCCTGGGCACGCTGCTGGGTGGCATCTTCAACACCTTTCCGTACACCAGCTTCTCGCAGAACGTAGGGCTGGTCGCCGTCACCGGCGTCAAGAGCCGCTTTGTGTGCGTGGCCGGCGGCGTGATCCTGATCGTGCTGGGCGTGCTGCCCAAGATGGCCGCGCTGGTCGAGTCGCTGCCCACCATGGTGCTGGGCGGCGCGGGCCTGGTGATGTTCGGCATGGTGGCGGCCACAGGCATCCGCATTCTGGGCGGGGTGGACTTCAAGACCAACCGCTTCAACGCCATGATCGTGGCCGTATCCATCGGCGTGGGCATGGTGCCGCTGATCGCGCCCAACTTCCGCCAGTGGATGCCGCATGCCATCCACCCGCTGATCGAATCCGGTATCCTCCTGGCCTCGATCACGGCGGTGGCCCTGAACGTTTTCTTCAATGGCGCCAGCCGCGACACCTCCGCCGCTGTCAACGCCGCACGCCAGGCCGACGCCCACTAGGCCTGACGCCTGCACGCTGCCGAAAACCTGACACCGCCCGCGTGGCTCCGCCCCCCTGTCCGCCATGGCTGCCAGGGGGTTTTGGCCTTAGAGCCTGTTCAAAGTCTTTTTGGAGATCGCATTGGAATGCAATCGGGAGGAGTGGATGCGTCGGATGCGCCGCATAGGCTCATGCCCATGCAAGCAGCTGAAG
The DNA here is from genome assembly GCF_057808995.1 of Acidovorax sp. FG60. Classification (NCBI taxonomy): domain Bacteria; kingdom Pseudomonadati; phylum Pseudomonadota; class Betaproteobacteria; order Burkholderiales; family Comamonadaceae; genus Acidovorax; species Acidovorax sp. FG60. The sequence continues at coordinate 409,132 of NZ_JBMDJC010000001.1, forward strand.
CGTCCAATCGCCCGATTTCACTCCAACCCTGCGGGCAAGTGCCTTGCCGGGCGGTCTGCGGCGTTGCGGCGCTTGCCAATAGCCAAGCTATTGGCTGCACCCCGCGCCTTGCATCCCATCCCGGCAAGGGACTTGTGCGACTCCAAAAAGACTTCGAACAGGCTCTTATGCCGCATCCGCATAAACCTGCATGCCAGCCGCCCACGCCATCGGGTACCCTTGTTTTGCATTCCGCCGAGGATTTCCAGGATTTCCGTATGACACAGAACATTTCCGCCGCCGAACAGGCCCTGCGCGACGCTGCGCGCGAATACCACCGCAATCCCACCCGGGGCAAGATTTCGGTCACCCCCACCAAGCCGCTGTCCAACCAGCGCGACCTGTCGCTGGCCTACTCGCCAGGCGTGGCCTATCCGTGCCTGGACATCGCGGCCGACCCCTCCAAGGCGTTTGACTACACATCGCGCGGCAACCTGGTCGCGGTGATCACCAACGGCACGGCGGTGCTGGGCCTGGGCGACATCGGCCCACTGGCCAGCAAGCCGGTGATGGAAGGCAAGGGCTGCCTGTTCAAGAAGTTTGCCGGTGTCGATGTGTTCGACATCGAACTGGCCGAGCGCGACCCCGACAAGCTCATCGAGATCATCGCGGCGCTGGAACCCACGCTGGGCGGCATCAACCTCGAAGACATCAAGGCGCCCGAGTGCTTTTACATCGAGCGCGAACTCAGCAAGCGCATGAACATCCCGGTGTTCCATGACGACCAGCACGGCACGGCCATCATCAGCAGCGCGGCGCTGCTCAACGGCCTGGAGCTGGTGGGCAAGCAGATCGACCAGGTCAAGATCGCCGTGTCGGGCGCGGGCGCGGCCGCCATTGCCTGCCTGAACGTGATGGTGGGCCTGGGCGTGAAGATCGAGAACGTCTTCGTGTGCGACTCCAAGGGCGTGATCTACGAAGGCCGCCCCGGGGGCTACGATGAGTCGAAGGCGCGATACGCGCAAAAGACCGATGCCCGCACGCTGGCCGATGCCGTCAACGGCGCCGACGTGTTCCTGGGCTGCTCGGCCCCCGGCGTGCTCACGGCCGAGATGGTCAAGACCATGGGCCCCAAGCCCATCATCCTGGCACTGGCCAACCCCGAGCCCGAGATCCGCCCCGAACTGGCCAAGGCCGTGCGCCCCGACTGCATCATTGCCACGGGCCGCTCGGACTACCCCAACCAGGTCAACAACGTCCTGTGTTTCCCGTACATCTTCCGCGGCGCGCTGGACTGCGGCGCGACCAAGATCACCGAGGCGATGAAGCTGGCCTGCGTGCGCCAGATCGCCGACCTGGCCAAGGCCGACATCAGCGAAGAAGTGGCCAGCGCCTATGCGGGCAAAGAGCTGACCTTTGGCCCCGACTACCTCATCCCTACACCGTTCGACTCGCGCCTGATCCTCAAGATCGCGCCCGCCGTGGCCAAGGCCGCAGCCGAATCGGGCGTGGCCACGCGCCCCATCGAAGACATGGAGGCCTACAAGGAAACGCTGTCGCGCTTCGTCTACCAGACCGGCATGCTGATGCGCCCCGTGATCATGGCTGCCAAGGCCCTGCCCGACGCGCAAAAGCGCGTGGCCTACGCCGACGGTGAAGACGAACGCGCCCTGCGTGCCGCGCAGATGGCCATCGACGACAAGATCGCGCAACCCATCCTCATCGGTCGCCCTGCCGTGATTGCTGCGCGCATCGCCAAGGCCGGTCTGCGCATGCAGCTGGGCAAGGATGTGGAGGTGTGCAACCCCGAGGACGACCCACGCTTTCGCCAGTACTGGGAGCACTACCACCAGCTCATGAAGCGCAACGGCGCCTCGCCCGAAGTGGCCAAGGCCGCCGTGCGCCGCTCCAACACCATCATTGCCTCGCTGATGGTCAAGCTGGGCGATGCCGACGCGATGATCTGCGGCCTGGTGGGGACGTATGAAACGCACCTGGAACGCATCCACAGCATCATCGGCCGCCAGGAAGGTGCCCACAACTACGCTGCCCTGAACGCGCTGATGACCAACCGGGGCACGCTGTTCATTGCCGACACCTATGTGAACGAAGACCCCACGGCACAGCAGCTGGCGGACATCGCCTGGATGTCGGTGCAGGAGGTGCAACGCTTTGGCATCCCACCCAAGGTCGCCTTCCTCTCGCACTCCAGCTATGGCTCGTCCAAGCGCGCATCAGCCCGCAAGATGCGCGAGGCGCGCGACCTGTTCGTGGCCGCCCACCCCGAGATCGAGTGTGATGGCGAGCTGCACGGCGATGCCGCGCTGGAGCCGAACATCCGCAACGCCTACATGGCGGATTCGACCCTGACGGACTCGGCCAACCTGCTGATCTGCCCCAACCTGGATGCCGCCAACATCCTCTACAACGTGCTGAAGACGACCACCAGCGGTGGCGTCACGGTGGGCCCCATCCTGATGGGTGCCGCTGCCACGGCCTACATCCTGACCCCGGCCGCCACTGTGCGCCGCGTGCTCAACATGACGGCCCTGGCCGTGGCCAGCGCTGCTGCTCGGCCACGCTGAGCGCGTTGTGCCGTGCTGACCGTGCGCAGTCCATGATCAGGCCTGCCCACACACCGTTTCAACGGGGCCTACGGGCCCCGTTTTTCATGGGCAAGCCAACCCCTCACCCGGCGCATGCACCATTTCGGGAAACCCAGCATGCTGGCGTGCACCACTTCGGTGAACAATGGGGCACAGCAAAGCACCCGCGTACACAAACCGGGCATCGTTTTTGCTGACTGCAGGTGTATGGCCCCTGGATGGGGCCCATGCCTTCCCTCACCGCATTTCCCCTCGCCCGACAGGAGCCCCCGATGAAAAAGAGACTGTTCATGCAAACCGCTGCCGCCCTGGCCCTGATCGGCAGCACCTCACTGGCCCAGGCGCAGGCCACCACGCCCATCAAGTTCCAGCTCGACTGGCGCTTTGAAGGCCCCGCCGCGCTGTTCCTGCAGCCCGTGGCCAAGGGTTACTTCAAGGCCGCAGGCCTGGATGTGGCCGTGGATGCTGGCAACGGCTCGGGTGGTGCAGTGCAGCGCGTGGCCTCGGGCACGTACGACATGGGCTTTGCCGACCTGGCCGCCGTGATGGAGTTCCACGCCAACAACCCCGACGCGCAGAACAAGCCCGTGGCGGTGATGATGGTCTACAACAACACGCCCGCATCAGTCATGGCGCTGAAAAAGAGCGGCATCACCAAGCCCGCCGACCTGGCGGGCAAGAAGCTGGGCGCCCCCGTGTTTGACGCGGGTCGCCGCGCATTCCCCATCTTCCAGAAGGCCAACGGCATTGGCGCTGTGACCTGGACGGCCATGGACCCGCCCCTGCGCGAAACCATGCTGGTGCGCGGCGATGTGGACGCCATCACCGGCTTCACCTTCACCTCGCTGCTGAACCTGGAAGCCCGTGGCGCCAAGGCCGCCGACGTGGTGGTGCTGCCCTATGCCGATTTCGGCGTAAAGCTCTATGGCAACGTGATCATCGCGTCTCCAAAGCTCATCAAGGAGAACCCGGCCGCCATCAAAGCGTTCCTGTCGGCCTTTGCCAAGGGCGCCAAGGAAGTGATCGCCAACCCCGCAGCCGCCATTGAGCATGTGAAGGCGCGCGACGGCATCGTGAACGTGCCGCTCGAAACCCGCCGCCTGCAACTGGCCATCGACACTGTCATCAACAGCCCCGACGCCCGCGCCGAAGGTTTTGGCCAAGCCAAGCCCGGCCGCCTGTCGCTGATGGCATCGCAGGTGTCGGACGCGTTCAACACCAAGACCCGCGTGAACGCCGACGATGTGTGGAACCCCAGCTTTCTGCCCCCTGCAGCCGAGCTGAACATCCTGCCGAAGAAGTGACACCCCCTGAGTCGCTTCGCGCCTTCCCCCTCTCTCGACTCGCTGCGCGAGTCGGGAGGGGGACGCCCCCGGTGCGACGGGGCGGCCCTTGCACGGGGGCGCTGGCCTGGGCCGCGCCCAGCATCAACCTCGGTGCACAAACACTACTCACTACGGACCTCTGATGCAGGCTGCTGATTCCTACTTTGTGGACTTCCGCGATGTCTGGCTCGCCTACAACGACGAGCTGCGCGCCAAGAACCAGTTTGCGGTGGAGGCCATCGACCTGCAGGTGCGCCAGGGCGAGTTCATCGCCATCGTGGGCCCCTCGGGCTGTGGCAAGTCCACCTTCATGAAGCTGGCCACGGGGCTGAAGATGCCATCGATGGGCAAGATCCTCATCGACGGACAGCCGGTGACGGGGCCGCTCAAGGTCTCGGGCATGGCGTTTCAGGCGCCCTCGCTGCTGCCCTGGCGCACCACGGTGGACAACGTGCTGCTGCCACTCGAAATCGTCGAGCCCTACCGCAGCAACTTCAAGCAGAAACGTAAGGAATACGAAGAACGCGCCCGCAAGCTGCTGCAGAAGGTGGGGCTGGCGGGCTATGAGGACAAGTTCCCCTGGCAGCTGTCGGGCGGCATGCAGCAGCGCGCCAGCATCTGCCGCGCGCTGATCCACGAGCCCAAGATGCTGCTGCTGGACGAGCCGTTTGGGGCGCTGGATGCCTTCACGCGCGAGGAGCTGTGGTGCATCCTGCGCGACCTGTGGACCGAGCAGAAATTCAACGTGATCCTGGTCACGCACGACCTGCGCGAATCGGTCTTCCTGGCCGACACGGTGTATGTGATGAGCAAGAGCCCGGGCCGGTTTGTGGTGCGCAAGGAGATCGAGCTGCCCCGCCCGCGCGACCTGGAGGTGACCTACACCAAGGAATTCACCGACATCGTGCATGAACTGCGCGGCCACATCGGCGCCCTGCGCAAGGCCGGCGCGCCCATCCAGCAGTAACCCGAAGACCTTCCCACCATGCACAAGAAAACCGTAGAGCGCTGGTCCCCCTGGCTGCTGCTGACCGCCACCATTCTGCTGTGGCAAATCATCTGTTCGGCCTTCAGCGTCCCCGAATTTCTCTTCCCCAGCCCCTGGGTCATTGCCACGCAGCTGGTCGAGTTCAGCGGCGTGATCGCCGCACACGCTTGGCGCACCTACTGGGTCACGATGGCGGGCTTTGGCATTGCCATCGTGGTCGGCGTGCTGTTAGGTTTTGTGATCGGCAGTTCTCGCCTGGCCTATGCCGCCGTATACCCGCTGATGACCGCCTTCAACGCCCTGCCCAAGGCAGCCTTTGTTCCCATCCTCGTGGTGTGGTTCGGCATCGGCGTGGGCCCGGCCATCCTCACGGCCTTTCTCATCAGCTTCTTCCCCATCATGGTCAACATCGCCACCGGCCTGGCCACGCTGGAGCCCGAGCTGGAAGACGTGCTGCGCGTGCTGGGCGCCAAGCGCTGGGACGTGCTGACCAAGGTGGGCCTGCCCCGCTCCATGCCGTACTTCTATGGCTCGCTCAAGGTGGCCATCACGCTGGCCTTTGTCGGCACCACGGTGTCGGAGATGACCGCCGCGAACGAAGGCATTGGTTATCTGCTCATCAGCGCAGGCTCGTCCATGCAGATGGGCCTGGCGTTTGCGGGCCTGATGGTGGTGGGCGCCATGGCCATGGTGATGTACGAGCTGTTCAGCTGGATTGAAAAGCGCACCACGGGGTGGGCGCACCGGGGGTCTCAGGGTGAGTGAGCCACTGGACGATGCCCGGGTGGCGCTGCTGCTGCGCCGCGCCAATGCCGTAGCCCAACGCGCCATGGACATGGGCCGCCACCCTTTCGGCGCCTTGCTGGTCGAGCCCGATGGCGAGACCGTGCTGGCCGAGCAGGGCAACATCGACACCGTGAACCATGCCGAGAGCACGCTGGCCCGCGCAGCAGCGGCCAACTACCCCGGCGCCTACCTGGCCCAGTGCACGCTGGTCACCACCTTCGAGCCCTGCGCCATGTGCGCGGGCACCATCTACTGGACGGGCATCGGCCGCGTGCTGTATGGTGCCGAAGAAACCGCCCTGCTCGCGCTGACGGGGGACCACCCCGAGAACCCCACGCTGGCCCTGCCCTGCCGCACGGTGTTTGCGAGCGGACAGCGCCACACCGAGGTGCTGGGCCCCGTGCCCGCACTGGCGAAAGAGATCACAGCCCTGCACCGCGATTTTTGGCGATAAACTGCTCCACTGCCCGCCCACAAATCGCATAGCGCTCCTTTTTTAGGAGCATACTCCCCACACAACACCGGCCGCAGGCACCCTGCCGCTATACTGCCCGCCCCGTTTGGACGACAGCAGGATCACCAGGCATGCGCTTGACCATTCTTTTGCGCCTTCTGGCCCTTGGGGCCGCAGCAGGTCTGGCCGCATGTGGCGGCACAGCCCCGACCCAGACGGGGGCGGGCAGCGAAGTCGCGCCCCTCGCCACGCCCTCCACGCCCGCAACGACCCCCCTCCGCATCGGTATCGCCCTGGGCGGTGGCGCGGCCAAGGGCTTTGCACACATCGGTGTGATCAAGATGCTGGAGGCCAATGGCCTGGCACCCGCTGTCGTCTCCGGCACCAGCGCGGGCAGCGTGGTGGGTGCGCTCTACGCCAGTGGCATGAACGCCTTTGAGATGCAGGAAAAGGCCGTGGCGCTGGACGAAGCCAAGATTCGCGACCTGCAGCTTTCCTCCGGCGGCCTGGTGCTGGGCCAGAAGCTGGAAGACTATGTGAACGAGCAGGTGCGCCGCAAGCCGCTGGAACAGATGGCCAAGCCCTTCGTGGTGGTGGCCACACGGCTCGAAGACGGCGAGCGCACCGTGTTCGCACGCGGCAACACGGGGCAGGCGGTGCGTGCATCGAGCAGCGTGCCGGGCGTGTTCCAGCCCGTCACCATCGGCAAGTACCACTTTGTGGACGGCGGCATCGTGAGCCCGGTGCCTGTGGACGCCGCGCGCCAGCTGGGCGCCGACATCGTGATTGCGGTGGACATCTCCAACAAGGCCCGGGGCCAGACGCCGGGCAACATGCTGGGCGCGCTGAACCAGTCGATTGCCATCATGGGCCAGAAGCTGGGCCAGGCCGAGCTGGCGCGGGCCGACGTGATCATCCGCCCGCAGGTGCTGGACATCGGCGCCGCCGACTTCAGCCAGCGCGCCAATGCCATTGTGGAAGGCGAAAAGGCCGCGCTGGCCGTGATGCCGCAGATCCACGAGCGTGTGGCCCAGTTGCAAGCCGAGCGCGCGCGGGCTGCGCAACTGGCGCAGGAAAAGGTGCGTGAAGCGGAGTACAAGGACTGCATGGACAAGCGCAGCCGCCTGCAGCGGCTGGCGGGCATGGCCGGGATGGGTGAGGCATGCGCGGCGTCGGCGGCCGCCAAGTAAGAGCAGTCCAGCAGATCAAAGCAGGCTGGAGAGACTGGAGAGGCTTGCAAGAAGACCACGATCGGCACGCCAGCAACGATGCCCAATGGATGTCTTGCATCGAGCGGATGAATTCGCCAGGGCTTGCGGCCGCTATCCGGCGTTCTCTCGCTCCGCATTTGCAATCAGCCCGCGCAGGAACGCCATGATGAGGCGCCCCGAGGGATCGGGACACGTGCTCATCCGCTGCAACGCCAGGCCATGCGACAGGGCCATGAAGGCAGCGGCCAGCTCGGCAGGTTCGGCAGGCGGAATCCTTCCGAGCTTGTGGAACAACTGGCCAATCACCTGGCCCAGCTCGCTGCGGTGCCGATCCCACACCTTCTGGTACTCCACGGCGAACGTCTGACTACGGTTGGCGTGCAATTGCAGTTCGATAGAAAGCATGCACCAATCCGCGTCGTGATTGAGCGTGGAAGCCCAGGCATCCAGATCGGCAAATATCTGCTCGGAATCGTCTCCGTCACCCGACATGACCCGGGACAGGTGCGTCGCCTCTGCCGTCATGTGACGCCGCAGCAGCTCGAGCAACACATCTTCCTTGCTCGAAAAGTTGGAATAGAACGCGCCCTGGGAGTAGCCCGCCTTGTTCGCAATGTCGCGGATGGACGCGCCCCCATACCCGTTCGCAACAAACAACTGCTGCGCGGTTTCGATCAGGCGTTCGCGCGTTTGCGCTTGGCTTTCCTCTCGGCTCAAGCGCTTTCTTGCTGTCGTGGGGCTCATGCCCAAAGATATCACATGAACTTTCGAGATGGACCTGAAGCCCTCGCCGGTGCCGCCAGGCTGGGTCAGATTTCAAATATCACTTGATATTTATTTTGCCCATCGATAAACTGAAAGATCATTTGATTTTTGAAGTTCAATCGACATGAAACAATCCAAGGGCTTGCGGGCCGCTTTTGTCACCGGCGCTACCGGCCTCCTCGGAAACAACCTTGTGCGCGAACTGGTCGAGCGCGGCTTCTTCGTCAAGGCACTCGTCCGCTCCAAGGCCAAGGGCCAGCAGCAGTTTGCAGGGGTGGAGGGGGTCGAACTGGTGCAGGGCGACATGGCGGACGTGCCCGCCTTCTCCAAAGCGCTCCAGGGTTGCGACGTGGTGTTCCACACCGCCGCGTTCTTCCGGGACAACTTCAAGGGCGGCAGCCACTGGGCAGAACTCAAGCGCATCAATGTGGACGGCACCAAGGACCTCATCGAGCGGGCATATGACGCGGGCATCCGGCGCTTCATCCAGACCTCGTCCATTGCGGTGCTCAATGGCGAGCCAGGCATGCTCATGGATGAGACCTGCCTGCGCGAACTCGCGGATGCCGAAGACGACTACTACCGCAGCAAGATACTGGCCGACCAAGCTGTGTCGGCCTTTCTGGCTGCGCACCCGGACATGCATGCCAGCTTCGTCTTGCCCGGATGGATGTGGGGACCGGCCGATATCGGCCCCACCTCTTCCGGGCAGTTTGTCAACGACGTGGTGCTGGGAAAACTGCCGGGGCTGGTGCCCGGCAGCTTTTCCGTTGTGGATGCTCGCGATGTAGCGAATGCGCAGATTGCGGCTGCAGAGCAGGGGCTGCGCGGCGAACGCTATCTGGCTGCCGGCCGCCACATGACGATGCAGGAACTGGTGCCTTTGGTAGGAAAGATCGCGGGCATCAAGACGCCGACACGCAACCTGCCCTTTCCGCTCCTGTATCTCCTGGCGAGCGTCCAGGAGCTCTACGCACGCATCACCGGCAAGCCCATCCTGCTCAGCCTGGCTACCGTGCGGTTGATGCGCAAGGAGGCGGGACGCAGCCATTTCAATCATGCCAAGAGCGAGCAACAGCTTCAGCTGAAGTTTCGCCCGGTCGAGCAAACCGTTGCCGACACGGTGGCCTGGTACCGAGGCCATGGCTGGCTGCCCGGCATACCGAACCGATAGCGCCAGACATGCGGCTGCGTCGCTCCGGCAAAAAGGGCGCGAGCAGCCAACCCCCAACGCGTGCAACGCACCCTCGGCAGCCGTTCATCGGCCTGGTGACACGTGTCTTGTGCCTTGCCACGCTCCCATCGCATTACCACCCTGAAGGAGATATCGTGACGAACAGACTGGCTTGGAAACTATGGATGTCCTTCGGCGCTGCTTTGCTGGCAGCCGCCGCACCACAAGAGTCCGCTGCGCAGGGAATCCCTGCGGCCCGGGCTGCGAACAGCATGGCCGAATTTTGCGCAAAAGGACAGGCCGAGTACCCGGGCGGCATCGCTCGCCTGCATCCCTCGTTCAAATTCAACATCTGTTGGTGGCTGGAGGATGCCGGGATCGAAGCGCGAACCTTTGACGAGGTCATTGGAGCGCTGCCGGAACACGCGGGGCCATCGCAGCCGACCTGGCAGGCAACGTTCAGCAAGCCCGCGCAGATGCACGCAGAAAGAGCACGCGTGGCCGCCGAGCAGGGCGACAACCTGGCGGCATCGGCCGCCTACAAAAAGGCGGCTTTCTACTGGCGGATGAACCGCATCCCCAAGCGTATTCCCGCTGCAGACCTGCGCGCGACCGAACAAGCCTATGCAGCCCTGGGCAAACCACTCCAGCGGATTGCCTTCAAGGCCGGCGGCAAAGAGTTCATTGGCTACTTCCGGGCCCCATCCACCCACCGCAGCGGCGATGCAAAGCTGCCAACCTTGGTGATCCTTGGCGGCCTCGACAACCTGAAGACAGAGATGATCCGGCACAGCGACTACTTCGCAAGCCGTGGGTTTGCAACCATCGTTGTGGAGAACCCGGACACCGGGGAGAACCAGCTGGGGTTCCACCCCGACTCCCATGTGATGTTCGACGCCATTGCCGACTACATCCAGCAACGCAGTGATCTGGATGCCAGCCGGGTGGCGGTGTACGGCTGGAGCATGGGCGGCTATCTGGCAACGCTTGGCGGACTGAAGAACGACCTCTACAAAGCGGTTGTCAACATTGGCGGCCCCAGCGATTCCAGCTTTGGAAGCGCGCATTGCATGGTGGCTCCTGCATGGATCGTCGCGCCGTACACCATGTTTGCGAACATGGATCCGCGGACCACACCTCGGCAGACGATGTGCAACTATTACGAAACCTTCCAGCTCTCCCGCCAGTTGAAGACGCCGACGAGGGGGCAGTTGCAAAAACCCATTCTGATGGTGAACGGGATCCACGAAGACCTTGTGTCCAAGGAGGAGCCCTCTTCTCTGGCCGCGCTCGGCTTCAACGTGACCCAGCTGGTCTACGGGGACGATGGGCATACGGCGGAGCTGCACATGCGGGAGCACTTTGATTTCGCGGCGAGCTGGCTGGTGCAGCGGCTCAGGGTGGCGAATTGATCTGACCAGACCTGGCAGGCGCGCGGTCGCGCAGGCAGGACGTGCTGCACGGCGCCTTGCGCTGACGCTTGGGGTACAGTCAGCCGTCCCTCGGGACTGCTGCCGCCACCTCTGTCCGCTTCGCCCATGTCGTCACCTTTTTCCGCCATCAAACCCAGCATCAAGCTGTCCGACCAGGTCGCCAGCGCGCTGGAGGCCGAGATCCGCGCGGGCCGCATCCAGGCGGCCGAGAAGCTGCCCACCGAGGCGGTGCTGGCGCAGCAGTTCCAGGTGAGCCGCACGGTGGTGCGCGAGGCGATCTCGCGGCTGAAGTCGCTGGGGCTGGTGGACTCGCGCCAGGGCAGTGGCGTGTACGTGCTGGCGCCAGGCATCGAGCCGCTGCAGTTTGATCTGCCCCACGCGGCATCGCGCGAGGCCGTGATGCAGATCGTGGAGGTGCGCCGCGCACTCGAAGCCGAGGTGGCCGAACTCGCCGCCCTGCGCCGCAGCGAAGACGACATCACCGCCATCCGCGCCGCCATGCAGCACATCGCCGACGCAGTGCGCGCGGGCCGCGACGGGGTGGAGGAAGACGTGCTGTTCCACCGCGCCATTGCGCGGGCAGCGGGCAACCCGTTCATGATCAGCACACTGGACTACCTCGCCCAGTTCCTGAAAGGCGCAACCCGCGTGACCCGCGCCAACGAAGCGCGGCGCGAGGACTTTGCCGACGCAGTGACCCACGAACACACGCAGATCGTGCGAGCCATCGAGGCGGGTGACCCGGTGGCCGCACGCGCCGCCGCCGCGCAGCACATGAAAAACGCGCTGGCCCGCATCGAGCAGGCCGACATCGCTTTCTGGGCCCAGGACGGCGCGCGGCTGGCGCAGCCACTCGTTGCAGCGTCCGCACCGCTGGTGTTCTGAACCCGGCGGGTGCCCGGCTCCCGCAGCGCATGGCCGCTGCGCAGGCGGATCAGGGGATGCTTCCCCACGCAATTTGCTATCAAATTAGTAGCTTACATCGCTTACCGGTCGCGCGCAGAGGGCCAAAAAACCTTCAAACAGCGCCGCACCACCCGCTCCTTCAGCCCGCCCATACGGGTTAACCCGAACCAAAACGGTGCGCGATAATTTGTATGATAACCATATAAACACACCAAATGAGGTGCAACCAGGCACCCAAACCGGGCCGCTACAGGCCCTGTTTCTTTGGGCTGCCTGGGCCTGTCCCCTTCCATCCCGGAGATACCCCGTTCATGTCCACCCTCGCACTTCTCGGCATCGGCGCCGGCAGCATTGCCCTGCTCCTGTTGCTCATCATCCGCTGGCAGGTCCACGCCTTCGTGGCCATGATGCTGGTGAGCTTTCTGGTGGCGTTTGCCACCGGCATGCCCATCGGCGACATCATCAGCACGCTGATTGCAGGCATGGGCGGCACGCTGGGTTCGGTGGCCATCCTGGTGGCGCTGGGCTCCATGCTGGGGCGCATGATCGAGGTCTCGGGTGGCGCGGCCAGCCTGGCCAACCGCTTCACGCAGCTGCTGGGCCCCACACGGGTACCCATGGCCCTCACAGCTGCAGCGCTGGTTCTGGCCATCCCGGTGTTTTTTGACGTGGGCTTCATCATCCTGGTGCCCATCGTCTACGGCTTTTGCAAGGCAGCGGGCGTCAACCCCATCAAGTTCGGACTGCCCGTAGCGGGCATCATGCTGGCCGCGCACGTGGTGGTGCCACCGCACCCCGGCATCGTCGGAGGGGCGGCCATCGTCAAGGGCGACATTGGCTGGATCACCATCATCGGCCTGACCATCTGCATCCCGCTGGCGGCGCTGTCCCAGGTCGTGTCGGGGTGGCTCAACCGCAAGGGCTACCCCATGCTGCCCACCACAGCAGAGCAGTTTGCGGCCTTTGGCAACAGCGAAGACAGCACCGCGTCCAAGGCCCGCAGCGCACCGGGCGTGGGCACAATCATGGCGCTCATCCTGATCCCACTGGCCCTCATCATGGCTGGCACCACCGGCGCCACGCTGCTGCCCAAGGGCGACAGCCTGCGCAACGTGCTGGGCTTCATCGGCTCGCCCATCTTTGCGCTGATGGTGGCCGTGGGCCTGGCCATGTTTCTGCTGGGCCGCAACCAGGGCTGGAACCGTGAACGCACCAACGCCATCATGGAATCCGCCCTGCCCCCTGCCGCCACCGTGATTTTGGTGACGGGTGCGGGCGGCGTGTTTGCCAAGGTGCTCACGGCCAGCGGCATTGGCGCTGCGCTGTCGCAAAGCCTCACCGCTACTCACCTGCCGCTCATCCTGCTGGCGTTCATCATCTCTCTGGCCCTGCGCGCCGCCCAGGGCTCGGCCACCGTGGCCATCATCACCACCTGCGGCCTGCTGGCCGATGCGATGGCGGGTGGCGGGTATTCCCCCTTGCAAGTGGCGCTGCTCACGGTTGCCATCGGCTTTGGCAGCCTGGGCCTGTCACACGTCAACGATTCGGGCTTCTGGATCGTGACCCGCTACCTGGGCCTGAGCGTGGGCGATGGCCTGCGCACCTGGACCGTGCTGACCACCGTGCTGGGCCTTGCAGGTTTTGCAATGACCGCTTTGCTCTGGGTGCTGGTGGCCTAAGCGCCCTCTTATTGAAATTCTTTGAAGGACTGACAACATGACACAACCCACCGTCGGCATCATCGGCCTGGGCGCCATGGGCGCTGGCATTGCCAAGACCCTGCGCAACAACGGTTTCACCATCCACGTGTGCGACGTGCGCCCCGGCGTGGCCGACGCCTTTGTGGCCGAAGGCGGCACCGCCCACGCCACCACGGCTGCGCTGGCGGCGGTGAGTGATGTGGTGGTGTCGGTGGTGGTCAACGCCGCGCAGACCGAGAGCGTGCTGTTTGGCGACGATGGACAAGGCGGCGCAGCAGCGGCCATGCGCCCCGGCAGCACCTTTGTGATGTGCTCCACCGTGGACCCCAACTGGTCCGTGGCGCTGGAAGCGCGCCTGAACGCGCTGGGCCTGCACTATGTGGACGCGCCCATCTCCGGTGGCGCCGCCAAGGCCGCATCGGGCCAGATGACCATGATGACCTCGGCCAAGCCCGAGGCCTATGCCGCAGCGGGCGCCGTGCTCGACGGCATGGCCGGCAAGGTGTACCGCCTGGGCGACAAGGCGGGCGCCGGCAGCAAGGTCAAGATCATCAACCAGCTGCTGGCCGGTGTGCACATTGCCGTGGCCGCCGAAGCCATGGCCCTGGGCCTGCGCGAAGGCGTGGACGCTGCAGCGCTGTACGAGGTCATCACCCACAGCGCGGGCAACAGCTGGATGTTTGAAAACCGCATGGCCCATGTGCTGGCGGGCGACTACACACCGCTGTCGGCGGTAGACATCTTTGTGAAGGACCTGGGCCTGGTGCTGGACACCGCACGCGCCAGCAAATTTCCCCTGCCGCTGGCCGCCACCGCGCACCAGATGTTCATGCAGGCATCCACCGCAGGCTTTGCCAAGGAAGATGACAGTGCCGTGATCAAGATCTTCCCCGGCATCACCCTGCCCGAAGCCAAGGAGAAAAAGGCATGACGCGCGCACGTGCACTGCTGGGCTGCATTGCCGACGACTTCACCGGCGCGACCGACCTGGCCAACAACCTGGTGCGCGCAGGCATGCGCGTGGTGCAGGCCATGGGCGTGCCCACGGCACCTTTGGATACCGAGGCCGATGCCATCGTGGTCGCGCTCAAGTCACGCACCATTCCCAAGGAGGAGGCCATCGCCCAGTCGCTTGAGGCGCTGCAATGGCTGAAAGCGCAAGGCGCCGAGCAGATCTACTTCAAATACTGCTCCACCTTTGACAGCACGGCCGAAGGCAACATCGGCCCCGTGACCGATGCGCTGATGCAGGCGCTGGGCACCGACTTCACCATCGCCACGCCCGCCTTCCCCGACAACAAGCGCACCGTGTTCAAGGGCTACCTGTTTGTGGGCGATGTGCTGCTGAACGAGAGCGGCATGCAGAACCACCCGCTCACGCCCATGACCGACCCCAACCTAGTGCGCGTGCTGCAGGCGCAGACTGAAAGCCGCGTGGGTCTGATCGACCACAGCGTGGTCGCACAGGGCGAGGCCGCCATCCGCGCGCGCATCGATCAACTCAAGGCCGAGGGAGTGCGCATGGCCGTGGTCGATGCAGTGTCCAACGCCGACCTGCTGCGCCTGGGCCCTGCCCTCAAGGGCATGCCGCTGGTCACAGCGGGCTCGGGCGTGGCCATTGGCCTGCCGGGCAACTTTGGCGTGGCCCCCAGCAACGAGGCCGCCCGCCTGCCCGCTGCACAAGGGCTTCAGGCCATCGTGTCGGGCAGCTGCTCGGTGGCGACCAACCAGCAGGTCATGGACTTCATCAAGGCAGGCAAGCCCGCCTTAGCCATCGACCCGCTGCGCATTGCGGCAGGCGTGGACGTGGCCGCCGAAGCGCTGGCCTGGGCCGAAGGCCACATTGGCAACGGCCCGGTGCTGGTGTATTCCACCGCTGAGCCTTCGGCCGTGCGCGCCATCCAGGGCAAACTGGGCTCTGAAAAGGCCGGTGCCATGGTGGAAGACACCATTGCCGCCATTGCACGCGGCCTGGTGCAGCGCGGTGTGCGCCAGCTCATCGTGGCGGGCGGCGAAACCTCGGGTGCATGTGTGCAGGCCCTGGGCATCACGCAAATGCGCATTGGCGCGCAGATCGACCCCGGCGTGCCGTGGTGCCATGCCGTGGCCCCCGACGCGAAGGACGGGCTGCACATCACGCTGAAGTCGGGCAATTTCGGCAGCACCGACTTCTTCACCAAGGCTTTTGCACAATTGCAGGTATGACCTCTAGCCCCGCCTTCATGGATGAAGCCCAAGCCCGCGAGGAAATCTGCCGCGTGGGCCGCAGCCTGTTTGAGCGGGGCTATGTGCACGCCACCGCAGGCAACATCAGCGTGCGCCTGGCCGACGGTTATCTCATCACCCCCACCGATGCCTGCCTGGGCACGCTGCAGCCCGAGCGGCTGGCGCGCCTGGATGCCCAAGGCCGGCAGGTGGCGGGCGACCGGGCCAGCAAGACCATTGCACTGCACCGGCAGATTTATGAGGCCTCGGCTTCGACAGCAGCCGCTGCGCGCTGCGTGATCCACACCCACAGCACGCATCTGGTGGCCTGCTCGCTGCAGGCCGACATGACGGCCAACGGCCCGCTGGGGCCTGACGCTCAATTGCTGCCTCCCATCACGCCCTACTTCGTCATGAAGGTAGGCCGCGTGCCGCACATCCCCTACCACCGGCCTGGCGACCCGGCTGCCGCAGCGCTGGTGGCGCAGACCATTGGCCGCTATGCCGCCAAGGGCAGCCCCGTGCGCGCCGTGATGCTGGCGCGCCTGGGACCCAACGTGTGGCATGACACACCCGCTGCCGCCATGGCCGTGCTGGAAGAGCTGGAAGAAACCGCGCGCCTGTGGATGCTGTGCAGGCCTCATCCCACGCCCCTCAACCCCGTGCAGATTGAAGAGCTGCGCCAGAGTTTTGGAGCGCACTGGTAACTGGGGCGCTGCGCTTGCACAGGTTCTTACGGCGTGGGGACGAAAGATTACATACAAGGAGACAAACCATGACCCTTTCTTTCTGGCGCAAAGCCTTTGCCCCCGTTTTGCTGGGCGTGCTGACCACCGGTGGCGTATCGGCTGCGGACTACCCCGCCCCCAAGCATGGGGAATGGGTCGTCAAGGACTTCCGCTTCCACACAGGCCAGACCTTGCCCGAACTCAAGCTGACCTACTCCACCGTGGGCGAGCCCACCGGAGAGCCGGTGCTGGTGCTGCATGGCACCAATGGCTCGGCGGAGAGCATGCTCACACCCGGCTTTGCAGGCACGCTGTTTGGCCCCGGACAGCCGCTGGATGCACGCAAGCACTTCATCATCCTGCCGGACGCCATCGGCACCGGCCGCTCCAGCAAGCCGTCAGACGGCCTGCGCGCCGCCTTTCCGGCCTACAACTACGACGACATGGTGCAGGCGCAGTACCGCCTGCTGACAGAGCACCTGGGCGTGCGCCATGTGCGCGCCATCATCGGCAACTCCATGGGCGGCATGCACACCTGGTTGTGGGCCCAGCGCTACCCCGACTTCATGGACATTGCCGTACCCATGGCCTCGCTGCCCGCCGTCATGTCGGGCCGCAACTGGATGATGCGCCGCCTGCTGGTCGAAGCCATCCGCAACGACCCCGAATGGCAAGGCGGCAACTACACCCGCCAGCCCCGCAGTCTGCAGTTTGCATCGGTGTTCTTTGGCACCGGCACCAACGGTGGCAACCAGGGCCTGCAAAAGCTGGCCCCCAACCGCGCTGCGGCCGATGCGCTGGTGGAGCAACGCCTCAAAGCCCCATTCCGTGGCGATGCCAACGACCACATCTACCAGTGGGAGGCCTCGCGCGACTACGACCCCGAGCCCGGGCTGGAACGCATCACTGCGCGCGTGCTGGCCATCAACTCGGCAGACGACGAGCGCAACCCGCCCGAGCTGGGCGTGCTGGACAAAGCCATCGCCCGCATCCCGCACGCACAGGCCTACGTGATCCCTGCCAGCGCCGACACGCTCGGCCACAGCACGGTGGGCCTGGCGCGCCTTTACCAAGACCGGCTGGCGCAGGTGCTCACCAGCGCACCGCGCCGCTGACCCGTTTTTCTCAGAAAGCCTTTTCTCATGCCCCGTTTTGCCGCCAACCTGTCCATGCTCTACAACGACGTGGACTTTCTCGACCGTTTTGCCGCCGCTGCCCGCGATGGCTTCAAGGCGGTGGAGTACCTCTTCCCCTACGCCTACCCGGCGCAAGAACTAGCCACCCGGCTGCAAGCCAACGGCCTGCAGCAGGTGCTGTTCAACGCGCCGCCCGGCAACTGGGATGCGGGCGAGCGCGGGCTGGCCTGCCTGCCGGGGCGTGAGGCCGAATTCCGCGAAGGCATTGCCAAAGCCGTGGAATACGCCCAGGCCCTGCAATGCCCCCGCATCCACGTGATGGCCGGGCTGGTGCCCCAAGGGGCCGATGCAGCCACCGTGCGCGCCACCTACATCGCCAACGTGCGCTACGCCGCCGAGCAGGCTGCGCCGCACGGCATCCAGATCCTGCTGGAGCCCATCAATGGCCGCGACATGCCCGGCTTCTTCCTGAGCCGCCAGGACCAGGCCCATGCTCTGATCGCCGAGATCGGTGCCACCAATGTGAAGGTGCAGATGGACCTGTACCACTGCCAGATCGTGGAAGGTGACCTGGCCATGAAAGTGCGCCAATACCTGCCGACCGGCAATGTCGGCCACTTCCAGATTGCCGGTGTGCCCGAACGCCACGAACCCGATGTGGGCGAGATCAACTACACCTATCTCTTCAACCTGCTGGACAGCCTGGGCTACGACGGCTGGATTGGCTGCGAATACCGCCCCGCGCGCGGGGCCGCCGCCCACGCCACCAGCGACGGGCTGGGCTGGCTCAAGCCCTGGCTCTAAGGGCCCGTTCCTCTAAAGGCCCGCTCCGCACCACAGTTGCCGCTGCACGCCTGACGCTGGTGCAGCGCGCACCATGGCGCGGCACGCGGGGGCGTTCGGGCATGGTTTCTCCTTGGGTTGGCATGGCACAGATCCTGCAAATACGCAGACGCCAAGAGTAGAAGCGTTCAGCGGCCACCGCCCGGAAATTGCTCTTGAAGCATGCAATGGACTGACGCCACCACGGGCGCGCAGGACTGTGCGTCTTCAGGAGGCCGGTGCCCCCACCTCGCAGCCCCAGCGCCCCGTCGGTTCATTGCATGCACCCCGTTCGGAGGGGTGTGAAGCCTGGCTTTTCACTCCCCCGTGGTTATCCGCCAACGACCAGGAGTGCTCCACCATGCAACGCCGTTCCCTCATCCGCGCCACCGGCGCCGCCGCCCTTCTGTCTGCCACACCGTTTGTGCGCGCCCAGGGCAATCTGCAAAAGTTCAAGTTCAACCTGGGCTGGAAGGTCGAGGCCTCGGGCGCAGGCTTTTTGCTGGCGCAGCAGCGCGGCTACTACAAGGATGCAGGCCTGGACGTCACCATCGACACCGGCAACGGGTCTGCCTCGGCCATCAGCCTGGTGGCGGGTGGAGCCTATGACGTGGCATCGGCCGACCTATCGACCATGATTGAGTTCAACACCGCCAACCCGCAGTCCAAACTGGCGGCGGTGGCCATCCAGTACGACCTGAACCCCAACTCGGTCATGGTGCGCAAGGACGGCGCTATCAAGAAGCCCGCCGACCTGGCGGGCAAGACCATCCTGGGCCAACCCTTCAATGCTTCGCGCAAGCTCTTTCCCGCCTTTGCCAAGGCGCAGGGCTTTGATGGCAGCGGCGTGAAATGGGAAAACGTGGCCCCCGACATCGGCGACACACGCTTCGTCAAAGGCGATTTCGACGCGGCGGCGTACTTCTTCTTCACCGGTCTGCTCAACCTGAAGGCGCGGGGCCTGACGCCTGATCAGATCACGGTGTTCCGCTTTTCGGACTATGGCCTCAAGTCGTATGGCAATGGGCTCATTGCCAACGCCAAGAGCATGCAGGACAACCCGGACGCCATGAAGGCCTTCGTCAAAGCCACCACACGCGGCTGGGTCGATGCGATTGCCGACCCGCGCGCCGGCGCTGCCGCCGTCAAGGCCCGCGAGCCTCTGGCGAATGAGGAGATCGAGTTCGAGCGCCTGCAGCTCATCGTGGACGGCACCATGAAGACGGCCGAGACACGCGCCAACGGCTGGGGTGCCGCCACCCCTGCACGCCTGCAGGCCACCATCGACGAGACCGTGGCCGCCTTCGGCCTCAAGAGCGGCCTGGCGGTGGCCGACATCTGGACCGACCGCTTTCTGCCCCTGGCCGCCGACCGCAAGCTCAAGGCCTGAACAGGAGCGCGCCATGGGCATCCCCCTCATCGACCTCAGTGGCGCCCTGGTGCAGGACGCACCGAACAGCCCCGCCGTGATGGCCGTGGCCGCCCGACTGCGCGAGGCCTGCACGGGCCCGGGATTCTTCTACGTGCGCCACCACGGCGTGCCGCAGGACGTCATTGCGCGCCAGTTTGCCTTGGCGCAGCAGTTCTTTGACCTGCCGCTGGCATCCAAGGAAGCGATTTCGCTGCACCATTCACCCGCCATGCGAGGCTACGAAAGCCTGGGTGGGCAGACACTGGACGCCAATGCGCGCCCGGACCTCAAGGAAAGCTTTTACTGCGGGCTGGACTATGCGGCAGACCATCCGTATGTGCAGCGCGGCTACCACTCCTACGGCAGCAACCAGTGGCCGGAGGGGTTGCCCGAGCTAGCCACCCAGAGCCGCACCTACATCGCCGCCATGCGGCAGCTGGCCCTGCGGCTGATGCAGCTGCTGGCGCTCTCGCTCGACCTGCCAGAAGACTATTTCGACCACACACACCAGAGCCCCATGCTCACGCTGCGGCTGCTGCGCTACCCACCCCATCCTGAGAGCGCCGATGCGCTCACCTTTGGCGCGGGCGAGCACACCGACTGGGGTGCCATCACCCTGCTGGCCCAGGACCACCATGGCGGGCTGGAGGTGAAACTTCCCACCGGCGAATGGGTGGCTGCCACCCCCATCGAGGGAGCGCTGGTGGTGAACCTGGGCGACATGATTCCGCGCTGGACGAATGGGCTGTACCGATCCAACCCCCACCGCGTGCGCAACGTGCACAGCGGGGGCGCACCGCGCCACTCCATTCCGTTCTTCTACACGCCCGACTACGAGGCCCAGGTGGTACCCATCCCCACCTGCGTGCCCGCGGGGGAGTCGCCGCGCTTTGCACCCTGCACCGTGGGCGAGCACCTGCAGGCCATGTACCGCAAGACGTACGGCCTGGGTCAGACCACCACCCCAGCCAGCGCGGCGGTGATGGCATGAGGCTCTGGTTCAACCTGCTGTGCCAGGACATCGAGGCGCAGCTTCAGTTCTATCAAGCCCTGCTGCAGTTGCCCGAGGCGCCGGGGACGCGCTCGGCCATCTACCGGGCGGTGGAGACCGAGCACTTCCAGCTCGGCTTCAATGCCCCCGAGGCCTATGCCCTGCTAGGCCTGGCCGACCGGCATCCTGGCGCAGCCTTGCCGTCACCACGCGGTGTGACAGGCTATGCCACCTTCATGCTGGACATGCCAGATGCCGTGGACTCTGCCAGCGAGAAGGCAAAAGCTCTGGGCGGGAAGATCATCAAGCCACCTTACGCCACCTACTACGGCCAATGGCAGGCGGTGCTGGCGGACCCGGAGGACAACGTGTTCCGGGTGAGCGCTGTGGGCGTTCCACGCAACGTTGCTTGAGCCACCACCTACCCGGCCAGACTATCGACGGCCGTGACCGTCAATGCAGCAGCGGGGTGGACCAACGCCCACCCCTGTGCCATCCATCGCGCCTCAATAGGCCTTGAAGTTGGCCGCCACCCGCTGGTTCAGGTAGTCACCGGCCGCAATCGCGGGGTACTTCTTGCCCGGCCCTTCGATGATGGCATCGCGGTTGGCCTGGGCGAAGAAAGCGATGCTGTAGCGCGGGCCCATGTATTCACCCGGCAGCGGGTTCTTCACACGGTGGAAGTTGCTGGGCAGCTGGTCGTCGCTCCAGCGCATCAGCATGTCGCCGATGTTGCAGGTGATGGCCTGCTCGTCGGGCTCTACCGAGGTCCAGGCCTGGGTCTCCATCTCCTTGCCCGGGCACACCTGCAGGCCGCCCTGGCCCTGGCGCTGAAAGAGCAGAGTCAGGCAATCAAAGTCGGTATGCGCCCCTGCGCGCCACAGGCCCAGGCTGGCCTGTTGCTCGGGCGGGGTCGCAAAGTAGTGCAGCAGGCGCAAGGTGCTTTGGTAGCTGGCCTGTGCAGGGTCGTGCGCGCGGGCAAAGAAGGCCTCGTCAAACCCCAGCTTCCACGCAAAACACGACAGCACCTGCATGGCCACCTGCCAGCACTGGCCCTCAAAGTTCAGCATGGTGGATTGAAAGCCCGCCAGCTCCTCGTCAGTGGGCCAGAGGCCCGCCATGTGCGGGCGGGTGATCTGGTACGACTCCTTCTGGTCCGGTGTGCCGGTGGAGGGGCGCACCTGCGCGCGACTCTCCCAGCCCACGTTGAGCGCCTTCTTGAGCGGGTACTGCGCCTTCACGGCATCCGGCAGCGCAAAGAAGCGCTCGGTCATCGCGAAGGCGTTGTGCACCTCGACCAGGTCAATGCCGTGATTCACGATCTGGAAAAAGCCGACATCGACTGCGGCGTCCCACAGCTGGTTGGCAATCTCGGTCTTGCGCTGAGCAAAGTGGCTGAGGTCGATGCGGCGGATCTCGCGGCTCGCGGTTTCCGAGCCCATCGCGCCCATGCGCGTTTCTCTTTGCAGCTCGGCGAGGTCGTAGGTGGCGGTGGTGGTGGTCATGCAGTTCTCCTGAAGACAAGTGGAAGGAAGAAAGGCCCTCCCGCTGGGTGCTTCAAGAGCGTTTGGCACCACCTGCTGCGGCCGTCCGTTCAACCCTTGAAGCCCCGGTGTGCAAGCGCACACCGCTGTGCGCACAGCGGGCTTCAAGAGCAATTTCCGACTGGCATCGCGTCGTGCAGGACTGCACAGGGGGCAACGCAGTGAACGCTTCTACTCTTGCCAATGGCGATGCAAGAAGAATGCCCACAACGCCTTGCGTTTGTGCCCGCGCAAAGTCAGAGCGCTTGTGTACAGCGCGCCGAAAGCCATGCACACATGTCACTGATTGTGATTGGCATGCCAAATGCATAGCGCCCTGCACCACAACGGCGGGCGTGCAGACAGTCCGGCGTTGCACAACGACAGCCACCAACCCACCATCGACGGAGACACCCCATGCACGCGCTCATGTCTGCACGCCCTGCCAGTTTTGACGACCCCACGTCCATCAACGACACCGACGGCACCTACCTGCGCCAGGCCATCATCTGGTCATGCACGGCACGAGCGCGCGGCAATCGTCCATTTGGCGCCGTGGTGGTGGGCGCAGGCGGCGAACTGCTTGCCGAGGCCTACTGCAACACCACCGAAACCGGCGACTGCACGGGCCATGCCGAAACCAACGCCGTGCGCCAGCTCAGCCCCCGCGTGGGCCGCGATGCACTGGCCAAGGCCACGCTGTACTCCTCGGCCGAGCCCTGCGTGATGTGCGCAGGCGCAATTTTCTGGTCTGGCATCGGTCGCGTGGTGTTTGGCATTGACGCCGTTCGCCTGCGGGTCTATCGCGGCGAGCGAGCGGAACAACGCGATGCAGAGCTGTCCTGCCGCGATGTGTTCGCAGCATCGCCCCATTCCATCGAGTGCATTGGCCCCGCGCTGATCGAGGAGGCCAGCGTTCCCCACATCGGCTTCTGGAAAGCGTGAAGCGAGCAGTAGCGCGCAAAATCGCTATCTTCTACCTGTTGTCTTTTGCAAGCCGCGCATCCCGCACCCCGCCCGTCCATGACTGAAACCGAAACCGATGTCGCCTCAGGCGCACTCCTGGGCCGCGCCAAACAAGGGCGCGAGCGCATCCTCACCGCCATCCGCGAGGCGGCGGTTGCCGAGTTCAGCCGCCATGGGTTCAAAGGGGCATCCACCAAGGCCATTGCCGAGCGCGCGGGCCTGACCAAGCCCCAGCTGCACTACTACATCAGCAGCAAGGAAGAACTCTATGAAGAGCTGCTGTACTCGGTGCTCAACGGCTGGTCGGGCGCCTTCATTTTCGACAGCAACAGCGACGATCCCAAGAAGGTGTTGAGCAGCTACGTGCGCAAGAAGCTCGACTACGCGCTGGACAACCCGGGCCTGTCGCGCATCTTCACCACCGAGGTGCTGGGCGGTGGGCGCAACCTGGGCAAATACTGGCCCGTGGCCGTCAAGTCCACCCAGCAGAAGGTGGACCTCATCAACCGCTGGATTGCCGAAGGCCGCATGCGCGCCGTCAACCCCACGCTACTGCTCATGCAGATCTGGGGCATGACGCAGCACTACGCCGACTACGGCGTGCAGGTGCACATCATGCTGGGCCTGGCGCCCGACGAGCCCATCGACCGCGAGCCCATCGTGCGTGAACTCACCAGCTTTGTGCTGCTGGGCTGCGGCCTCGCACCAGACTAAGGCCCCCGCCCCATTCTGGGCATCCCTCGGGTGCCCGAGGGGCGAATCCCGGGCAATTTGCACCAGCACGCGGCGTCAAAAGCCCCTTTCAGGCCGCGTTGATCCACCACAAAGACGTTTGACCGTTTTCTGTGGCTGGCACAGCCTTTGCAACAGTTTGACCAATCGATCAAATCACATGGTCAAACAATGCAGACAGCCCCTGACACCGCCAGCGCCACCCGCACAGAACACACGTTCGAGCTGATCCTGGAGCGCAGCCAGATGCGCTTGCCCGTTGGCCCCGGCGAGAGCATGGCCGACGTGCTGCAGCTCGCTGGCGTGCCGCTGGAAACCCTGTGCGAGCAGGGCGTGTGCGGTACCTGCGTCACCCGCTGGCTGGACGGCGAGCCTGACCACCGCGACAGCTGCCTGAGCGCAGCAGAGCAAGCCACCCACGTCGCCGTGTGCTGCGCGCGCAGCCACAGCGCCACGCTCACGCTCGACCTCTGAACTTCAACAACCAGGAAGCCCCGCCATGCGCATCCTCGTGATTTATTGCCACCCGGTAGAGACCAGCTACAACGCCGCCCTGCACACCGAGGTGGTGCAGCAGCTTCGCGGCGCAGGCCATGAGGTGGACGACTGCGACCTGTACGCCGAGGGCTTCAACCCCGTGATGACACGCGAGGAGCGCCTGGGCTACCACGAGGTGCCCAGCAACCAGTTGCCCGTGCAGGGCTATGTGGACCGCCTGCTCTGGGCCGAGGCCGTGGTGTTTTGCTTTCCCACCTGGTGCTTTGGCATGCCGGCGATGCTCAAGGGATTTTTCGACCGCGTGCTCATGCCCGGCGTGGCCTTTGACATCAGCGATCCCCACAACGTCAAGCCCTCGCTCACGCACATCCAGCGCATCTCGGCCGTGGTCACTTACGGGCGCCCCCGCTGGACGGCCCTGTTCATGGGCGACCCGCCGCGCAAGTCCATCACCCGCTACATGCGCCTGCTCACGGGCGGCAAGGCGCGGGTGGACTACCACGCCTGCTACCACATGAACGTGGCCACACCGCCCCGGCTGGCGGCCTTCAAGGCCCGCGTGGGCCAGGCGATGGCGCGCTTTGCGTAAGACCACGTTCTAAGGGCCACGGCATGCACGCA
Source organism: Acidovorax sp. FG60 (assembly GCF_057808995.1). Lineage (NCBI taxonomy): Bacteria > Pseudomonadati > Pseudomonadota > Betaproteobacteria > Burkholderiales > Comamonadaceae > Acidovorax > Acidovorax sp. FG60. The sequence goes on from NZ_JBMDJC010000001.1 coordinate 434,092, forward strand.
TCCAACACTCCCGACCACATCCTGCGCGCCCGGTTGCCGCGCTGGCTGCTGCCCTCTGCGTGGCCGCAGCAGGGCCACCAGCCCGCACTGGCCGACCTGCACCTGGCCCAGGGCCGCATCGTGCAGGTGGTGCCCCACGGCACCCAGCCTGCGCCACATGGCACCGTGTGGGACGTAGCGGGCGCCTTGGTGTTGCCCGGCCTGGTCGATGCCCACACCCACCTGGACAAGGCCTTCACCCTGCCGCGCATGGGAGAGGTCAAACCCGGCCTGCTGGGCGCCATCGAGGCCATGATGGTGGACCGCCAGGGCTGGGCCGAAGCCGACATCCACGCCCGCGCCAGCCGCGCGCTGCAATGGGCCTACGACGCAGGCACCGTGCACCTGCGCACCCACTGCGACTGGTGGGAGCCCGACGCGCAGCCACTGGCCTGGAACGTGTTGCGCGCACTGGTCCACGACTGGGCCGACCGCATCACGCTGGAGCGCGTGAGCCTGATCCCCTTACACCTGTACGCAGACCGCAGCGCCGCCCTGCGGCTGGCCGCCACCGTGGCCACCAGCGGCCCCGGCGCATTGCTGGGCGGCTTTGTGCATTCCACCAACTGGGACCCGCAGGCGCTGCGCCACCTGTTGGAAGCCGCACAACACCACGGACTGAACGTGGACCTGCATGTGGACGAAGAACTGCACCCCGGCGCACAGGGCTTGGCGACCACGGCCGCACTGCTCAAGGAGCTGGGTTTCGAAGGCCATGTGGTCTGCGGCCACACCTGCGCCCTGGCCGCACAGGACGAGGCCACGGCCCTCGCCACGCTCGACGCGGTGGCACAAAGCCCGATCACGCTGGTCACGCTGCCCATCACCAACCTGCTGCTGCAGGACGCCACCACCGGCCGCACGCCGCGCCAGCGTGGTCTGACGCTGGTGAAGGAGGCCCGTGCACGCGGCATCCCGGTGCTGGTCGCCAGCGACAACGTGCAAGACCCGTTCTGCCCCGTGGGCAGCTTTGACCCGCTGGAAGCCCTGGCCACGGGCGTGCTGGCTGCGCAGCTGGATGCACCTTTCGACCAATGGAGCGAATCGCTGTGCCGTGCCGACTGGCTGCGCACCGGCCGCACTGGCACCACGGCGCTGCCGCTGCAGCCTAGCACGGTGGCTGACCTGCTGGTCTTCACGCAGGCCGACCACTGGGGCTTTCCATCGCGCGCACAAAGCCGTGTGGTGCTGCGCCAGGGCCGCGTCGCCAGCGGCCATGCACCGGCTGCCTGGCATGTGCCCACAACCCAATCCGCACGGAGCCTCGCATGAGCCCCACATCTGCGCCCGTACCTGCGCCAGGTATCGCCCAGCCCCTGGCCCGCTACGCCGCGTGGCGCCGCGCAGGCGACTTCATCTACCTGAGCGGGATCATTGCCGTGGACCCTGCCGCCAGCCGCATCGTGCGTGGCTACGACGACATCCCGCATGAGGCCGCCACGTTGATTGGCCGCACGGGCGAGTTCAGCAGCGACATCAAGGAGGGCCCCATCCTCGCGCAGAGCTGGTATGTGCTCGACCGCATCCGCCAGACCATCGAGGCCGCAGGCGGCCAGATGTCCGACGTGTTCAAGCTGGTGCAGTACTTCAAAAACCTGGACCACTTCCCACAGTACAGCCGCGTGCGCAAGCTGTTCTTCCCCGGCGAGCCACCCGCATCCACCGTAGTGGAAGTGAGCGGCATGTTGCCCACGCCCGACATCCTCATCGAGGTGGAGGCCACGGCCTACCTCCCCTTGCGCTGACAACGCCTTCCTTCACGAAAGAACCACCCATGCTGCACGGCTACAACCCGCCCCACCGCTACCTGCCTTACCTGAGCTGGACCGAGATCGCAGACCTGCCGGACAAGGAGAACACCGTCATCGTGCTGCCCACGGGCGCCACCGAGCAGCATGGCCCGCACCTGCCCTGTGCGGTGGACACGGTGATCAGCGCGGGTGTGGTGGGCCACGCACTGGCAAGGCTGCCGGCCGAGGTGCCCGCGTTTGCGATGGCACCCATCACCTACGGCAAGTCTGAGGAGCACCTGCACTTCCCCGGCACCGTCACGCTGAGCGGCGAGACCTTGCTGGCCACCATGAACGAAGTGGGCGAGTCGGTGTACCGCGCAGGTTTTCGCAAGCTGCTGTTCGTCAACGGCCACGGCGGTCAGCCGCAGGTGATGGAGATGTGCGCGCGCGAGCTGCGTCTGCGCCATGGCGACTTCATCGTGGTGCCCAGCTTCACCTGGCGTGTGCCACATGTGGCGGGCAAGTACCTGTCCGACACCGAAAAGAAACTGGCGATGCACGCAGGCCACGCCGAGACGGCGCTGATGCTGGCGCTGGCCCCCGACACCGTGCACATGGAGCGTGCGGTAGTCAACTACCCGCCCGTTTTTGACTCGCCCCTGCTCTCGCCCGACGGTCGCCCTGCCTGCGCCTGGAGTGCGCGCGACTTCGGCCCCAGCGGAATCATTGGCGACCCGCTGCCCGCCACGGCCGAACAGGGGCACGCCATCCTCGACTCGCTGGCCGTGAGCTGGGCTGCCGCCATCACCGAGCTGCACAAGCTGCAGTGGGCACCGCGCGCTGAGCCCACCTGGGGCCGCGCCCATCACACCGGCCACGTGGAGCACTCCAGCGCACTGGCCTGAAACCTGCGAACGCCACCGCAAAACCTTTTCGCCTTCCCCTTCGTTGTCCCTTCGTTCCACCTCCACCACCCTACCGGAGTACCACCATGATGAAGACCGCCTCCCGCCTTTCCAAACTTGGTGCAGCCGCGCTGCTCGCTGTTGGTGCCGTCGGCACCATGCAGGCCCACGCGCAGGAAAAGTTCACCTACATGACCAACTGGTACGCGCAGGCCGAGCATGGCGGCTTCTACCAGGCGGTGGCCACGGGCCTGTACAAAAAGTACGGGCTGGATGTGACCATCAAGATGGGCGGCCCGCAGGTCAACATCGTGCAGATGATGGCCGCCGGCCAGGCCGAATGCGTGATGGGGTCGAGCGACCTGCAGATGATCCAGATGCGTGAAGGCGGTGTGCCCGTGGTCAACGTGGCGGCCGTGTTCCAGAAGGACCCGCAGGTGCTCATCGCGCACGAGGACGTGAAGAAATTCGAAGACCTCAAGGGCAAAACCATCCTGATCGCCTCGTCGGCCCAGCGCGGCTACTGGCCCTGGCTCAAGGCCAAGTACGGCTTCACCGACTCGCAGACGCGCCCCTACACCTTCAACATCCAGCCCTTCGTGGCCGACAAGAACACCGCGCAGCAGGGCTACCTGACATCCGAGCCGTTTGCGATTGCCAAGGCGGGCGTCAAGGCCAATACGCTGATGTTCAGCGACCAGGGCTACCCAGCGTACGCCACCACCATCTCGTGCATGGAAAAGACGGTGAAGGACCGCGGCGCCGCCGTGGCCTCGTTCGTGAAGGCATCGATGGAAGGCTGGAAGAGCTACCTGGCCGACCCCGCACCCGCCAACGCGCTCATCAAGAAGGACAACCCCAACATGACCGACGAGCAGCTCGCCTACAGCGTGGCCAAACTCAAGGAAATGGGCATGGCCACCGGGGGTGACGCGGCCACCATGGGCATCGGCATCATGACCGACGCACGCGCCAAGGCCAGCTACGACTTCCTGGTGGACGCCAAGCTCATCGACCCTGCCAAGGTGAAGCTGGCCGAGACCTACACAACTTCGTTCGTCAAAGACCTCAAGGTTCTGCCCTGAGCCTGACAGCCCTGAAACAGCGGCCGGTGCGCTCCCTTGCACGCCCGGCCGCATCCATCGAAAGGCGACCATGACATCCCCCGCTAACTCCCCACCGCTGGCGCACGCCCCGACGCCAGCCACCTATTCCACGCCCGCCGTGGAGGTGCTCTCCGCCGAAAAAACCTACCCCAATGGCACCCAGGCCCTTCTGCCGGTGGACCTGACCATTGAGGAAGGCGAGTTCGTCACCCTGCTTGGCCCCTCGGGCTGCGGCAAGAGCACGCTGCTGAAAATGGTGGCAGGCCTGCTGGAGCCCACCGACGGCCGCCTGCACCTGTGGCGCAAGCCCGTGGCGCAGCTGGAAGAGAGCGGCAAGAAGATGGCGTTTGTCTTCCAGTCGCCCACGCTCATGCCCTGGGCCAGTGTGCAGACCAATGTGCGCCTGCCGCTGGACCTGGCGGGCGTGCCCCGCGCCGAGGCCGATGCGCGCGTGACCGAAGCGCTGGCGCTGGTGGGGTTGTCGAAATTTGCCCATGCGCTACCCCGAGCGCTGTCCGGCGGCATGCAGATGCGCGTGTCGATTGCGCGCGGCCTGGTCACCCAGCCCGACCTGCTGCTGATGGACGAGCCCTTTGGCGCACTCGACGAAATCACTCGCCACAAGCTCGACGCCGACCTGCTCGACTTGTGGCGCAAGAAAAAACTCACCGTGATCTTTGTGACGCACTCGATCCACGAGGCGGTGTTCCTCTCCAGCCGCGTGGTCATGATGGCCGCACGCCCCGGTCGCGTGGTCGAAGAGTTCCGCATCGACGCGCCCTACCCCCGCACGGCCGACTTCATGGTGTCGCCCGAATTCAGCCGCTACGCCAAGCTGCTGCAGGACAGCCTGCTGCGCGCCAGCGTGGACACCGAGGAGACCGTGGCATGAGCACCCCCTTCCCTTCCGCACCGATGGCGTCGCCCGTGGTCACCGCCCACCCCTCGGCCGCCCCGCGCTCAGCGCCTGCACCCGTCGCTGCCAAACCTGCCGCCAAGGCCACACCCAAACGCCCGCCGCTCATGGCCCAGCCACGCGTGCAGCGTGTGGTCTACCCAGTGCTGGTCGGCCTTGTGCTGATTGCGCTGTGGCAGGGCCTGGTCACGGCCATGGAGCTGCCACCCTACCTGGTGCCCTCGCCCATCCTGATGATGAAGACGCTGTTCACCGATTGGGCCGCACTGGGCGGCTCGCTGTGGGTCACCGTCAAGATCACGGTGCTGGCCTTTGTGGTGGCCACCGTGGCGGGTGTGCTCATCTCGTTCCTGTTTGTGCAGAGCAAACGCATCGAGACCGCGCTCTTCCCTTACGCCGTGCTGCTGCAGGTCACGCCCATCGTGGCCGTGGCGCCGCTCATCATCATCTGGGTGAAGGACCCGACCGCGTCCATGGTGATCTGCGCCGCACTGGTCGCCCTGTTCCCCATCATCAGCAACACCACGCTGGGTTTGCGCAGCGTGGAGCCTGACCTGCAAAGCTACTTCCAGCTCAACCGCGCCACGCGGCTGCAGACGCTGCTGCGCCTGCGCATCCCGAGCGCGCTGCCCTACTTTTTTGGCGGGCTGCGCATTTCCAGCGGCCTGGCGCTCATAGGCGCCGTGGTGGCGGAGTTTGTGGCGGGCACCGGGGGCCAGGGTGCGGGGCTGGCGTACCAGATTCTGCAGGCCGGCTTTCAGCTCAACATCCCGCGCATGTTTGCTGCACTGCTGCTGATTTCGCTCACTGGCGTCGCCTTGTTCGTGCTGATGGCCTGGCTCACCCGTGTCGCCCTGGGCGGCTGGCACGCCAGCGAAACGTCGCACGACTAGCCCTTTCAACCCCATCGCCAACACACCGCGCGCAGCCACTTGCGCGCGGCAAGGGCTTTCTTTTGCCCAAAACGGCCACCAGCGGCCAAGGAGATACCGACATGACCACCACCGCCCATCAACTGCCCGACCTGCTGCCCGGCCTCGACTGGATCGCCGACCCGCTGCGCGTGGGCCGCCTCTCACAGGACTTTGCCTGGTTCAGCCCCGTGCTCAAGCGTGACCTGGCGGGCAAGCGCGGCGACATCGCCGTGCGCCCGCGCACCGAAGCAGAAATCCGCCAGGTGGTGGCCGCCTGCGCCAGCGCGGGCATCCCCCTCACCGTGCGCGGCAGCGGCACCGGCAACTACGGCCAGAGCACGCCGCTGCACGGCGGCGTGATCCTGGACCTGTCGGGCTACAACGCGTTTGGCTGGGTGCGCGGCGGTGTGGGCCGCGCGCAGTCGGGCATCCGGCTGGCAGACTTTGATGCGCAGGCCAAGCCCCATGGGCAAGAGCTGCGCTGGCTGCCCAGCACCTACCGCAGCGCCACGCTGGGCGGGCTGTTTGGCGGCGGCTTTGGGGGGGCAGGCTCCATCAACCACGGCCCACTGGCCGCACCTGGCAACGTGCTGGCCGTGCGTGCGATGACGGTGGAGCCCGAACCGCAGATCATCGAACTGCACGGCCCCGAAGCCATGCTGCTGCACCACACCTACGGCACCAACGGCATCGTGCTGGAGCTGGAAGTGGCCCTGGCCCCTGCCGTGGAGTGGACCGAATGCATCGCTACCTTCGACAAGTTTGACGACGCGCTGGAATTTGCCGACCGCTTTGGCAGCGCCCCCGGGCTGGAGAAAAAAGAGGTGTGTTTTCTGGCCGCACCCATCCCGCAATACTTCACCAGCCTGGCCGAGCACTTGCCCGCCGACCAGCACGCGGTGCTGATGCTGGTAGCCCCGCACTCCGAAGCCGGCATGCGCAATATGGTGGCTCAGCACGGCGGCCAGATTACCTACCGCAAGACCGCCGACGAAGTGGCCGGCAGCCACAAGACGCTGCTCGAATACACCTGGAACCACACCACCCTGCACGCCCTCAAGGTGGACAAGGGCCTGACCTACATCCAGAGCGGCTTCAACCCCATGCACCGTCTCAAGCAGGTGAAGGCGCTGGAGGCTGCGCTGAAGGGCGAGGTCATGATGCACCTGGAGTTCTTGCGCACCAAGGAAGGCGCCTTCAACTGCAGCGGGCTGCAGATCATCCGCTACACCACCGAGGAGCGCCTGAACCAGATCATGCAGATCTACCGCGACCACGGCGTGCAGATCAACAACCCGCACGTGTACATCGTAGAAGACGGCAAGCAGAACCACCTGGACCCGGCCGTGGTGGGCATGAAGCGCCGCTTCGACCCGCAGGGCCTGCTCAACCCCGGCAAACTGCGCAGCTGGTATGCGGAAACACAACTGGCGCCCGAGACAAAGCCAGCGCGACAAACTGCCTGAGAGCGCCTCACAAACTTCCCTGGCGTCGTTGTCCCACCTTGCCGTACTCCTTGTACGGCCTGAGGCCGAACGCCTAGGGATGGCCGCTTCGCTGAGTTTTTTGAGCCGCTCTAAGTCCATCCCGCCCACCACTGCGCCCTCGTCCACAAGGCGAGAGGAAGAAAGCTCAGGTCAGATCCATCCGCTGCGCGCCAGCCACTGCACCAGCAGCCGTGTCACCGTTTCAGGTTGCTCCATGGTCAGCATGTGGCCGCTGTCCGGCAAGAGGTGGTGCTCAGCACCGGGCACCAGCGCCGCAATCTCAGCCGAACATTCGGGCGGCGTGAGCTGGTCAGCCTCGCCGCATACCACCAGCACCGGGCAGGCCACGCCGGGCAGGTGCTGGCGGGCATCGGGCCGATGGATGACGGCGCGGTTCTGGCGAACCAGGTGGGAGGCGCCTGCGTCCAGCACAAAGTCGAGATAGGCCTGCACCAGCTCAGGCCGCGTGGCGTTGTCAGGATGAAAGGCAAAGGCCACGTTGGGCTCGATCACTTCGCGCAGGCGGCCTTGTTCAAAGAGTTCGATAGCGGCTTCGCGCAGCGCCCGCATATCCGGCGTCTCGGGCCGCGCGGTGGTGCCCAGCAGCGCCAGCCCTGCCACACGCTGCGGCGCCTGGCGCGCGGCTTCCATGGCGATCATGCCGCCCATCGACGCACCGGCCAGCACCAGTGGCCCCGCGTGTTGTGCCAGCAGGCGTGCGGCAAAGTCTTCGATGCGGTGCAGGTTCACATCCTGGTGGGCGGTGGCGACCTCGGGGCGCAGCGCGGCGGGCAGCAGCGGCAGCACGCCGCGCCACATGCGTTCATCGGCGGCCAGGCCGGGGAGGAGCAGCAGTTGGGGGGATTGGGACATGGGTGAATCAGGGCATCACCAAGTTGGTGCGCAGTCAGAAAAACAGGCGGCCCCGGCAGCGGGGTACGGACCGCACATTGTGAACAGCCGATGACCGCTTGTCACCGCCCCCGGAATAGTTGCCCGCGATGGCTCGGGACTTGCTAGCATGGCCTGCATATGCCCATCCACGCCGCGCTCCACCACGTCACGCATTACCAATACGACCGGCTGGTAGGCCTCGGGCCACAGACCATCCGATTGCGGCCCGCGCCCCACTGTCGCAGCAATGTGATTTCGTACTCGCTCAAGGTCGAGCCCGCGCAGCACTTCATCAACTGGCAGCAGGACCCGTTTGCCAACTACCAGGCGCGGCTGGTCTTCCCCGAGAAGACGCGCGAGTTCAAGGTCACGGTGGACCTGGTGGTGGAAATGGCGGTGTACAACCCCTTCGACTTCTTCCTGGAGCCCGAGGCCGAGAACATCCCGTTCAACTACAGCAGCGATGTGCAGCAGGAGCTGGCGCCCTACCTGGCTACCGACCCGATGACACCGCTGGTGCAGGCCTATCTGGACAAGGTGGACCGCAGCAAGCAGCGCACCATCGATTTCCTGGTCAAGCTCAACCAGCAGGTATCGCAAGACATCCGCTACCTGATCCGCATGGAACCCGGCGTGCAGACACCCGAGGAAACGCTGCAAAAAGCCAGCGGCTCGTGCCGCGACTCGGGCTGGCTGCTGGTGCAGCTGCTGCGCCACCTGGGGCTGGCGGCGCGGTTTGTGTCGGGCTACCTGATCCAGCTCACGCCGGACGTGAAGGCGCTGGACGGCCCCAGCGGCACCGACCACGACTTCACCGACCTGCACGCCTGGTGCGAGGTCTACCTGCCCGGCGCAGGCTGGATCGGCCTGGATGCCACCAGCGGCCTGATGGCGGGCGAGGGCCACATCCCGCTCGCTTGCACACCCCAGCCCTCGGGCGCCGCGCCGATTGAAGGCGGCGTGGACAAGGCCGAGGTGGAGTTCAGCCACGAGATGCGCGTGACGCGCATCTTTGAATCGCCCCGCGTGACCAAGCCCTACACCGAAGCCCAGTGGCGGGCCGTGCTGGCGCTGGGCGAGCGGGTGGACGCCGACCTGGTGGCGGGCGATGTGCGCCTGACCATGGGCGGCGAGCCCACCTTTGTGGCCGTGGGCGACCGCGACGCGCCGGAGTGGAACACCGACGCCCTGGGCCCCACCAAGCGCGGTTTTGCCACCGAGCTGGTGCACAAGCTGCGCGCCGAATACGGCCAGGGCGGCTTCCTGCACTTTGGCCAGGGCAAGTGGTACCCGGGCGAGCAGTTGCCGCGCTGGGCACTGTCGATCTGCTGGCGCGCCGACGGCCAGCCCGCGTGGCAGAACCCCGCGCTGTTTGCTGACGAACGCAACCCCTCGCACTACACCAGCGCCGATGCCGAACGTTTTGTGCGCCACCTCACGCGCAAGCTGGGCATCACCGACCGCTACATCCAGCCCGGTTATGAAGACACCTTCTACTACCTGTGGCGCGAGCGGCGCCTGCCGGTCAACGTGGACCCGTTTGACGCGCGCCTGGACGATGAGCTGGAGCGCGCACGCCTTCGCCGCGTGTTCGAGCAAAAACTCGACAGCGTGGTGGGCTACGTGCTGCCGCTGCAGGCAGGCGAAGGCGCTGGCACGCTGGTGGGCAGCGTGTGGAGCACCGGGCCGTGGTTCTTCCGCGATGACCGCATGCTGCTCATCCCCGGCGATTCGCCCATGGGCTACCGCCTGCCGCTGGACGCCCTGCCCTGGGTGAAGGCGTCGGACACCGATCACCTGATCGCGCAAGACCCGACTGCACCCCAGGGCCCGCTGGCCGCTGCCGCCACGCTGCGTGCGCGGTATTCCGTTCCAGCGGGCCCTGTCACCGGCGACCGCGACCTGCCCTACCTGGCGGGCGCCACCGCACCGGGCGAGGCACGCCGCATGGCGCAAGGCACTGCGGGCGGCGACCACGCGCGCCAGGCAGGGCAGCCCGACCCCCATGCGGGCGTGCAGCCCCCGGGCAAGTTCCAGTCGGCCGCAGGCCTGTCACGCACCGCCCTGTGCGTGGAGGTGCGCGACCCGCGCCGCGCCAGCGGCCCCAAGGCGGAGAAGGTGGGCGAGAAGTACGGCGTTTTGTACGTGTTCATGCCGCCCCTGGCACGCCTGGACGACTACCTGGACCTGCTGGCCGCCATCGAAGCCACGGCCGAAGAGCTGGGCATGAAGATCGTGCTCGAAGGCTACCCGCCCCCGCGCGACGCACGCCTGAAGGTGCTGGCAGTCACGCCCGACCCGGGCGTGATCGAAGTGAACATCCACCCCGCCAGCCATTGGAAGGAGCTGGTGCAGCACACCGAGTTTCTGTACCAGGCCGCGTGGGAGACGCGCCTGTCGGCCGAGAAGTTCATGACCGATGGCCGCCACACCGGCACCGGCGGCGGCAACCATTTTGTGATGGGCGGCGCCACACCGGCCGACTCGCCGTTCTTGCGCAAGCCCGAGCTGCTGGCCAGCCTGCTGCTGTACTGGCACAACCACCCCAGCCTGAGCTACCTGTTCAGCGGCCTGTTCATCGGCCCCACCAGCCAGTCGCCGCGCGTGGACGAGGCGCGCAACGACCAGCTGTATGAGCTGGAGATCGCACTGCGCGAGATCGAATCCAACCGCGCCCTGTACGGCCAGGACATGCCGCCCTGGCTGGTGGACCGCACGCTGCGCAACATCCTGGTGGACGTGACGGGCAATACCCACCGCAGCGAGTTTTCCATCGACAAGATGTTCTCGCCCGACAGCAGCACCGGTCGCCTGGGCCTGCTGGAGCTGCGCGCGTTCGAGATGCCGCCCCACGCCCACATGAGCGTGGTGCAGCAGCTGCTGCTGCGCGCCCTGATCGCCCGCTTCTGGAAGGCGCCCTACCGCGCGCCCGCCGCCCGTTGGGGCACCGAGCTGCACGACCGCTGGATGCTGCCCACCTTCATCCAGCAGGACATGCACGACGTGATGGCCGAGATGAACACTGCAGGCTACGCGTTCGACCCCGCCTGGTTTGCGCCACAGTTCGAATTCCGCTTCCCCATGGTCGGCACCGTCCAATCGATGGGCGTGGAGCTGACCCTGCGCAACGCGCTGGAGCCCTGGCATGTGATGGGCGAGGAAGGCTCTGCGGGCGGCACCGTGCGCTATGTGGACTCGTCGCTGGAGCGCATCGAGGTGCGCGTGACGGGCATGAACGAAAGCCGCCATGTGGTCACCGTCAACGGCCAGCCGCTGCCGCTGCAAAGCACGGGCACGACCGGCGAATTTGTGGCCGGTGTGCGCTACAAGGCCTGGAACCCGCCCTCGGCCTTGCACCCGACCATTGGCGCCCATGCGCCGCTCACGTTCGACATCGTGGACACCTGGATGAACCGCTCGCTCGGCGGCTGCCAGTACCACGTGGCGCACCCGGGCGGGCGCAACTACGACACCTTCCCGGTCAACGCGTATGAGGCCGAAAGCCGCCGCCTGGCGCGCTTCTCGCGCATGGGCCACACGCCGGGCAGGCTGGCGGTGCCGCCTGCGACGATTGAGCTGCCGGGCAGCCGGGAGTTTCCGTTCACGCTGGATCTGCGGCGAAAGATGCGGAGGTAGAGAAGCCCCCCTGAGTCGCTGCGCGCCTTCCCCCCAGGGGGACGACGCCCTTGCTGCGGGGCGGCCCTTGCTTGGCGTCTCTGGCATCGGCCCCGCCAGTTTCGACGGTGCGGGTTACCCGCAGAGTGTTGTCGACCAAATGCCCGAAAATCGAGCGCAGTGAACCACCTCAACGACAGCCTCCCCACCCCCGACCCTTCTGACAGCGCAGCCCAGTTGGCGGCTGCACTGGCGCCTGCTGCGGCGGCCGGGCATTTTGACGAGCTGCGGGGTGCCAGCGTGGCGGACGCCCCCGGCGCTGCCACTGCATCAACCACTCCCAAATCAATAGCAAACAAGCCAGATATCACTAGCGCCTGGGCCCAATTCTTTGATCAATTGGGGCCCGAGGGCTTCCAGGACCTGGACCGGCGCATGCAAAGCCTGCAGCGCCAGGTGCGCGACAACGGCATCACCTACAACGTCTATGCCGACGCCGACGGCCCGCAGCGGCCCTGGTCGGTGGATCTGTTCCCGCTGATCCTCTCGCAGGGCGACTGGGCACACATCGAGCGCGGTGTGCTGCAACGCGCGCGCCTGCTCAACCGCGTGATGGCCGACGTGTATGGCCCGCAGGAGCTGCTGCGCAAAGGCCTGCTGCCCAGCGCGCTGGTGCAGGGCCACCCGGGCTACCTGCGCGCCATGCATGGCGTGCAGCCCGTGGGCGGCACCCATTTGCACATCGCGGCGTTCGACATGGCGCGCGACGCGCAGGGCGACTGGTGGGTGGTGACGCAGCGCACGCAGGCGCCCTCAGGCCTGGGATATTTGCTGGAGAACCGGCTGCTCATCTCGCGCCTGTTCCCCGAGGCGTTCAGCCAGATGCATGTGCAGCGCCTGGCCGCCACCTACCGCGCACTGCTCGACGGACTGCGGCAGATGAGCCCGGCGGGGGCGGATGCGCGCATCGTGCTGCTCACGCCCGGCCCGTACAACGAGACCTACTTTGAGCACGCGTACCTGGCGCGCTACCTGGGTCTGACGCTGGTGGAGGGCAACGACCTCACCGTGCGCGACGCGCGCCTGTACCTCAAGACGCTGCATGGCCTGCAGCCGGTGCACGGCATCCTCAAGCGCCTGGACGACGAGTTTCTGGACCCGCTGGAGCTGCGCAGCGACTCGCGCCTGGGCGTGCCCGGCCTGCTGCAGGCCATCCGTGCGGGCAACGTGCTGGTGGCCAATGCGCCGGGCTCGGCGTTCCTCGAATCGTCGGCGCTACTGGGCTTCATGCCTGCGCTGTCGCGCCACCTGCTGGGCGAAGAGCTGGCCCTGCCGTCGCTGCCCACCTGGTGGTGTGGCGAGCGATCGGCCATGCAGGCGGTGCTGCCGCAGCTCGCGCACAGCGTGATCCGCCCCACCTGGCCCATGGCGCAGCGCGTGCCCGTGCTGGGCGGTGCGCTGTCGGCGCAAGACCTGGCGCAGTGGTCCGCTCGCATCGAGGCCCAGGGCGACGAATACACCGTGCAGGCCCACCTGCCGCTGTCGCAAATGCCCACCTGGCGCAGTGAAGCCGCAGAAGGTGCGGGCCAGGGCGGCAGCCCCATCGCCCCCCGCTCGGTGATGCTGCGCGTGTTTGCGGTGTGCGACGGCCCCGGCTCGTGGCGCGTGTTGCCGGGCGGGCTGGCCCGCCTGGCCCAGGGCGACAGCGGCATTACATCCATGCAGCGCGGCGGCAGCAGCGCCGATGTATGGGTGCAAACAGATGGCCCCGTGGACACCACCACGCTGCTGGCCCACAACCAGGCCGCGCCCGCCGTGGTGCACCGCAGCCGCCAGGTGACCAGCCGCGCGGCCGAAAACCTGTTCTGGCTGGGTCGCTACACCGAACGCACCGAGAACGTCACGCGCCTGGCGCGCATCACGCTGCAATGCCTCAATGGGGAGGACCAGACCTCGCAGCCGCTGCTGACCTGGCTGAGCGCCATGGGCGTGAGCCAGGGGCTGGTGCTGCCGACCGTGCCTGCGGCCGGGCAGGCACGGCGCGTGTTCGAGCGCTCGCTGATCGCCGGGCTGACGCAGCCCGCGCAGGTGACCAGCGTGGGCTACAACCTGCGCGGCATCCTGGGTGCGGCCTCGGCCGTGCGCGACCGTTTGTCGCAGGAACACTGGAACCTCATCGTGCGCGCCGAGGCGGAGTTCTTTGCGCCCCGCACAGGAGCCGAAGACGACGGCGACTATTCGCCGCTGGACGCGCTGCGCCAGCTGGAAGGGCTGAGCGGCCACACCGCCGCCATGACGGGCCAGCAGACCGACCGCATGACCCGCGACGACGGCTGGCGCCTGCTGTCCATCGGGCGCCATCTGGAGCGCCTGGGCTTTCTGGCCTCGGCGCTGGAAAGCGGCCTGCAGACCGGCGCCGTGCACGATGAAGGCGGCTTCGAGGCCATGGTGGCGCTGTTTGACAGCACCATCACCTTCCACGCGCAGTACCAGCAGCGGCGCGACATGCCCGCGCTGCTGGACCTGCTGGTGATCGACCGCGACAACCCCCGCTCGCTGGCCTGGGTCGCACAGACGCTGCGCGGGCGCATTGCCAAGATCGAAGCGGCCGCCGGTACGCCCGGCGAATCCGCCGCCACGGGCATCCCTGAGGCGGCCGACCTGTCGCTGGTGGCCCTGTGCGCACAGGACGCCGAAGGCCGCCATGCCGCTCTGGAGGAATATCTGGGCCGGTGTGTGCAGGGCGTGATGGGCTTGTCGGATGTGCTGGCCACGCGCTACTTCACGCATTCGGCGGATGCACTTCGGCACAGCGTAGGAGCTTGACCATGAAGCTGCGCGTCATCCACGAAACGGTGTACCACTACAGCCCGGCGGTGCAGAACGCCCAGCACATGGCCCATCTGCGTCCGCGCACCGGCGTGGTGCAGCGTGTGCTGACCCACAGCCTGCAGGTGGACCCCGCCCCAACACAGTGCAACATGGTGCAGGACGTGTTTGGCAACACCCGCGCGTTCTTCAGCCTGCCGTTCACCCACGAGCAACTGCGGGTGCGCGCCGAAAGCCTGCTGGAGACCCTGCCCGTGCCCGCCGCACCGCCCGGCGAACCTTGGGAGGCCGTGCGCGAGCGCCTGGGTTATCGGCGCGGCCAGCCCTACCACGCGGCCACCGAGTTCAGCTTTGCGTCGCCCTACATTCCCCGGCATGCCGACTTTGTGGCCTATGCCGCCGAGAGCTTTGCACCCGGCCACCCGCTGATGCAGGCCGCCCGCCACCTGATGTCGCGCATCCATGCCGACTTTGCCTACACATCCAACGCCACCGACGCGGGCACGCCCGCGCTCGAATCGCTGCGGCTGCGCCGGGGCGTGTGCCAGGACTTTGCCCATGTGATGATCGGCTGCCTGCGCAGCCTGGGTCTGGCGGCGCGGTATGTGAGCGGCTACCTGCTGACCGAGCCCCCGCCCGGGCAGCCCCGGCTGGTGGGGGCCGATGCTTCGCACGCCTGGGTGTCGGTGTGGTCACCGGCAGCCGACGAAAGTGATGGCGCATCAGGCGACAACACCTGGTTTGACCTGGACCCCACCAACGACCGCGCGGCGGGCGAGGACTATGTGACCCTGGCCATCGGCCGCGATTTTTCGGATGTGTCGCCGCTGCGCGGCGTGATCCACGGCGGCGACCACCATGTGCTGCAGGTGGGCGTGACGGTGGAGCCGGTGCCCGCCGCCACGGCCGCTATGGCCGCTGCGCCAGACGCACCAGATACACCCCTCACACCGCCGCAGGCACCAGAAAGTCCCGGCTGATCCGCGCGCCCAGGTCGTTCACCCGCTCCAGGAACTGGGTGAGGTAAGCATGCAGTCCATGGGTCAGGATTTCATCGATGCGTGCGAACTTCAGGTGCGCCAGCAGCCGCCCCGCGTGCCGCTGGGTCTCGGCCGACTGGCCGCTGCCCAGCATGTCGAGGTTGCCCAGCACCTCTTTCATGCAAGCGTGCAGTGAGCGGGGCATGTCGGCCCGCAGGATCAGCAGTTCGGCCACACGTTCGGGCGTGATCACGTCGCGGTACACCTTGCGGTAGGTCTCGAAGCCCGACACGCTGAGCAGGATGGCGCTCCAGTGGTAGAAATCGTAGTCTTGGTCCTGCGCCGTGGCCGCGCCCATGAAGTCGCTTTGCACCGCGTGAAACTTCACATCCAGCAGCCGCGCCGTGTTGTCGGCCCGCTCCAGAAAGGTGCCCAGGCGCATGAAGTGCAGCGCCTCGTCCTGCAGCATGGTGCCCACCGTCACACCCCGCGAGAGGTGCGAGCGGAACTTCACCCATTCGAAGAATCGCGCCGGGTCCTGCTCCAGTGCACCGCTGGCGATCAGGCGGTTCACTTCGAGCCAGGTCTGGTTCTGGATCTCCCAGGCCTCGGTGTTGAGCGCACCGCGTACGGCCCGCGCGTTCTCCCGCGCGGCCTGCAGGCAGGCCAGAATGGACGAGGGGTTGGAAGGGTCTTTGACCATGAAGTCCAGCACCTTCGCCGGAGTCACTTCGCCATGCTGGGCGGTGTAGGCGGGCAGCAGCTCGCTGATGGACAGCAACCCTTGCCAGCCCTGCTTGGCGACCTCGGTCGATTGCGGCAGCAGCGCGCTCTGGTAATTCACATCCAGCATGCGCGCCGTATTTTCGGCGCGCTCGGTATAGCGTGCCATCCAGAAAAGATGGTCAGCGGTGCGGCTCAGCATGGTCGCGCCCTCCCTTGGCGTCGTGTGTGGCTCGGTACTGGCTGCTCAAGGGGTTTCAACAGCCCCATGGCAGACACCTAGCAAGTTCCAGGCCGCCACCCTTGTCGCTCTTTGATGCAGGCAAAAAAACCAAGGAAAAAATGGCGCTAGCGCACGTCCTTGCTGGTTGTTTTGCTATTTTTTTTGACGTTTTGTTTGGGACCCGGTGGGGGCTGCGGAGCCGGAGCAGCGACTGGGGCGGGCCGCCGGGCGGCTTCGCGCACCACGTCATGCACAAACCGCAGTTTGGCCAGCACCTCGCCTGCCAACGCAAACGGATAGGCATCTGGCTGCCCCAAGCTGCGGGTGAGGCTGTTGAGCAGCAGTGTCAGCGGCACCAGGTGCTGCACCATCGACTGGAAATCAGGCGCCGGGCTGGCAAACGGGTCGATGGCGCTGCTGCGCTGCGCCCCATAAATGCCCGGGATCGTGACCTCGGTCGCGTAGCTGGCCGACGTCTCCAGCAGATCGATCATGTGCAGGTAATGAGCCCATGTTTCGGCCCAGTCTTCCCAGGGGTGGGCAGCGGCATAGGCGCTGACATGGTGGTCGACCCAGTCGCCCAGGTCGTTGCCCTTGGCGTAGTGAGCCTCCAGCGCGGCGGCGTAGTCCTGGCGCTCATCGCCAAACATCTGGCGAAAATCTTCCAGGCGGCCGCCGTCGCGCACCAGCTGATCCCAATAAAAATGGCCGGACTCATGGCGCAGGTGGCCAATCAGCGTGCGGTAGGGCTCACCCAGCGCGATGCGGCGGCGTGCGCGCTCATCGTCATCGGCCTCGGCCACATTCAGCGTAATCGTTCCGCTGTGGTGGCCCGTCAACACCGGCGGACCACCGGGCACCTCGGCCAAAAATTCAAAAACGGGTCCGGTGCGCCCGGGGGCGGGCTCCAGGCCCAAGCGGGCCAGGCTGTAAAACAGGCGCCGCTTGGCGGCCTCGATCTGCATCCAGCGGCCCATGTTCGCGGGCTCCGACAGATCGGGCAACACCCGGGTCTGGCGGCACGAGACACACAGTTCTGCATAGTCGTTGGCAGGCACGGCAAAGTTGCAGGCCTGGTGTTCGGTATGGTTGCGGCACATACGGTACAAGCGACCGCTGTAATCCGAGCCACCGCGCCCGCCCCTGCGGCGCCACAGGTCGGCGCCATCCTGCGGCGCAGGCGCCAGGGCCGCGATGGTCAACACATCGGGCAAAAATGCCAGCGCGCTGCCACAGTGCAGACACTGCACGCTGTCGAAAAAAACCAGATGACCGCAATGGTCGCAATTGAATACCCGCATGGTGTGGAGCTTATACCCGGTAGGGTGTGGCAAACGAGCAAGACCCAGGGGTATGCCTGCTGGCGCCCCATGAAAAAAGCAGGCTCCAGGAGGTACCCGGAGCCTGCTCAGCGGTCAGTGCCTATGCGCTACCGGCAGGAAGCCCGCAGCGCAATGTTCAGGCAATCCGGTCAGGGACGAACCACGATGCTGTTGCGCACTTCACGCACATTTTTGGTGTTGCGTGCAATGGCTTCAGCCTGGTTCTTTTCAGCCTGCGACTTGGCAAAGCCCGAGAGCTGCACCGTGCCGTTGAGCGTTTCGACGCTGATCGACGTGGCGGAGACGGATTTGTCTTCAGCCATTTTTGCCTTGACGGCGGTGGTGATGCCGGCGTCATCTACATAGGCGCCAACGGTCTGTTGTTCACGGGCCACCGAGCAGCCCGTGGCCGTGATGATGGTGATGCCAGCGACAGCGGCAAAGGCGAGTGCACGTGCGTATTTCATGGTGTTGTCCTTGTTTGAAAATGGTTGGGAACGCGGGTGCTGGAAGATTGCAATCTGCCGGTCTGTTGCACCCTCCGCGACCGGCGGACTGTAGGGATAGAGACAGGCTTCAGTAGGCGTGCTTGCGGCGCGACATCCAGAGCACCAGGGTTGCGAGTACGGCACCCGATGCTGCGGCGATCACCATCGATTTGCCGGGTTGCTCCGCCACATATTTGGTGGTGGCGTCTGCTGCATGCTGCATCTGGCGACGGGCACGGGCACTGGTTTCTGCGCAATAGCCGATGCTGCGGGCTGCCAGATCCTGGGCACGCGCTGCCAAGTCGTCAATGACGGGGGCGGTCTGGCTGCGGAGGGCACGTACGCCTTCTTCTGCTTTTTCCAGCGAGGTGTTAGCGGCCGTGCGGGTGGACTGCACGGCGTCTTGGGCGCTTTGCAGCACATCATCTGCGAGATGGCGTGCGCCGTTGGCAACTTTGTCGGTAGCGGTCTGGATACTCATGCGGAAACTCCTTGAAGGGGTGGATGCGGAATGTTTGGTTTCACGGCCGGGGCGTCAGCCCTTTTTGAGCAGACCCAGTACAAAGGTCACAACCGCCATGATGACGAACACGAAGAACAGAATCTTGGCGATGCCCACGGCACCGGCAGCAATACCGCCAAAGCCGAACAGGGCTGCGATCAGCGCGATCACCAGAAAAACAACTGCGTAGTGCAACATTTCTTTCTCCTTCTCCTCTTGAGGGGGCCGGTTGCCGGCGGGTGGGTTGGCACATGAATTCAGCGCCTGGAATCCACTGTAAGGAGCATGGAGAGTCAAAGATGCCGGTGCCCGGCGCGCAAGCCTGTCGGCGGTGCAGCGGGCCGCCTGTAGGACGGCGCGCTGCGGCTCGCTATCCCTGGCCCAAGGCCGCTAGGTCAAGCGGCCAGAGAGGGCGGCTGCGACGACGCCTCGGCGCCATGGCGCTGCAGCGGGAGCACGGCAGAGACCAGGGTGCCGTTGCCCGGGCGCGAGGTGATGGACAGCCTGCCGCCCGCAGACTCCACGCGGTGGCGCATTCCCGACAGCCCGTGCGAGGTAGGACGCACCGTGGCGGGATCGAACCCCTCGCCATCGTCGCGCACCTGAACTGCCACATGCGTGGGGTAACCGTGTACCGACACCAGCACCTTGTTGGCTTTGGCGTATTTGCCGATGTTGGTCAACGCCTCCTGCACCATGCGGTACACCGTGAGTTGCGAGGCATCAGGCAACTGCACGGATTCCAGGCTCGTTTCCACTTCGATACCTGCGCGTTCGGCATATTCGCGGGTGAGGATCTCGATCGCGGCCGTCAGTCCGAGGTTGGAGAGCGATGAGGGCCGCAGGTCTTCAATGATGCGGCGCTTGAGCGCAATACCGCTGTTGAGCGTTTCGGTCAGGTGCTTGAGCCGCTCTGCCACCTCGGGGGCGTTGGCGTCGATCCTGGACTTGAGCCGCGCAACATCCAGCTTGGCCGCAGTGAGCAGTGCACCCAGCTCATCGTGCAGCTCGCGCGCAAGGTGCCCACGCTCATCTTCACGTACTTGCTGCAGATGGTTTGCCAGCTCGGAAAGAGTTGCGGTACGGGCCTTTACAAGGCCTTCCAGGCGGTCCCGTTCGCGCTCCAGCAGGGCCTGTTCGCGCTGGTTGACGACCTGCAGCGCCTGCGCCTGGCGCAGATACATGTAGAACGCAAGCAAGCCAATGACCGTCACCGTGGCAATGCCAATGCGCGACAGCATGAGCGACTGCTCGATCTGGTCCTGGCCTTGTTTCACGTGCATGTCGCTGCGGGCAATCAACTCCAGCGCGTGCTTGCGGATGGCCTCCATATGCTCCTTGCCCACATCGGTATGCAGGATGAACTTCCAGGCATCTTCATTGCCCTGCCGGCGCAAACGCAGGCTCAGTTCCATCTCCGCGAGCTTGCGGGATATCTGCCGCGACAGCAGCGCAAATTCCTGCATGTCTTCGGGGGCATCCATGAACAGCGCGCGCAAGCCGTCCAGGTTGGTCTGCACGGTAGCCACCGCCTTGTCGTATGGCTCCAGATAAGTCTCGTTGCCGGTGAGCAGATAGCCACGCTGCCCGGTTTCTGCGTCCAGCATGCTCTGCAGCAACAGGTTGACGGCCTTGCGCGTGTTCTGACCGTGGCTCATCTGCTCCACCGCATCTTGTGAGCGCATGTGACCCGTTTCGTTGATACCCACCAGCACCATGGCCGCCAGCAACGCCATGGGCAGGCTCAAGGCCATCTTGCGGACCTTGGGCAGCCAGATGCGGGTGTTTTCTTTAAGACTCATACGCGGTATTCTGGATAATGTGTGAAGACCCGGGTACCACCCTGCCAACAGGGATGACGTGCCGGATAAGCTTTCCAACCAACAAACATCAGGAGCGGCATCACCGCCCTGCGAAAGAAAGATCGATGATCAAGATTGGCATTGTGGATGACCACGCGATAGTTCGTTCCGGGCTGCGGCAGTTCCTGTCCGAGCATGTGGATCTGCGGGTGGAGGGTGAGGCCTCCAACGGCCGTGAAGCCATCGACCTGGTGCGCAACAAGGAAATTGATGTCCTGCTCATGGACCTGTCGATGCCCGGACAGAGCGGGCTGGATGCGCTGGCCATGCTGCGGGCCAAGGCCCCGGACATGGGCATCCTGATTCTGAGCGGCTACCCCGAAGAGCACTATGCGATCAACCTGATCCGCCAGGGCGCGAGCGGCTATCTGAACAAGGAGTGCGAACCCTCTGAAATCGTGGAGGCGATCCGCACCATTGCGCTGGGCCGCCGCTACCTGACGCCTGCCGTGGCCGAACTGCTGGCCCAGCAACTCAATCGCAAGGACGACGCACCGCCCCACGAGCAGTTGTCGGAACGCGAGTTCCAGGTGTTCCTCAAGCTGGCCAAGGGAGAGACGGCAGGCGATATCGCCAAGGCCTTGTCGCTCAGCGTCAAGACGGTGAGCACCTACCGCACGCGATTGATGGAGAAGATGAGCCTGTCGTCCAACAGCGATCTGACCTACTACGCGCTCAAGAACCGCTTGATTGACTGACATGGAGCAGTGGCCTCAGTCCGGGGTCATTGGGCCTGACTCAGCCCGCTGGCGAGAAGAGTAGAAAATAAAAAGCCCCGCCGCGCGCACCCGCGTTGCAGGGCGCAGCATCACAGCGAATGGCCGGGCGACGACAGGGACTGGCCAGCTTCCATTCCCGCAGGACTGCTGCTGTGCTGGATGCAGTAGTCCACCAGCGCATCAATTTCGTTGGATTTGTCGAAGACCGCATCCACCCCAAGCTGTGCACAACGCATGCGCACATCGGGTGTCGCGTAGTTGCTCAGCACCACCATCTTCTGGCCAGGGCGGCGCGAGCGGCATGCTGCCAGGACCCCCAGCCCACTGCCTTGGCGCAGAAAAAGATCCACTATTGCCAGATCCCACTGCTCACCATGGGTAGCGAGCCAGTTCTTGCCCTCGTCCTCGGTCTCAGCGACCCCTACCGCCTCTACGGACGCCAACTCTTCGAGCGTCCCGATCAGGTTCTCTCGAATGGTAGCGTTGTCTTCAACGATATAGGTGCGGAGTTTCACAGAAGGGTCCCGTTTCACTACCAACGCACATTTACGCTGGTCGAGCCTCAAATTTAGTGGCTCAGCTGAGCGGATTCTGCCAGCCGCCGCACGCGGACGCTGTAGGAGTAATCCTACCGAGCAACACACACCGTGCAGTGCGGCGTACGCGCCACGTTCATCGTGCTCCACTCCATGGACCGTCCATCCAGCATCAACAAACGCCCAGCCAGTGACGTTCCGATGCCCGCAAGCAGCTTGAGCGCCTCGGCCGCCTGCAGGGCACCCACCACGCCCACCAGCGGGGCAAACACGCCCATGGTGGAGCAACGCACCTCTTCAAAATCCGCCTCAGGCGGAAAAATACAGGCGTAACAGGGCGACGCAGCCTGGCGCGGGTCCACCACCGTGATCTGGGCATCAAAGCGGATGACGGCCCCCGCAACAAGGGGCTTGCGATGGCGCACACAGGCCGCATTGACGGCGTGGCGTGTTGCGTAGTTGTCGCTGCAATCGAGCACCACGCAAGCGTCTTGCACCAGGGTATCGAGCACAGCGGCATCTGCGCGCGCCTGGAGCACGGTCACCTGCACTTCGGGGTTGATGGCTGCCATGGCGCTGGCTGCAGACGCCACCTTGGGCTGGCCGACGCGCGCGGTGGTGTGTGCGATTTGGCGTTGCAAGTTGGTCAGGTCCACCACATCGTCGTCCACCAGGGTGATGTGCCCCACACCAGCAGACGCCAAGTACAGCGCTGCAGGCGAGCCAAGGCCACCCGCACCGATGATGAGGGCATGGGACGCCAGCACCTGCTCCTGCCCCTCGATGCCCATCTCATCGAGCAGGATGTGGCGGGAGTACCGCAGGAGCTGGTCATCGGTCATGGCGAGAGTCTCAAGAAAAGAAGAGCAAGAAGGACAAGAAAAAAGGCCGGACTTCGCTGGAAATCCGGCCTTCAGCACAGGGAGCGAAAGCTCAATTTTCTTTCTTTTCGTCCTTGCGTTCCGTCAGTGTCTTGCTGACCAGCACGGGGCGGCCCTTGAGCTGGTTGAGCGCCTGCACGAGCTGGAAGTCCTTGTCCGAACCGAACTCTGGAGCCTTGCGTTCTGCTGCAGGCTTTTTGGCTTCTTCTTCCATGCGCTTGAGGGCGCTTTCGCGGGCCTTTTCACGGGCCTCATCCTTCTTTTCCTCGCCTTGGCCGCTGCCCAGGTGCTTGTCCAGATCGGCCTCGCGCATGCGCAAAGCAGCGAAGATGTTACCTTCTTCCGATTCGTCGATCATCACGTCGGGCACGATGCCCTTGGCCTGGATCGACTTGCCGCTCGGGGTGTAATAGCGCGCGGTGGTCAGCTTGATGCCGGTATCAGGCCCCAGCGGACGCACGGTCTGCACCGAGCCCTTGCCAAAGGTCTGGCTGCCCATGATGGTGGCGCGCTTGTGGTCCTGCAGAGCGCCCGCCACGATCTCGCTGGCCGACGCAGAGCCTTCATTCACCAGCACCACGAGTGGCACGGACTTGAGGGCTGCGGGCAGGCGGCGCAGCGGGTCACCCCCGCCACGGCGCTGGTAGAAGTCGGGCGAGGCCTTGTAAGTGGCCTTGCTGTCCGCCAGTTGGCCGTTGGTCGTGACCACCGTGACGTTTTCTGGCAGGAACGCGGCCGACACGGCCACAGCCGCATCCAGCAGGCCGCCGGGGTCGTTGCGCAGGTCGAGCACCAGGCCCTTGAGGTTGGGTTCCTGCTTGTAGACTTCTTCCACCTTGCGCACAAAGTCATCGACCGTGCGCTCCTGGAACTGCGACAGGCGGATCCAGGCGTAGCCGGGCTCCACCACCTTGCCCTTGACGGACTGGGTCTTGATCTCTTCGCGCGTGATGGTGACCGGGAAGGTGCGGCTCTCGTCCTTGCGGAAGATGGTGAGCGTGACCTTGGTGTTGGGCTCGCCCCGCATGCGCTTAACGGCATCGTTCAAGGACAGGCCCTTGACCGCCGTTTCGTCGATCTTGGTGATCAGGTCATTGGTCTTGAGGCCAGCGCGGAAGGCGGGAGAACCTTCGATGGGCGACACCACCTTGATCAAGCCGTCTTCCTGGGTGATTTCGATACCAACCCCCACAAACCGGCCGGAAGTGCCTTCGCGAAATTCCTTGAAGGACTTCTTGTCGAAATACTGGGAGTGCGGGTCCAGGCTGGCGACCATGCCGGAGATGGCGTCGGTGATGAGTTTCTTGTCATCCACCGGTTCGACATAGTCGGTCTTTACGAGGCCAAACACTGCCGACAGCTGCTGGATTTCTTCCAGCGGCAACGGAGTCATCGCACCACGCGCGACCGTCTGCAACGAAACCGTCGTCAGAGCCCCAGCCACGACACCAACCGATACCCATCCCGCAATTTTGAGTTTGTGGCCCATACAACACCTTTACCGCTTCAAAACCAATATACACCTTGGAAGGACCAAACCCGCTGCAGTTCCGCGCAGGCACTCACTTTAGACAGGGTATCGGCGGGTTTTCCCCGTCTTTACCCAGGCTTTACGCCTTGCCTTGCGATGCCACTGCTGCAGCTGCCTTGGCAGCCGCTTCTGCATCGCCCAGATAGTAGTGGCGGATGGGCTTGAGGTCGGCGTCCAGTTCATATACCAACGGGATTCCGTTGGGAATGTTCAGGCCCACGATGTCCGACTCGGAGATGTTGTCCAGGTACTTCACCAGCGCGCGGATGGAATTGCCGTGCGCGGCGACCACCACGCGCTTGCCTGAGCGGATGGCCGGTGCCATGGCATCGTTCCAGAACGGCAGCACGCGGGCCACGGTGTCCTTCAGGCATTCCGTGAGCGGCACGCTGCCTTCGGCCAGAGCGGCGTAGCGGCGGTCGCTGCGCTCGCTGCGGGGGTCGGTGGCTTCCAGCGCTGGCGGCGGGGTGTCATAGCTGCGGCGCCACACCAGCACCTGCTCGTCGCCGTACTGCTTGGCCATGTCGGCCTTGTTCAGGCCCTGCAGGGCACCGTAGTGGCGCTCGTTCAGGCGCCAGTCCTTGACAACGGGCAGCCAGGTGCAATCCATTTCGTCCAGCGTGTACCACAGGGTGTGGATGGCGCGCTTGAGCACGCTGGTGAACGCCAGGTCGAACTCGTAGCCCTCGGCCTTGAGCAGCTTGCCGGCCGACATGGCCTGGGAAACACCGGTGGGCGTGAGATCCACGTCGGTCCAGCCGGTAAAGCGGTTTTCAAGGTTCCAGGTGGATTCGCCGTGGCGAATCAGAACGAGCTTGTACATGGTTTCCCCAGGAAAGGCAGGTCAAAAAATGCGGGCCAAAACCCAGCATTCTAGAATTACGCTGTTCGCCAACCCAAGGAAGCTTCGTGAAATTCATTATTGATAACTGGTATCTGTTCCTCGTTGCACTGGCTTCGGGCAGCATGTTGCTGTGGCCGGTCCTCAAGAACGCCAGTGGCGGCTCGCTGACGCCAGCGCGCGCCGTGCAGCTCATCAACCGCGAAAAAGCGGTGGTCATCGACGTCTGCGAAACCGAGGAATTCGCCGCCGGCCACGTGAACGGAGCCAAGAACGTGCCCCTGGGCCAGCTCGAAGAGCGCCTGCCCACCGTGGTCAAGAACAAGGCCCTGCCCGTGGTGCTGGTGTGTGCCAGTGGCGCCCGCTCCAACCGCGCCGTCGCCATTGCCAAAAAGCTGGGCTACGAAAACGCCCAGTCGCTCGCTGGTGGCCTGAAGGCCTGGCGCGAAGCCAGCCTGCCTGTGGAAAAAGCCTGATCCGCCCCCAGTTATTGGGTCCGCGATAGTCTTGCCACTGATTTTTAGCCCCACAGGAAGAAAGAGGAAGGTCCGCCATGCAACCCGTGAAGATGTACACCACCGCCGTCTGCCCCTACTGCATCCGGGCCAAGCAGATCCTCAAGTCCAAGGGTGTGGAGCAGATTGAGGAGATCCGCATCGACACCGACCCCGCCGCGCGCAGCCACATGATGGAGATCACCGGCCGCCGCACGGTGCCGCAGATCTACATCGGTGACACCCATGTGGGCGGCCACGACGATCTGGTGGCGCTGGACAGCCGTGGCGAGCTCATGCCCTTGTTGGGCGCCTGACCCCCTCCCCGGGCGCTGCATAATGCAGCCCCATGTGCCCGCTGCGGGAGCTGCTCCCCGGCGGGTTTTGTTTTGCTAGCAATTTTGTAAGCTCAAAGAGACTTCACCATGGCCGATCAAGAAAACCCCGTGTTCCAGATCCAACGCGTCTACCTCAAGGACCTGTCGCTGGAGCAACCCAATTCCCCCGGCATCCTGCTCGAACAAGAGCAACCCAGCGTGGACATCCAGCTGGGTGTGGAAGCCACTCCCGTGGCCGAAGGCATTTTTGAAGTGGCCGTGACGGCTACCGTGCAGACCAAGATCAAGGACAAGACCGTGTTCCTGGTCGAAGCCAAGCAGGCCGGCATCTTCGAAATCCGCAACGTGCCCGAAGACCAGATGGGCCCCATCATGGGCATCGCCTGCCCACAGATCGTGTACCCGTACCTGCGCGGCAACGTGGCCGACGTGATCAACCGCGCTGGCTTCCCGCCCGTCCACCTGGCCGAAATCAACTTCCAGGCCATGTACGAGCAGCAGCAAGCGCAGGCCGCCGGTCAAGCCTCGCCCATCATCACGCAGTGATGTAAAACGCCCCCTGAGTCGCTTCGCGCCTTCCCCTCTCTCTACGCGCTGCGCGCTACGGGAGGGGGACGCAGCCAGCGGCCTGGCAAAGCCAGTTCCGCGGCTACCGCGCTTGGGCCACGCCGGTTCCACGGACGGCCGACGAAGCACAGCGCAGTGGGCCCTTGAAATCAATGCTATTTTTGGCCTCTACCGCACGATAGATAAGCGCAAGCAGCTATGAAAATCATAGTATTGGGCGCTGGTGCCTGGGGCTCTGCGGTCGCCATGAGCGCAGCCCAGCACCCTGCCGGGCACGCGGTCACCCTGTGGGCCCGCGATGCAGCCCAGGCGCAAAGCATGCGCGCCCAGGCACAGAACGCCCGCTACCTGCCGGGCATTGCCCTCCCCCCGGCCCTCTCAGTGGTCGATGGCGACTTCCGCGCGCTGTTGCCCGGTGCCGACCTGGTCATCGTGGCCACGCCCATGGCCGCCCTGCGCGGCATGCTGCTGGCGCTGCGCGGGTGCACGGCTTCTGTGGCCTGGCTGTGCAAGGGCTTCGAGGCGGTGCCTGTAGGTGCCAATTCAGCATCTTTTGGGCTGCTGGCGCACGAAGTACAAGCGCAAGTAGCTCCTGATTTAATAGCAGGCGTGTTCAGCGGCCCGAGCTTTGCGCAGGAAGTCGCCCTGGGGCAGCCCACAGCCCTGGTGGCCGCCAGCGCCCATGCCGCCGTGCGCGATGCGCTGGTCAACGCCTTTCACAGCCCGAGCGTGCGCGTGTATGCCAACGAAGACATCGTGGGCGTGGAAGTGGGCGGCGCGGTGAAGAACGTGCTGGCCATTGCCACCGGCCTGTGCGACGGGCTGGCGCTGGGTCTCAACGCCCGCGCCGCACTCATCACGCGCGGCCTGGCTGAGATGACGCGGCTGGGCCTGGCGCTGGGCGCGCGGCCCGACACGTTCATGGGCCTGTCCGGCCTGGGCGACCTGGTGCTGACCGCCACCGGCGACCTGTCGCGCAACCGGCGCGTGGGCATGCTGCTGGCACAGGGCCAGACCCTGGCGCAGGCGGTGGAATCCCTGGGCCATGTGGCGGAAGGCGTCTACAGCGCCCGCACCGTGGTGCAGCGCGCGCAGACACTGGGTGTGGACATGCCCATCGCCGAGGCCGCCGTGGCGTTGCTTGACGGCCGCCTGCAACCTGCCGAGGCCGTGGCGCAGCTCATGGGGCGCGGCCCCCGGGGCGAGCTCTGACGGTAGAGGCCCCGCGCAAGACCTGACGGCTACCCCACCGACAGGCGCCGCAGCAGACCCTCTTCATCGTCGGGGTGGAAGAAATAGGGGTAGAAGCTGCGCTCCACGCTGGCCGGCTTGGGCTGGCCGCCAAATTGGTCGATGAGGCGGCGCCCCTTGTCGGCGCCGATGTGCAGCAGCACGGCGGGCGCACCCACACGCTCGCACATGCGTTCGGGGCCGATCTGGTCAAAACACAGCATGCGCCGGTAGAACGGGGCGTGGCGCGGGTTCACCTCGATGACGATGTCGGTGGCGCGCCGGGCGCGGAAGGCCACGATCCACGCAATGTGGAAGATGGCACCCAGCACATGCTTGGAACGCACCCCGGGGTCCATTGCAAGCTTGCCCATCTCGCAGATGCGCGCGCCGCGCTGGCGCAGTTCGGCGATGAACTCGGGGTACTGCTCCTCGGCCGCCAGGTGCCCGTCATCCATGCGGACCGAAATCGTCCCCTGCGACTGCCCATCAATCTGCACCACCAGGCTGCTCAAGTCGCAGTCGTGCGACAAGGTGGCCTGCATGCTGTAGCCCTTGCGGGCGTACATGCGGGCCAGCAGCCCCTGGCCCTTGCGGGACAGGCGGATCTTGCAGGTCTTGGTTTCGGCACAGCCCAGGCGGCTCAGGTATTCGCCGGGGTAGTCCAGCTCGACAATGGTCTGTTCTTCGGCGTCCATGGCGGCTCCAGAGGTGGGCAAAGTGGCCTCTACCCGCCCGCGCGCCGTGCGTGGCGCGAGGCAGCCGGGGCCTCGTCGCTCCGTTGAAAACAGGGCGAAAGGCCAGCTTAGCGGCTTCTCTCGTTCCCTGGAGCCCGGGTTGGCATGGCAAGCGGACGAACGGACGCACGACCTTGGCGAAAGGCATGCCCAGCAAAAAAGCCGCAGGGCACCATGGATAGGCGCCCTGCGGCTTTTTTGGCAATCCCCTTGCGGGGCAGGATCAGAACACGCCGAACAGCATGAGCAACAGAACAACGGACAGTGGGACGCCGAGCAGCCAGGCAATGATGGGCATAGTGATCTCCTGAAAAGGGTTGAAGGGGATAAGTGATTTCACTGTAGGGCCCTCCTTTTCCCGCCCGTGTGCGCCAGCACGGCGCGTGGCCGTAGGCGCGCGCCTACCGGCTGTGGGAGCGGCACCCGCCCCACAGCACGATCAAAGTCCCAGTTCCAGCGCCAGCAGTTCGTCAACCGTCTGACGGCGGCGGATCAGGCGCGCCTGGCCACCGTCAACGAGCACCTCGGCAATCAGCGGACGCGTGTTGTAGTTGGAGGACATCGATGCGCCATAGGCCCCGGTGTCGTGGATCACCAGCAGATCACCCACCTGGGCGGCGGGCAGGTCGCGTGGCAGCACCACGCCGCCGTCGCCCTGGGTGAACACGTCGCCCGATTCGCACAACGGGCCTGCCACCACCGTGGGTTGCTCTGCCGCCGCCGAGCCATCGCGACGCAGCACGCTCATGGCGTGGTAGCTGCCGTACATCGAGGGGCGCATGAGTTCATTGAAGCCGGTATCGACCAGGACAAAGTGGTTGTTGCCCGCGTTCTTGGTGGCGCGCACCTGGCCCAGCAGCACGCCGGATTCGGCCACCAGGTAGCGGCCGGGCTCGATCTCCAGGCCCAGCTTGTGGCCCACGATGGCCTCGGCCTGCTGGCGCGCGGCGTCCCACAGGCCGTGGTAATGCTGCGTATCGACCACCGGGTCGCCACCGCGGTAGGGGATGGACAGGCCGCCACCGGCCGAGATGGCGTGCAGGTCATGCCCGGCCGCATGCGCCGTGCGCACCAGGTTGACCATGGCGCCACACACCTCCTGCAGGTGGCCGTAGTCCACGCCCGAGCCGATGTGCATGTGCAGGCCCACCAGCTTCAGGCCATGCTGCTTGATCGCCGCCAGCGCCGCAGGCAGGTCGGTGTGCCAGATGCCGTGTTTGCTGTGCTCGCCACCCGTGTTGGTCTTGTTGCTGTGGCCATGGCCAAAGCCGGGGTTGATGCGCAGCCACACCGCATGGCCCGGCGAACGCGCGCCCAGCTGGTGCAGCATGTCGATCGAGCCAGCGTTGACGGGCACGCCGTGTTCCACCACGCAGTCGAGCGTGGCGGCGTCGAACAGGTCGGCGGTAAAGACGATCTCCGACGACTCTCCGCCGGCCGCGTAGCCGGCCGCCAGCGCACGCAGGATCTCGCCGCGCGAGACCGCATCCACCTTCACGCCCTGCTCGCGCATGAGCTTCAGGATGTGGATGTTGGAGCAGGCCTTCTGCGCGAACCGGATGGTCTCGAAATTGGACACCTGCGCAATGCGCTGGCGGATGGTGGCCGCGTCATACACCCACAAGGGGGTGCCGAACTGGTCGGCCAGGGACCACAGCTGGGCGGGCGAGAAGGGGTTGGACATGGGGACTCCGAAGGCACAAAGACTGAAGGGAAGCGCGGATGATGCCCCTTCCACGGTATTTGGTCGAATGCTTTGATTTACATCCTCTATTCAATATGGATATGCTTTGCCCATGACCGACCCCGCACTGGCCCACCGCATCACCCACCGGCACATCGAGGTGTTCCGCGCCGTGATGACCGCCGGCAGCGCCACCGGCGCCGCCGACCTGCTGCACAGCTCGCAGCCCACGGTGAGCCGCGAGCTGGCCCGGCTTGAATCGTTATTGGGCTATGCGCTGTTCGAGCGCATACAGGGCCGCCTGCGCGCCAATGCGCGGGCACTGGCGCTGTGGGACGAGGTACAGCGCTCGTGGCAGGGGCTGGAGCGCGTGGTGGACCGCGCCGTGGCGCTAGGCCGGCCCGACGCCGTGCAGCTGGCAGTGCTGTGCCTGCCCGCGCTGGCGCATGCGCTGCTGCCCGGCGCGGCGGCGCGGCTGATGCAGGTGCAGCCCCACGCGCGCCTGTCGGTCACGCCGCAGGATTCGCCGCTGCTCGAAGAATGGATGAGTGCCCAGCGTTTTGACCTGGGCCTGTGCGAGCAAACCGCCGCCCCGCCCGGCACCCGCGCCGAGGTGCTGCTCACCCTGGACGAAGTGGCCGTGCTGCCCGCAAGCCACGCCCTGGCCCGCCAACCCGTGCTGCAGCTGGCGGACTTTGCCGACCAGCCCTTTGTGAGCCTGTCGGCCGACGACCCCTATCGCCGCGTCATTGACGCGCGCTTTGCCGAAGCCGCCGTGCCACGCACGCTGCGCATGGAAACCCACAGCGCGGCCGCCGTGTGCGCGATGGTGGAGCACGGCCTGGGGCTGGCCATCGTCAACCCGCTGACGGCCCTGACCGCTGCGGCCAATGGCCGGCTGGTGGTACGGCGGCTCGCGTTGTCGATCCCGTTCAGCGTGGCGGCCGTGCTGCCGCTGTACCGCCCACCGCTGCCCGAGGTGGCGCCCATGCTGGAGGCCCTGCGGGCAGAGGCGGCGGAGGTGGCGCGCCGCCTGGAGGCCGTGGCGTGACCACTGCCGCCGTAGAGAATTTGCTACTATTTATATAGCATCTCGTGCTTACCAGATAAGCGCCAGAGGCTGTTTTTGCCAAAAATCAGGGCGGCGTGAGCGTGCGCACCTTCTCGGCCAGCCGCTGCTCCACCGAGGGCGACACAAATTTGGTCACCTCGCCGCCGAGCACGGCGATCTCGCGCACAAAGGTGCTGCTGATGAACTGGTACTTGTCGCTGGGGGTGAGGAACACGGTTTCCACCTGCGGCATCAGGCTGCGGTTCATGCCCGCCAGCTGGAATTCGTAGTCAAAGTCGGTCACGGCGCGCAGGCCACGCACCATGGCCTTGCCGCCACGCTCCACGACAAAGTCGCGCAGCAGGCCCGAGAAGGCTTCGACCTGCACTTGTGGGTAGTTCTTGACCGCCTCGCGGACCATGTCGATGCGTTCTTCCAGGGTGAACAGCGTCTTCTTGTGGTGGCCCGCAGCCACGGCCACGATCACGCGTTCGAACAACTGGGTGGCCCTGCGCACCACGTCTTCATGGCCCAGCGTGATGGGGTCAAAGGTTCCGGGGTACACGGCGAGCACGTTCTGGGCCATGGCTGGTTGTCTCCTGTCTGGCTGTATAGACGTTGGCCCGGGCCCTGGGAGCGGATGAACCACCCGTGCCGCAGGGCCTGCGGGCCGCGTGCGCGCATTATGCAGTGCACTGCAACATGAACCGGCGGGCCGCCCTCTCCCCACGAGATCACACCACCGCAATCCCCTGCAGTGCCACGTTGCCCGGTGCCAGCAGCATCAGCCGGGCCACCAGCGCCACCAGATCCTGCTGGCGCTGGGTGCGCGTCTTGGCCAGCAGCGCGCTCATCTGCGTGCGCACGGTCGAGATGCGCGAGCCGCGTGCGTCGGCAAAATCCTGCGGGGTCTGGCCGCGCATCAGCGCCAGCAGCAGGTCGGCCTCGGACGGGCTCAGGCGGTAGGCCTGGCGGGCCAGGGCGACGGCGGCCTCGCCGCACAGGCTGCGCTCCAGCACCACCCAGGCGACGCCCGGCGCGCGGTGGCACAGGCCCAGCGCGGCCAGGTCGCTCAGGGGCAGCGTCACCAGCAGCAAGCCGCTCTCGGTGCCGGGCAGCTCCACACAGCCGCTGCGGCCCTGCAGCGATTGCTGGAACAGCGCGCGCAGCGCGGCATCGGCCGTGCTGGCCAGCACCGGGCGGCGCAGCAGCGTGCGCAGGGCCACGCTTTCGGGCCGGGCGCTCAGCAGCCGGGCGCGTGCATTGGCGTGCAGCAGGCGGCCGGCAGTGTCAAAAAACAGCAGGCCCATGGGCATCTGCTCCATCAGCGACTCCAGGCCCTGGGTGCGCGCGCGCAGCGCCACCATCTCGCGGTGCAGAAAGGCCGCGCGCTGCACGCCGCCAAACTCTGCGCGAAAACGCGCGACTTCCTCCGGTGTGAAGCCCTCGTCGTCCCCCTGGCGGTACACCGACATGAACAAATTGCCCACCGGGTGCGACGCGCCCTGGCTGCCGCCAAACATGCGGGTGCCGATGCCGTACTCGCGCAGGAAGTCGCTGTAGATCTCGCTGCGGCGAAAGCCGCGCGTGGCGTGCACGGGCGCGTCCGTGGCCACCCAGGCGCCCGACGGGCCCGTGCGCGCACGCTGCGCCATGGCGTCGTCCCACAGCGGGTCTTGCAGGCGAAAGTGCGTGGCATAGCGCTGCGCCGCCTCGGGTGTCACGCCCATCGCCAGCAGCGCGGGCGCGCCGTCGCTCGATGGCGACTGCAGCCAGTAGTCCACCTCGGGGTGCGCGGCAAACTCCGCGCCCCACTGCGCCAGCTGGTCCAGATCGCTGGCCAGGAAGGCGCCGCCGAGCAGGTCCGCGCGAAAGCTGGCGGCGTAGCGGGCCAGCGTGTCGCCAAACCGGGTGCCGTCCGACACCGATGCCAGCAGATCGCAAAAAGCAGGATGCAAACCCATTCCCTTTATGCAAAGCCTGCGCCCGCCGGAATGCTGCCCCAGCGTTTGCCCCTGCCCGTTACCTTTTGCAAAAGGCAGGCAGGCGGGCCGGACGCAGGCACCCGGCTTCGCACAGGCCATGTGTTTCATAGAACGCGGCGGATCGTAGGAGCCGCCCCTGGCTGCCGTCATCATCTACCCGAATGAGAACACAGCGAGCGAGGCTCCTCCAGGTAGCGGATGGGCAAGGGCGCCGGGGCTTTCTACAGTCCCTGCGTGTCGCCGCTCGCGCCAGCGGGCGGCATGGTCCATTTTTTTCCAAGCCTCGCACCCATGAAACTCCGCCGCCGCATTTTCCGCGTTGCCCTGTTCCGCTCCGTGTCCGTCAGCGCCTGCCTAGCCGCAGGAAGCGCCCAGGCCCAGTGGGCCACCATCAACACCATCAGCAACCCGCCCGGCGCGTTCACCATTACCTGCACCGATTTCCCGGTGCCCGGCCCCCAACAGGTCTGCGCCGTTTCGCCGCCACTCCCCGTGGGCAGCACGGTCCGCGGCAACTGCGGCGGCAACGTCCGCATGGTCGATGACCCGGCCCGCCCCAACACCTGGCTGTACCAGGTGGGCCCCCGGCCCGCCAACCCACCCACGGCCACCTGCGACTTCACGGTGAACGCGCCCAACGTTCCCCCCGTCGGCGCCACCGCCGTGCCCACCCTGGGTGAATGGGCGCTGATCCTGCTGTCGCTCGCGGCGGCCACGCTGGGCATGGGGGCACTGCGTCGCAAGAAGTTTTAAGGTTTTTTGGGCGCTAGCGCTTATCCATCAAGCGCTAATAGCTACACAAAACATAGCAAATCCACGCAGCGCCGTCGCTCATCGTCGTTCATGTGAACGATGGCGGCTGCCGGGCCACAGCCTACGATCCGCAGCCCACCCCAGCCCGGCCTGCGCCGTTTCTTCCTTGTGATTCCCCGTCCGCCCCAGTCCACTCCCACCACCGTCAGCGACACGCTGTTCGACACCCAGGCCTGCCTGAACTGCGGCGCGACGCTCTCTGGCCCGTTTTGCGCGCAGTGCGGGCAGAAGAAGGCCGCGCGCATGGGCAGCAGCACCGTGCGCAAGGAAGCGTGGGAGCGTTTTCGCTGGTTTGAATGGAACACCATCCGCAACGCACTGCGCGTGCTGCCCCAGCCCGGCACCACCGCACGCGAATACGTGCTGGGCCAGCGCAAGGACCACCCCCACCCGCTGACCCTGCTGTGCCTGGCCATCGGCTTCCTGCTGATCGTGCTGGGCCACACCGACTACTTGCGGCCCGAGCTCCCCAGCGAAGAGGCGCAGCGTATGGTCGCTCTGGTCACGGGCTACTCCAAGTGGTCGTTCTCGCTGGGCGCGGTGGCGGCGTTTGCCAGCATGTGGCTGGTGTTCCGCCGGTGGGGCTACAACGTGGCCGAGCTGCTGACCCTGGCACTGTATTGCCAGGCGGTGTTCATTGCGCTGCAGATGGTCAACCAGCTGCCGCTGGTGCTGGCGTCGTCGCCCGAGCTGTTCAGGTGGCACAAGGCCTGGTCTCCCTGGTACATGACGGCGCTGCAGACGCTGATGCTCATGGTGGCGCTGCGGCAGTTTTTGGTGCTGGATTGGCGGCGCGATGGCTGGCGGCTGCTGCTGGCCGGTGCGCTGTTCGCGGCGCTCAAGTGGCAGGCCACCCAGCTTTATGCCCGCGCAGTGGTCGAACTCGTGCTGTGGCAAATGGGCGCGTGAAAAGCGTGAACAAGTTCATGAAAACCTGTCGGGCCGCAGCCACATCCTTCACCTGAATGATGTTGCGGCGCAGGCATCAACCCTACCATCCGGCGCAGTTCATTCAACCTGATGAGGAGCACCCATTGAGCGGTGAAGAGCGGGACCCGCAGCCTGTGGGAATACCGGGTTTCGAGACCCTGATGGCCGAAAGCCTGGAGGCCCTGGGCGAGCCCGGCATGGTGGAGCGCCTGCTGCACCGCGTGGGCGAATCTCTGGGCAGCCACAAGGTGGTGCTGTTTTGCCCCCTGCCCGGCTCGGACGACCCGCTGGCGGCCTACCAATGGGGCATGCCCGATGATTTTCTGGCGCGCTATGCGAACCTGATCCAGGGCAGCGATGCGTGGAGCGAAGCGCTCGCGCGCCAGCAGGGTGAGGCGCTGGCACGCGGCGGCTCGCTGAGCCAACAGCTCGTCAGCACCCCGGCCCTGCGCCGTGGCGCGTTCTATGCCGACTACCTCAAGCCCCTGGGCATCGATGCCATGGTCAACAGCATCGTGGAGGCCTCGCCCGAGGTGGGCATGCACGTGCTGGCGATGTACAACGACCTGGGCCAGAACGAGTTCACGCCCGAACAATTTGCCCGGCTGCGCGCCGTGACGCCCTGGGTGCGCAGCCTCATGCGCGCCCAGCGCCGCCTGCAGCAGGCCCGCCGCCACAGCAGTGCGCTGGAGCGCACGCTGGACCAGCTGCCGCTGGGGCTGATGCATGTGAACCAGCGTGGCGAGGTGCGCTACCTGAACGAACACGCCCGCGCCTGGCTGGGGGTGGAGGACGAATGCCGCATCCTGCTGCGCAACGCCACGGGCTGGCAGGCGCGCCAGCCCCTGCAGCTGGCGCAGATCCACCCCGGGCTGACGCCACTGCTCACCGCCAGCCTGAGCACACGCTCGCCCGTCTCGGCCCGGCTGCAGACCCAGCACGACACCGCGCCGGGGACACTGGTGGCCCTGGCCGCGCCGCTGCGCAATGGCCCGGGGCCCGCCGCCGAGCCGCTGGCCCAGTTCATCCTGGTGCCCGAGGCACCACCCCACGCGGGCGCCACGGTGTCGGTGTGCAGCGCGCTCTATGGCCTGACCCCCGCCGAAGCCGCCCTGCTGCCCCTGCTGCTGCAGGGCATGACCCCGCGCGAAATGGCCGACAACCGGCACGTGAAGATGCCCACCGTGCGCTCCCAGCTGGCCAGCCTGTACGCCAAGACCGGCACACGCGGCCAGGCCGAACTGGCCCAGCGCGTGCTGCGCGTGGCGGCACTGGTGACGGTATGAGACACCCCCCTGAGTCGCCTTCGGCGCCTTCCCCCCGCTCTCGCATGGCTGCGCCACGCGGGCAGGGGGACGCGGCCCTCACTGCGGGGCGGCCCTTGCTCGGCCGCCCTGGCTTGGGGCGCGACAGTATCGACGGCTGCGCGCAACACGCAGCGCAACCGGCCACCGCATTCACTGATCCCAACCCAAGGAACCCATCCCCATGAAACACCGCATTGTTCGCCCTGTCGCCTTCGCCTGCGCCACCATGCTGGGCCTGGCCGTGGGCGGCCTGGCCATGGCCCAAAAGACGGCTGCCGTGGCCAAGCCCAGCAAGGCCCAGCTGGCGGCCGAGCTGGCCGCTACGCTGCAGGCCTGCTCGTACGACGGCAGCCCACTGGCCTTCTCGCCACCCGACCTGTCCAA
This sequence comes from Acidovorax sp. FG60, assembly GCF_057808995.1. Taxonomy (NCBI): domain Bacteria; kingdom Pseudomonadati; phylum Pseudomonadota; class Betaproteobacteria; order Burkholderiales; family Comamonadaceae; genus Acidovorax; species Acidovorax sp. FG60. The sequence goes on from NZ_JBMDJC010000001.1 coordinate 470,658, forward strand.
GGGCGGCGGCACCGGCAAACAGGTGGTGGCCGAGATCATGAAATACACCGGACTGCCCGCCAACTTTGTGGTGGTGGAGGGCAAGGTGCCCAATGCGGCGGCGGTGATCATGCAGGGGCCTGACAAGGTGCCGCGCCGCGTGATTGCCTACAACCCGGCCTTCATGGGCGAAGTCATTCAGGCCACCAAATCCAACAACTGGGCGCCCGTGAGCATCATGGCCCACGAGATCGGGCACCACCTCTCGGGCCACACCATCGTGCCCGGCGGCAGCCAGCCACCCATCGAGCTGGAGTCGGACAAGTTCAGCGGCTTTGTGCTCTACAAGATGGGCGCGCCGCTGGCCGATGCCCAGCGCGCCATTGCCACGCTGATCCCCGAGAAGGACGGCGAAACCCACCCGGGCCGCAAGAAGCGCCTGGCCGCCATTGCCAGCGGCTGGACAGAAGCCTGCGAGCTGCAAGGCGGTGGGCCGCAGTGCTCTGGCGGATTGCCGGTGCGCACCGCAGCGGCTGCCCCCGCTGCACCGGCACCGGCTGCCGCATCGCCCGCCCCGGCACCCGCCACCACGGTCGCCAAGGCGCCAGCGCCCACGGCAGCACCGGCGGTCCCCTCGACCAAAACGCCCGCCCCAGCCCTCGCCGCCGCGGCCGAAAACCTGCCCAAGGTGGACGCGGCCGCCATCCCGTCCAAGGGCACACAGTTCATCTACGACGAGTTCGGCATCCTGGACCCGGCCATCCGCGCGCAGTTTGAAAAGCAGATGTACGAGCACGCGCAGAAAACGGGCGTGGAGATCGTCACCCTGCTGGTGAAAGACCTGGGCGGCAAGAGCGCCAATGAATATGCCCACGCCATGATGCGCCAGCTGCGCGTAGGCAAGCTCGATGTGGGCAACGGCGCCGTGCTGGTGGTGGCGCCCGAGCAGAACCAGGCCGCCGCCGTGCTGGGCGCGGGCGTGGCGCTGGAGATGGACGGCCACCAGGACAAGGCCGAGCAGCTCAAGCGCTGGATCAGCGCGGCCTGGCCGCTGTGCAAAAAGAAGAACGCCTGTGGCGGCTGGACCGAAACCCTGATGCTCGCCGCCGACCACCTGCGCCGCGATACCAGCCACGCGGACTGGACCATCGCCTACCAGTCGCTGGGCGACATTCAGAAGGCCGATGCCGCAGAAAGCGGCAAGGTCACCAACCCGAAGGACAGCAAGGTCTGGCGCAAGATCGTGCGCCTGTCGGGTACCGTGGAGAGCCTGAACCCGCCCACCGGCAACAAGGCGGCCTGGGTGAACGATATCAAGGTGAAAAACGGCAAGCAGGCCGTGCTGCTTCGCAGCGCCGAAGGGTTCACGGCCATGCTCTACGTAGACCCGCGCACCGCCGCCCTGCAACCTGGCGGCAAGCTGGAACAGGGCAGGGTGTACACGGTGATCGCCCGTGCGGACTGGATCTCGGGCAACCCCCAGCACACGCAGTCGCTGGATGTGCTGAGCTACGCCGTCACGGAGTAAGCCGCAGGCCCACCGCATGTCAGCCACGACCCTCACCATGCTCCTGGCGGGCGCTGCCGATCTGCTGCCCGCGCTGTTTTTCATGTTTACGGCACTGCTCGGCAGCAACGGGATGAACTCCACCCAGGGCGGAAAGCTGCTGGGCGCCTTGGCCGTGCTGCTGGTGCTGGGCTGGCTCGCCGCGCTGGGGCTGGCCCGCCACCTTGCCCACTGGGGCCAGGCGCGCGGCTGGTCCACCGTGGTCAGCGTGGCAGCGGCCAGCGGTGGCGCGGTAGTCGCTTTCACCGTGCTGGCGCTGCTGTCCACCCTGGCAGCGCTCCTGTGGGTGGGCGCATGAGCTTTCTGCACTCCCCCTGAAAAGAGAAGAACGCCAGAAAGAAGGACACCCCCCCTATGCACCACCCCCTGCACCAGCCCTTGTACAACACCACCCTTGCGCTGCTGGCCGCACTCACCCTGCTGGCCGCCGGGACACACACAGCCCACGCCGCCGAACACTTCTGCGGCCAGACCTCTGCCCACCCCATCGACAAGGCCCTGGCTGCGGCCGCCGAACGCAGCGGTGGCGTGACGGTGGACCTGCGTGACGCGCAGTCGGCCGCCTACGCCGCGTGGGACAAGGAGCTCAACCGCGTCTACGCCCAGGCCCTCAAGGCCGCTGGCCCCGCACGGCGTGACGCCCTGCGTGCGGCGCAGCGCGCATGGCTGGCGTTCGACACCGCGCAGGGCCAGTGGGACGCCATGCTGCATGCCGACCAGGGCACATCGGCCGCGCTCAACATCGCCGGTGCCGCGCTGGAACGCCGACGCGCGCGGGTGTGCGACCTGAGCAGGGACCTGCAAAGCCTGAAGGATTCGGAATGATGCGTCGCACACTCCTGCGGCTGCTGCCCGTGCTGGCACCCGGACTGGCCTACGCGCAGGACCACCCCACGGTGTGGCTGCGCGTGCGCAACCACAGCCAGGAGGTGTTCGAGCATGTCTGGCAAGGCCTGCCGCGCACCCGCAGCGATGTGGACCTGGGCCCCTTGCGGCCCGGCCAGACCAGCCGGTGGCACGCCGTTCCGGCCACGCTGGCGCACTACCGCAAGACCCGCATCCAGCTGGCCCAGCGCCAGCTCACCGACGTGACCGACACCTCCTTCCCACAAGGCCGCGCCACCCTGGAGCCGGGCCGCTACACCTTCGCCTACACGCTGGAGGGAGATGCATTGCGGTTGACGGTGATCCCGGAAGCCGAGACCACCGCGCCGGACAGATCACATCAAAAACAATAGCTGCTAGCGCTTATCAGATAAGCGCTAGAGCCCAATTTCATTCAAAAAACGGCGTCCATGAACACCTTCAGCACCTTGAACCCCGTCCGCATGGCGCGGCTCACGGCCCTGGCGGCCGCCCTGTTTGCGGCGGCCTGTGGCGGCGGGGATGCCAACGAGGCACCCACTCCCACTCCCACGCCAGCCCCAGGCACGGCGCCCGCACCAGGGCCCACGCCGGAACCCCCACCACCGCCCCCGCCGGCCCCCACGGCACCGCCGGTGCAGCCCCCGTCTGCACCACCCCCATCGCCGCCGCCGTCGCAGCCACCCTCGGTACCACCACCGCCACCTCCTGCGCCCCCGCCGCCCAGCGCGGGATGGAGCGTGGTTTCAGTGAACTCCCTGCTCGCGCCCCTGGCCATCGCCAGCGACCTGACCCCCAACCCCGGCCGGGGCTACTACCAGTGGCGCTCGGACCCGGGTGACGTGCCGCTCGCACAATCGGCACCACCCCAGGCCGCCTACCAGCGCTACCTCTGGAAAGACCTGGAAGGCAACACACCCGGCCAATACACCCTCGGCAACCTGGTGGCCGCGCGCGATGCCGCCCGGGCCGCTGGGCGGCAGTTTGCGTTTCGCATCCAGGCCATGCGCGGCTACGGCACCAACACGCTGGACGTGCCCACCTACCTGCACGGTGCGGGCACGGCGCAGCCGCAATGCTCGGCACCCAACCCCGCCTGCGTGTGGGCGGCCCCGATGCCCGCCCCCACCCCGCCCGCGCCCGCATTGCCTCCCACGCTGGTGCCCAACTGGAACCACCCCTATGTGCTGGAGCGCATGCAGGCCCTGCTGCAGGCCGTGGCCGCCGCGCTGGGCGACACGTCGGACCTGGCCTGGATCGACGTGGGCCTGTACGGGCAGTACGGCGAGTGGGCCATGAGCACCAGCAACGTGGTCTACACACCGGCCCTGGAAACCCAAGGCATCACCCCGGCCTCCAACGCCACCAAGCGCAGCATTGCGCAGATGCATTTCGACAGGTTCCCGGATGCGCAGCATGCGATGTTCATCCCGCATGCCAACTTGGACACGCTCCAGTACGCGTTCTTCCAGCAGACCACCACCACGCTGCCGGTGGGCCTGCGCTGGGACTGCCTGGCGCAGGACGGCTTCATGAAGCAGTGGACCGACCGCCCGAGCGACTGGGCACAGATCTCGGACCGCTGGCAGACCGCCCCCTGGATCGCGGAGTTCTGCCCCTTCGGCCCCGGCGAGTCCAAGACCAACGCCGCCACCGCGCTGCAGCAGGTGCGCGACTTCCATGTCTCCACCGTGGGCAATGGCAACCTGAACGCGCCGTGGTCCAGCTTTACGGGCACCGAACAGGCCCACCTGGCCGCCGTGGGGCGCGAGGCGGGCTACCGCTTTGCGCTGGGGCCCATCACTGTCACGGCCCCCACGCCCAGCACGGTGCAGGTGCAGGTGCGCGTGGACAACACGGGTAACGCACCGCTCTACACCCCTTGGCAACTGCAGGCTCAGCTGCGCGATGGCTCCGGCCAGGTGGTGGCCAGCCGGGAGCTGCTGAGCACCGCCCAGGCGCGTGCCATTCTTCCGGGTGTGCCCGCGCAGATCAACACCACCTGGACCTTGCCGAGCCCACCTGCGGGCAGCTACACGGTGCACCTGGCCTGGGTGCGCCAGCCCACGCTGGCGGGGCTGCCGCAGATGCTGCGCTGGAACATGGCGGGCATCGAAGCCGACGGCAGCGCCCGGCTGGCGACGTTGAAAAGGTAGGCCGCTGCGGGTCTGCGGCCCTGCGTGCTTCAGGCGCTGCGCTGAAGCAGGTGCGCGTGCACGGCGCCGGCCTTGAGGTGGCGGTACAGCACCAGGCCACTCGCGGCCAGCTCGTCGTCCGTCCAGGCGCGGGGCGCTTCGAGGTAGACAAAGCCCTGGGCGGCCACAGCCTTGGAAGCGGCCTGCAGGGCAGCGACGAACAGGTCGCTGTCAAACGGCGGGTCCAGCAGCACGAGGTCGATGCTGGCGGGCGCCGCCTGTTTGAGGGCGGCAATCCCGTCGCCACGCTGCACACGCACGGCCGTGGCCGAAAGGCGCTGCTGCAGGGTGTGCAGCTGGGCCACCAGAGCGGCATCGCTTTCCACCAGCTGCACGGCGGCCGCTCCACGCGACGCGGCTTCGAGCCCCAACGCGCCCGTGCCCGCAAAGGCATCCAGGCAGCGCCAGCCAGTCAGGTCCTGGCCCAACCAGTTGAACAGCGTTTCGCGCACGCGGTCGGGCGTGGGGCGCAGGCCGGGGCGCTGGGCCACGGGCAGGCGGGTGCGTTTCCATTGCCCGCCAATAATGCGGATTTCCCCCGCGCCCTTGGGCGCTGCTGCGGCAACGGCCTTGTCCTTGGGCGCGCCCTTTTTGCCAGCGGCAACCGGGGGGGTGGCCGCTGCAGCCTGGGCTTTGCGGATCTCGGCGTTGATGGCGGTGGTCTTCAGGGTCGAGCGGCTCATGGCTTGCCCCCCACCACCACGGTCACCATGCGTTCGGGTTGCAGCTTCTTGGCCATGGCCGTGCGCACATCGGCTACGGTGAGGGCTTCGACCTTCTTCGTCCACTGGTCCAGGTAGTCCAGCGGCAACTCGTTCCAGGCGATGTTGGCCACGTTGCCCAGGAGCTTCTTGTTGCTGTCGATGCGCAGCGCAAAGCCGCCGATGAGGTTGTCCTTGGCGGCGCGCAGCTCGGCCTCGGTGGGGCCTTCGGCCACAAAACGTGCGATCACGTCGCGCGAGACCTTCACGGCCTGGGCCGCCTGGTCGGGGCGCGTCTGCAGGCCCACGGTGAAGGCGCCGGCGTGCATGCCAGCGGCAAAGTAGCTGTACACGCTGTAGCTGAGGCCGCGCTTTTCACGCACCTCGTTGGTCAGGCGCGAGACAAAACCGCCTCCACCCAGGATGTGGTTGCCCACCAGCAGTGCCACAAAGTCCGGGTCGCGCCGCTGGAAGCCCGGCTGGCCAATCAGCACATGGGCCTGGGCCGAGGTGAAGGGGATGTTCTGCTCGGCGGGGGCAGCGAGCGCTGCGATCTCGCCCACGGGCGGCAGCGGCGCGCAGCCGGTGCTGGCGGGAAGGCGCGACAGCAGCGTGGCCACCAGCGCCTGGGCCTGTGTGCGCGACACGGCGCCCACAATGCTGACCTTGGCGCGGCAGGCGCCGATGTGCTGGGTGTGAAACGCCTGCATGTCGGCCACGCTGATGCGCGCCAGCGTCTCTGCGGTGGTCTGCACGCCGTAGGGATGGCTGCCGTACACGGCGGCTTCAAACGCGTGGTTGGCCACGGTGGCCGGGCGTGTCAGCGACTCTTTGATGCTGGCGCTCCAGCGGGCGCGGTCGCGTGGCCACACGTCGGCCGGAAAACTGGGCTCGCCGATCTGGCGCGCGGCCAGACGGGCGGCCTTGTCGAGCAGCGGCGGGTCTGTGAGCGAGCGCAGTGAATACTGCAGCCTGTCGTTGTCGGCGGCCACCTCGAAACTGGCGCCCAGGTCGGCCCAGGCCTCGCCCAGGCCGTTTTCGTCCAGCGCGGGTTCGGTGCTTGTGTCGCGCCCGGCCTTCACGCCCTTGCTGGCCATGGCGGCCACAGCGCTGGCCAGGCCCGACTGGCCCGTCGGGTCGCGGCGGCTGCCAGCATCGAAGTCGATCTGCACGTCCACCATGGGGATGACCGGGCTTTCAACCAGGTAGACCTTGGCGCCGTTCCCCTCCGTCCAGTGCTGGATGGGCAGCAGCGCCCAGGCAGAATTTGAACAAAAAATGGCTCCAGCGCTTATCAGTAAAGCGCGAGCAGCTATGTTTTTAATAGTAATCATGAAATAGGGCGCAAAGCGGGTTCAGTGGCGGGACGCACCGGGTGCGGGCTGTGCGCGGGGGCGGGGGGAATCCAGCGGCTGGGGCAGCAAGGTGGCCACCGTGAGTTGGTCGTCGCCAAAATATTTGGCGGCCACGGCTTGCACCTGGGCGGGCGTCACGGTGCGCAGCAGTTCCAGAAGGCGTTCGTTGGCATCGAGCGGGAAGCCCTGAATCCAGTTGCCCCCCAGCTCCTGCGCCTGGTTCATCACCGAGTCGCGTTCGTACACGGTCGAGGCGATCCACTGCGTCTTCACGCGGGTCAGCTCAGCCTCGCTGACCCCATCGCGGGCGACGCGGGTGACCTCGGCGCGCAGGGCGTCTTCCACCTGCTGGGCCGTCTTGCCTGCAGCGGGCACACCGCTGAGCATGAACAGGCTGGGGCCACGGCCGGTAACCATCGCGCCGCTGCTGGCGCTGTCGGCCACGCGGTTTTCCCCCTGGGTCAGCGCACGGTCGAGCCGCGCGCCGTCGTAGCCGTTGAACACCGCCGACAGCACCATGAGCGCCAGAGCGTCGCGGTCGGTTTCGGTCAGGTTCTCCACGCGGTTCAGGCTGGGCGCACGAAACGCCAGCGCCACGTAGGCCTGCTCGGCCGGAGCCTTGACGGCAATGCGGCGCAGACCCTGCTGCGCGGGCTCGGTGCGGGGCTTGCGCTCAGGCAGCGTGTGGGCGGGCAGGCTGCCGTAATACTTCTCGGCCAGTGCGCGGACCTGGGCCACGTCCACATCACCTGCCACCACCACGGCGGCGTTGGTGGGCGTGTACCACTGGCGGTAGAAGGCGCGCGCATCATTCGGTGTCATGGCATTCAGGTCGCTCATCCAGCCCACGATCGGGCGGCGGTAGGGCGATGCGGTGAAGGTGGCGGCAAACAGCTGCTCGGCCAGCATGGCGCGGGGCTGGTCTTCGGTGCGCAGGCGGCGCTCTTCCTTGACGACCTCCAGCTCCTTCTTGAACTCGTCGTCCGGCCAGTGGTTGTTGGCAAACCGGTCGGATTCGAGCTTCATCACATCTTCGAGCCGGTTGGACGGGATCTGCTGGTAGTAACCCGTGTAGTCGCGGCTGGTGAATGCGTTTTCGCGCCCGCCCAAAGCCGCCACACGCCGCGAGAACTCGCCCGGCGGCAACGTCTTGGTGCCTTTGAACATCATGTGCTCCAGCACATGGGCCACACCCGTGGTGCCATCCACCTCGTCCATGGAGCCCACGCGCACCCACACCATGTGCACCGCAGTGGGGGCACGCCGGTCGGGCTGCACGATAAGCTGCATGCCGTTCTTGAGCGTGAACTGCTGCGCGCCAGAGGCCGCGGCGGACGGCGTGGTGGAAGGCGCAGCGGGGGGTTGAGAGGCGGGAGGCGTTGCCGCAAAGGCAGCCCCGGACGAGAGGCAGGCCAGCAGGCCCAGTAGGGTGAAAGCACGTTTCATAGAATGGATGATTCTAAGAACCCTCCAATGTTCAGTTTTTTCAAGAAAAAGCCCGCCGCTCCGCCATCGACGCCTGCACCGTCCGATGCGCCCTCCCCGGCCGTTTCGCACGGCGCTCCGGCGCCTGCCGCCCCCCACACCCCGGTCGTGCCAGCGGCGACAGCTGCGGTGGCGCAGCCGCCGTCTCCGGCTACTTCGCCCGCCCCGGCACCCGTGCCCTCGCCACCGCCCGTCGAAGCCCCGGCTGCAGCACCGGCAGCGTTTGGCTGGCTGCGCAACCCGTTTGCCCCCAAGGCGCCCGAGGCAGCTCCGGCGCCCACGCCCGCAACAGCGCCAGCCCCACCGCCTGCGCCAGTGCCAGCCGCAGCGCCCCCGGCCACACCCGCTTCCGCACCGGCAGCCGCCCCCACGGAACGCAAGGGCTGGCTGGATCGCCTCAAGGCCGGCCTGCGCAAAACCGGCAGCAGCATCACCACGGTGTTCACCGGCACGCAGATCGACGATGCGCTGTATGAAGAGCTGGAAGAGGCCATGCTGATGGCCGACACCGGTGTCAAGGCCACCACCCACCTGCTGGCCGACCTCAAGCGCCGCGTGAAGGAGGCCAAGGCAACCGACCCCGCCGCCGTCAAGGGCCTGCTGGCCGACGCACTGACCGACCTGCTGCGCCCGCTCGAAAAAGCCCTGGTCATCGGCGAACACACCCCCACGGTGATCATGGTGGCGGGCGTCAATGGCGCGGGCAAGACCACCTCGATTGGCAAACTCACCAAACACCTGGCTGGCGAAGGGGCGGCCGTGCTGCTGGCGGCGGCCGACACCTTCCGCGCGGCAGCGCGCGAGCAGCTCGGCGTCTGGGCCGACCGCAACACGGTCGAAATCGTGAGCCAGGAAGGCGGCGACCCGGCCGCCGTGAGCTTTGACGCCGTCACGGCCGGCAAGGCGCGCGGCAAGGATGTGGTGCTGGTGGACACCGCCGGCCGTCTGCCCACGCAGCTGCACCTGATGGAAGAGCTCAAGAAGATCCGCCGCGTGGTGACCAAGGCCGACGCCACGGCCCCGCACGAGGTGCTGCTGGTGATCGACGGCAACACTGGCCAGAACGCCCTGGCCCAGGTGCGGGCGTTTGACGACGCGCTACAGCTCACAGGCCTCATCGTGACCAAGCTCGATGGCACGGCCAAGGGCGGTGTGCTGGCCGCCATCGCGCAGGAGCGCCCGATTCCGGTGTATTTCATCGGCGTGGGCGAAAAGCTCGAAGACCTGGAAACCTTTAACGCGCGCGAGTTCGCGCAGGCGCTGCTCACCTGATGCAGCCCGGCGGTCCTGGCCGCCCCCTTCCCCCGCCAGCGTGATCCATGGCCCCTTCGGGGGCCATTTTCACGTTTACGAACTGCGGCAATTCCCCCATGATGGGCTTCCCCCTGGAAAGGCACGGAGGCCCATGTTCATTGAGCTGGTCAAAGGTGTTGCCCTGCTGCTGGCGCTGTGCTTTCTGCATGGGTTCAACATCCGCGTCTGGCGCCAGCATCCGCGCACCGGGCAGGTGTTCTCGGGCATTCTTTTTGGCACCATCTGCGTGGTGGGCATGCTCACGCCGGTGGTGCTGATGCCCGGGGTGATCTTTGACGCCCGCTCGGTGGTGCTGAGCATGGCAGGCCTGTTTGGCGGCCCGCTGGTGGCCTGCATCGCCGCCGCCATGGCCGCCACCGGCCGCCTGTGGCTGGGCGGCGCGGGGGCGGAGGTGGGCTTGATGGTGATCGCACTATGCACCGCACTGGGCCTGGTCTACCGCGAGGGCCGGGCGCGTGGGCGCCTGGGGGTCGAGCCCGTGACGCTGGCGCTGTTCGGACTGCTGGTGCACACCGCCGTGCTGGCGGTGTTCCAGCTGCTGCCGACCGAAGTGGTTCAGCGCGTCAACCAGACCCTGGCCCTGCCCTTTCTGTTGACCTTCACACCCGCCACGGTGGCGCTGGGCCTGCTGCTGCACGACGTGGAAGAACGCCTGGCCACCGAACGCGCACTGCACGGCACGGCCGCCCGGCTGCGGGCCATTGCGCAGGCCATTCCCGATGTGCTGCTGGTGCTGGATGCCCAGGGGCGCTATGTGGAAGTGCTATCGCCCGACGACGCCCCGCTGGCCGCCAGCCCTGCCCAACTTGTGGGCAAGCGGATGCATGACGTGTTGCCCGCAGAGGAGGCCGACAGATTTGTGGAACTGATCCGCAGCACCTTGCTGTCGGGCCAGACGCAGAGCGTGGAATACGAGATGCAGACACTCTCGGGAACGCGGCAATTTGAAGGGCGCGCGCAGCCCCTGGGTGTGAAAGTGGGAGGCCAGGCGGCCGTGGTCTTCCTGGCGCGGGACATCACCCAACGCAAGCGCGCCGAAAGTGCGCTGCGCGAGTCAGAGCTTCGCTTTCGCTCGCTGCTGCGCAATATCCCGTCCATCTCGGTGCAAGGCTATCTGGAAGATGGCACCACGAGCTACTGGAACCAGGCCTCCGAGGAGCTGTATGGCTACACGGCCGAGGAGGCACTGGGCAGCAACCTGCTCGACCTCATCATTCCGCCCCCCATGCGCGACGCCGTGCGTGAACACGTACGCCACATGTTCGCCACGGCCGAGGTGATTCCCGCCGGCGAGCTGCAGCTGCAACGCAAGGACGGTACGCCCGTGCATGTCTTCTCGAGCCATGCCTACATCCGGGTGCCGGGCCACCCACCGGAGATGTTCTGTATCGACATCGACATCTCGGGCCGCAAGGCGGCCGAGGACGAGGCCCGCTACCTGGCCTTCTACGACGCCCTCACGCAGCTGCCCAATCGGCGCCTGCTGGTAGACCGTCTGCAGCAGGTGTTGGCCAGCGGCGCGCGCTCGGGCTTGACCACAGCCGTGCTGTTTGTGGACCTGGACAACTTCAAGACCCTGAACGACACCCGGGGCCATGAGGTGGGCGACCTGCTGCTCAAGGAAGTGGCCCTGCGCCTGCGCGGCTGCGTGCGCGAGCAGGACACGGTGGCCCGGCTGGGGGGCGACGAGTTTGTGGTGGTGCTGCAGAACCTGAGCAGTGACCCGCCGGAAGCCGCCGCCCAGGCGCGCACGCTGGGCGAACTGATCCTGGCCCAGCTGCGCCAGCCCTACGACCTGGCCGGGCATGAACACCACTTCACAGCCAGCATCGGGGTGACGCTGCTGCGCGAGCACCGTGATTCGGTGGACGAGGTGCTCAAACAGGCCGACATGGCCATGTACCGCGCCAAGGACGCGGGCCGCAACACCCTGCGCTTTTTTGACCCTGACATGCAGCAGGCCGTGAACCGCCGCGCGCTGCTGGAAACGGAGCTGCACAACGGCCTGCGCCAGTCGCAGTTCCTGCTGCTGTACCAGCCCCAGGTGAACGCGCAGGGGCGGGTTACCGGCGCAGAGGCGTTGGTGCGCTGGCAACACCCCGCGCACGGCATGGTGCCGCCATCGGAGTTCATCCCGCTGGCAGAGGAATCCGGCCTCATCCTGCCCTTGGGTTATTGGGTGATGGAAACCGCCCTGCGCCAACAAGCCCGGTGGCGGCTGGACCCGGCAATGGCCCACCTGAGCCTGGCCATCAACGTCAGCGCGCGGCAGTTTCTGCAGGAAGACTTTGTGACACAGGTACTGGCCTTGCTGCAGCGGACTGGCGCCGACCCGGCGCACATCAAGCTGGAGCTGACCGAAAGCCTGCTGCTGGACAACGTGGACAGCGTAATCGCCACCATGCGCGCACTCAAAGCCCAGGGCCTGGGCTTTTCGCTGGATGACTTTGGCACCGGCTATTCGTCCTTGAGCTACCTCAAGCGCCTGCCGCTGGACCAGATCAAGATCGACCAGGGTTTTGTACGCGACGTGCTGCTGGACCCCAGCGACGCAGCCATCGCACGCTCCATCATCGCGCTGGCCGGCAGCCTGGGTCTGGACGTGATCGCCGAGGGGGTCGAAACGGCAGCGCACCACCAGTTTCTGCTGGCGCACGGCTGCAAGGCGTTTCAGGGCTATCTGTTTGGCAGGCCGATGGCGCTGGAAGACTTTGAAGGGGTCGCGCGGGAGGTGCTGGGCCCGGAAGGCACCTCCAGCTGACCTTGGGCCGGTATCGGGATTGCATTCAAGGTACCGCGCAGAAGTGCCGATAACCAGGGGCCACGCCAGCCCGCACCGCGCCGGACCTCCGTGGAAACCATGGAGGTGCCCCATGAGAATCGAGTCGTCCACCCTGCAGATGCAGTCCCAGCATGTCGCCACGCGCATGCACAGCCAGACAAGCCGCCTGGAAATGTGGGTGGGCGACCGCCCCGCCAGTACGCCCCTCGCCCGCCAGGCACCGCCGCTGCAAATCTCCACCGCTGCCCGCCTGGCCCAGGCCGCCCATGCACCCCATGGGGCCACCACCTCGGTCGAGCCTCTGCCGGAGCGCGCCCGCGACGAGGGCCTGACGCCCCAGCTCGCCATGATCCGCGATCTGATCGAACGCATGACCGGGGTGCTCGTCCGCGTCTATGCCGGGCCGCAGTCTACCGAGGCGCCCGCAGCTCCCCCGCCCCCCTTGGCCCCAACGGACAGCACGGCCGCAGCCCCGCGCCAGCGCGCGGGCTTTGGCCTGATCTATGAGCAGCGCGAAGTGCTGGAAGAAACCGAGCGCACCCAGTTTGCTGCAGCGGGCACTGTGCGCACCGCCGATGGCCGGGAAATCCGGTTCACGCTGCAGCTGGATATGCAACGCAGCTACCGCGAGGAATCCTCCGTGAGCCTGCGGCTGGGCGACGCCGTGGCGGTGGACCCGCTGGTCATCAACTTCGACGGCACCGCCGCCCAATTGCAGGACCTGCGCTTTGCCTTCGACCTGGACGGCGACGGGCAGACCGAACAAGTGCCGCTGCTTGCCGGCAACCGGGGTTATCTGGCGCTGGACACCAACCAGAACGCGCGCATCGACAGCGGCCTGGAACTCTTCGGCCCGGACACGGGCAACGGCTTTACAGAACTGGCCCGGCATGACAGCGACGGCAACGGCTGGATCGATGAGGCCGACCCGGTCTTCCATCAGCTGCGCGTGTGGACCCCGAATGCAGATGGCAGCGGTAGCCTGCAGACCCTGGAGGAACTGGGCGTGGGCGCGGTGCAACTCACCGCCCAGGCAACGCCCTTCGCCCTGCGCACGGCGGACAACCACAGCCTGGGCGCCGTGCGCTCCACCAGCATCTACCTGCGAGAAAACGGCAGCGCGGGCACGGTGCAGCAGATCGACCTGAGCGTGTGATCGCGATCCAAGAGTTTGAGCGACCCGTACCAGCGGCCGAGACGTCCGCAAACTGGGGAATGCCCAAGCTTCAGGCCAGCACCGTAGCGTGGGCCACCTGCGCATCCACCCAGTCAGCATATTCCGCAGACCCCTGCAGCGCGTGCGTGACCAGCTGCGGCAGCGCATAGGGATGCTGCGCCCGCAGCAGCGCCAGCAGCGGGTGCAGCGCACGGGGCACGGTCTTGCACACCAGCCGGAGCTCGCGGTCCTCCTGCAACGCGCCCTGCCAACGAAAGTAGGCCGTGATGGGCTCCACCTGCACACAGGCCGCCAGCCGCGCCTGCAACACCAGCTGTGCCAGCCGCCGCGCTTCCGCTTCGGTGGCCACCGTGGTAGTGACAACGAGAATGTCGCAAAGTGCGGTCGGCTCAGTCATGCGCGTCTCCCGAAGGCGTTGGGCGGTGCAGTCTGCCATAGCGGGGGATGCAATGCCAGCGGCGCGAAACCGCCAGGGATCCTCTGTACGAATCGAGCGGTAAGTGTGCGCTGCGGATCAGGAGGGGCTGCCAGGCGCAAGACGCAGCAATAGCCGTAGCTATTGCGAGTACTTGCAACACCGCAGACCACGCGAGTCCGCAGATGCACACGGTGCGGTGATTCGTGCAGAGGGTCCCTAGGGATGTCCTGCACAACCCTCGCGAGGCGGTGGTAGTGCGGATCGGGTGGGGCGCAAGGCGTCTTTTGGCAGCCAATAGACGGGCTATTGGCAAGAAAAGCAACGCAGCGAAACGCCCGGGGCCGCGTATCACAGACCATAGGGAGTTATGCAGGTCATCCCTAGATCATGAAAACACTGTTCTATTTGTCGCAACAATCGGAAAAACTTGGCTACAAAGGGCTGGAACCCTGAACCCAGAACGCGCTCTGACAACGAAATACTGCGTTCATCGCGGCCTCTGCAGCCATAAAATTTCTTTTTGAATCAATGGCTTAGCAGAACCATCCAACCATATCGCGTTCGGATTCCTGGGCCAATGGTCCAGGCGACAGGCAGGCAGCATCGCCCACAACCGGAGGGGAACTCCTGGCTTAGCACTCTGTCCTATGGAGTGCTAATATCATGGCTTAGAGGAAAGGATTCCCGGAATGAACATTCAATCTGGAACCGCTACGACGACTTTGGCGCCCGCCAACCCCTGGGCGCTGGTGCCCCCATTGGGCAACCTGGACGCGTACATCTCCGCCGTCAATCGCCTGCCGCTGCTCACGCACGAAGAAGAGCAGACCTACGCTCGGCAGCTCAAGGACAACAACGATCTGGACGCCGCCGGTCGGCTGGTGATGTCGCACCTGCGTCTGGTGGTTTCGATTGCGCGCCAGTACCTGGGCTATGGCCTGCCCCATGGCGACCTGATCCAGGAAGGCAATGTGGGCCTGATGAAAGCCGTCAAGCGCTTTGACCCCGACCAGGGCGTGCGTCTGGTGAGCTATGCCATGCACTGGATCAAGGCCGAGATCCACGAGTACATCCTGAAAAACTGGCGCATGGTGAAGGTTGCCACCACCAAGGCGCAGCGCAAGCTTTTCTTCAACCTGCGTTCCATGAAGCAGGGGTTCAAGGCCGATGCGTCTGCCGCTGATGCGGCCACACACCGCGATACGCTGTCGGACCACGAAATCGACACGGTGGCTGCGCAGCTCAACGTCAAGCGCGAGGAAGTCATCGAGATGGAAACCCGCATGTCGGGCGGTGATGTGCTGCTGGACCCCGCACCCTCCGACGATGGCGAACAGGCTTTTGGGCCGATTGCCTATCTGGCCGACGCCTCGCACGAACCTACGGCCATGATCGAGTCGCGCCAGCGCGATGCCCTGGCCACCGATGGCATTGCCACGGCGCTGGACAGCCTGGACGGCCGCAGCCGCCGCATCGTGGAAGAGCGCTGGCTCAAGGTCAACGATGACGGTACGGGCGGCATGACGTTGCACGAGCTGGCAGCTGTGTATGGCGTGAGCGCCGAGCGCATCCGGCAGATTGAAGTGGCTGCAATGAAGAAGATGAAGAAGGCTCTGGCGGAGTACGCCTGAGCCTGAGGGCGGCGGGGTTAATATCCCCGGCTGCAGAAGTTGCCTCACGGGGCCCCAGTTCTGGGGCCCCGTGTCGTTTTGGCCCCTGAATGTTCTTGTTGAGGAGACCCCTTCCCATGTTGTCGTCACGTCCTGTTGTTTCTCGCCGTGCGTCTACGCTGCTGATTGCCCTGGCAGCCGCCTCCCCCTGGGCTCTCGCCCAGAACGCCGCCA
This sequence comes from Acidovorax sp. FG60, assembly GCF_057808995.1. Classification (NCBI taxonomy): domain Bacteria; kingdom Pseudomonadati; phylum Pseudomonadota; class Betaproteobacteria; order Burkholderiales; family Comamonadaceae; genus Acidovorax; species Acidovorax sp. FG60. The sequence goes on from NZ_JBMDJC010000001.1 coordinate 486,339, forward strand.
AGCCCGGTGCCGCAGCAGCCGCCGCGCCCCTGGCATGGCCCACCAAGCCGCTCAAGATCATCGTGGGCTTTCCGGCCGGGTCTTCGCCCGACCTCACGGCGCGCACGTTCAGCGAGCCGCTGTCCAAGGCCCTGGGCCAGCCGGTGATCGTGGAAAACAAGGTGGGCGCAGGCGGCAATATTGCGGCTGATGCCGTGGCCAAAGCGCGTGATGACCACACCATCGGCCTGATGATCAACGGCAACATGACCATTGCCAAGCTGCTGAACCCGGCCGTGCCCTACGACCCGCTCAAGGACCTGGCACCGCTGAGCCTCATCGGCACATCGCCCCTGATCCTGACAGCACCCGTGAGCCAACCCGGGGTGCCCGCCAACAGCAGCGCCCGCGACTTCTTTGTGGCAGCCCGCAATGGCGGCGACAAGTGGAGCTATGGCACGCCCGGCGTGGGCACGGTGGGCCACATTGGCACCGAGTTGCTCAAGTCGCGCAGCAACATCAACCCGGTGCATGTGCCCTACCCGGGCTACCCACAGGTGGCCACCGCCATGCTGGGCGGGCAGTTGCAGATGGCCTTGCTGCCCCCGGCCCTGGCGCAGGCCCAGGTGCGTGCGGGCAAGCTGCGCGCGATTGGCGTGACGTCTTCCGGGCGCAGCCCGCTGGCACCCGATGTGCCGAGCCTGGTCGAGGCCGGCATCAGCAACTTCAACCTGGAAATCTGGAATGCCTTTGCGGCGCCTTCGACCCTGCCCAAGCCCATCCAGGCCAAGCTGGCGGCGCTGATCAGCGAGATTGCGCGCAGCGAAGAGGTGCGCGGCAAGCTGTTCCAGCAGGGCTGGCAGACGGTGGGCTCGTCGCCCGAGGGGCTGGCCAACCGCGTGAAGGCCGACACCAACTTGCTGGGCGGCGTGATCGCGATGCGCGGCATCAAGGCGGAATAAATCTGCGCGACGGAAACGCCGCACGCCTTTGCTGCTAGCAAACATCAACCCGGGTCTGGCCGATGCGCCTGCCCGGGTTTTTTGTTGCAGGTGCTGTCAAACCAGCAGGCGGACTGGCGGGCCCGCAGAAACCTCAGCCCGCCTCGGCCAGCAGTGCCTTGACGTCTGCCGCCAGGGCCTGCGCGCCACTGCCATAGCGGTTATAGATGCGCAGGCGCCCCGCCGTGTCATACACGTAGCTGCCCGCCGAGTGGTCCATGGTGTAACTGGTGGGCGTTTTGCCATCGACCTTCTTGTAGTAGATCTTGAAGTCCTTGGCGACCGCAGCCAGTTGCTCTGGCGAGCCATACAGGGCCAGAAAACTGGGATCGAAATTGGCCATGTAGGCCTTGAGCACTTCCGGCGTATCGCGTTCGGGGTCTACCGTGACGAAGATGCCCTGCAGGCGGTCGCCGTCCTTGCCCAGCATCTTCTTCACCTCGGCCAGCTCTTGCATGGAGGTGGGGCACACGTCCGGGCACTGCGTGAAGCCGAAGAACACCACCACCACCTTGCCCGCAAAGTCCTTGAGGTGTCGCGCCTGGCCGTTGTGGTCGGTCAGCGGGATGTCACGGGCATAGTCCGCACCGGTGATGTCCACGCCACGAAACTCTGCCTTTTTCTCGGAACAGGCACTAAAAATGCCCGCAGCGCTTATAGACAAAGCGCTAACGGCTATCGTTTTAAGAGCACTTCTTTTCAGCATGGTCATGGCGGTCTTCACAGCACGTAGTGGTCCACCAGGAGGGCGGCAAACAGGGCGCTCAGGTGGATGAGGGAAAAGCGGAAGGTCTTGCGCGCGAGCGCGTCCGAATAGTTGCGCCACAGGGCAAAACCGTAGCCGCAGAAGCCTGCGCTCAGCACCACCGCGGCGGCCAGGTAGATCCACGAGCTCATGCCGTAGACGAAGGGCATCAGGCACCCGGCAAACAGGATCAGGGTGTACAGAAACACCTGCAGGCGGGTGAACTCGTTGCCATGGGTCACCGGCAGCATGGGCAGGCCAGACTTGCGGTAGTCCTCCACCCGGTACAGGGCCAGCGCCCAGAAGTGAGGAGGCGTCCACAGAAAGATGATGAGGAACAGGATGAGCGCTTCCGGGCCGACATCGTTGGTCATGGCCGCCCAACCGAGCACGGGCGGCATGGCGCCTGACGCACCACCAATCACAATGTTCTGCGGCGTAAGGGGCTTGAGAATCACTGTGTAGATGACCGCATAGCCCACAAATGTGGCGAACGTGAGCCACATCGTGAGAGGGTTCACCCAGAAGTACAACAGTGCGGACCCCGCAGCACACAACACGGCAGAAAACAGCAGCGTCTGGGCGTTGGACAGCTGGCCTTTGGCCGTGGGACGCCAGGCGGTGCGCTTCATCTTGGCGTCGATGCCCTGCTCCACGATGCAGTTGAAGGCGGCGGCAGCGCCCGCCACCAGCCACACCCCGGCACAGGCCAGGGCCATCAGCCCAAGTTGCGAGGCCGACGGAAGCCCAGGCACAGCCAGCACCATGCCAATGAGGGCACAAAACACAATGAGCTGGACCACGCGCGGCTTGGTCAGCGCATAGAACTGCGCAATGCGCGACGGCGTAGAAACAGCGGCGGGGGCAGCAACACTCATACGGAAACTCTCGATGCACCCGAAGGCGCGGAAAACTCTTGCGGCGCGGACACCGCGCGGCTGGACACCAAGGCCCAGGTCAACACCACCACCAGCGCCGCAGCGCCACCGGTATGCAGCACGGCGGCCAGCAGCGGCCAGTCCAGCACCACGTTGGAGAGGCCGGTGGCCAGTTGCAGCAGCGCCAACGCGGCCAGCCAGCGGGACTGAACCCGGAGCACGCCCGCCTGGCGAAGGCGCCAGCAAACGATGCCCAGGGCCAAGAGGACCACATAAGCCATGAGCCGGTGTACATAGTGGATGGCTGTGAGCCCGGCAAAACTGATGTGGCTGCCGTCCTGCAGCATACCCAGCGCGCGCCAGACCTGAAAACCCTGGCCAAAGTCCATGGCTGGCCACCAGCTCCCCTGACAGGTAGGAAAGGTGGTGCAAGCCAGCACCGCGTAGTTGGTGCTGACCCAGCCACCCAGCACCACCTGCACCGCCACGAGCACGCCGGTGATCACCAGGCCCCAGCGCAACCCGGTGGAGACACGCACAGGCAGCTTGCCCTGAGCGCTCTGGGTGTGGCGCACTGCCTGCACGCACAGCAGCGCCAGCAGCACCAGCCCGCCGATGAGGTGCAGCGTGACGATGGCCGGAAAGAGTTTCATCGTCACCGTCAGCGCCCCGAAAGCCCCCTGCAGACACACCCAGAACAGCGTGAAGGTGGGCCACCACGGGCTGATGGGGGGACGCTCGCCCCCCATGCGCAACGCCTTGCGGTGCTGCACCCACGCCGACACCGTGAGCACGATGATGAGCACGCCCACGCCCGTGGCCAGGTAACGGTGGATCATTTCAACCCAGGCCTTGCCATGGGTCACAGGGCCCGTGGGCATGGCCTCCTGGGCCGCCGCGATCTCGGTGCGCGCCCCCACGGGGCTGGCGCTGCCGTAGCACCCAGGCCAGTCGGGGCAGCCCAGGCCCGAGTCGGTCAGGCGGGTGAAGGCGCCAAAAAGCACCAGATCAAACGTCAGGAACAGGGTGAGCACCGTGAGTGCCTGCAGGCGCCGCATGGGGGAGCTGTTGCGGTTGCGCCAACCCACCCAGGCGAGCGGCCCGAGCGCAATCAGCACGCCCAGCAGCATCAGCCGGGCGATGGGCGCCAGATCGTAGAGCGGCTGTGGGGTGTCCATCACGGCTTCCCGGGACGCCCGGCCTCATCCCATGACGAGGATGCACGCAACAGGCGTTCAAGATCCCGCTTGGCCTTGGCCGCGCCTGCCGCGTCCATGGCTGCCGGAAAACGCATCATCCAGTTGCCCATGGGGTCCACCACATACAGGTGGTCCGCTATCTGGTGCCCCTCGGCGGGCGCAAGCCACGCATTGAGTGCAGCGGCATCCATGCGCAGCACCGTCGCTTTCTGCAATGCGGGCGTGAGCTCCGGTGGCACGCTGGTAGCGTCGTTCACCAGCCAGACCCAGTCCACGCGGTCTTTCTCCTTGCCCACACTTTCGCGCAGTTGCCGCTGCAGGTACAGGTGCTTCTGGCAGGCGGCATCACAGGCCCCTCCCGCAACGCTGACCAAAAGCCATTGCCCCTTCAGCGAAGCCAGGGGAACGGCCTGGCCATCGAGTGCCGTGGCGCTCAGGTCCGGCAGGGTGCGCTGCGGGTTGATCAACTCGCCATAGTTGCGCCGGCCTTCGGGGCGGATGACGTAGTACGTGAAATACGAGGCGATGACCGGCGCCGCGCAGATGAGCAGCACGCCCAGCATCTTCAAACGCCCATGGCGCGTGCGCTGCGTCAGGGCCACGGCGCCCGCCGCTTCGGGCAGCGTGTGCACGGTGAGCCCCAGGGGATGGTCCCCCTGGGCTTCAGGCGGCAGGGTGGCTGCGCGGGCGAATGAACCGTCGGACGATTTGGAACCAGACATAGAGAAGTGCAATCAGGCCGCAGAGCCCGAACCATTGAAATGCGTAACCGTAGTGTTTGTCGACGCCTGCGCCGACCACGGGCCAGTCGCGTTGAAGCCCCTCGCCTGCTTCGCCCGTCTGCAGCACCGTGAGGTGGGCAAGCGCCAGACCGGTTTCGGTGCGAAACGCTGCCAGATCGAGATTTTGCCGGATGCGAGAAGACCCCTGGGCACTGTCGGCGCCCTGGAACTCATACAAACGTGAAGGCGCGTGCGCCACACGGCCTTGCACCCGCACCGTCACATCCTGTGGCGTCTGCACCTGTGGCAGCCGCGTACGGTCCTGGAAATTGCGCGGCGCCCAGCCACGCTGCACCAGCACCGCCGCGCCACTTTGCCCTGCCAGCTGCAAGGGCGTCACCACAAAAAAGCCCGGACGCCCGTGCATCTGGCGGTTGTCGAGGTACACCGTGTGCTCCGACAGCCACCGCCCCTCCAGAACCACGGCACGGTGCACCAACGAAGAGGCGTCCTTCGAGGATGGATCTGCCACCGCAGCAGCAAGCAAGGCGCGGCCGTCAATGGCAGGCATGCGCCCCCGTTCGTCCAGCGCGGCCTGAAGCGCCTCTTTTTCGGCTGCGCGCGACAGCTGCCAGCGGCCCAGCGATGCCGTGACCAGCATGCCCGCCACTGCGGCGAGTGTGATCAACCAGAAACGCAGGTCTGCGGGACGGCGGAAAGTGGTCACGGGATAATGTGCTCCATGAAATACCTCGTAGTGCTGGCGTTCATCGCCATTCTGGCCAGCCTGGCATCCGCCCTGTTCTTCATGATGCGCAATGGACGCGATGACAAGTCCAAGGGCAACCACATGGCCAAGGCGCTGGCCGTGCGGGTGGGGATCTCCATCGTGCTGTTCCTGTGTATCCTGGTCGCCTGGCAGCTGGGCTACATCCAGCCTACTGGCCTGCCGGCAACCGCCCGCTAACCCCCTCCAACCGTGGCGAGCAGGACGCCGCCAGCGATGGACCAGACTCTGCGCTGACAGCATGCATGCCAACAAAAAAAGCGCCGCGAGGCGCTTTTTTTACACGGCAGGCGCGGTTTACATCCAGTAGACCAGCACGTACAGACCCAGCCACACCACGTCCACAAAGTGCCAGTACCAGGCAGCGCCCTCGAAACCGAAGTGCTTGTCGGCGGTGAAATGGCCCTTTTGCAATCGCAGCGTGATCACCAGCAGCATCAGCATGCCCAGGAACACGTGGAAACCGTGGAAGCCGGTCAGCATGAAGAACGTCGAACCGAACACGCCCGAGTTGAGCTTGAGGTTCAGGTCGGTGTAGAGGTGGTAGTACTCATAGCCTTGCACCAGCAGGAAGACAAAACCCAGCAGCACGGTTGCCCACATGAAACCAATCGTCTTGCCACGCTGGTTCTCGCGCAGGGCGTGGTGGGCAATGGTGAGCGTCACACCCGAGGTCAGCAGCAGAGCCGTATTGATGGTGGGCAGCCAGAAGGGGCCCACCGTCTGGAAGGGCTCGACGATGCCAGCCGGCGAAGCGGTCACGCCAGCAGCCAGACTGGGCCAGACCGCCTTGAAATCAGGCCACAGCAGTGCATTGTCCAGGCTTCCCAGGGCAGGTACAGAGTGCGAACGCGCCCACCACAGGGCCGTGAAGAACGCGCCGAAAAACATCACCTCCGAGAAGATGAACCAGCTCATGCTCCAGCGGTACGACAGATCGATCTTGTGGCCATACAGGCCACCTTCACTCTCACGCACCGCATCGCCGAACCATTGGTACAGCGTGAACAGCCACCACACCAGGCCCAGCGCCAGGGAATACTTGCCCCAGTGGTGGCCGTTGATCCACTGCCCTGCGCCCAGAATGACGAAGAACAGGCCTGCAGCCGCCATCACAGGGTGACGCGACTCGGCAGGCACATAGTAGTACGGGGTTCCGCCGTGGGTTGATGCACTCATTTCAGCTCCTGACTCTCAAAATCTTTGTTTTCAGTATTTGTTCGTACCAACCAACACACACTCACTCACACGATCCAGTTCACCAGCCCGATCAGGCCGATGACCAGCAGAAAGACCGCGATCAATCCCACCACGATGATGTGCAGTGGGTTGAGTTTTTCGACATCCTGCTGGTATTCGCTGCCCTTGCGCAGGCCGATCAGCGACCAGGCCACGGCGCGCACGGTGCGCAGCAACGAGCCTTTGCGCGCATGCGGCTTCACCACGGGCTGCTCCAGGGGGGTATTCATGAGCCAGCCCCTTCCAATGAGGAAATGGTCGGAAGGGATACACCCACGGCTGCTGTGGACTGCGGTGCTGCGGGTGTCTTGCCACCCACTTCAAAGAACGTGTAGGACAACGTAATGGTCGTCACGTCCTTTGAAATACGGGGGTCAATCACAAACGCCACCGGCCATTCCTTTTTCTCGCCGGGCTCCAGCGTGTACTGGTTAAAGCAGAAGCACTCCAGCTTGTTGAAGTGTGCAGCAGCCTGGCGGGGCGCGTAGCTGGGAATGGCCTGCGCAGCCATGCGGCGGTTCTGGATGTTCTGAAACTGGTACATCACCGTTGTCAGCTCACCCGGGTGCACCTGCACCGATCGCTGGGCAGGTTTGAAATCCCAGGGACCCCGCGCGTTGGCATCAAACTCCACCGTGATCGTACGGGTCTTGTCCACCTGCGTGTTGGCAGGAACCTTGACATCCTTGCCCGCCACGCCGTTACCAGGCACCTGACGCTCGGAGAGCGACAGAATGTTGATGCCCGTCATCTCGCAGATATGCTTGTAGATGGGAATCAGCACATAGCCGAAGGCGAACATGCCAGCCGCGATCACGACCAGCTTGCCGACCATCTTGGCGTTTTCGCGGTGCAGGCTCATGGCAGGTGTGGACTCAACGGGAAAGGAAGAACACCTTGGCCATGAACCCGACGAAGAACACCACCGCAATCGACGCCAGGATCAGCGCCATCCGCAGGTTGCTCTTTTTCTGCTCGGGTGTCATGGTCGTGATCCTCAGCCGATCACACGGGTGGCCGTGGCATCCAGCTTGGGTGGATTCTCAAAAGTGTGGAAAGGCGCTGGGGAGGGAACTTCCCATTCCAGACCTTCAGCACCGTCCCAAGGCTTCGCAGCTGCCTTTTCACCCTTGCCACGCATGGCCGGAACAATCACCGCCAGGAAGAAGTAGACCTGCATCAGACCGAAGCCCAGCGCGCCGACCGAGGCAATCGCGTTGAAGTCAGCGAATTGCATGGGGTAGTCGGCGTAGCGGCGGGGCATACCGGCCAGACCCAGGAAGTGCATGGGGAAGAAGGTGATGTTGAACGTGATCAACGAGCCCCAGAAGTGGATCTGGCCGCGCGTTTCAGAGTACATCACACCCGTCCACTTGGGCAGCCAGTAGTAGACACCAGCAAACATGGAGAACAGCGAGCCTGCCACCAGCACGTAGTGGAAGTGGGCCACTACGTAGTACGTGTCTTGCAACTGGATGTCGATGGGAGCCATGGCCAGAATCAGGCCGGTGAAACCACCCATGGTGAACACGAAGATGAAGCCCACGGCGAACAGCATGGGGGTCTCAAAGGTCATGGAGCCGCGCCACATGGTGGCGATCCAGTTGAAGATCTTCACTGCCGTGGGCACGGAGATCAGCATGGTGGCGTACATGAAGAAGAGCTGGCCCGTCACGGGCATGCCCGTCGTGAACATGTGGTGGGCCCACACGATGAACGACAGGATGGCGATGGACGACGTGGCGTACACCATGGAGGCGTAGCCGAACAGCTTCTTGCGGGCAAACGCAGGCACGATCTGGCTGATGATGCCGAAGGCCGGCAAGATCATGATGTACACCTCAGGGTGGCCGAAGAACCAGAAGATGTGCTGGTACATCACCGGGTCACCGCCGCCAGCGGGGTTGAAGAAGCTGGTGCCGAAGTGGCGGTCCGTCAGCGTCATGGTGATGGCGCCAGCCAGCACGGGCATCACGGCGATCAGCAGGTAGGCGGTGATGAGCCAGGTCCAGGCGAACATGGGCATCTTCATCAGCGTCATGCCGGGTGCGCGCATGTTCAGGATGGTCACGATGATGTTGATCGAACCCATGATGGACGAGGCACCCAGGATGTGCATGGCGAAGATGCCGGCATCCATGGAGGGGCCCATCTGCAGCGTCAGCGGCGCATACAGCGTCCAGCCCGCAGCAGGAGCGCCACCGGGCATGAAGAACGATGCCACCAGCATGATGGCCGCAGGGATCATCAGCCAGAAGCTGAAGTTGTTCATGCGGGCAAAAGCCATGTCGGATGCGCCGATCTGCAGCGGGATCATCCAGTTCGCAAAGCCCACGAAGGCCGGCATGATGGCGCCGAACACCATGATCAGACCGTGCATGGTGGTGAGCTGGTTGAACAGCTCGGGGTTCACCAGCTGAAGGCCGGGCTGGAACAGCTCGGCGCGAATCACCAGCGCCAGGACGCCGCCCACCATAAGCATGGCGAAGGCAAACAGCAGGTACAGGGTACCGATGTCCTTGTGGTTGGTGGCATACACCCAGCGGCGCCAGCCGGTGGGACCATGGTGCCCATGGTCGTCGTGTGCGTGGTCGCCCGCATGCCCGTGGTTGTCGAGAACTGCACTCATCTTGGATTCCTCAATACGTTAGGGCGCTGATTACTTGCCGCGCTGGGCCACGATTTCAGCAGGCTGCACCAGCTGGCCGGTCTTGTTGGACCACGAATTCTTGGTGTAGGTGGCAACGGCTGCGATATCGGTATCGCTCAGTTGCGCCCATGCAGGCATGGCACCATTGGCTGCGCCCTTGAGCAGAACCTGGATCTGCTTGACATGGTCCGCGTCCAGCACGATGGCCGAACCGTCCAATGGCTTGATGGGGCCAGCGCCCTTGCCGTTGGCCTGGTGGCAGGCCGCACAGTTGGCGGCATACACCTTCTCGCCACGCTTCATGATGTCGTCCAGCGCCCAGACCTTGGTGGGGTCGTCCAGCTTGGCAGCAGCCTTCTTCTTCTGATCAGCCACCCAGGCGGTGTAGTCCTCAGCAGACACGACCTTCACATGGATGGGCATGTAAGCGTGCTCCTTGCCGCACAGCTCGGCGCACTGGCCGTAGTAGTCGCCAATCTTCTCGGCGCGGAACCAGGTGTCGCGCACAAAACCGGGGATCGCATCCTGCTTGATACCGAAGGCAGGCACCATGAAGGCGTGGATCACGTCGTTGGCCGTCGTAATGATGCGGATCTTCTTGCCCACCGGCACCACCATCGGGTTGTCCACCTTGAGCAGGTAGTCAGTCGGCGCATCCTTGACATTGCCGCTGTCGGACATCACGCGGTGGCTGCTGTCCAGCGTGGAGATGAAGGCCAGGCCCTCGCCTTCGCCGGTGATGTAGTCATAACCCCACTTCCACTGGTAGCCCGTGGTCTTGATGGTGAGATCGGCGTTGGTGGTGTCCTTCTGGGCCACCAGCACCTTGGTGGCAGGCAGGGCCATCAGGATCACGATGATGAACGGAACAATGGTCCAGACCACTTCCACCGTCACGGATTCATGGAAATTGGCCGACTTGGCGCCCTTGGAACGGCGGTGTTTCCAAATCGAGTAGAACATCACGGAGAACACTGCAACAAAGATCACCGTGCAGATGATCAGCATCATCCAGTGCAGAAAATGTTGCTCTTCTGCGATCTTGGTGACCGGGGGATGCAGGTTCAGCTGGTTGACTGCAGGGCCGCCAGGCAGGTCCTGAACGGCATGGGCTGCGGAGCCCACCCATGCACCGGCAATCAGCAGCAGAGAAGCCAGCTTGTTGGAAATGCTCTTCATAGTTCTCACTTACTTCTAAGCCTCAATTTAACCAATCCCTTTCGCGCGCCTGCGTGGGGTCAGGCTGCGCGCAAGGCCATGCGGATCTCCGATGCCAGAGCCGGTCGAAGTTCGGGGCGCATGAAGCGCCCCACTTCGACCGTTCGGCCCTGCGCAGACAGCATGATCAGCGAACGGTCCCCAGACTTGGGCTCTACGCGAACCCAACTCCGGTCAAACTCGGCGCGTTCCAGCTTGCCTGCTGTCTCCAGTTCCACCACAAGGCGCGAACCCTGCAGCGAAATCCTCTCGCCATCCGCCGCATGGCGACCGTACACGGCGAATGCAATTCCTACCGCCACCATCTCCAGCCACGCAAAGGGCATGACCAGACGAGCACCGAGTATCCAGAAGCACGTGGCGATACCCAGGGACACCACACACAAGGACAGATACATCCAGCCCAACTGCACCGGCGTAACCGAACAGTTGCGAACGAGACGCCAGTCAATGCGTTGACCCGACACCGTGGCAAAACGAAAAACCAAGCCCGTCACCAGAAGTGCTCACAAGACTGCCAGCTGGGTGCCTGTCATGCCAAAGGCAAGACAGACGCAGCCCGCAAAGTTGCGCGGGAAGATGCCCGAAATCTCAATAACCCGGAATTGTAGCGTGCCTTGTTCCATGTCATTGACACGCCGTTACAGGCTAGTTCTCTTTGCCGCCCTGGCGCAACATGGTGCGCATGTCCTGCAGCGACACAGCGCTGCTGGAACTGACGCGCACCCGAGGCGCGGGCTTGAAGGCATGGCCATAAATGATTTCGAAAGTCAGTGCCAACTGACCACCTTGTTGCGGATCTGCCAACCGGTCGGACAGCACTTGGTAGAGCTTCTCGCGCCAGCGCCGACCGCGCAATGAGGGAAAGCGATCAGGGTGCAGATTGCAACCCAGCTCGCGCAGCTCTTGAACCAGCCGCTCGGGCGTGGCAAACGTGAGCGTGATGCGCTCCATGTCCATCACCGGTTCGGCAAAACCGGCATGCACCAGCATGTCACCCCAATCGTGCATGTCGGTGAAGGCATGCCCGGCCGGGGGCCAGCCCAGCTCGGCATACACCGCATGCAGTTCACGCAGGGTATCGGGCCCCAGGCACGAGAACATCAGGTAGCCATCCACCGCCAGGGCACGGTGCCATTGCGCGATCAGCGCCTGCGGGTCGGCTGCCGTGTGCAGCGCCATGTTGGCCCATAGCATCTGCACACTCGCATATGCTGGCATACCCAGCTGGGGGTTGCCTGCGCTCCAGCGCGCAGGACTCCACCACGGCTTGGCCAGCGCCTGCCGGGCAGAGTCCTCGCAATGGGCTGACGTTTCGTAGATCTGGCAACGCGCTTTGGGATAGCGTGCGCTCACGAGCGCATGCGCCTGCAGGCCGCCACGCACTGCGTCCCAATGGCACCACGATTCAGGGGCCTGGCGAATCCACTGCAAGCGGTCCTCCATGCGGCGGGCCACTTCTTCATGAAGCCAGGGAGATACGGCGGGGGCTGCTGCATGCCAGCGGGCCGCAGCAACGGGGTCAATGGTGGGGGGGCGCTCGGAGGACGTCATGGGCCGCGCGAGTATATTGATTCATGCTTTTTACGGGCCTGACAGGGATTTCGCGCCGTCTCCACACCTGGGCCAACCAAGTGCCCGGCCAGTGCGCGTTCTGCCACACTTGGCCCTCGCAGCGCATCTGCAACGCCTGCGTGGCGCGGTTTGCCCAGCCCACCACGCGCTGCCAGCGCTGCGCCCTGCGGGTGCCTGCAGGGGTAGAGGTCTGCGGCGCCTGCATCCAGACCCCGCCCAGCTTTGATGCCTGCATTGCAGCAGTGGACTACGCCTACCCCTGGGCCGATGCGCTGGCGCAGTTCAAGTTTCGCGGTGATCCGGGCTGGGCCAAGGCGCTGGCCACACTGATGCGCAGCACGCCGTGGATGGAACCGGCGCTGGAAGCGGCTGACCGCGTGCTTCCGGTGCCGCTGTCCACCGAACGCCTGCGCGAGCGGGGCTTCAACCAGTCGGCCCTGCTGGCAAGGCACCTGGTAGGCCCCAAAACCGACCTCCACACCCTGCTGCGCCTGCACGCCACCGAGGCGCAAAGCAGCCTGCCCCGCGCCCAGCGCCTGCGCAACCTGCGCGGCGCCTTCGCCGTTGAACCCAGCCGCGCGGCAGCCCTGCGCGGCCAGCGGGTGGTGCTGATCGATGACGTGATGACCACCGGTGCCACGCTGCAGGCGGCCACCCTGGCGCTGCGCGAGGCAGGCGTGACGCATGTCACCGCCGCCGTCCTGGCGCGCACGGGGCTCGACTGAGCCCCGCAACCTCGAAGTACCAGCGGGATACTTTTGATTACGAGCGGTTGCTCAACTCACACGTCCAGCGATGACAATTGGCGGCATGTTCCATATCGTCCTCGTCGAACCCGAGATACCGCCCAACACGGGGAATGTGATTCGCCTGGCGGCCAACACGGGGTGCACTCTGCACCTGATCGAGCCGCTCGGGTTCTCGATGGAAGACCGCCAGATGCGCCGTGCGGGGCTGGACTATCACGAATACGCCCAGGTGCAAGTGCATGCAGGCTGGACCGCCTTCCTGCGGGATACCCAACCAGACCCGACCCGCATGTTCGCGATGACCACGCACGGCTCGCAGCCCGTGCATTCCACCTGCTTCCTGCCGGGCGACTGGATGGTGTTTGGCGCTGAAACGCGGGGGCTTCCGCCCGAACTGCGCGAGAGTTTTCCGCCCGCACAACGCCTGCGCCTGCCCATGGTGGCGGGCCAGCGCAGCCTGAATTTGTCCAACGCCGTGGCTGTGACGGTGTTCGAAGCCTGGCGCCAGAACAGTTTTGCGATGCCCGACGGCGAAATCGCCGTGGAGCCAGAGGGCACCATCATCAGCGGATTTGCGCAGCTGGGTTGATGCCTGGCTGATTGTTGGTGGGCGCGCCACCCTGGCCGATGGCCTTGGGTTACTTGGCCTGCTGCCCGCGTTGGTCCGCCACGGCCAGGGGCACCTGCTCGCTGAGAAAGTCCAGAAACACCTTGGTGCGCGCGGGCAGCATGCGGCCGGACGGCAGCGCGGCATAGATGGTGTAGCGCGAAAAAATCCACGCAGGCAGGATGTGCACCAGTTCGCCACGGGCCAGGTGTTCCTCGGCCAGTAGGCGCGAGGTGACAGCCACCCCCGCGCCGTCTACCGCCGCGCGCAGAAGCAGCTCGGTGCTGACCGACTGCAGCACTGCCGGCACATCGACCTCTTGCGCGGGCATGCTGCCGTTGAGCGATTGCAGGCGCAGCTTGCGCGCTGGCCCCAACTGCGCTCGCGCGGCCATGCCGGAGTCGCGCAGATAGTCGTGTTGCAGCAGGTCTTGCGGCTCGCGCGGAATGCCCTTGCGCTCCAGGTAGTCGGGTGATGCGACAACAATCGCCTCCCCCTTCAACAGGGGGCGTGCCACGATGTTGGCATCAAAATCCTCGCCTGCCACCATGATGGTCACATCATATTCATCCACCCTCGCCGAGGCATAGGCGTCCAGGTCGATGTCAAGCAATAGCTTGGGGAATTCCGCATGCCACAGCGCCACCATGGGCGCCAGAAAGTTGGTCGCCAGCACGGGCGCCGCAACGATGCGGATGGTGCCGCGCAGATCGCGCGTGTTGGCCGCCGCTGCCGCTTCGGCGTCGTCGATCTCGTGCAGGATGGTGCGTACGCGCTGCAGATAGGCATCACCCGCGTCGGTGAGCGCCAGCTTGCGGGTAGTGCGCTGCAGCAGCCGCGTGCCCAGATGCTGTTCCAACTCGGCCACCATGCGGGTGACCACAGGGGGTGACATGTCCATGGCGCGGGCGGCGGCGGCAAAGCCGCCCTCTTCCACCACACGCTCGAAAATTTTCATGGCTTGCAGGCGGTCCATGGTTCAAGCCCTCCGGCCAACAGCGCCAGCCCCCAACCGACGCACCCAACACCTCCCCTCTCCCCTCGCGGAAGAGGGGCCGGGGGAGAGGGGGTTGCAATCTGGGCGCTGTGCCTGCGCTCCCCCTCTCCCCCACCCTCTCCCACAAGGGGAGAGGGAGTTTGCTGTGCCCTTTATGCCGGAGCGCCGAAGTTGCGCGCCAGCGACTCGGCCACGCACACCGGCTTCTCGCTGCCCTCGCGCTCCACCGTCACCAGCCAGGTCATCTGCATACCATCGGGCGCCACGGGCTCGGCAGCCTGCAAGGTGAGGCGCGCGCGCAGGCGACTGCCCACAGGCACGGGCGCCGTGAAGCGCACCTTGTTCAGCCCGTAGTTCACGCCCATGCGCGCCCCCTCGATGGTCAGGCCCGTCTCGAAAAACTGCGGGATCAGCGACAGCGTGAGAAACCCGTGCGCAATGGGCGCGCCAAACGGCCCGGCCTTGGCACGCTCGGGGTCCACATGGATCCACTGGTGGTCGCCCGTGGCCTGGGCAAACAGATTGACCTGTTCCTGCGTAATGGTGATCCAGTCGGTCACGGCGACCTCCTGGCCCACGCAGGCGCTGACTTCGGAATAAGAGCGGAAGATTTTCATCGTCGCAATGTAGCCCCGCACCCAGGCGCGCCTTGTCTGCCGGGTGACAGGTGTTTTCCCGAGGGACTGGTTGTACGTTCTGCTTCACGCTGTCCTTCAAGAATTGAGCCATGCACAGATGCCCTGCCACTGCTCCAGGTCGCGCGCCACGCGGCCGGGCGCCACGTCAAACAGCGTGAGGCCATGCGCCGCCAGGTGGATGTAGTTCTGCGTATCGCGCAGGTAGCCCAGCACCGGGAAGCCCAGGCTGTCCACAAAATGGTGCAGCTGCTCGGCGGCCTTGGTGCGGGCGTCCACGCGCATGCCCACGATGCCGATCTGCACCCCTTCGGCGCGGCGGTGCTCGGCCAGCTGATCCAGAAAACTGCGTGTGGCAAAGATGTCGAACACGCTGGGCTGCAGCGGCACGATGATCTTGTCGGCCAGCTTGAGCACATCGTTCAGCCGCCAGCCGTGCAGCCCGGCAGGGGTGTCGAGCACCGCGTGCGTGGTGCCCTTGGGCGGGCGGCTGATCACGTCCGAGCTGATGCCATCCCAGGCGCCAATGGGGCGCGCGGCTGGCGGGCGCAGACCAAGCCAGAGCTTGGCGGATTCCTGCCGGTCGGTGTCGCCCAGGATCACGGGATGCCCCTGGCTGGCGTAGTAGCCCGCGATGTTGGTGGACAGTGTGGACTTGCCCACACCGCCCTTCGGGTTGGCGACAACAACTACTGGCATGACACCCTCCTTGGAATCTGCGTATCCATGAAAAACCAAGCCAAATCAGCCTCTAGCGCTTTATAGGCAAGCGCAAGCAGCTATTAAAATCGAAGCACAACCATCCTATCAAGCGTGCTGCCCGCCGCGCTTGACGAAGAACAGCCCGGCGCCCACCGCCATCAGCAAGCCGCCAAACACACGGTTTTGCGCCCGCACCGCACGCGCGCTGCGCATCAGGCGGCGCAGCGCGCTGGCCCCCGCAGCGTAGCCGTGCATCACCACCACGTCCACCGTCACCGTGGTGGCGGCCATCACCACCAGCTGGGTCCACAGTGGGCGCGTGTCGGTCATGAACTGGGGCAACACCGCCACCATGAAGATGATGCCCTTGGGGTTGGTGGCGTTGGTCAAAAAACCCGTGAGGCAGCGTTTTTGCCAGGTGCCGGCCGACTCTGCTTCATCGCCCTGCACCGGCGATTTGTCCCCGGCACGCCACTGCGCAAAGCCCACATAGATCAGATAGCAGGCGCCCAGCACTTTCACCACGCTGAAAGCCACCTCGGACGCCAGCAGCAGCGAACCCACGCCCGCCCCGGCAATCAGCAAAATCAGCAACAGGCCCAGCTGCAGGCCCAGGATGGTGGCGCCCGTCTTGCGCACGCCGTACGACAGCCCATGGCTCATCGACAACACGGCCCCCGAACCCGGCGACACCGCAATCAGGCACGATGCCGCAAAAAAAGCCAGCCAAGTCTGAAAGTCCATGAATCACCAAGCCCGTGTGCGAAGAAGGGCGAGCATCTTAACAACGCCCCCGTGTCACTGCCATGATCTGGATAAAAATGCCTGCTAGCGCTTGACCATAAAGCGCTACATGCTATCAAAATAGAAGCATTTCAATGCTATGCCACGCGCACCCCCGCATCGCTACGGCAATGCCAGAATCCTGACACGCCCACGCCCGCCGGTCCGCCCCCTGCGACGCCCCTCCCAACGCCACCACTATTGCCGCGCCTCCATGGAACACGCCCCCACCTGGCTCACCTACGGTTTCCTGTACCTCACCGCTGCCGTGCTGGCCGTGCCCATCGCCAAGGCGCTGGGCCTCGGCGCCATCATTGGCTACCTGGCGGCGGGCATCGCCATCGGGCCCTGGGGCCTGGGGCTGGTCAGCAACGTACAGGACATCCTGCACTTTGCCGAGTTTGGCGTGGTGCTCATGCTCTTCCTGGTCGGGCTGGAACTGCAACCCAGCCGCCTGTGGGCGCTGCGCCGCCCCATCTTCGGCACCGGCACCGCCCAGGTGCTGGGCTGCGCGGCTGTGCTATTTGCGCTGGGTGCGCTGGCGGGCCTGCCCTGGCGCGTGAGCCTGGTGGGCGCTTTAGGCCTGGCGCTGTCGTCCACGGCGATTGCGCTGCAGGTGCTGGCCGAGCGCAACCTGATGCGCACCAGCAGCGGCCAGGCAGGTTTTTCGATCCTGCTGTTCCAGGACGTGGCCGCCATCCCCATCCTGGCCCTGCTGCCCGTGCTGGGCGCAGCCGCCGGCGAAGGCGCGGGCCACTCGCCAGGTGAGATGGTGCTGGAGGTGCTGAAGATCGTCGGCGTGATCGCCGCCATCATCCTCGGCGGGCGCCTGCTGCTGCGCCCCGTGCTGCGCTGGATCGCCAAGAGCAACACCCCCGAGATCTTCACGGCCGCCGCGCTGCTGCTGGTGGTGGGCATCGCCTACCTGATGGTGCTGGTGGGCCTGTCGATGGCGCTGGGCGCCTTTCTCGCCGGCGTGCTGCTGGCCGACAGTGAATACCGCCGCGAGCTGGAGGCTGACATTGAGCCCTTCAAGGGCCTGCTGCTCGGGCTGTTCTTCATCGCCGTGGGCATGAGCATCGACTTCGGCGTGATCCTGCGCTCGCCAGGCCTCATGGCCGCCATCCTGGTCGGCTTTCTGGCGGCCAAGGCCGTGGTGATCTACACGCTGGCCAAGATCGTCGGCATCCCCTACCAGGAGCGTCCGGTGTTCACCCTGCTGCTGGCCCAGGGCGGCGAGTTTGCGTTTGTGGTGTTCCAGGCCGCCGCCGGCGCCAGCGTGTTCCCGGCCGAGACTGCCTCGCTGCTGATTGGGGCCGTGGCGCTGTCGATGCTGATCAGCCCGCTGCTGCTGGTGCTGCTGGACCGCGTGCTGCTGCGCCGCTACGCACAGCTCAAAAACACAACGCCCCAGGCCGAGGAAATTTCCGAACCCCAAGAGGCGCCCATCATCATCGCGGGCTTCGGCCGCTATGGGCAGATCGTCTCGCGCGTGCTGCTGGCCCAAGGCATCCCCACCACCGTGCTGGACCACAGCGTGGACATGCTGGAAGTGGCGCGCACCTTCGGCTACCGCGTGTTCTACGGCGACGCCACGCGGCTCGACCTGCTGCGTATCGCCGGGGCAGAACACGCGCGCATCCTGGTGGTGGCCGTGGACGATGCCGAGCAGTCCCTGCAGATCGCCAAACTGGCGCGCGAGCACTTCCCGCACCTGCAGATCGTGGCCCGCGCGCGCGATGTGACGCACTGGAACAAGCTGCGCGACCTGGGCGTGACACTGGTGCAGCGCGAGCTGTTCGAGTCCAGCCTGCAAAGCGCTCACACCGTGCTGGAGCTGATGGGCCTGCCACCCGCGCAAGCCACCGCCATCACCCAGCGCTTTCGCACCCACAACATCGCGCTGGCCGACCGCATGTACCCGCACCACAAGGACCGCGCCAAGTTCATCGCCGTGGCGCGAGAAGGGCGCAACCAGTTTGCGGAGCAGATGGCGCGGGAGCGGCAGGAAAGTGCGACGTTGAATGCGGCGGGAGGGGCGTACCCAGGGTATGGCGGGGCGGAGGGGGCCGAGGATGGGGAGGGGGCTACCTCCATCCAAAAATTGGATTAAAAATAGGTTTCTCCGCTCGACCATCATGACTTTTAGCTACACATTTAATAGCAAAAACCTCGCGCGGTGCGGAGGGCTCCAGAAAGCGCTTCTGCAGGGGTGACCAGCTCAACAAAGTGGCGCGCAAACCGCTTTCGCGCCAGCTACAAATCGCTTTCGCGCCACCTACTTTTGGCGCGATTTCTTTTCGCGACACACAAACTGACGCATCGGTGCTGGCCTACTGACATCCAGCGCACCACGCCTAATCGTTAGGTCAATGCCTAGACGTCAAGCACCGCAAGATTTGCTTCTGGGGCATGTCGCAACTTACGCTATGAGCCCTGAGCAGAAGTTGCGTACTACCAGTCATTCCATTTCCGTCAATTGCTCGCACCCAATAAGAAAAGCGCGTCGTATTCAGCTGGCGCATTGAAAGTTTGGTACCCCCATGACCAGGGGGGCGGTGACGGAGGCGCAGTTTGGTCAGACAAAGACCGAACGTGTGAAAGGTAGGCGCCTGCAAACTTGCTACCGTCGGTGAGGATAGAAGTCCCGGAGCACATAGTGACGTTGCCTTCGGGTCCAGCCAAGAAAATATACGTAACTGCTGGGAACAAAGGGACGCCACAGTCACCTGCGCCTTTTCCTGAATAGAGCTTGGTGGGCGGAGGCGTGGACGCCTTGATGACTTCTAACAATCTGTAGCGGGCGACAAAACCCGGCCAGCCTTGCGGCTCTTTTATATCGCTAGTTGCATCCGTCGCGATAACTTGAGCCACGACGATAAAAGTGGCATCTGCAACGCGCTCGGATGTCGACCTAGCTGCGATGCACGAACACGCAAGAGCACTTCCAGCAAGGCCCAGCGTTAAGACAATCAGCATCGCGACCATTCGGACGCAAGACAATCTGAGATTGGAGTGGCTCATGAAAGTATGTCCGCTATTGGCCGAAGGCAGAAGTCTAGCCTCGGAGTTCAGATTGGGCTCCTGGCGGGGCCGCGTGCTGCTACATGGATTGCAACTTCGTTTCAACGATACGTTTCGCGTTGTCCCGGAATAGCCCAGAAAGTCCCAGTTTTCGCGCCGCATGGCGGTGGTGGTTACCTCAACTCCCTCAAGAAGGCACTGCGACTTCTCGCACTCCAGTCACTTCATTGAAGAATTTCAAACGATAACCATTCGCATTATAATTCATCACTTTCTCGCCAGCCAACGTCCCTTGCCACGTGAGCCAGCGCCCCCAGCGTTTGTTGTCCGCTCACCTCCATCGGGACCCCCATGTCTTCTCAGCCCCTGCGCTTCGCGCACGCCCCGCGCTTGCCATCCGTCCGCGCGGCCACTCTTTTCACCCTGACCCCGCTGGCCCTGTGCCTCGCCCAGGCCGCCATGGCGCAGCAGCCCAGCACACCTGCAGCAGACGCGGCAGTGACCGCACCCCAGCTCCAAGAAGTCCGCATCAACGCCAGCACCGAAAAAGACATGGGCTTTGCCCCCGTCGAGGCGCAGACCGCCAGCAAGGCGCCCATGCGGCGGCTGGAAACGCCGCAGTCCGTCAGCGTGGTCACGCGCGAGCAAATGGAGTCGCGGCAGATCACCAACGTGCAGCAAGCGCTGCAGACGGTGGCGGGGGTCAGCCCGGTCAACTTTGGGCGCCGGGGGTTTGACGACCTGAACATCCGGGGCTTTCGCTCCACCGAATCGATCCTGGTCGATGGCCTGGTGCAGAGCCCGGGCATGTGGGCCAAGCTGCAGCCCTACGGCTACGAGCGTTTCGAGGTGCTCAAAGGCTCGGCCTCAGTGTTGTACGGCCAGGTGCAGCCCGGCGGCATCGTCAACGCGGTGAGCAAGCGGCCCAAGAAGGAGGCGATCAACGAGGTGGGCGTGGAGGTGGGCAGCTTCGGCCAGCGCACGCTGCAGGCCGACGTGAACAAGCCGCTGTCCGAATCGGGCAAGACGGCGCTGCGCATCAATGCCCAGGTGTCCAACGCCGACGACCCCACCCAGTTCGTCTACCGCAAGGACCGGTGGTTCGCGCCATCGCTCTCCATCGACCTGGGCCCGCAGACCGACCTGGTGCTGTTTGCCACCTACAGCCAGAGCCAATGGATGCGCCAGCAGGGCATCACGCCCTACGGCACGCTGCTGCCCAACCGCAACGGCACGCTGCCCGTCACGATGTTCACGGGCGACCCAAGTTTTGGCGGGTATGACGTGGAGAGCAAAACCGTGGGCTACACGCTGGAGCACAAGATGTCGGAGGCCATGACCTTCCGCCAGAACGTGCGCTACGAGACCGAGAAGGGCACGGGCAACTTTGTCTCCAACCAGGCATTGCAGGCCAACCAGCGGCTCCAGAACCGCCAGGCCTCGCGCCAGTACATGGACTACGACCTGCTGGCCACCGACACCTCGCTGCTGTCGCGCTTTGAAGCGCTGGGCGTGAAGCATCAGCTGGTGACGGGCCTCGATGCGCGCAGCGGCACCAGCCTGCTGGCCAGCCGCACCTGCCGCATTGGGGCGCTGGATTTGTTTGCGCCCGTGTATGGCATGCAGGCCACCTGCCCCGAGGCGCTGACCGCCGATGCACCGGCCAAGCTGACGGTGGCGGGCCTGTATGCGCAGGACCAGATCAAGTTCGGCCAGGGCTGGACGGCCCTGGTGGGCCTGCGCCGCGACTGGTCCACCACCGACACCGACAACCGCGTAGCCAAGACGCAAACGCGCCAGAAGGACAACGCCACCACGTTATCTGCCGGGTTGGTGTACGAGTTCAAGCCGGGTTGGGCCGCATACGGGAGCTACGGAGAGTCGTTCCTGCCCCAGTCAGGCCTGACCTTTGCGGGATCGGCCTTTGCGCCCGAAACCGGCAAGCAGTGGGAGGCGGGCGTGAAGTACGAAGCCCCCGGCGGCCAGGTCACCGGCGCGCTCGCCGTGTTTGACCTGGTGCGCGAGAACGTGACCACGGCCGACCCGGTGAACACGGGCTTCAGCGTGCAGACCGGCGAGCAGCGCGCGCGCGGGCTGGAGCTGGAGCTGGGCGCGGACCTGAAGAACGGCTGGAAGCTGACCAGTGCCTACACCTACACGCAGACCAAGGTCACGCGCGACACCAACGCCGCCATCGTGGGCAAGCCACTCAACCTCACGCCGCGCCACACGCTCACGGCCTGGGCCACGTACAAGCTGCCGCAGTACCAGCGCGTGACGCTGGGCCTGGGCGGGCGGTATGTGAGCGAGCAGATTGGCTCGTACCCGTTCACACTGCCTTCGTACTTTGTGGCCGATGCGTCCGTGAGCTACGTGGGCGAGAACTACCGCGTGACCGCGGGCGTGAAGAACGTATTCAACAAGGCGTATTACGACGGCGCGATCAACGCCAACGTGGTCTCGCCCGCGTTGCCGCGCAACTTCAGCCTGGGCGTGACGTACTTCTTCTGACGCAACGCTCCACCCCAGCCGCCCGCACGCCATGACCAGCCAGCGCACGCTCAACCGCCTCTTCACCCTGCACTCCTGGGCGGGCATCGTCACGGGGCTGCTGATGTTCATCGTGTGCTTTTCGGGTGCGGTGGTGGTGTTCAAGCACGAGATCGACCTGTGGGCCAATCCGTCGCTGGCGCAGCTGCCGCGCTCTCAAAAACCTGCGTCGCTCGACATGGTGCTGGCACAGCTGCACACCCGCTACCCCGGCGCCATGGTGGAGACCATCGCGCTGCCGGATACCGTCAACCCCAGCTACTTCGCCTTTGTGCGCGAGCATGGCGCGCCCGCCAACACCCGCACCAAGGTCGCCTTGCGCTCGGACACCGGCACGGTGGTGGGCCCGGTGGACAGCCAGCTCGGCCAGTACCTGCGCATGCTGCATGTGTTCCTGTTCTTCGGGCCGCGGTGGATCGTGGGTTTCCTAGGGGTGGCGATGCTGGTGCTGATTGCCACAGGCATCGTCATCCACCGCAAGATCCTGGCCGAGCTGTTCACCCAGCGCTGGGGTCGCAGCTTTCGGGTGGTGATGTCAGACCTGCACAAGTCTGCGGGCATCTGGGGGCTGGGCTTTCACATCCTGATTGCGGCCACGGGGGCGTGGATGGGACTGGCGCCGCTGTTTGAGCAGGGCTACAAATACGTGACCACCAGCACCGATGCCACCGCCTCCAAGCCAGCGCGCAAGGCGGGCGGTGACGCCACCGAGCCGGTGCCCATGCAATCGCTGGATGCGCTGTACGCCACAGCGCAGCAGGCCGTGCCCGGCCTGGAGGCGCGCTACGTGTCGCTGCGCCGCTGGGGCACCAGCACGGCCGAAGCGGGCTTTACCGGCAATCTCAGCAACCATCTGGCCAGCACGGCGCGGGTGGACATCCACGCCACCACCGGCGTACCCAAGAAGGTGCACGACCCGCGCACGGCGGGCTTCTGGTCGCTGGTCAACGGCCTGATGGAGCCGCTGCACTTTGGCGACTTTGGCGGGCTGGCGCTGAAGTGGCTGTATTTCTTTCTGGGCATGACGCCCGCGTTTTTGTCCATCTCGGGTACGTTGATCTGGCTGGATGCGCGCCAGCAGCGCAGGCGCGAGGCGGAGGCTGCACAGGCCACAGCGGGCGGCATCGCGGCTGCGGGCTGACACCAACGCCAAGCGTCCCCCTTCATAGCTTCGCAGCTTCGCTCCCCATGCAACGTTTCCTTCTGGCCCTGCATGCCACCACGCCCGCCGCGCTCATCGTGGCGGTGTTCGTGCACCTGTGGGGGCCTGCGGGCCTGCCCTCGCTGGCGCAACGGCCCGTGTGGGCGGTGTGGGCACTCATCGGCGTGTGGCTGCTGCTGTCGGCAGCGGCGGCGTGGGCGCTGCGCACGCTGGCGCTGTGGCGCGTCTCGCTGGGTAGCGCGGGCGCGCTGCTGGCCGTGGCCGGTGTGGCCGGGCTGGTGCTGGGCAGTGCCCAAGGACCCGCCATGTTGGTCAGCCTGGTCGCCATGGGGCTGATCTGCGGGGGCATCGCGGTTTTTATCGGGCCCCAGCGGGTGCAGGCGCACCGGCGCAGGGCGTCGCGGTCTGCGGCCGTGGCCCGACCGGGCTCTGCAGTGCACACAACCACCGCCCCCCCGCGCTGGCACCCACGCGGCTGGGCCCGCTGGGTGGGGTCAGCCCACTGGCCCTTCTGGCTGACCGGTGTACTAGCGGTGGAATCCTTCCGCCTGGCCCACATCGTGGCGACCGAGCCCGCACGTTCGTCGGGCATGCTGGGCCTGCTGCTCGCCTTCTTCGTGGCCCTGCCCGCTGCCACCTTGCGCCACTGGACGCCCCGCACCGCCGTGCTGCTGTGGGCACTGGCCGCGTTGGCCTATGGCGGCCTGGCGGCCAAGGCGGGGATGGTGCAGTGGGCCGTGGCGTCGGCGTTGTGTGCCCTGGCTGTGGGTGCACCGCTGCGGTCGCGCGCGCGGCGGGCGCTGCGCTGGCGGCGGGCGGGCCACGGGGCGCCGCACGCGCCCAACCCAGGGCCCGACCGCCACCCGCCGGAGGCCGCATGAACGAACTCATCGGCGCCAGCGCCGCGCTGGCCTCATTGATCGCACTGACCCGCTGGGCGCGCACCGTGCCCACGCGCGCCTGGGGCGACGGCACGCCCCCAGCCACTGCGGCATCCCGGCGCGCCTGGGCTGTGGTTCTGGCCACCCTCGTGCTGCAGGCCCTTGCGGCCACCGCTGCGGCGGGGCCGGCGGCGGGGCTGGCGCTGGTGGTGGCGGCCTGGATGGTGCTGGGCTGGCTGCTGGTGCTGGCCATGAACCAATGGCCCGCGGGCAGCCTGCGCTGGGGACACCGCCTGGGCACACTGGGCGGCACGGGCTGTTTGCTGGCGCTGGCCTGGCAGCTTCTTCGGGTGGGGGGCTTGGTGTCATGAAGCACCCCAGTTGCCCAGGAGCGGGGACGTTGGCAGATTGTTTTTGGATAAAAACAGGCGCCAGCGCTTGATCAGCAAGCGCTATAAGCTATATTTTCAGTAGCAAAAACTTGACAGGCAGCGTGCTGCAAGCCCCTGCCCGCTCCTACAGCGCCACGGCACAATTGCGCCCATGGACCTGCCGCTCGACGCCCCCTGGATTCACACCCTGCGCTTCGCGCTGGAAGTGGCCGCCACCATCGCGTTTGCCCTGTCGGGCGTGATCATGGCCGCGCGCAAGCGTCTCGATGCCGTGGGCGTGTGTGTCGTGGCCTTTGTGGCCGCGTTTGGCGGGGGCACGCTGCGCGACCTGCTGCTGGACCAGCGGCCTTTCTTCTGGATCCGCCACACCGAATTCGTATGGGGCATTCTGGCGCTGTGCATCGGCGCCATGCTGTTCATGCGCCAGCGGCACTTTCAGCCCACCGAGCGAGCCATGCTGCTGCCCGACGCCATCGGCCTGGGCCTGTTTGCCGCCGTGGGCGTGGACATTGCCACCGCCATCGGCATGCCGCCCATCATCAGCGTGATGATGGGTGTGACCACCGGCGTGTTCGGCGGCGTGCTGCGCGATGTGCTGTGCAACGAGGTGCCCCAGGCCTTCAGCGACCACCGGCCGTATGCCCTGTGTGCCTTTGCCGGTGGCTGGGCCGACGTGGCCCTGCGCCACCTGCAAGCGCCCGACTGGGCACCGCTGGTGGTCTGCGTGCTGCTCACGGCCGGGCTGCGCGGGCTGGCGCTGTGGCGCAACTGGGAGCTGCCTGCGTGGCGGGTGTGATGGGGGCATCGAGCCCCAGCCGCGCCTGGCTGGCGCGCCTGTGACAGCATCGGGTGCACAGAAGCCACACACTGATTCCCGACAGACTGCAGGAGACACCCGCCCATGACCAGCACCCCCACGCCCGCCCACCTGCGTGCCACGGCCCTTATCGACAGCGACGCACCTTCCATCCAGGCCTTTGCCGCCCAACACGCACGCGGCACCACCGACCGCGAACGCGCCGTCGCCCTGTACCTGGCCGTGCGTGACGGCTTTCGCTACGACCCCTACCGCATCGACCTCTCGCCCCAGGGCATGGCGGCCAGCACCGTGCTGGCCAACGGCCACGGCTGGTGTGTGCCCAAGGCCGCGCTGCTAACCGCCGCATGCCGCGCGGCGGGCATCCCCGCGCGCATGGGCTTTGCCGACGTGCGCAACCACCTCAGCACCGAGCGCATGCGCGAGACCATGAAGACCGACCTCTTCATCTGGCACGGCTACACCGACATCTGGCTGGATGGCGCCTGGCGCAAGGCCACGCCCGCTTTCAACATCGAACTGTGCGAGCGCTTTGGGCTGCTGCCGCTGGAGTTCGATGGCGAAAACGATTCGATCTACCACCCGTTCGACAAATCCGGCGCGCGCCACATGGAGTATGTGCACCAGCGCGGCGCGTTTGACGACATGCCGCTGGCGCAGATCGTGGCGGACTTTCGCACGGTGTACAGCGGCTGGCTGCCCGAGGACGGCGCCACCCACAGCAGCCTGGAGGGCGCCAGCTTTGCGCAGGATGTGGAGAAGGAGGCCCGCGCATGAGCAGCCATGCCGAGATCCCACCGGGCTTTGCGCCACTGCAGTCTGGCGGCCCGTTCATCCAGCACAACGGCCCGCTCTACCTGCGCCACGAAGGCAGCGTGGTGCAGTTCGGCTTTCGCGTGGAGCGCCGCCATGTGAACCCCGTGAACAACCTTCACGGCGGCATGATGGCCAGCTTTTGCGACATGCTGCTGCCGCTGTCGGTGCACCGCAAAAGCGATCAGGTGGCCGACCGTTTCCTGCCCACCATCAGCCTGCAGATCGACTACCTGGCCCCCGCCCCGCTGGGCACCTGGGTGCAGGGCGAGGCCGAGCCGCTGCGCGTCACGCGTTCGCTGGTGTTTGCTCAGGGACTGGTGACGGCCGATGGCGTGCCCTGTGCGCGGGTGAGCGGGGTGTTCAAGATCGGGCCTGCGGTGCCCAGCGACGCTGTGGAGTGAGCCCTGTAGGCCCGGCATGGCGGCGCGTAGCAGCACGTCCTTGTGCTGATTGCCCCCTTGTTGCACGACCATGCCGACAGCTCAGCACCATTTAATCATAGATATTATTTTTTCTCGCATTTACGTGCATATATGAATAATTTATACCATTCAACTCTTGCCTTTAGTCACCTGCAAATAATTCATAGATGCTCAAAAAATCCTTCTTGAACTAATATCTATGAATGCCATCTCAAAACACCAAGCCCGCTGACTACCCCCAGGCGGTCCTCCAGCAGATCGCGTTGCTCGCGCAGAACATCGTGATTGCACGCAAGCGCCGCAAGGAAACACAAGCCCAGTGGGCCCAGCGGCTGGGCGTGTCCCAGCCGACCATGGCGCGCATTGAGCGGGGCGACCCGTCGGTGTCGATGGCGTCGTATGTGATGTGCATGTGGCTCATCAACCAGGCCCATGGGTTAGCCGACCTGATTGCGCCGCAGAACGACCTCACATCGCTGGAGCTTGAGGTAGCCAAAGCCCGCCCCCGGCGCGCTGCACAGAAGACGGCGCAGAAAGACGCAAAGACGCCTGCAAGCAACGCAAAGCCTGCCGCCTTGCCGTCCGTCTCCAAAACCAACGCACCTGCCCACTTGGGGACCGTGCACGTTGCCGAAGAGATGAAGGGCTCCTTCGAGGAAGCAAGCCCTGCCAAACCAACCATTGGGGCCGCGCAGAAGGTCGCTGGACTGGGCCCCGAAGAACAGATCCGGCAAGCCATTCGAGTTACAGGACTCGGCGCGCCAAAGCGCCAGCCCAACAGCACCGCCGCAGGCCTGGCCGCACTGATCGCGGGCCAGAAGAAAGCGCGGCCATGAGCCAGCAGCACCACGCGCAGCAGGTCACGCCGCGCTCCTATGTGCCGCACGACACGCTGTATGTCTGGACGCTGGTCAACCCCGCCCAGCCGGTGCTGACCGGGGCGGTGGGCTTGTCGCAGCTGGTACCCAACTGCGCCACCTTCACCTATGCCGCAGACTGGTGGCAATTTGCGCTGAGCGAAGACCTGCCCCTGCTGGCTGGCCAGATGTTCAGCGCAGGCCACAAGGACAGCGCGCCCGGCGCCATTGACGATGCGCGCCCCGACCGTTGGGGCGAGCGCATCATCCGCCACATCGACCGCCCTGCGCGCCTGTCGATTCTGGAGATGCTGCTGTTCGCTGGTGACGACCGCTTTGGCGCCTTGGGTATCTCCACCTCAGCCGAACAGTACATCCCCCGGCGCATCGGGCCGTACCCGCAATTGCGTGATCTGGAGGCCATGGTGCGGGCGGTGGAAGACGTGCAGTCGCAAGCCCCGGTCACACCAGAAATTCAGCGGCTGGTGCAGCCCGGCGTGACGCTGGGCGGCGCCCGGCCCAAGGCGCTGCTGCAAACCGACAGCGGGCCTTGCGTCATCAAGTTCAGCGAGCTGGACGACACCGTGGATACGCCTCTCATCGAACACGCCACCATGACGCTGGCAGCCCTGGCAGGCATCCACGTTGCCACCACGGGTGTGCTGCCCATCCCATCCAGGCGGGGCCGGGGGGCGCAGCGCCATGCGCTGACCATCCAACGGTTTGACCGGGTGCAGATGGGTGCCCTGAGCCTGCGCGTGCACTGCATCTCTGCCAAGACGGCACTGGCTGCGGCGGGCCTGGCCGAAAGCTATGGCGCACTGGCCACCGTGCTGCTGCGCCAGGCGCACCCCGACCGGCAAAAGGCGCAGCGCGAAGAGCTGTTTCGGCGCATGGTGTTCAACATCCTCATGGACAACACCGACGACCACGAGCGCAACCACTGCCTGCGCCTGGGCTTTGACGGCTACTACGACCTGGCCCCCGCGTTCGACGTGGTGCCCACGCTGCAGAACATGGGCTACCAGGCCATGGTGGTGGGCCAGCACGGTGCGCAGTCCACGCTGGACAACGCGCTGACCGACTTGAGCGATTTCGGTCTCACCCGCTCCCGGGCCATCGGGTTGATTCAGGAGGTTGCTCACGCGATAGAGCAATGGCCGCTGCATTTTGCGCAGCACGGCGTCTGCGCGGCCGACATGGAACAGCTCGCGGCGAGCATCGACCGCAATGCACTCAAGGACCAGCGCAAAGCATTCTGCTGAGCCTGCTGCCGTATAGCTCAGTCAGTGGCCATCTACGCCCAGCGTCCCCACCACGTACTCCACAAACCGCGCCAGCTTGGGCAGTTGCCGCCGGTCGGGCGCGTACACCAAGTGCACATCGCGCTGTGCGGGCAGGCAATGCTGCAGCACGGGCACCAGCGCGCCGCTGGCCAGGTCGTCGGCCAATAGCACCTCGGGCTGCATGACGAGACCCAGCCCACGCAGCGCCGCCTGGCGCAGGCCATCGCCCTGGTTGCACACGAAGCGCGCGTTCTCGGGCCAGAAGAACTCCTCGTTGCCATCGCGCAGCGTCCATTCCACACGGCGCTGCCACACCGAGTGGCTCAGGCACTGGTGGCGGGCCAGGTCGGCCGCGCCCTGTGGCGTGCCATGGCGCGCCAGATAGGCGGGCGTGGCGGCAATCACCATGCGGTAGGGGCGCAGTGAGCGGGCCACCAGGCCTTCGTCCACGATGCGGCCGATGCGGATGGCGGCATCGAACCCCTCACCCGCCATGTCCACCACGCTGTCGGTGAGCTGCAGGTCCACACGCACCTGCTCATGGCGCTGCAGAAACTCCGCCACCAGTGGCGCGATGACATGGCTGCCCAGGGTAAAAGGCGCACTCACCCGCAGCAGGCCCTGCGGCACGGCGCGGCTGCGCTCCACGGCGGACTCGGCCCAACGCACCTGCTCCAGCACACGTTTGCTGTCGTCGTAGAACGCGGCGCCCACCTCGGTCAGGCTGTTCTGGCGCGTGCTGCGCTGGAACAGGCGCGCGCCCAGGTGCGTCTCCAGCTGCTGGATGTGCTTGCCCACCATCACGGCGGAGATCTGCAGCTGGCGCGCGGCGGCGGCGAAGCTGCCGGCTTCGACCACGGCCACCATGACTTCCATGTTGCGCAGTTTGTCCACGGCGGATTCCTAATTAATGGTTAGCACAAGAAGAACTTCAATGTACTTTATGCATTGATTGATTCGCAAAAGAATCGGGGCCTGTCTGTTCCTCCACCCTTCTTTTTCAACCTTCAAGGAAAACACCATGTCCAAGATTCTTCTCATCGGCGCCAGCGGCACCATCGGCCAGGCCGTGCTGGCCAACCTGGGCGCACGCCACGAGGTGATCACCGTGGGCCGCAGCAGCGGCACGCACCGCGCAGACTTTTCGCAGCCAGGTGCGGTCGCAAAGCTTTTCGAGGCGGTGGGCAAAGTCGATGCCATTGTGAGCACTGCAGGCAACCTGCACTTTGGCCCGCTGGCCGAGATGACAGCCGAGCAATTCAACCTGGGCCTGCAAGACAAACTGCTGGGCCAGGTGCAACTGGCGCTGGTCGGCCAGAAGTACTTGAACGATGGCGGCTCCATCACGCTGACGGCGGGCATCCTCTCGATCGAGCCCATCCGCAACGGCGCCAATGCCACGGCGGTGAACGCGGCCATCGAGGGCTTTGTGGCCGCCGCCGCCATCGAGCTGCCGCGCGGCCTGCGCATCAACGCCGTGAGCCCCACCATCCTCACCGAATCCGTGGGCGTGTACGGGCCGTTCTTCCCGGGGTTCGACACGGTGTCTGCCGAGCGCGCCGCGCGCGGCTACCAGCGCAGCGTGGAAGGGGCGCAGACGGGGCGGGTGTACCGGGTTCAGTGAGCCACACCACCTGGATTTGAAAGAAAAATAGCTGCTGCCGCCCGTCGAACAGGCGGCAGCAGCTATCAATTTGGTAGCTGCAGTGATCGAAGGCGCGGATCAGTCGAGACTCGCGCCCGACTCCTTGACGACCTTGCCCCACTTCACCGACTCGGCCTGGATGAAGGCAGCAAACTGCTCGGGCGTTTCGCTGTACGTCTCGGCGCCCTGCTCGTTGATCTTCTTCTTCACCTCGGCCTGGTTCAGCACCTTGACCAACGCGGTGTTGAGCCTGGCCAGCACCGGCGCGGGCGTGCCGGTGGGTGCGAACATGCCAAACCATGAAGTCGCTTCGTAGCCCGCCACGCCGGCTTCGGCGATGGTGGGCACATTGGGCAGCTCGGGCGAGCGCTTGGCCGTGGTCACGGCAATGGGCACCAGCTTGCCGCTGCGCACGTGCTGGATGGCCGAGGGCATGTTGTCGAACATGATGCCGATCTGGTTGCCCAGCAGGTCGGTGACGGCCGGGGCGCTGCCCTTGTAGGGCACGTGCACCATGTCCACCTTGGCGAGGCTTTTGAACAGCTCGCCCGACAGGTGGATGGAGCTGCCGTTGCCGGACGAGCCGAAGTTGACCTTGCCGGGGTTGGCCTTGGCGTAGGCGATCAGCTCCTTCACGCTCTTGTAGGGCTGGGCCGGGTTGGCCACCAGCAGGTTGGGCACGTTGGCCACGCGCGTGAGCGGGGCAAAGTCCTTGATGGGGTCGAACGGCATCTTCTTGTACAGGCTGGCGTTGATGGCGTGCGTGCCCACGGTGCCCATGAACAGGGTGTAGCCATCGGCCGGCGCCTTGGCCGCCATGGCGCCGCCGATGTTGCCGCCCGCGCCCGCGCGGTTGTCCACGATGACCGACTGGCCCAGCTCTGTGGTCAGCGCCTGGCCGATGATGCGGGCCAGGATGTCGGTGGTGCCGCCTGCCGCAAAAGGAACGACGATGGTGACGGGCTTGCTCGGGTAGGCCTGGGCCAGTGCGGAGCTGCTGCCCAGCAGGCCGATACCTGCGAGGGCGGTGACAGCAGCGGCCGACAGCGCGAAGCGGCGGGTGGTGTGAATGGAACGGGTCATGGTTTGTCTCCTTCAAGAAGGTGGATGAATGAATGGGTCGGTGCCACCAGTGCCGCGTTGACCCGCGTCTGGCCGCGCCATGGCCTCAACCGGGCGTCGAGGCCTCCGGGCGAGAACGGGGGTGCCCCTGGCGGGGCGGCAGGGAAGATCAGTTCAGGTTGTTAAACAGGCGCCACTCCCAGCGTGGTGCCTCCGCACACGTACAACACCTGCCCGGTCACGAAACCGTTGTCGGGCGAGAGGAAGAACAGCGCTGCGCGCGCCACGTCGTCGGGCGTGCCCATGCGGCCCACGGCAATGCTGTTCAGGATGCGCTGCGTTTGCGGCGCTCCGTCGGGGTTGCTCTGGCGGAAGAGTTCGGTGGCGATGGGCCCGGGACCAATCGCGTTGACGGTGATGCCGTCACGCCCCAGCTCCATGGCCAGCGTGCGTGTCATGCCGATCATCCCGGCCTTGGTGGCGGAGTAGACGATGCGCTCACCTTTGCCCAGCGCGGCGCGCGACGACATGTTGACGATGCGGCCCTGACCGCTGGCGCGCAGCGTGGGCAGAAACGCTTGCACCAGCAGCATGGGCGCGCGCAGGTGCAAGCCCACCACGTCATCCAGCTGCGCGGTGGTGGCGGTGTCGATGGTGCCGGGGCGCGTGGCACCCGCGTTGTTCACCAGCGCGGTGACGTTGTGTTTGGCCGCAATCTCGGCCGCGCGCTCGCGGGTCGATGCCTCGTCGGTCAGATCGCCCTGGTACGAGGTGAGTTGCGGGTGGCTCCACGTGGGCAACACGTAGTCCAGGTTGACCACCGCGTGGCCCTGGGCCAGCACGGCCTCGGCAATCGCGCGGCCGATGCCGTTGCTGGCGCCGGTGATGACGGTGACGGGCGTGGGGTTGCGCTCGATCACGGTCACACGCGCTCCAGGATCACGGCAATGCCCTGGCCCACGCCGATGCACATGGTGCACAGCGCGTACTGTCCGGCGTGTTCGTGCAGGCGGTTCACGGCGGTGGTGACCAGGCGCGCGCCGCTGGCGCCCAGCGGGTGGCCCAGCGCAATGGCACCGCCCCAGGCGTTCACGCGGGCATCGTCGTCCTTCAGCCCCAGCGCGCGCAGCACGGCCAGGCCTTGCGCAGCAAAGGCCTCGTTCAGTTCGATCACATCCATGTGGTCGATGGTCAGGCCCGTCTGCGCCAGCACCTTCAGGGTGGCGGGCGTGGGGCCAAAGCCCATGATGCGCGGCGCCACACCGGCCACGGCCATGCCCACCACGCGGGCGCGGGGCTTGAGGCCATGTTTGGCGGCGTTGGCTTCATCGGCCAGCAGCAGCGCGCAGGCGCCGTCGTTCACACCCGACGCGTTGCCCGCCGTGACCGTGCCATCGGGCCGCACCACACCCTTGAGCTTGGCCAGCGCTTCGATGCTGGTCTCACGCGGGTGTTCGTCCTGGCTCACGATGATGGCGTCGCCCTTCTTTTGCGGGATGTGCACCGGCACGATCTCGCGCGCCAGATGCCCGGCCTGGATGGCGGCCACGGCGTTGAGCTGGCTGCGCAGCGCCATCTGGTCCTGGGCTTCGCGCTCGATCTTGAAGTCGGTGGCCACGTTCTCGGCGGTTTCGGGCATGGAGTCGACGCCGTACTTTTCCTTCATCAGCTTGTTGATGAAGCGCCAGCCGATGGTGGTGTCGTACACCGCGTTGCTGCGGCTGAAGGCCGACTCTGCTTTGGGCATGACGAAGGGCGCACGGCTCATGCTCTCCACGCCGCCTGCAATCATCAGGCCCGCCTCGCCCGCCTTGATGGCGCGCGCTGCGGTGCCCACGGCGTCCAGGCCCGAGCCGCACAGGCGGTTGATGGTGGCCCCGGGCACGTCGATCGGCAAGCCCGCCAGCAGGCTGCTCATGTGGGCCACGTTGCGGTTGTCTTCACCGGCCTGGTTGGCGCAGCCATAGAGCACGTCAGTCACGGCCGCCCAGTCCACCCCGGGGTTGCGGTCCATCAGCGCCTTGATGGGGATGGCGCCCAGGTCGTCGGTGCGCACGCTGGAGAGCGCGCCGCCGTAGCGGCCGAAGGGGGTGCGAATGGCGTCGCAGATGAAGGCTTGGCGTGTGGTCATGGTGTTGTCTCCTCAGTTCTCGGGTGGGATTGGGTCAGGCGGCAGGGGCCTGGATGGGCAGGCCCACCAGTTGCTCCAGCTCAGCGTGCGACAGGCCGGGCACGGTGTCGATGAGCTGAAGCCCGGTGGGCGTGCAGGCCAGTGTGCACAGATCGGTGTAGATGCGCTTCACGCAGGCGACACCGGTGAGCGGGTAGCTGCATTGCGTCACGATCTTGCTCGCGCCCTGCTTGGTCAGCAGGTCCATCATCACCCAGGTCTGCTTGGCGCCGATGGCCAGGTCCATGGCGCCGCCCACGGCGGGGATGGCGCCGGGCTCGCCCGTGCTCCAGTTGGCCAGGTCACCCGTGGCGCTGACCTGGAAGGCGCCCAGCACGCAGATGTCGAGGTGCCCGCCGCGCATCATCGCGAAGCTGTCGGCGTGGTGGAAGTACGCACCGCCGGGCAACAATGTCACGGGCTGCTTGCCTGCGTTGATCAGGTCATAGTCCTCCAGACCCGCAGCGGGCGCAGGGCCCATGCCCAGGATGCCGTTTTCGCTTTGCAGGATGACTTCGCGGCCTGCCGGGATGTGGTTGGCGACCAGGGTCGGCTGGCCGATGCCCAGGTTGACGTAGGCGCCGTCGTGGATGTCCTGCGCCACGCGCTTCGCCAGTTCTTCTTTACTACGTTTTTGATAGCTGCTCACGCTTATTCCTCAGGCGGTAGGTACCAATTTCATGCTGTTTTCTTGAAACCACCCGCTTGCGTGGCCGTGCGCGCGATCTTCACGACATGGCTCACGTAGATGCCCGGGGTGACGATGGCTTCGGGGTCGAGCGCGCCCAGCTCCACCACCTCGTGCACGGTGGCCACCGTGGTCCTGGCTGCGGTCGCCATCACCGGACCAAAATTGCGCGCAGACATGCGGTAAGTGAGGTTGCCCCAGCGGTCACCCTTCTCCGCCTTGATCAGGGCCACATCGCCATGGATGGGGTACTCCAGCACGTAGTGTTTGCCGTTGATCTCGCGCGTTTCCTTGCCCGCAGCCAGTTCGGTGCCATAGGCCGTGGGGCAGAAAAAGGCGCCGATGCCCGCACCCGCAGCACGCAGGCGCTCGGCCAGGTTGCCCTGGGGCACCAGTTCCAGCTCCAGCTTGCCATTGCGGTACAGCTCGTCGAACACGTAGCTGTCGACCTGGCGCGGAAAACTGCAGATGATCTTGCGCACCTGCCCTGCCTTGAGCAGCGCGGCCAAGCCCTGGTCGGCATTGCCTGCGTTGTTGTTGACCACCGTGAGGTCCCGCGCGCCCTGGGCAATGAGGCCATCGATCAGCTCGCCCGGAATGCCGGCCGTGCCGAACCCGCCTATCAACACCGTGGCACCATCCTTCACCCCCGCAAGGGCCTGGGCCACCGAGTCCGCCAGTTTGTTGATCATTGCAACGCTTTCTTGGTTTCTCTGTTGTCTCTTTGAAATTTGTTCGCATATAGAACAAATGTTCGCTTAAAGAATTATAGTTGGCATACGTATGAATTCACAAACCCCTGAAGCCAAAGACCCCAAACCTAGCGACAGCTATGTGCAGTCGTTCGCGCGCGGGCTGGAGGTGATCCGCTCGTTCAGCGCGGCCACACCGCAGCAGACCTTGAGTGAAGTCGCCGCGCAGACCGGCCTGACGCGCGCCGGCGCGCGCCGCATCCTGCTCACGCTGCAGACGCTGGGCTATGTGGAGACGGATGGCAAGCTGTTTCGTTTGAGCCCGCGCATCCTGGACCTGGGGTTTGCGTACCTGTCTTCGCTGCCCATCTGGAACCTGGCCGAGCCGGTGATGGAAGACCTGGTGGAAGAGGTGCGCGAGTCGTCATCGGCCGCCGTGCTGGACGGCCTGGACATCGTCTATGTGCTGCGCGTGCCCACGCACAAGATCATGCGCACCACGCTGGGCGTGGGCTCGCGCCTGCCTGCGTGCTGGACGTCCATGGGCCGCATGCTGCTGGCCGGGTTGCCGGACGACGAACTGCAGGCCCGGCTGCAGGGCCACTCGATGCAGCGTTTTACCGAACACACCACCACCGATGTGGATGCGCTGCTGGCCCACATCCGCCAGGCGCGGCAGCAGGGCTGGTGCCTGGTGAACCAGGAACTGGAAGAGGGTTTGATATCGATTGCTGCGCCGTTGACCAACCGCACGGGGCAGACGGTGGCGGCGCTCAACATCAGCGGCCAGGCCAATCGCACGAGTGCGGCGGTGATGCAGGAGACGCTGCTGCCTGCACTGCTGAGCGCGGCCCGGACCATCTCGCGGATGATGGGCGCACCGAGGGGATGATGAAGGGAGGAAGGCACACCGAGAAGAGCCGGTGATCACCCTCGCAACGAGCAGCCCGTGCTAAAGCACCGACTCCCGTCTTAGTTGGAGAGGGCAAGAACCGGAGTCGTAACCCCAGTCGCTCGCCATGACAGGTGAAATCAGTTCTTGCGAAACCCCAGCACCAGCACCACGCCGCCCAGCACCATCGCACCCAGGCTCATCCACTGGGGGATATTGACGGATTCTTTTTCCTTCACGGTGAGCTCCAGCGGGCCCAGCTTGGCTTGGGTGGTGTCCTTGGTAAAGCTGAAGCCGCCGGTCAAAAACCCGGCCAGCCCCACCACCAACAACAGCACACCAACGATTCGCATTGCATTCATGACACTTCTCCCGATGCCGGGTTTGGAGGACTGCGACAAAGTGGACCCGGCTCCCGACCTTTGCGCCAGCCCAATGTAGGTGCGCCAGCGCAGGGCCAGCGTAGGACGCCGCCCCGGCGCGATGTAGCAGGCGGGCGCGATCCGAACCGCCTTCCCCTGTGCGCTCCAGGCTCTTGCCCTGCGTGCTACCCTCACGCCCCATGTTCAGCCCCTCCCAAGCCGATGTGCGCCGCTTTCTATGCGGTGTGCACGCCAAGACCCAGAGCGGCGCCCCCATGGAAGCCATCGAGACGCTGGCCAGCCTGTGGATCGCCGAGCACCCCGAGTACCACGCCGACCTGTCCGACGCCGATGCGGCCGTGGCCCGCAACTACGACGAAACACCGGGGCAGACCAATCCCTTCCTGCACCTCTCGATGCACCTGTCCATCAGCGAGCAGTGCAGCATCGACCAGCCGCGCGGCATCCGCCAGGCGGTGGAGCTGCTGACGGCACGGCTCGACTCCTTGCACGACGCGCACCATGCCGCCATGGACTGCCTGGGCGAGATGCTGTGGGAGAGCCAGCGCGCAGGCCGTCCGCCCGATGGCGACGCCTACATCGCCTGCGTGCAGCGGCGCGCCACACGGGACTGACCACCCACGCTACGTCCGCTGGCCGGTCACAATAACTTGAACGCCAGCACCGCCACCATGGTAGGTGGCAAGGCACCCAGCAGCAGCCCCAAGGGGTGGATGGCGTTGTCAGCGAACTTCTCTTTCAGGATTGCCGCGCCTGCGGGGTTGGGTGCATTGGCAATCACAGTCAGCCCCCCACCCGTTACTGCACCCGCCACCAACGCGACCTTGAACTCGTCGCTCAGGCCTTCGACCAAAGAGCCCAGGTAGGTCAGCGCAGCGTTGTCTGTGAAGGCCGTGAGCGCCGCCGCCCCAAAGAACACGGCATTGGCGTCCATCTTCATGAGCACCGGCTGCAGCCACCACTGCTGCAAACCACCCAGCACCACCAGCCCGGCCAGGAAGAAAGCCACCAGCAAGGCCTCCCGCAGGATCAGCGGGTTTTGGTGGCGTTGGTAGGCCGTGGTGAACCCCATGAAAAACAGGAACAGGCCCATGAAGACTGCTGGGTGGTGCGCAAACAGCACGACAAGCCCCAGGAATACCAGATGCACCAGCATCACAGACACAGGCACGGGCGCCTCGTGCGTCGTGATCTTGCGTCCCATGTGCCCCACCTGTTGGCGAAACAGCAGCGTGGCGATACCGGCGTTGACCACCACTGCGACGGCCGCCTTCCAGCCAAAGTTGGACACCATGAACCACAGGTCCCAGTTCCACTGCGCCGCCACCATGAGCACCGGCGGCGCAGCGAACGGCGTGAGGGTGCCGCCGATCGAGATGTTGACGAACAGCACGCCAATGGTCGAATACTTGAGCTTGTTCGACAAAGGCTGCGAAAACAGGATGTCACGCAGCATCAGTGCCGCCAGCGTCATCGCAGCAGGCTCGGTGATGAAGGAGCCCAGCAGCGGAACGGCGGACAACACCACAAAGTACATCGCCACACCGCGCTGAAAAGGCATGCACCTTGCCAACACCCGCACCGCGGAGCCAGCCATCTGAAGAATCGGCCGTGTAGCCGCAATCACCATGATCGCGAACACAAACAGCGGTTCGGTGAAATTGCGCGAGTCCAGGTAGGCCGTGGCCTCCTGCTTGCCGCTGATGGAGAACATGAACAGCATGAGCACCAGCGCCCAGAAGCCGAAGACCACCTCGACCTCGCCCAGCAAATGCCAGATGCCCGCATGCTTGGGCTGCGTATGCGCCAGGCGTTCGAAATACTTGGTGGAGAAGGTGTGGAGGATGGCCAGGCCGAACAGGACGGCACCGATCACCTGGATCAGGGTGGGAGAGGAGTTCATGGGTCGCAGAAAAACCGCGTGGCGGCCCGACCAGCGCATGAACCTGCCAGGCCACCATGGCGCCGACACCCAGCTTCCATTTTACCGTTGCACAACGGCGGCTCCGTGTAGGCGCAGCGCGCTTGGAACGCCGCTCACGGCATACACACAACCATGCACCGCACTCGGGAGTCGCGCTTTCCAGACAATGCGGGCACCGCACCCGGAGGCACCATGCACAGTCACCCATCCGCACAACCCTTGACTTCACCGCCCCCTGCGCCGATCCCTGGTCCCGTGGCCTGGCTGGGCTATGGTGGCCTGCTGCCGTTTGTGGCACTGGCGGCTGTGGGCCTGTTGGCACCCACCACGCCCTGGTGGAGCGCGGCGCTACTGGCCTATGGCGCGGTGATTCTGAGCTTTGTGGGAGCGCTGCACTGGGGCTTCGCCATGGCGCAGAGCGGCCTCAGCACCGCCGAGCGCACACGCTGCTTTGTGTGGAGTGTGGTGCCATCGCTGATGGCCTGGCCTGCGACGCTGTTACCCCCAGCGGGAGGGGCAGCGCTGCTGGTGACAGGCTTTGTGGCGCACCTGGTGCAAGACCATCGGCTGGCCGCACGCACATCGCTGCCAGCGTGGTACCTGCCGCTGCGCTGGCGCCTGACAACCACGGCCTGCGTGTGCCTGGCCGTTGGCGCCATGGCCGCCAGCCGCTGACGATTGGATGGCCCAGCAAAAAGCCCGCCGAAGCGGGCTTTTTATCAACGGTGGTGTCGCTTAACGGAAACGCGACTGGGGCACCGTGTGCAGATCGCCTTCGAGGCCGCTGATGTAGTTGGACAGCGCCTTCAGCTCAGCGTTGGTGAATTGCTTGGCCACACCGCCCATGATGGCGTTACCACGGCCCACGTTGGCGTTCTTCTCGACCTTGTAGGACTTGAGGGCCACGAAGAGGTAGTCGGCATGCTGGCCGGCGATCTTGGGGTACGAGGGATCAATGGGCTTGGCGAAGTTGTCGCCGTGGCAGGACACGCAGGCGCCCTTCTTCAACAGCTCGGCCACCTGCACACTGGGTTCGCGGCCGGGCTTGGCGGGCAGCTCGGCCCCCGTCTTGCCGTGCTGTTCGTAATAGGCCGACACGTCTGCGATGTCCTTCTCGGACAACGACTCGGCAATGCCGCGCATGGTGGGATGCTTGCGCTCGCCCTTCTGGTAGGCGACCAGCGCTGCCGCAATGTACTTGGCGCTCTGGCCCGAGATCATGGGTACCTTGTGAATCTCAGGAAAGCTGGCCTGGTAGCCAACAATGCCGTGGCAGCCAATGCACATGGCAATCTTTTGCTTGCCGGCTTCCACGTCGCCTTTGGCTTCCTGGGCATGGGACAAGGCGGTCACGGAAGCGACAGCCAGGGCAAATAGCGTGGTCAGCGTTTTGTTCATTTTGCGCGCACAATCTCGTGGAAGTTCAGCTCTGGGCTCTGATCAGCCGCCGATTATAGCCAGCGCCCTGTCAAGCCCATTCATCAACGATCCGGTGTTTTCCCCCATGAAATTCCAAGGCTCCCAGAACTACGTCGCCACCCAGGACCTGATGCTCGCCGTCAATGCCGCCATCACGCTGCAACGACCGCTGCTGATCAAGGGCGAGCCCGGCACGGGCAAGACGATGCTGGCCGAGGAAGTGGCCCAAGCGCTGGACATGCCGCTGTTGCAGTGGCACATCAAGTCCACCACCAAGGCCCAGCAGGGCCTGTATGAATATGACGCCGTGAGTCGCTTGCGGGACAGCCAGCTCAACGACGGCGACAGCGCCGAGCGCGTGAAAAACATCCGCAACTACATCATCCAGGGCGTGCTGTGGCAAGCCTTCACGGCCGACCGGCCCGTTGCACTGCTGATCGACGAGATCGACAAGGCCGACATCGAATTCCCGAACGACCTGCTGCGCGAGATCGACCGCATGGAGTTCTACTGCTACGAAACACGCGAACTCATCAAGGCCAAGCACCGCCCGCTGGTGTTCATCACGTCGAACAACGAAAAGGAGCTGCCCGACGCCTTCCTGCGCCGCTGCTTCTTCCACTTCATCAAGTTCCCCGAAGCCGACACCATGCGGCAGATCATCAACGTGCACTTCCCAACGCTCAAGAGCGAGCTGCTCAGCGTGGCGATGAAGACGTTCTATGACGTGCGCAATCTGCCGGGCCTCAAGAAGAAGCCATCGACCAGCGAACTGATCGACTGGCTCAAGCTGCTGGTGGCAGAAGACATTCCGCTCACCGCCTTGCAAAGCGCCGATAACAAGGTGGCGGTACCCCCGCTGGTGGGGGCGCTGCTCAAGAATGAACAGGACGTGAGCCTGTTCGAAAAGCTGGTGTTCATGAATCAGCGCAACCGCTGACTCCCCGGCAATGTCCCAACACCCTACCCCTTCGCTGGCAGACGGCATTGCCGACGCCATTGGTTTTGTTGGCGGCGCACTCGCCGGTTTCTGGCTGGGTCAGTGGCTGGGCATGGACATCTTTGCGCCAGGCTACGGCACCCCGGCCCTGGTGGGCATTGCCCTGGTGGGACTGGGCGGCGGCTTGGGCCTGCACGCTGCGCGGCGCTGGCAGACCAGTCGGCGCAACAAGCCCTCCAAGGATTGACGAAGAGAAAAGACCCATGGCTTTTGTAGAACCAGTCACCCTGCGCGACCGAGGCATCCGCCTGGAGCCCCTGGCGCTCTCCCACGAACACGGCTTGGCCGCCGCTGCGGCCGATGGCGAGCTGTGGAAGCTGCGCATCACCTCGGTACCCGAGCCCCAGGACACCCGCGCGTACATCGAAGCCGCCTTGAAGATGCGCGAAGACGGGAACCGCTTTGCCTTTGCTGTGGTGGATGACGCCACCGGCAAGGTGCTCGGCTCCACCAGCTACCACGACATCGTGCCGGCCGTGAAGCGCGTGGAGATCGGCTGGACCTGGTACTGCCAAAGTGTGCAGCGCACCCACGTCAACACCACCGCCAAGCTCTTGATGATGGGCCACGCCTTCGACACGCTGGGCTGCCATGTGGTGGGCTGGCGCACCGACAACTACAACTTTGCATCGCAAAAAGCCATCGAACGCCTGGGCGCCAAGAAGGACGGCGTGCTGCGCGGCCACGCGCTGCGCCGCGACGGCACCATTCGCGACACGGTGATGTACAGCATGCGCTCAGGCGAGTGGCCTGAGGCCAAGGCGCAGTTGCTATATCTTTTAGAGCGTCGAACGCTTACCAAATAAGCGCTGGAGGCCAAAATCATGCTGATCGACTTCTTCTACACCCTGCGCTCGGCCAAGTTGCCAGTGTCGGTCAAGGAATACCTCACCCTGCTCGAAGCCCTGCAGGCCGGTGTGGTGGGTCCCAAGTCGGACGACGCGTGGAGCCTGGACGATTTCTACAACCTCTCGCGCCTCACGCTGGTCAAGGACGAGAAGCACTACGACAAGTTCGACCGGGCCTTTGGCGCCTACTTCAAGGGCGTGGAGATGGTGGCCGACTTCACCAAGGAGATCCCGGCCGACTGGCTGCGCAAGATCCTGGAGAACGAACTCACGCCCGAGCAGAAGGCCGCCATCGAGAAGATGGGCTGGGACGAGTTGATGGAAACGCTCAAGAAGCGCCTCGAAGAACAGAAAGAGCGCCACGAAGGCGGCAGCAAGTGGATCGGCACGGGCGGCACCAGCCCGTTCGGCCACGGCGGCTACAACCCGCAGGGCGTGCGCATTGGCGGCGCGGGCAAGAACAAGAGCGCGGTGAAGGTGTGGGAGCAGCGCGCCTACAAGGACTACGACGACCAGCAGGAGCTGGGCACGCGCAACATCAAGGTAGCGCTGCGCCGCCTGCGCAAGTTTGCGCGCGAGGGGCATGAGCTGGAGCTGGACCTGCCAGACACCATCCGCAGCACTGCCGCCAACGCAGGTTACCTGGACATCAAGATGGTGCCCGAGCGG
This sequence comes from Acidovorax sp. FG60, assembly GCF_057808995.1. Taxonomy (NCBI): domain Bacteria; kingdom Pseudomonadati; phylum Pseudomonadota; class Betaproteobacteria; order Burkholderiales; family Comamonadaceae; genus Acidovorax; species Acidovorax sp. FG60. The sequence continues at coordinate 528,404 of NZ_JBMDJC010000001.1, forward strand.
CACAACAACGTGAAGGTGCTGCTGCTGATGGACGTGGGCGGCACCATGGACGAGCACATCCAGCGGGTGGAAGAGCTTTTCAGCGCGGTCAAGAGCGAGTTCAAGCACCTCGAGTTCTATTACTTCCACAACTGCGTGTACGACTTCATGTGGAAGAACAACCGCCGCCGCTTTGCCGAGAAGTTTCCGACCCTGGACATCATCCGCAAGTACAACAAGGACTACAAGCTGATCTTTGTGGGCGACGCGACCATGAGCCCCTACGAAATCCTGCAGCCCGGCGGTAGTGTGGAATACAACAACGAGGAAGCGGGCGCCGAGTGGATTCAGCGCCTCACGCACGCCTTCCCCAAGTTTGCGTGGATCAACCCCGAGCCCCAGGGCGTATGGCAGTACCGCCAGAGCATCAGCATCATCCAGCAACTGGTGAGCAACCGCATGTACCCGCTGTCGCTCAAGGGGCTGGAAGAGACCATGCGGCTGCTGTCGAAGTAGGCGGGATGGGGCCGCAGCGCTTTGGAGCCCATCGCGCGGAACTGTCTGACACGACGGGGCTGATTTTGGGTGCATAGTGGCGGTGGGCCGGTTTTGAAGCCAGCCCCAACCACCCAAACCACCTTCTCCTGCCGTGCCTTTTCGCGTCCTGCGCCCCACTGCCCTTTTCTCAACGCCGGCCCCATGGTCGGCGTTGCTGCTTTTCAGCGCGCTGTGTCTGCAGGGCTGCAGCCTGCTGCCGCGCGGTGAGGATAGCGAGAGCACAGGCTCGGCGCCCACCCCTGCCATTGCCGAATCGGGCAAGCCGTCTTTCGCCGTTCAGGTCAACGCCCCCGCCAACGTGCGCGAGACGCTGGAGCGCCACCTGGAGCTGCAGCGCTTTCGCCACCTGCCCGATCTCCACGCCAACGAGCTGCAGCGCCTGCTGGGCGCAGCCAATGCCAACGCCCGCGAACTGTTGGGCACGATGGGCTACTTTGCACCCACCATCACGGTGGAACTGACCGAAACGCCCGACAGCAAGGCTGTCCCGCGCACGGTGGTGGTCACGGTACAGCCCGGCCCGCAGACCCGCATTGCCAGCGCGGACATCGACTTCACGGGCAACACGGGCGGTACGGACAGCTCCAGCGCGGAGCGACCAACAGAAGAAACTGGTACCAGCGCCAGCATCCGCCAGCAGCAGCGCGTGCAGCGCAACTGGTCCCTGCAGCCGGGCCAGCCGTTCACCCAGTCTGCCTGGGACTCGGCCAAGAACGACGGCCTGCGCCAGCTGCAGGCGCGCCGCCACCCCACCGCCCGCATCGCCAGCAGCCGGGCCGAGATCGATGCCGACCAACACGCGGCAAAACTCAGCGTGACCTACGAGCCCGGCCCGCCCTACCGCTTCGGACCGCTGCGGGTAGAGGGCAGCCAGCGCTACGACCCCGATGGCGCCCGGCGCCTGGCACGCCTGGCCACAGGTGCGGTGTATGACGAGGCCGAACTGCTCGACGCCCAGCTGCGGCTGGCCAGCAGCGGTTACTACGATTCGGTGTTCCTCACGCTCGACACCGAGGGCACTGACCCGCAGGCCGCGCCCGTGGTGGCCCAGGTGCGTGAGGCACCGATGCAAAAGCTGGTGTTCGGCCCCGGCTTCTCGACGGACAGCGGCGCGCGCCTGTCGCTGGAGCACATCCACAACCAGTTGCCCGTCATCGGTTGGCGCGCGGTGAGCAAGCTCTCGCTGGACCGCGAGACCAAACACGCCAGCAGCGAATGGACCGACCTGCCCAACAACAACGGCTGGCGCTGGTTTGCAGGCGCCCAGCTGCAGCGCGAGGCGACGGGCGACTACGACGTCAACAGCGGGCGCGTGCGCTACGGCCGCAGCAAAAGCACCAAGAACATCGACCGCAACTACTTCCTGCAGTACGACTACGCCAACAGCCAGGGGCTTGCCGCCAACGTGCAGTCACCCTCCGACACCAGCACGGCCCTGAGCGTGAACTACGGCTGGACGGGCCGCTACTTCAACAGCGCCACCGCCCCCACGCGCGGCCATGGCATCGCCGTGGAGCTGGGGCTGGGCACCACGCTGCGGCCTGAGCGCGACCCGTTTGTGCGCACCCTGGTGCGCTGGCAGTCGTTCATCCCCGCAGGCCGCGTGCAGGACGCCGCTGGCGTGGGCCGCAGTGCCCGCGTGGCCTTGCGCGCAGAGGGCGGGACCGTGCTGGCGCGCGATGGCGCGCAGATCCCTGTCACCCAACTCTTCCTGACCGGGGGCGACACCACGGTGCGTGGCTACGGCTACCGCAGCATCGGCGCCCGCACCGACAACGGCCAGCTCTACGGCGGCCGCTACCTGGCCGTGGGCAGCGTCGAATGGCAGCGCCCCATCGTCTACCAGGGCGCCATGACCGACTGGGAGAGCACGCTGTTCGTGGATGCTGGCGCGGTGGCCGACCGCCTGGGCGACCTGGACCCGCGCGTGGGCATTGGCGCTGGCGTGCGCTGGCGCAGCCCTGTGGGGCCGCTGCAGGCCGACCTGGCCTATGGCGTGAAAACCAAGGAGGTGCGGCTGCACCTGCGGCTGGGGTTCAGCTTCTGATGAGCGCTGCACCCATGCCCCCCCACTCCCCGACACCCCGCGCACGCTCCTCCGATTTCAGCGCAGGGGCATCGCACCACCAGGGTGGCCAGCACCCTTCGCCACGCCGTGGCCGCCGTGCGCTGCGTGCACTGGGCTGGCTGTTGGTCGCAATGATTGCGCTGCTGATCGCCGCCGCAGCGGCCGTGTGGTGGTGGGCGGGCAGCAGCACGTCGCTGGCCCTGGCGCTGGCGCGCGCGGCGCAGTACCTGCCCGCCAACCAGCAACTGGAGAGCCGCGAGGTCACCGGATCACTGCGCAGCGGGGGGCGTATTGGCTGGCTGCGCTGGCGCAGCCCCAGCCTGTCGGTTGAGGTGACCGACATCCGCCTGGGCTGGCAGCTGGCCCCGTTGCTGCAACGCCGCCTGGAGCTGGGCGAGGTGCATGCCGCACGCGTGCAGATCACGCCACTGGGCAGCCAGCCCAGTGCAGAGCCACCCACGCCCCTGACACAGCTGGTGCTGCCCTTGCAGATCGGCGTGCCGTTCCGCGTAGACCAGATCCAATGGGCGGGTGCCCCGGCCGTGGAGGCCCAGGGCCTGGCCGGCGACTACCGCTTTGACGGGCGCGAGCACCGCCTCAACATCGCCAGCGTGGCGCTGGCCCAGGGTCAATACACCGCGCGGCTGACGCTGGAGGCCCAGGCCCCCATGGCGCTGAACGCCACTGTGGACGGCACGGTGAGCGCCGCCGTGCCCGGCGGCACCACCGCCCTGCAGGTGGGTGCACACGCTACCCTGCAAGGCACGCTGGCCACAGCGGCAGCGCAGCTACAGCTGCAGGCGCGCATCAGCCCCACCGCCGCCCAGGCCGGGCCCACGCAGCCACCCCCTGCCCCTGCCAAACCACCCACCGCCAAGCCAGCAGCACCGCCACCACCCGCCGCAGAACCCATGCAGGCCGACCTGCAGGCCACGCTGGCACCCTGGTCCCCACAGCCCCTGCAATCGGCCCAGGCCACGCTGCGTGCCGTCAACCTGGCAGCTCTGTGGCCCCAGGCCCCGACCACCCGGCTGCATGGCACCGTGCAGGCCGGGCCCACCGGGAGCGGAGCAACGGCCGGCACTGGTTGGTCCCTGCAGGCACAGCTGCGCAACGAACTAGCAGGCCCGTGGGACCAGGCCCGTCTGCCCATCACCGCCCTGCAGGCCGATGCCAGCTACGACGGCACCCGCTGGACGGTGCCCGGCGCCACTGTGAATACAGGCACCGGCGCAGTCACCCTGCAAGGCAGCTACACCCCTGGCACTGGCGCGCTGGAGGGCCAGGCTGAACTGCGCAACCTGCGCCCAGACGCCCTGCACACCGCCTGGGCAGCCGCCCCGCTGGCGGGCCGCGTGGGCGCGCAGATGCAGGGCGACGTGGTGCGCTTTACGGCAGATATCCGCGCCACCGGCACCGCCGCCTCCGGCAAAACCCCCACCAACCGCCCCGCCTTGCTGCGCATCAACACGCTGACCACCCAAGGTAGCTGGCAACCCCCGTCACCCACCCAGCCCGGCGGCACCTTGCAGCTGGAACGCCTGCTGCTGGACGCTCTGCAGGCCCGCATTGAAGCCACCAACCTGCGTGTGGCCCCCGGCGATCTGTCGGGCCAGGGCCAGATTGCGCTGACCGTGCCCGGCGCCACAGCGCGCGCCCAAGGCAGCCTAGCGCCCCAGGCGGGTACGGGCGACCTGCAGGTCCAATGGACCGACATGGACCAAACCCAACGCTGGCTGGCCAGCCTGCCGCTGGTGGGCACCCGTTTACAAGAAGCCTTGCAGGGCGCCACCGCCAAAGGCGCCGCGCAACTGAACGCGCGATGGAAAGGTGGCTGGCAGACAGCGGCCCGGCAACTGCAAGCCGCCACCGCAACCACCAGCGACAGCACATCCCCCAACGCCAGCCGTGCGGGCGGCACGCCGCCATCGGACAAAGCCACCTTCGAGCTGCAAGCCAAGCTCTCCACCCCGCTGCTGGACCTGTCACTGCCTCCCGGTAAAGATGAGGGCGGCGGTTCCACAGCCGTGCAACTGCGCGCTGTGCAGGCCAGCCTCTCGGGCACCCTGGCGCAGGCCACGCTGACGCTGGATGGCGAAGCCCGGCTGAATGCATCCCAGCCCCAGCAGATGCAGCGGCTGGCCCTGCAAACCCGCGCCACGGGCGGGCTGACCACACCCACGCAAGGGGCGCATGTGCAGATCAGCGAACTGCGGCTGGTGGCACAAGACACCGCACGCCCCGGCCCCTGGACGCTGCAACTGGCCGAGCCCGTATCCATCACCGCACGCGCCACCACCGGTACACGCTCGCCAACAGCGGGCTACACCGTGTTGGCCACTGCAGGCCAGGCCCGCCTGACCGGCCCCCTGCCCGGCACCGCCGTGCTGCGGTGGCAGCCCCTGCGCGTGGCCACCGACGCGAACCCTGTGCAATTGCAAACCCAGGGCACCGTGCAGGGCCTGCCCATGGCCTGGGTCGATGCGCTGGGCCTGGGCAACACCCCGGCCGCCGCAGGACGCCCTGCCCAGCCGCTGCTGGCCCGCATGGGGCTGGCCACCAGCATCGTGCTGGACGGGCAATGGAAAGTGGACAACACCCAAGGCCCCCTGCGTGCCAGCGCCAGCCTGCGCCGCGCCAGTGGCGACCTGCGCATCCTGGCGGGCGACGCCACCGCCATCACCGCCGTGCAAAGCAGCGGCCAGGGCGCGGGCGCAGGCGCCACGGCGGTGATCGCCACCGAGGCCTCGGCAAGCCCCTCGGCATCAGCTGCTGCATCCGGTGCAGGGGCAGGCACCGCCGCCGGTGTGCGCCAGGCCGAAGTTACCGTCGAGATCGAAGGCGAGGCCCTGCGCGCCCAACTCGCCTGGGCGAGCGACCGGGCGGGCGAGGTGCAGGCCAACGTCAGCACCCGTCTCACACCCGGAGCGCCCGGCGCCTCCGCCGCTGCGGGCGCCAGCCCCTCCTCGCCCGTCAACTCTTCGCCCTTCACCTGGACGCCCGATTCCCCCCTGGCTGGCACCCTGCGCGCGCGCCTGCCCGACGTGGGCGTGTGGTCGGCCCTGGCCCCGCCCGGCTGGCGCGTGCGCGGCACGCTGGACGCCAGCGCCACCTTGTCAGGCACCCGCAATGCGCCGCGCTGGGCCGGCACGCTGGGCGCCGACGACATGGCCGTGCGCTCGGTGGTCGATGGTGTAGACCTGCAAGGCGGCCGCCTGCGCGCCACGCTGCAAGGCAACCAGCTCAATATCACCGAGTTCCGCCTGCAGGGTGGGCGCGGCAGCGGCGCGCGCATTGCGGGCTTCAGCGGCAACCGCACTTCCGCACCGCAAGACGGCGGCATGCTCACCGCTACTGGCCGAGTGAGCTGGGGCGACAGCGCCACCGCAACCACGGGCCTGTCGGGCATCACCATGTCGCTGCAGGCCAAGGCCCTGCAAGTGCTGGTGCGGGCCGACCGGCAAATCAGCGTGTCAGGCCAACTGCAAGCACAGCTCCAGCAAGGCCAGATCAGCCTGCGCGGCAAGCTGACCACAGACCGCGCCACCATCATCCTGCCCGATGAAACCGCGCCTACGCTGGGCTCCGACGTGGTCGTGCGCTCTGCCGCCAAAGACCGCGAAGACCAGGCCAAGGCCCAGGCCGCCGCCAAGGCCAACCAAGTGGCGGCCCAGGCCGAAACCGCCAAGCCCCCCGACATCGCGATCACCCTGAACCTGGGGCGCGACTTTGCCCTGAGCGGCCAGGGCATCACCACGCGGCTCACGGGCGAGGTGGACATCCGCAGCAGCGCCGTGCCCGGCGCCCCACCGCGCGTGACCGGCGAAGTGCGCACCGACGAAGGCCGCTACCGCGCCTGGGGCCAGATGCTGGACGTGGAAACGGGGCTCATCCGCTTCAACGGCCCCTACAACAACCCCTCGCTCGATATCCTGGCACTGCGCCCCAACATCAGCGTGCGCGCTGGGGTGCAGGTCACCGGCAGCGCCCAGGCGCCGCGCGTCAAGCTGTATTCCGACCCCGAGTTGCCCGATGCCGAAAAACTCTCGTGGGTGGTCCTGGGCCGCAACGCCTCCGCCGGCGGCGCCGAAGCCGCCGTGATGCAGCAGGCCGCCCTGGCCCTGCTGGGCCGCCGTGGCGGCGGCAACACCAGCGCCAACATCGCCAGCCGCATTGGCCTGGACGAAATCGGCTTTCGCAGCGCCACCACAGGCGAAGACGCCAGCGCAGCCGCCCTCACCTTCGGCAAACGCCTGTCCAAGGATTTGTATGTGACCTACGAACGCAGCTTGTCGGGCACGCTGGGCACGCTGTACATCTTTTACGACCTTACCCGCAGCCTCACGCTGCGCGGGCAAACGGGCGAGAAGAGCGCGGTGGACATCATCTACACGGTGAAGTACGACTGAGGCTGAGCACACCAGAGAGCGTGCGCGTGCCCACTACAATGCGCGGCTGTCTTGCTCCTCGTAGTTCAATGGATAGAACGAGTGCCTCCTAAGCGCTAGATACAGGTTCGATTCCTGTCGAGGGGACCAAATTCATGGCGAAATGGCCTCTAGCGCTTGGTGGATAAGCGCTAGCAGCTATTTAATCAATAGCCAACACTGCATCCGCAGCCTGCAGAATGCGCACCAAGCCATCGAGCTGCGCTATCCAATCGCCGTTTGCATTTGGTCACAAATGCGTAGATTGACATGATATGTCAACGCACCTATTCTCCCCATCCATGCAGGCACACGGATCTTCCCCGGCCGCCTGTCCCACCCGTGTGATGAAGGAGACGCTGTGCCCACTTTGCTGGAACAACTCAACAACCTGGACGTGCTGACCTCCGCACTCATGGGCGGCGCAGCGGTGCAGTTGCAGCCCATCGCAGGGGATGTGCCTGTGGTGCAGGTCAGCATCGAGGGGCGCGATGAGCTGCCTATCTTTGTGACCTGCTCGGACATGCAGGTCATATGCCTGTGCTACCTGTGGACCGATGCCGATGTGCGCCCCGAGCGGCGCGCCGAGCTGATGGAAGCGCTGCTGGACCTGAACCCTTCGGTGCCGCTGTCTGCCTTTGGCCGTGTGGATGGGCGCTTTGTGCTGGTGGGTGCGCTGGCCCGTGCGGCGCGCGCTGAAGATGTGGCGCACGAGGTGGCGGTGCTCAGCGACAACGCGCTGGATGCACTTGATGCGCTGGCTGAATTTCTGCGCTGAACGGCTGCCCCTCTTGCAGTCCCCTTTTTCATGATCTTTCGACGTTGACAGGAGAACACCATGTCGGTCATCAAGAAACTCGTCACCCTGCTGCGCGGCAGCGCCCGCGAACTGGGCCAGAGCGTGGTCGATGGCAATGCCACGCGCATCTACGAACAGGAAATCATCGACGCCAAGGCCAGCATCACCGAGGCCAAGACCGAACTCACGGGCGTGATGGCCAAACAGATGCAGACGGCGCGCGACATTGAGCGTATCAAGGCCGATCTGCTGCGCCACGAAGACCTGGCCGTGCAGGCGCTGGACAAGGCGCAGGAGAACCTGGCGCTGGAAGTGGCCGAGCGCGTGGCGGGCCTGGAGACGGAGCTGAACGCGCAGACCCAGGCCCATGCCAGCTACGCCATGCAGGTGTCGCGGCTCAAGGACTTGATCCGCGCCGCAGAGACCCGCGTGCGCGAACACGAGCGTGAGATTGGCATCGCCAAGACCACCGAGAGCGTGTACCGCGCCACCCAGAGCATTTCGGAAAGCATTGGCGCCACGGGCTCACAGCTGACCAGCGCCCGCGATTCGCTGGAGCGCATCAAGAAGCGCCACGAAGACCTGGCCGACCGCATGGCGGCGGCGGAACAGCTGGACCAGGAGTTTGGCCACCGCGCGCTGGAGCGCAAGTTGGCCGACGCGGGCATTGGCGACAGCGACAAGGTGCGCGCCGCCCAGGTGATGGAACGCATTCGTGCCCGCCAAGCAGCTGCCGTTGCGGGCACCACCACGCCCCCGGCCACGCCATGAGCCCCGCCCCGCGCAAGCCGGTGCGGTGGCAGGGCTCCGAGCCCGCGCTGCGCGCCGTGCAGGTGGCCTTTGATGTGGAGGAAGCGGTGATGGAAGCCATCCGGGTCGCGGCCTTCCATGCCAACGTGTCGACCTCCACACAAATCCGCAGCGTGCTCAACCTGCCCGTGGCGGCGCGTCCCAAGCGGCCCCGGCTTACGGTCACGCTGGACACCGCCGACTACACCGTACTGGCCAGCCGCTACGGCCTGGCGCCCGACGACCGGCTGGGCATCAAGGAAGCGGCAACACGCGAGCTGATTGCGTTTGTAGAGCAAGTGCCGCAAGTTGCCCCCAGCCCTGGCCCGGCCAAGGCGGCCCGCAGGGGCAAAGGCAAAGGCGAGACAAGGCCCTGACACGGCACCGACTCGCAAAAAAACAAAATCAAAAACAAGCAATCCTCGATCAAGAACCAACACAACGAGGAGGAGGGAGTTTCATGTTCGCCAATCTTGTTGCTGCGGCCACCGGGTTTCCGACCGCCATCTATACCGTGCTGCTGGGCGTGGTGCTGGTGTATTGGCTGCTGGCCATTGTGGGCATGGTCGATTTCGAGTCCAGCGGCATTGACCTGGACATCGAGGCCCATGCCGATGCCAGCGCCGACGACCTGGGCGCCATCGCCAGCTACGTGGTGGCCTTCGGCCTGAACGGGGTGCCGTTTTCCATTGTGGTGAGCCTGCTGGTGCTGGTGGGCTGGACGCTGTCGTGCATGGCGGGCGTCACGCTGCAGGCGTGGATCCCGACGGACATCCTGCGGTGGCTGGCGGGCCTGGTGATTCTGGTGGTGTCGGCCGCGCTGTCGCTGGTGATTACCGCGCGCATCGTGCGGCCGCTGCGAGGCCTGTTTGTGAGCCACACAGCGCAAACCAATGCGTCGCTGGTGGGCCAGACCTGCAAGGTGCTGACCGGCGTGGTGGACGAGCGCCAGGGCCGTGCCGAGGTGGCCCAGCGCGGCGCCAGCATCAATATCCGCGTGTGGTCGCCCAGCCCCAACCTGCTCAAACGCGGCGACACCGCGCTGATCACCGACTACGACTCGGGCAGCCACCGCTACCTCGTCATGCCGCTGCCGCCCGCGTGACCTTGCAGCCACCCATGGCGTGCGACAACCAAAACCGTGCGCCAGCCGGTCCCTGATCTTCCGTTCTCTTCAATTCAACCCTTTCAGCAGAAAGCGTTCTCATGCAGCAATCCTTCATGGTCATCCTGATTGCCGTTGGCGTCCTTGTCTTCCTGATCCTGGCGATGTTCGCCATGTTCGCGAAGTTCTACCGTAAGGTGGAGCAAGGCCACGCGCTCATCATCAACACCCTGCGCTCCGAGCCCGAAGTCACCTTCACCGGCCGCATGGTCTACCCCATCATCCACAAGGCCGAGCTGATGGACATCTCGGTCAAGACCATCGAGATCGACCGCTCTGGCGACCAGGGCCTGATCTGCGCGGACAACATCCGCGCCGACATCAAGGTGAAGTTCTTCGTGCGGGTGAACAAGACGGCCGAGGACGTGCTGCGCGTGGCCCAGGGCATTGGCTGCGCGCGCGCCTCCAACCATGAGATTCTGGAAGACCTGTTCTCGGCCAAGTTCTCCGAGGCGCTCAAAACCGTCGGCAAGTCGCTGGACTTTGTGGACCTGTACCAAGCGCGCGACCGTTTTCGCGACAAGATCATCGAGCAGATTGGCGATGACCTCTCGGGCTATGTGCTGGAAGACGCGGCCATCGATTACCTGGAGCAGACGCCGCTGTCCAAGCTCGATGCCAACAACATCCTTGACGCGCAAGGTATCAAGAAGATCACCCAGCTCACGGCCGTGGAACACGTGGTGACCAACGAGCTGCGCCGCAACGAGGAAATGCAGATCAAGAAGAAAAACGTGGAGACACAGGAAGCCCTGCTGGAGCTAGAGCGCCAGCAGGCCGACGCCACCGCCCGCCAGGCCCGCGAAGTAGCCACCGTGAAGGCACGCGAAGAAGCCGAAACCTCCAAGATCCAGGCCGAGGAGCGCACCCGCTCCGAAATGGCGCGCCTGCAGTCGGAGCAGCAACTCGCTGTTCAGCAGGAAAACGTGCTGCGCGAAAAGGAAGTGGCCGAAAACAACCGCAAACGCGCCGTGGTGATCGAACAGGAACGCGTAACCCGTGCGCAAGAGCTGGAAGTGGTGGCGCGCGAGAAGGAAGTGACGCTGCAGCGCATTGAAAAAGACAAGGCCGTGGAAGTGCAAAAGAAGGCCATCGCCGACGTGGTGCGCGAGCGCATCGTGGTCGAACGCACGGTGGCCGAGCAGGAAGAAGCCATCAAGGAAGTGCGGGAAGTGGCAGAGGCCGACCGCACGCGCAAGTCCATCGTGATTGGCGCCGAGGCCGCTGCCGAAGAAAAAGTCATCATGGAAGTGAAGACCGCCGAGGCGCAGGAACGCAAGGCCCGCCACAAGGCCGCCGAAGACCTGGTGCTGGCCGATGCCCGCCTGAAGGTTGCCGAACGCGATGCCGAAGCCAAAAAGCGCGATGCCGAAGGCATTGAAGCCCTGACCGCAGCGCCCGGCTTGGCCGAAGCCAAGGTGCAGATGGCCAGCGCCAGCGCCAAGCTGGCCACCATGGAGGCCGAAGCCAGCGGCAAGGAAAAAGTGGGCCGTGCCGAGGCCCAGGTGATCGAGGCCCAGGCCCAGGCCGAAGCCGTGGGCCTGCGCGCCCGCATGGAGGCCGAAGCTGCCGGCAAGGAAAAAGTTGGCCAGGCCGAAGCCCTGGTGCGCACCGTGGACGCCGAAGCCCTGGCCAAGATGGGCGATGCCGAGGCGCACAACATCGACGTGAAGTTCAACGCCGAAGCACGCGGCCTGAAGGAAAAGTTCGAGGCCATGAAGGCCATGAGTCCCGAGACTCGCGAGCACGAGGAATATCGCATGCGCCTGGAGCGCGCACACACCGAAACCCTCAAGGGCATCGAGGCGCAAACCGCCATCGCCAAGGAACAGGCCGAGGTGCTGGGCGTAGCGCTGCAAAACGCCAAGATCGACATCGTGGGCGGCCAGGGTGACTATTTCGACAGCTTTGTGCGCGCCCTGTCGGTGGGCAAGGGCATCGACGCCACGGTGGGCAAGAGCCAGACGCTACAGGTCGCCTTCAAGGACCAGTTAAGCGGCGAGCGGGATGTCGTGGACGACCTCAAACAGATCCTCGGCGCTGCGGGCGGATCAGCCAGCGAGCTGCAGAACCTGAGCGTTTCGGCCCTGCTGACCCGCATTGCCACCCAGGGCACCGATGGCCAAAAGCAGGCGCTGCAGCAGCTGGTGCAGAGCTTGCGCAAATAAAAACCATAGCTGCTTGCGCTTTTTTTGTAAGGAATTCAGGTTGTTATCGAGCCGAAACCGAACAAGAAAAAGCGCCAGCCGCTCCTGATTTTGAAGCACCCTCACCGCCCCAGATTGCACAGACCTTGCGAAAAGGCTGCTGCATGGTTTCTGTGGGTGAGCGAGGGTAGCGCCTTCTGCCGCCTGAGGCGCCCAGTCCGTCAAGTTAACTGAAACGGCTCATGACCGATCACGCCCCCCCTACAGACCCCAGGAACGCCATCGACACCAGCGTGGCCGAAAGTAGCAGCTACGAGCTGCTGAAAAAGCGCCTGGAAGCCCAGGGCGACCAGCTGCTGTCCAAGGCCCAGGCGCTCAATGCGGCACGCATTGAACAGTTCGGCCAGCGTGACCAGCAGCTGCTGATGCGGCTGCGTGCGCGCACCGAGCACAATTGCGTGGCGCGCGACCTGGCCTACATCGGCGGCAACCGGCTGCTGTTTGGCTACAACGTGTTCATGGGGCTGAAGCGCGAGACGCGGGTTGAGGATGTGTTTGCGCTGTACGAGATGGCGCACCACGATGCCAACGGCGCGCCCGAGAGCGATGAGCTGGTGCAGGTGCCCATCGCAGGCAGCTTTCTGGACGACCCACGCTTTGTGGCCGACTTCAACGAGCTGTACACCTACTACAAGCAGGCCACGCTGCAGCTCTTGCGGCCCACGCCCGAGTTTCTGCTGGCCGCGTTCCAGATCGGACAGCAGGCGCAGGACATCCGCGTGTTCCGCTGGCGGCGCGAGAGCGATGGTTTGCTCAAATACGTGGACAACCGGGGCGAGCGCGACCTGACGCCCCCGCCCAGCCACGACTTCAGCTGGATTCCACTCACACGCGAACACCATGTAGGCGGCGCCCACCCGCACATCAACGTGCTGGACACGGTGTTTGTCGAAACCGTGGGCGGCACGCTCACCGTCAAGGTCGAGAACAACACCGAAACCGGTCTGGGCATCTACGAGGAACCGGTGGACGACGCCAACCAGGCGCTGGGCGATGCCGAGTTTGCGTATGCCAAGCTGGGCCTGTTGATCCTGCTGCAGGTGCGCCCCTACCGCGAAGGCACCACGCGCTACCTGGTGTTCAACCAGCGCACGCAGCAGGTGGTGCGCATCGACGCGATTGGCGCGTCGTGCATGCAGCTGCCGGAGGACCACGGCATCATCTTCCCCGGCGGGTACTACCTGCAGTCGGGCGAGACCAAGCGCTTTGACCTGCCGCCCGAGCTGACCGCACAGCTGCGCTTCACGCGCATGAAGCGCTCGCCCAACGGTGAAGACGTGGCTTACATCTTCTACGGCACCGTGCCCCCGCCGCAGGGCAGCCCGGCTACGCTGGATGCGGGCTGCTATGCCATCTTCACCTACAACCTCATCGAAAAATCGCTCGCACCGCCCATCCTGGCGGACGGATACAGCACCTTCCCCGACGGCCGCATGCTGGTGTTCCAGGCTGCGCGCGGGGAGGCCACGCGCGTGCACCCCATGCAGCTGTGGCGCACGCCGTTTGCGACCGAAGAACACGCCAGCCGCCAACCTGCAGGCACGGGCTTTTTCGGGCGCGTGGGCAATGCCGACCTGGTGCGCGGCATCTCGGACCTGCTGGGCATTGCCCGCATGGTGCGCGAGCAGGTGCCCACACGCACTGCGTATGAAGACCTGATCCGCCAGTGCCAGCGCTCGCGCGATGCCTACTTCTGGCTGGACGCTGGCGAGGTACAAAACGCTGCGGCCGACCTCGCTGGCATCGAGCAGGCCGCGCAGGCCACGCTGGGCGAGTTTGAAAAGGTCGAAAGCATCCGGCAGGACACGGCCCGCGCTCTGCAAAAGGCCGAAGGCCAGCAGCGCGAGCTGATGACCGCCATCGCCAGCCAGCTATGGCGCAGCCCCAGCGACTTTGTGCAGGCGCTGAACCGCCTGCGCCAGCGCCAGGGCGAGCTGCACCTGCTGCGCGAGTTGCGCTATGCCGACCTGGCCACCATCGATGCGATGGCCGCGCAACTGACGGCTGAACAGCAGCGTGTGGGCGAACGCGCCCTGCAGTTCCTGTCCGACGAAAAAGCCTTTGACGGCCAGCGCCAGGCCCTGGCCAAGGTGGCCGCCGCCCTGCCCCAGGCCGCCACGGCGGGGCAGCTGGCCGAGCACCTGGCCACGCTGGACACCGAGGCCGCGAGTCTCGATTTGCTCAGCGAGCAGCTGGGCAGCCTGCCCGGCGGCGACGCGGTGCAGCGCACCACCATCCTCGACCGCATTGCGCTGCTGTATGCCGACATCAACCGCCTGCGCGCTGATGCCCGCGCGCGCCGCCGCAACCTGGGTGCGGCCGAGCAACGCGCCGAGTTTGGCGCGCAATTCAAGCTGTTTGGCCAAGCCGTGGAGAACGCGCTAGAACTGTCGGACACGCCCGAAAAGTGCGACGAAGCGCTGACACGCCTGCTCGCGCAGCTGGAAGACATCGAAGGCCGCTTTGCCGAGCAGGAAGAGTTTCTGGCCGACATCGCCACCCAGCGCGAAAGCGTGTACGAGGCCCTGTCGGCCCGCCGCCAGAGCCTGGTGGATGCACAACAGCGCCGCGCCAAGGCGCTGGCCGATGCGGCCACACGCGTGCTGGATGGCGTGCCGCGCCGCATCGCCGGTTTTGGCGAGCTGGCCCAGGTGCACAGCTACTTTGCATCCGACCCCATGCTGGCCAAGCTGCGCGAGCAGATAGCCGAGCTGCGCCGCCTGGGCGCGGCCGTGGCGGCGGACGACATCGACACGCGCCTCAAAACCGCCCGCGACCAGGCCGTGCGTGCGGTGCGCGACCAGCGTGACCTGTCTGCCGGCACAGAAGGCGGCCTGAAGCTGGGCAGCCACACCTTCACCATCAACAAACAGCCGCTGGACCTGACCCTGGTGGCCCACGGCGACGGCCTGGCCTGGCAGATCACCGGCACCGACTACCTGGCCCCGGCGCACGATGCGCGGCTGGAGGCGCTGCGCCCTTTCTGGCAACAGGGCCTGGTGTCCGAAACGCCGCAGCTTGCGCGCGCCGAATACCTGGCCGTCGAATGGCTCGACGCCTTGCAGCGCGGCGAGGCCGAACCCGGCTGGAGCGAGCTGCTGGTGCAACTGGCCGAACATGCCCGCACCGATGGAACCGAGCCCACTGCCCCGCCCGCCGTGCTGCTCGATTCACTGCGCCGCTTTGCCGCCAGCCGTTATCAAGAGGGCTACCAGCGCGGCATTCATGACGACGACGCCCTGGCCATCGTGCGGGTGCTCGCACCCATCCAGGATGCGGCCGGGCTGCTGGTCTATGGCCCGGCCGAGCGCGCGCTGGCCAAGCTCTACTGGCACCTGGGCCTGCGCGAGGAAAGCCGCCACTCCCTGGCGCGCCGCGCCCGCAGCGCGCAGCACATTGCCCAGCTGTTTTCAAAGACCCACCTGCGCGACACGCTGGAGGCCGAAGCTGCACGAGGCCTGCGCCAGTTTGTGGAGCAGTACCCCGTGCTGACCGCGGAATGGCTGCCCGAACTGGCCCAGGCACTAAGCACCGGCAACGCGGAAGGTGCAAGCGACGAGGCCCTGCTGCGCACCCTGGTGGAAGAATCCGGTGCGTACCTGGTGCGTGAGCTGGCGCAGACCGAGATCGGCACCGCCGAGCTGTCGCCCGTTACACCCCAGTGGGTCATCAGCAACACCGGCGCCGACCTGGTGCAAGCCCTGCAGCGCGCGCTGGACCATGGCGGCCTGGCCAGCGCCTGGCAGCGCGATCTGGCCGCAGCAGAGCCGCTGGAACGCTGGCGCCTGGCGCGTGGCTGGCTGCGCGCATTTGCAGCCACACAAGCCACGGCCGATGGCGCCGCACCGGGCCTGGCCTGGATTGACGACGCTGCCACGGCGCTCACCTTTCAGGGCACACGCCGCCGTATCAATACCACGCTGGACGCGCAGGTGGCCGGGCTGCGCAGCGAACACACGCGCATCCAGCATGGCGCGCTGGTGTTCAACCTCAACGACTTCCGCCGCCGCGTGCGCCACCACCGCAGCCACGCGGTGCAGGGCTTCACCCAGCTGCAGGCCCTGCGGCACGAGCTGCTCGTGCAAGAAAAAGCGCGTCTGCACCTGGCGCAATTCCAGGCCAAGCCGCTGGCCACCTTTGTGCGCAACCGGCTCATCGACGAGGTGTACCTGCCGCTGGTGGGCAACAACTTAGCCAAACAGTTGGGCGCCGCAGGCGACAACGCACGCACCGACCGCATGGGCATGCTGCTGCTGATCTCGCCGCCCGGCTACGGCAAGACCACGCTGATGGAATACGTGGCCAACCGCCTGGGCCTGGTGTTCGTGCGCATTAACTGCCCGGCCCTGGGCCACGGCGTGACCAGCATCGACCCCAGCACCGCGCCCAACAGCGCCGCCCGGCAAGAGCTGGAAAAGCTCAACCTGGGCCTGGCCATGGGCAGCAACGTGATGCTGTACCTGGACGACATCCAGCACACGCACCCCGAGTTTCTGCAAAAGTTCATCGCCCTGGCCGACGGCACCCGCCGCATCGAAGGCGTGTGGCAGGGCCAGCCCCGCACCTGGGACATGCGCGGCAAGCGCTTTGCCATCGTGATGGCGGGCAACCCGTACACCGAGTCCGGCGACGTGTTCCGCATCCCCGACATGCTGGCCAACCGGGCCGACATCTACAACCTGGGCGACGTGCTCTCGGGCCGCGAGGCCGTGTTTGCGCTGTCGTACATCGAAAACAGCCTGACCGCCCACCCCGTGACCCAGCCCTTAGCCGCACGCGAACCGCAGGACGTGCACCTGCTGGTGCACATGGCGCAGGGAGAAGCCATCGACACCAACAGCTTCGCCCACCCCTACAGCGCGGTGGAGCTGCAGGAGCTCAAGGGCCTGCTGCAGCGCCTGTTCAAGGTGCGCGATGTGCTGCTGAAGGTGAACCTGGCCTACATTGCCTCGGCTGCCCAGGACGACCGCTACCGCGAGGCACCGCCTTTCCGACTGCAGGGCAGCTATCGCAACATGTCGCGCCTGGTGCCGCAGGTCACGCCGCTGATGCAGGACGATGAGCTGGATGCACTGCTGCGCGACCACTACCGGGGTGAGGCACAAACGCTGACCACCGGGGCCGAAGAAAACCTGCTGCAATTGGCACAACTGATTGGCCGCCCCACGCCCGAAGAGCAGGAGCGCTGGGACCAGATCCGGGGCGACTACCAGCGCCAGCGCAAGATGGGCGGCGCCGAAGACGACCCCAGCGTGCGCGTAACACGCGGGCTGCTGGACATTGCCCGCAGCGTGGAAGCGCTGCAGCCCCGCAAGGTCTCCGAGCAGCTGGCCCAGGCCCAGGCGGCCACGCTCTCACGCATCGAACCTTCGCTGGCCGCCCTGGCGGAGATGGCCCAGCATCTGCAATCGGGAACGACGCAGACGCAGGCCCAGATGCGCGCCAGCCTGGAAGCGACTGCTCAGGCCCTGCAAGCCCTGCAGGCCAGCACCCAGACCCTGCACAGCCACAGCGACCAGGCACAGAACCAGCGCATGGTGGATGCGCTGCTGTCCCTGTCAGTCACCTACCGCCAGCTCATCATGCCGCTGGTGCGGGCCGTGGAAGCACGGGTGGGCACAGACGCCAAGATGCACCAGGAGGTCGAACGGCTGGAGAACATGATCGATAACCTGCGCGAGCGTGCGCCGAAGGCGTAACGGCGACCGAACTCGCTCGCGGGACCGCACTTGCCGCCAGCAGTCGCATTGGGTTGCCGCTTTGCATTCGCGAGGGACGCAGCCGCAGGCGGATCAGGCAGACGGATCACCCCGCCCGCCTTTTGCAGCGACCGGGTGCTCAGCGTTTTTAACGGCAGGATCGGGGACCTCACCAGCCTCTTCGGTATTGACCGCCGTACCCGCTGCCGCGCCGCCCAGGGCACCCGCAATGCCGCCCAAGGTGCCTCCGACGACCACGCCGACCGGACCAGCGACTGCAACGCCCACGGCCGCACCGGCAGCCGCGCCCGCCATCATGCCGCCGCCCACCAGCACGGAATGGGCCTCGCGCTCTGCGTCTTCGGGCTCCAGGGCGGTCTGGGCGCCAGATCGTGGGTCTTGCGACGGGATGCCGTAGCCGGGGCGGGCTTGGTCGGCCAGGTCTTCATCCACCGGTGGGGTGGCCGGATGAGGGAGTGTGGATGGATGCATGTGCGTCTCCTGGGAAGTGGGTGACAAAACAAAACGGTTTCATCTCCCTCTCTTTTAGGGTCCACTCAGCGCCGTGTGCGCCATCCTGCAGACCGTGAGGCTGTCGGACAATGCCCGGTGCCCCGGCAGATGCGCACTTTCTCAAGTCAATACGCCACTTGCCCACCTAAGAACCTGTTCAAGCTCTTTTCGGGGTCGCACAAGTACCTTGCCGGGATAGGATGCAAGGCGCGGTGCGTAGCCAATAGCTCGGCTATTGGCAAGCGCCGCAACGCTGCAGACCGCCCGGCAAGGCACTTGCCCGAAGGGTTGGAGTGAAATCGGGCGATTGGAAGCCCCGGCTGCTTGCATGGGCACAAGCCCATGCGGCGCATCCGCTGCATCCACTCATCCCGATTGCACTCCAATGCGATCCCCGAAAAGAGCTTGAACAGGTTCTAAGATCACCCCATGTCGGCATCCCCTTCCCCCTCCATCCTTCCCTTTGCCCCACAGCCCTCCGCCAGCGCACTGGCGCAGGCGCTGGGGATTCCCGTTTTTTCCCCGCACTGGCACATGCCGCAATACCCCGATGGGGCCGTGGGGCCGTGGCAGATGAAGCGCACTGGGGTGGGGCTGGACCGTGGTTACCACAGCGGCCCGTGTGTCACCTCGAGCTCGACGGTGCTGATGCGCCAGAGCGCTGCGGGCGGGTGGGAAACCTGGATGTCGTTGTCGCCGATGGAAGTGGAAAGCCAGGAACTGGCCTGCCGCCATGCGCGGGGCCACACAGTCGTGATGGGCCTGGGCATGGGCTGGGTGGCGGCCAACATCGCGCTGCAGCCCACGGTGGAGCGCGTGACCGTGGTGGAGCGGGATGGGGATGTGCTGGAGCTGTTTGGCCGTTGCCGCGTGCTGGAGGGGCTGCCGGAGTCCGCAGCGCGCAAGGTAGAGCTGGTGCAGGCCGACGCGCTGCAGTGGCACCCCCAGGGCACGCCCGTTGACTTCCTGTATGCAGACATCTGGCTGTACCTGGCGGAGCCACAAACCTTGGCGGAGGTGCAGCGCATGCAGGCCAACGTGCACGCCGACCAGGTGTACTTCTGGGGGCAAGAACTGGTGCTGGGTGCCATGGCCAGCGCACAGGCGGCGCCCGGTACGCCCGCATGGACCGACGCGGTGGACCATGCCGTGCGCGAGACAGGTTTACCGCTGCTGGCGCAGGCAGACGAAGGGTATGCCAACCTCATTGCACGGGTGTTGCAGCTGCGCCAAGGCGGCCGACCTACCGCCGGTTGACCGGCTGGCAGCCCAGCCAAGGGCGTCGGGCTATTGCGTTATTTGGTGAGCCACTTGCGCTGCGCGCGCGGCTGTACGGTGATGTCGACGCTCTGGTGCACGGCAGGCTGGCCGCTAGCGGCGTCGGTTTCCACCACGTCTTCCAAAGCGATGTCTTTGACCTCTGAATGGGTCACTTCTTCCAGGTCGGCCAGGATGGCGCTGACCTTGCGTTCAGCCTCAGCGACCTTGGATTGTGGCAACGGCGAAGTGCGCATCATGGGCGGCTCCTGTGAGATAGACCCATTCTGGCCACGGAGCGCGCTCTGTGCGTGTCATCCTTTGCCGACGGCCGGGTGTCAGCGTGATGGCCATCCCGGAGGTCTGGACATGCCCAGGCGGTGCGCGATTTCAGGCCGCCTGAGGCGCTGCGCGGTCGGCGCCAGAGGGCCGACCAGCAGTCATCGCACTGCCCATGGACGCCGCCACGATGCAGCCAATGGCCAGCCACTGGATGGCGCTGAGGTGCTCGCCCAGCAGCAGCAAGGCGAGCACAGCAGCCACCGCAGGCTCCATGCTGATCATGATGCCGAAGGCCTCCTTGGGCAGGCGCTTCAAGGCCATCATTTCGAGCGAGATCGGAATGGCGCTGGACACCGCCGCCACCGCCAAGCCGATGAGCAGCACGGTGGGCGACAGCAGCGCAGCGCCCGCATGTACCACGCCCACCGGCACCACCACCAGCGCCGCCACCAAGAGGCCCAGCGACACCGTGTGCCCGGCGTGCAGGTGCCCGGCGCGCTTGCCGAACACGATGTACAGCGCCCAGAACACCGCCGCGCCCAAGGCATACAAAACTCCCACCGGGTCCAGCGTGCTGCCGTTCAAACCCAGCGGCAGCAGCATGCCCAACCCGGCCATGGCCAGCGCCACCCACACAAAATCCACGGCGCGCCGCGAAGACCAGATCGCCACCGCCAGCGGCCCTGAGAACTCGATGGCCACCGCCAGCCCAAACGGCAGGGTGCGCAGCGACATGTAGAACATAAGGTTCATGCCCCCCAGCGCTGCGCCGTACAACATGACGGCACGCGCATCGGCCCGCGACAGATGCCAGCGCCACGGCCGCCACAGCAACAGCACCAGCAACGCCGAAAAGCCCACGCGCACGGCGGTGGTGCCCTGCGCCCCCACCACCGGAAACAGCCAGTGCTTGGCCCATGAGGTACCAATGCCCAACGCGGTGACGGAGCCCAGAACGGCGAGAAATGGGAAAAAACGGTGCAGAAGGGAAGCGCTCATGGGTTGAAAATATAGTGTGACCCCTGCGTGCTTTTTGCTCGATTTTCAGGGCCCGCGCGCAACTTTCGCTCACCACCACGAGGCGCCCCATGCCCGCCACCCCAGCACTCGACCGCTTTGACATCGCCATCCTGGACATCCTGCAGGCCGACAACACCACACCCCAGCGCGTGATTGCGCAGGCGGTCAACCTGTCGGCACCCGCTGTGCAGCGGCGCATCCAGCGGCTGAAAGACAGCGGCGTGATCCGCGCCAACGTGGCCGTGCTGGACCCGGTGAAAGTGGGCAAACCGCTGACCATCGTGCTGGAAGCGCACCTCGAAAACGAGCGTCCCGACCGCACCGCTCCCCTGCGCGCGCGCATTGCCGCCGAAGACGCGGTGCAGCAGTGCTACAGCGTGACGGGCGAGGCGGACTATCTGCTGGTGGTGAACGTGGCGTCGATGGCCGACTACGAGGCGCTGACGCAGCGGCTGTTTGAGGGGGATGACAACATCAAGCGGTTCAGAACGTCGGTCGCACTGGCCAGCCTGAAGACCGGGCTGCGTGTGCCGCTGGACCACGCGCTTCCAACTGCCTGACTACAGCCCCAACGCCCTGCGCATCTGCGCGCCCGTGAGGCGCTGGCGCGGGCCGCCCAGCAGCTCGCACATGCGCGCATTCAGCGGCGCCTCCATGCCCTGCTGAGCCGCCAGCCTCACCACAGCCCCGCTGAGTGCATCAATCTCGGTCACACGCCCGGCTTCCAGGTCGTCCCACATCGACGAGCGCGCCTTGGCGTCGATCTGCAGCATGCGTTTTGCCAGCCGGGTGAAGAGCCAGTTGGGCAGGCGCAGCACATGGGGCAGCAGCGTGGGCGACACGGCGGTGACCTGGGCGGGTGCGATGCCTGCGCGCGCCATCACACGCAGCGCCTCAGTTTGCAGGGCAGCAAAGACGCGGCGGCAGTCGCGGTCGAGCAGCTCTTGCCGCAGAGGCAGGTCGGACAGCGCATTGACCGGGTTGTTGAGGTTGAGCAGCAGCTTGCCCCACTGCACCGCACGGATGTCGGCGGGCAACACGGTGGCCAGGCCTGCAGCGTTGAAGACCGGCGCGATGCGTTCGGCGACGGCATCACGCTGCAGTTGCAAATGGCCCGCTGTAGCGCGGTGCACCTGGGCGCCGCGCAGCACCACGTTGTAAGGCACCATGCCCGCCAGAACACTCAGGCCCGGCGCCCGGGCTGTGACACGGGCCACGTTGTCAACGCCGTTTTGCAGCGAGATGACGGGCGTTCCCGGCGCACAGGCGTCGGCCAGTTCGCGCGCAGCGGATTCGGTGGCGCCGCTTTTGACGCACAGCAGGATGATGCTGTCCGGGCCCGGCGCAGCGTCGGCCAGTGTGTGTGCCAGTTGCAGCGCAGACACGGGCACGGTACGGTCAAAGCCATCCAGGTCCGTGACTTTGAGGCCGTGCAACGCGATGGGCTCCAGCGCATGCGGACGGCCCACCAGGCAGACCGGCTGGCCGTGCGCGGCCAGGCGCCCACCCACATAACAACCAATGGCGCCTGCGCCGAGAACGATGAAGTGCATGCGGATGCTTTCTGGATCAACGGAAGACGGTGCCCCGCGATGGATGCGGCGCCTGCGCATTGTGCGGCGACACGCCCACAGGGCCTGGCGCAGAGGCGACGGTATCTGCAGACACCTGCAGCCTGCATATTTTGAGCTTTTTTGGCCCCTGGCGCTTATTCATCAAGCGCCGATAGCTATCAAAATAGAAGCACCATCAACAAACACCACCTGCGCCCAACGGGACTTCCAGCAGCAGCCCTCAGCCAAACCGCACCGTCACCAGCAGTCCCCCCAGACGCGGCGAAGCGCTGAGTTGCACCGTGGCGCCATGGCCTTGCGCAATGGCCTGCACGATGGCCAGGCCCAGGCCGCTGCCCGGGGCGCCTTCCGAGGTTTCGCGCACAAAACGCTGCATCACGCGCTCGCGGTGCTCGGGGGCGATGCCGGGGCCGCTGTCTTCCACCGTGAGCACGGCAGCATCACCCTCGCGGCGCACCTGCAGGTCCACCCGGCCGCCGGGCGGGGTGTACTTGATGGCGTTGTCCAGCAGATTGCGCGCCAGCATGCGCAGGGCTTCGGCATCACCACGCACGGTCACGGGCACGTTGGCGGCGTCGGAGTGAAGCAGGCCTACATCCATGCTGCGCGCCTGCGCGGCGGGGGCCACGTCGGCCAGGGCCAGCTGCGCCACGGCGTGCAGGTCCACGGGTTCGGTGGTGGCGGTGCTGGCCTCTTGCCGGGCCAGGGTGAGCAATTGCTCCACCAGGCGCGTGGCGCGGTCGATGCCGGCCGACAGGCGTTCGATGGCGACGGCACGCGCGGCATCATCGCCCGCGCGCTGCAGGCCCTGCAGCTGCAGGCGCAGCGCGGCCAGGGGCGAGCGCAGTTCGTGCGCGGCATCGGCCACAAAATGCTCCTGCGCGTCAAAGGCGCGCTGCACGCGCTCGAACAGCAGGTTGAGTTCACTGACCAGCGGCTGCACTTCGTCGGGCAGTTGCGCATCGCTCACGGGCGAGAGGTCATCCGCCTGGCGCTGCGCCAGCTGGCGGCGCACGCGCTCCACCGGGGCCAGCGACCGGCTCACACCCCACCACACGGCCAGCACCAGCAGCGGCGCCATGATGGCCAGCGGCGCCAGCGTGCGCAGCGCCAGGCTGCGGGCCATGTCGCGCCGCGCGGCCATGTTCTGCGCCACCTGGATCACCTGCGAACGCGTTTGCATCGAAAACACCCGGTAGGTGCCGCCGCGCGCCTGCACGTTGGCAAAGCCCAGCACGGCGATCTGCGGCAGGGCCGCGCCCACGGCGGATTCAAAAATGCGCAGGCCTTCGTTGGTCCACACCTGCACGATGAATTCGTGGTTTTCGTCCTCGGGGTCCAGGCCCGGGCCCAGCCCTTGCGCATCCACCGGCAGGCCCGAGCGCAAGGCCAGTGCGGTTTGCTGCATGTGGTAGTCGAACAGCGCATCGGCCTCGTCCAGCGCCCCCCGGTAGGCCAGTGCGCCCTGCACTGCGCCGGCCAGCACGATGGCGGCCAGCAGGAACACCAGCAGACGCATGCGCAGAGAGCGCGGGAGCATGGACTGCAGCGCGCTGCGCCAGGAGGTAGTTGGCACGTTCTTCATCTCTATCCATCCATCCCCGCCGCATGCTCAGGGCGGGAGATTGCGCGGGGGCAGCCAGCAAGGGCCGCCCCGCAGCAAAGGCTGTCGTCCCCTTGGGGGGAAGCGGCGAAGCCGCTCAGGGGGGTCATGCCTTCGGCACGAGGTAGCCCACCCCGCGCACGTTCAGCACCAGCTCGGGCCCCAGCTTCTTGCGCAGGCCGTGGATATAGACCTCCACCGCGTTGCTGCTCACCTCGTCGCCCCAGCCGTAGAGCTTGTCCTCGAGCTGCTGGCGCGACAGCACCATGCCGGGCCGTGCGATCAGCGGCTCCAGCACCGCCCATTCGCGCGCCGACAGCACAACAGGAACTCCATTCACCGTGGCCTCGCGCGTGGCGGGGTTGATGCACACGCCCTTGTGCTCATACACCGGCTCGGCCCGCCCTGCAGCGCGGCGCAACAGGGCGCGGATGCGGGCGAGCAATTCATCAAGGTCGTAAGGCTTGAGCACGTAGTCGTCCGCCCCCGCGTCGAGCCCCTCGATGCGCTGGGCCACGGCATCACGTGCGGTGGCCACCAGCACCGGGGTGCGGTTCTTGCGCGCCCGCAGGTCGCGCAGCACGGCCAGGCCGTCGCGCTTGGGCAGACCCAGGTCCAGCAGCACGAGGTCATAGGGCTGGGTGCGCAATGCAGTGTCGGCGGCGTCGCCGTCACGCGCCCAGTCCACGGCGTAGTGTTCGGCGCGCAGCAGGTCTTGCACGGCTTCGCCGATCATGGGGTCGTCTTCAACTAGCAAGAGGCGCATGGTGGGCAAGCATAGCCAATGAAATCAATCGGGCCACCGAAGTGGCCCGTGCAGGCATCGCATCACAGAGGACCACAAAGCTCAGCGCAGCGGTCCTGGCTAGGAGGCTGTCGGACTTGGAGCGTCGAAGCGAAAATTGGCCCCAGCGAGGACAGTTTTTGCCGGATTTGCAGCCTCATAGCCGAGCTATGGGGCAAAAAGACGGTAAAAAATGGACCGCTGCGGCCAATTTGCAGCCGACGATTTCCAAGTCCGACAGCCTCCTCTCCTACGCGTTTCGTCGCAGACGGTACCGAAAGTACGGCAAGACGGAACAACGACGCCAGGAGAGCCTTTGGGACCGCTTAGCCCAAACGCACCGGCACAAAGATCTTGTTGCCATCGCGCTCGATCAGCAACGCCACCGACTTGCCCGTGGTGGCCTTGGCCATTGCCGCGCGCACCTGCTCGATGTTCTTGGCGGGCGCGCCGTTGATGGCCAGCAGCACATCCCCCGGCTGCACACCGGCCGCCGCAGCAGGGCCGCGCGCCTGTTCGATCACCAGGCCCTCGGCCACGCCTACCTCTCGGCGCTCCTCGGGGTCCAGCGGGCGCAGCGACAGGCCCAGCTGGCCCTTGCCCACGGCATCGTCGTTGCGCGTCTGCTTGGTCGCCTTGTCGCTGGCGTCGCCCAGCGTGGCGGTCAGCTCCAAGGGCTTGCCCTGGCGCCACACCGACAGCTTGGCCTGCTGCCCCGGCTGCGCCTGGCCCACCCAGGCGGGCAGGTCGCCCGAGGCCACGATGGGCTGGCCGTTCACCTGGCGAATCACGTCGCCCGCCTGCAGGCCTGCCTTCTCGGCCGGGCTGCCCTTGCTGACGCTGGCGACCAACGCGCCCTCGGGCTTGTCCAACTGGAAGGATTCAGCAAACGCCTGGTTCACCTCCTGCACGGCCACGCCCAGCTGGGCGTGGCGCACCTTGCCGGTGGCCACAATCTGGTCCTTGATCTTGGCGGCCAGCTCGATGGGGATGGAGAACGACACGCCCTGGTAGCCGCCCGAGCGGCTGTAGATCTGCGAGTTGATGCCCACCACCTCGCCCCGCGCGTTGAACAGCGGCCCGCCCGAGTTGCCGGGGTTCACCGCCACGTCGGTCTGGATGAAAGGCACCAGGCTGTCGTCGGGCAGCGAGCGGCCCTTGGCGCTGACCACGCCCGCCGTCACGCTGTTTTCAAAGCCAAAGGGCGAGCCGATGGCCAGCACCCATTCGCCCACCTGCAGCTCGCGCGTGCTGCCCAGGCGCACGGTGGGCAGATCCTTGGCGTCGATCTTGAGCACGGCCACGTCGGTCTTGGGGTCGGCGCCCAGCACCTTGGCGCGGAACTCGCGCCGGTCAGTGAGCTTGACGACCACTTCGCTCGCGCCTTTGACCACGTGGGCATTGGTCAGCACCAGGCCATCAGGGCTGACGATGAAGCCCGAGCCCTGGCCATGGGTGGGTACGTTGGGCTGGCCTTGCGGGCCCGCGCCGGGGAAACCGAACTGGCGAAAGAATTCGTAAAACGGATCGTTGGGGTCGATCTGCGGGCCACGGCCCTGGCGGGCAGCGGGTTGCTCGTCATCGTCGTCATCGTTGGCCATCGCCGTCTTGGTGCTGCCCGTGACGCTGATGTTGACCACGGCCGGGCCGTTCTGCGCGGTGATCTGCGCAAAGCTGGGCAGCGCACCGCCCGGGGCCATGGCCGTCTGCGCCACGATGGGCGTGGAGGGTGTGACCGCGCGGGCCTGGTGCCCGCTGATGAGGCCGGCGCCGGTGGCGCCCACAGCGCCCGCGGCCACCAGGGCCAGGATCAGGCGGCGGGGAGTGGATGCAAGCGTGTTGTTCATGGTGTCTGCCTTTTCAATCAGGGTTGCGATGGAAGGCAGTGTGGGCACGGACACTTAGACGAAACTTAGGCGGAGTCGGTAAGCCATGAACCCGCGGGTATCGGTGCCGCATCCTGGTTTTCTACGGCCCGGCAACTACCTCAGTCTTTGATATCGCACGGCCCCACGCCAGTGCCACCGTGCAAGGGCCGCCCCGCCGCACGGGTGGCGTCCCCCTGCCCGCATCACGGAGCGATGCGAGAGCGGGGGGAAGGCGCGAAGCGACTCAGGGGGGTGTTCTCTGCTTCACAGGAACATGCCGCCCGACGCCTCGATACGCTGGGCGTTCACCCAGCGTGTGGCCGGTTGCAGCAGCGAAGCGACCAGCGGGCCGATGTCGTCCGACACGCCCACACGGCCCAGTGCCGTTTGCGCGGCCACGAACGCATTGAGCTGCGCGTTGTCGCGCACCGCGCCGCCGCCAAAGTCAGTCTCGATGGCGCCCGGGGCCACCACGTTCACGGTGATGCCACGCGGGCCGAGTTCTTTGGCCAAGTAGCGGCTCAGCACCTCGATAGCGCCCTTCATGGCCGCGTAAGCGGCGTAGCCGGGCAAGGCGAAGCGGGCCAGGCCCGACGACAGGTTCAGGATGCGGCCGCCATCGTTCATCAGCGGCAGCAGGCGCTGCGTGAGGAAGAACACGCCCTTGAGGTGCACGTTGACCAGCGCATCGAACTGCGCTTCGGTGGTTTCGGTGATGGGCGCATGCACGCCCATGCCCGCGTTGTTGACCAGAAAGTCAAACCGCTCGCGCTGCCAGTGGCTGCGCAGGGTTTGCTGCAGCTGCGCAGCGAAGGCTTCGAAGCTGGCTACATCGCCCACATCCAGTGGCAAAGCCACAGCACGGCGGCCCAGCTTTTCGATGTCGGCCACCACAGCCTGGGCTTCGGCGGCCTGATGGCGGTAGGTCAGCACCACGTCGATGCCGCTGTGTGCAGCGGCCAGCGCTGCGCTGCGGCCCAGGCCGCGGCTGCCGCCGGTGATCAAAACGACGGGGGTGGGGGCTGAAGAAAGGGATGAAGCGCTTGTCATGGCAGGGTCCTTTGCAGTGTCTGAAGCCCGGTCACACCGCGTGACCGGGGCTGGAGATGAACTTTATTGGAGTGCCAATCAAAGATAAACCATGCAAAATATGATTCATTGTCCATCCACGAAGAACAATGAACCCTTTAGACCGCATGCAGATCTTTGCCCGTGTGGCCGAGCTGAGCAGCTTTACCCAGGCTGCGCAGGTGCTGGGCCTGCCCAAGGCCAGCGCCTCTCTGGCCGTGCAGCAGCTGGAGGCCCACCTGGGCACGCGCCTGCTGCACCGCACCACGCGGCGCGTGCAGCTGACGCAAGACGGGCAGGCCTTTTACGAGCGCTGCAAGGACTTGCTGGACGATGTGGACGAACTGCAGGCCATGTTTCAGCAGCCCGATGGCGCGGCGCTGCGCGGGCGCGTGCGCATTGACATGTCCACCGGCATCGCGCGCCAGCTGGTGCTGCCCGCGTTGCCCGATCTGCTGGCCCGCCACCCGCTGCTGGAGGTGGAGCTGAGCAGCACAGACCGCCGCGTGGACCTGGTGCGCGAGGGTTTTGACTGCGTGATCCGCGTGGGCCCGGTGGCAGAACCCGGGCTGGTGGCCCGCCCTCTGGGCCTGGTGCGCGTGGCCAGCTGCGCCAGCCCGGGCTACCTGGCGCGCAAGGGCACACCCCAATCACTGGCCGACCTGGCGCAGCATGACCTGGTGCACTACGTGAGCACGCTGGGCACCAAGTCCGCCGGATTTGAAACGATGGGCGACGACGGCAGCCCGCAGTTTCACCCCATGGCTGGGCGTGTCACCGTCAACAGCGCCGAGGCCTACCTGGGCGCCTGTGCAGCAGGGCTGGGCCTGATCCAGGCGCCTTTGCTGGGCGTGCGCGAGCTGATCGACCGGGGACTGCTGGTGGAGGTGCTACCGCACCACCCTGCCCCGCCCATGCCGGTGACGCTGATCTACCCCCACCGGCGCCACCTGCCCCAGCGCGTGCGGGTGGTGATGGACTGGCTGGCCGCCGTGGTGCAGGCGCATCTGCAGAGCGAGGCCCATGGCGCACCTGCCGCCGCATGAAGGTTTCGCGCGGCGCTTCGACTACGCGCAGTCAACGGTTTCCAGTGGATTGAGACCGAATCAACAGCTATTAATTGAATAGCTACTAGCGCTTACTGGATAAGCGCTAGAGGCAAAAATCACTTAAAAATCACATGAACAGTGTCATCGCAACCCTCACCAAGTCCCGCCCAGCCTCACCCGGTGAAGCGGTACACGATGGCCCCCTGCACCACGTCGCCCGGCGCCAGCCAACGCACCGGAAACCCGGGCTGGTTGGGCGCATCGGGATACTCCATGGGCTCCAGGCAGATGCCGTCGCCCGGCTGCCATAGCCAGACGCCCTGCTCTGCGCCCCGCCCCAGGTCGCGCACCGGATCAGCTTTGAGGCCGTGGCCTGCGTAAACCTGCACCCCGGGCGCGGTACTCCATACCTCCATGGTGCGACCAGTGAGGGGCTCGCTCAGCAGCGCCGCAAGACGCAGGCCTTGCGAGGGCGTGACGGGTGACACCGGTGGCGTCCGCACCGCGCCCTCTTCGTCCCACACATGGTCATCCAGCACCAGGTAGTGGTCCAGCCCACCCGCCAGCGACAGCTGTTCGCTGGGCTCCGCCACGGCGGCACCCACGCTGCGGGCTTCGCGAAGGTCGAAAGGCGTGGCATCTACAGGCTGCACCAACCCGCTAGGACACACATCAGCCGCCAGCGGTACATAGCGGCTGGCGGGCACTTGCAGGGTGTGGCCGTGGGTGCTGCCAGCGCCCGCCAGGTTGAAGAACGCATGCCCGGTGATGTTGAGCAGCGTGGGGGCGTCCAGCGCCTCGCCCGTCCACGCCATGTGCAGCGCGTTGTCGGCGGTGAGGTGCAGGCGCAGCTGCAGGCGGAGCGTGCCCGGCACGCCGTCGTCCTCGGTGCGAAAGGTGTGGCTCAGGGTGAGCGCATCGGCCTGCACGTCATCCACCGCAAGCACCTGAAAGCGGCTGCCCTTGGGCCCGCCATGGTGGTGGTGGGGGCCGCTGTTGGTGGGCAGTTGCCGCTGTGCGCCATCGGGCAGAGTCAACAAGCCACTGCGCAACCGCCCAGCCCAGCGGCCGATGAGGGCGCCCATGGAGAGTTGCCCGTCCAGGTAGCCCTGCAGGCTGTCGTAGCCCAGCGCCACATCAACGAGGCCGCCCTGCCCGTCGGGCACCGCCACTTGCACCAGTCGTGCGCCGTAGTTGCTGACGGCCACCTGCAGGCCACCAGCACCGCGCAGGGTGAAGAGGTCAGTCGGCTGGCCGTGAAGCTCTTGCTGAAACGCTTTGCGTGAAAGGGAATAGGCCATGGCTGCGAGTCTATTTGGTGGCGGATGCGGCGGGAGCATCGCGCGTGACCAGCCAGATGCCCCCGCACACCAGCACCAGGGCCAGCAGGTTCTTCCACTCCAGCAGCGCCTCGCCCAGGAAGACCGCCGACAGCGCCGCGCCGAAGATCGGCACCGTGAAGTTGAACACCGTGACCTGGCTCACGCGGTTGTGCTTAAGCAGAATGCTCCACAGCGAAAACGCGGCCGACGACAGCAGCGCCAGGTACACCAGCAGCACGGTGGTGCCCCAGGTAAAGCCCGTGAGCGAGCCGCCCAGGCCCCAGCCAATGGCCAGCAACGCCACGCCGCCAAGCCCCAGTTGCCAGCCCGTCATCACCACCGAGTCCATGCGCTGCGACACCTGCTTGCCGTAGATGCTCGCAGCGGCCAGCACGAAGGCGGCGATCACCACAAAACCTTCGCCCAGCAGCGTGAAGTCCATGTCCAGCGTGCCGCGCCCCAGGTTGACCACCATCACCCCCGCAAACCCCACCACGCAGCCCCACAGCTTGGCGTGGCTCAGGCGGTCGTTGTGATAGACCCAGTGCGCAAGCAACACGCTGAAGAACGTGCCGGTGGCATTCATGATGGAGCCCTTGACCCCCGTGGTGTGCGCGAGGCCCACGTAGAAGAACACGTATTGCAGCGTGGTCTGCGCCAGGCCCAGCACCACCAGCTGGCGCCCGGCCGCAAAGCCCAGCCCCCAGATGGCCTTGCGCGTGGCCACGGCCCAGGCCAGCAGGATCAGCCCCGCGCCCAGAAAGCGCCAGCCTGCAAACACCAGCTGCGTGGGAATGTCATTGCGGGCGATGCCGAACCAGGCGTAGCCGGTCTTGATAGCGGGGTAGGAGCTGCCCCAGAGCAGGCAACACAGCAGCGCCAGCGCGATGACAACCCTGGGGTCGGAAAAACGGGGATGTCCCATGCGAGTTCTTGGTCTTTCTAGTGAAACAGCCCGTGCAAAGACGGGCTGTGAGGGGGAGGCTTGCAGCCCCAGGACGCAGCCAGCAAGACCACCGTTTCAGTGATCCGTTGCGCTACGCGCCACCACCGACGCATGCGAAGGGCGCAGCAAAGGCACGGGCAGCCGCGCAAGGGCCGCCCCACCGCGGATGCGGCGCTTTGCTTGTGTGCGCTGGCTGCGTCCCCCTCCCGTAGCGCGCAGCGCGTAGAGAGAGGGGGAAGGCGCGAAGCGACTCAGGGGGTGTCACTTCAGGTCACCGGTGCGGGATTGAACAGCACCAGCGCGTTGTGCAGCTTCCACTGCTCGGCCCAGGTCTTCTTGCGGCCACTCGCCACGTCGAGCAGCAGGTGGAACATCTCCCAGCCCAGGTCTTCGATGGTGGCCTCGCCGTCGGCGATCTTGCCGGCGTTGATGTCCATCAGGTCGTGCCAGCGGCGCGCCAGGTCGCTGCGCGTGGCCACCTTGACCACCGGGCATTCGGCCAGGCCATAGGGCGTGCCCCGGCCGGTGGTGAAGACATGCAGGTTCATGCCCGCAGCCAGCTGCAGCGTGCCGCAGATGAAGTCGCTGGCGGGCGTGGCGGCGTACACCAAGCCACGCTGGTCGCGCCGCAGCTTCTCGCCGGGGGCCAGCACGTGCGCAATGGGCGCGGTGCCGCTCTTGATGATGGAGCCCATGGCTTTTTCAGCGATGTTCGACAGTCCGCCCGCCTTGTTGCCCGGCGTGGTGTTGGCGGCTCGGTCCACGCGGCCTCGGTCAAGATACTGGTCGTACCAGCCGAGTTCTCGCACGATGGCTTGCGCGACTTCAGGCGTGGCGGCGCGGCTGGTGAGCTGCTCCACGGCGTCGCGCACCTCGGTGTTCTCGCTGAACATCACCGTGGCACCCGCGCGCACCAGCAGGTCTGCGCAAAAGCCCACGGCCGGGTTGGCGGTGACGCCCGAGAACGCATCGCTGCCGCCGCACTGCACGCCCAGCACCAGCTCGCTGGCCGGGATTGTCTCGCGCCGACGGGAATTCAGGCGCGCGAGGTGGGGCTTGGCGCTTTGCACGATGTCGTCGAGCATCGACATGAAGCCAACGTGGTGGTCGGCCTGCAGGCACACCGTCTCGGGTCCGAGTGCGGCGTCGCGCTCGTCGGTGATGGGGAAGCTGCCCGGGGGCAGCAGGCGGTCGGGCTGCAGCTTTTCGCAGCCGAGACTCACCACCATGACCTCGCCCCCAAAGTTGGGGTTGAGGCTGATGTTGCGCAGGGTGCGGATGGGAATGATGGCGTCGGGCGCATCAATGGCCACGCCGCAGCCGTAGGTGTGCTCCAGGCCGATCACGTCGTCAACCTGCGGATACAACGGCAGCAGTTCGTCCTTGATGCGGCGCACCGCCAGGGCCACCACGCCCGCCACGCACTGCACAGTGGTGGTGATGGCCAGGATGTTGCGCGTGCCCACCGAGCCGTCGGCATTGCGGTAGCCCTCGAAGTTGTAGCCGGTCAAAGGCTCCAGCACCGGAGGCTTCACCGTGGCCATGGGCAGGCCTTCGAGCGCGCGGGCCGAGGGCATCTGCAGCAGGCGCTCGTGCACCCAGCTTCCCGCCGGGATGGCCTTGAGCGCATAGCCGATGGGCACGTTGTAGCGGCGCACCACATCTCCCTCGGCCATGTCCTGCAGCGCCACCTTGTGGCCCTGCGGCACCTTGTCGCGCAATGTGATGCCTGCGCCTGGCACGCCGGGCGGCAGCACCGTGCCGGCAGGAAGGCCTCCGTCGTTGGCGACGATGGCGACGTTGTCATCCGGGTGCATGCGGATGGTGAGGGCGGGTCGGTTCATCGGTGGCGCGGTCTCTCGTCAATTGATGCAATCTCATTAGGTATCAGGCATCAGGCTGCATGGGCAGCACGGTAATCCAGTTCGGGTTGAGCCCCACATCGTGCTCGGCCACCTGGGTCAGGGCACCGCTGCCAGGCGCGATCAAGTGCACACCCACACGGTGGCTGATCTGGCCTGCGGCAATCAGGTGGCGCCCGTCCGGAGTGATGGCAAAGCCCCGGGGCTGCAGTTGCGTAGACCAGTGGTCGATGGGGGCCAGCAGGCCGGTGACCGCATCGATGGCAAACCCGGCCAGGGTGTGGCTGTTGCGCTCGCTGGTGTACAGCCAGCGGCCATCAGCGCTCAGGTGCAGGTCTGCGCCCCAGGCCGGGCCTGCAAAGCCCGGTGGCAATGTGGGCAGGCTTTGCAGCAGCTCCAGGCCTCCGCTGGCTTCGTCCCAGGCCAGCACATGCACGCAGGCATCCAGCTCACCCAGCAGATAGATGCGGTCGCCCCGCGCGTTGAAGCGCAAGTGCCGGGGACCTGTGCCTGCTGGCAGGGCGAACACCGCAGGGTCGGTGGGTTGCAGCGCGCCCGTGGCGGCGTCGAATCGGTAACGGTGCAATTGCCCGCCCCCCAGTGAGGCGGCCAGCACGAAGCGGTTGCCGGGGCTGACCAGCGCACTGTGGGCGTGGCGACCGGTGGCGTACGTGGTGGCACCACGCCCCGCAGCGACAACCCCGTCGGCAGCGATGGCCTGCACCGCGACCAAGTCCGCACCGTAGGAAGCACTCAGCAGCCAGCGCCCCGTGTTATCGGTGGCCAGGTGGGCCATGCTGGCGGGCAACGCGGCCTCGCTCAACACCTCGGCGCAACCCGCGCGCGCATCCACCGCCAGGGTGACCACGGCCAGCGGGTCGCTGCGGCGCGCCACATACAGGCGGGTGCCGTTCGGGCTGAGCGCCATGGGCATGAGCTGCCCGCCCAGCGCCAGGACCTGCTCGGTGCGCAGCTGCCCCGAATCCGACGCCAGACGGAGCCCATGCAACTCACCGCTGTCAGCGCAGGAGACAAATACCAGGGTATCGGTAGCCATCGTGTGTGTAACCATTTCAGTGCACCACGGAGCTGCCCACTACCCTCGGCCGATGGAACGAGCAGGGACTAGGCCAGAGGCGCCGAGCAAGGGCCGCCCCGCAGTGAGGGCGTCGTCCCCCTTGAGGGGGAAGGCGCCGAAGGCGACTCAGGGGGTGCTTCATTTCTTCACAGTCCCATCGCTCGGGGCAGCCACAGCGAGATGGCGGGCACGTAGGTCACCATCAGCAGCACCACAAACAGCGCCACAAAGAACGGCATCATGGCCTTGGTAACCACACCGAGCGGCAGCTTGGCCACGGCAGCACCGGTGAAGAGCACCGTGCCCACGGGCGGCGTGATGAGGCCAATGCCCAGGTTGACCATCATGATCATGCCGAAGTGCACCGGGTCCACACCCAACAGCTTGACCACGGGCAGCAGGATGGGCGTGAGGATCAGGATGAGCGGCGACATGTCCATCAGGCAGCCCAGCAGCAGCAGCATGATGTTGATCATGGCGAGGATGACGTACTTGTTGTCCGACAGACTGGTGAGGAAGGCTGTGACCTTCATCGGGATCATCATCATCGTCATCAGGTAGCCAAAGGCCGCCGCAAAGCCGATGAGGATCATCACCACCGTGACTGTCTTCACGGTGCGGTGCACCAGCTTGGGCAGGTCGCGCCACTTGTAGTCGCGGTAGATGAACATGGTCACGAAGAACGCCCACACCACCGCAATCGACGCCGACTCGTTGGCCGTAAAAACGCCCGACAGAATGCCGCCCAGGATGATGACCATGGTCATCAGGCCCCACAGCGCCTCCACACAGATCTTGAGCGCCTGCTTGAGCGGGATGACCTCGCCCTTGGGGTAGCCTTCACGGTGCGCGGTGAACAGGCACAACGCCGCGAGCGTGAGGCCCATGAGCAGCCCCGGCAGCACACCGGCCATGAACAACGCAGCAATTGAGACCGTGCCACCTGCGGCCAGCGAATACAACACCGCGTTGTGGCTGGGCGGAATCAGGATGGCCTGCACCGAACCGCTCACGGTGACTGCCGTGGCAAAGGGGCGCGGGTAACCCTTCTTTTCCATCTCGGGGATCAGCACCGAGCCGATGGACGCCGTATCAGCCACCGACGAGCCCGAGATGGCGCCGAAGAAGGTGGACGCCAGAATGTTGACCAGCGACAGCCCGCCCCGGATAAAGCCCACCAGCACGCCCGCAAACGCCACCAGACGCCGCGCCATGCCACCCTCGGCCATGATGGCGCCAGCGAGCACGAAGAACGGAATAGCCAGCAGCGAGAACTTATTGACGCCAGAGGCCACCTGGATCATCACGGCATCGAGCGGAAGGTCAATCCACAACGCACCGACCAGGGCCGAGAGGCCCAACGAATAGGCGATCGGCACACCGATCATCATGAGCACGAAGAACGTGCCCAGCAGTACCAAGGTATCCATGATCAGGCGCCTTCCGTCAGTTCTTCAAAGCGCACGATGCGCCGGTGGTTCTGCGGTCCGAAGACCATCTTCTCCAGCACAAACAGCAGCGTGACGGCCGCGCCGATGGGCAGCGACGCATAGGTGGCGCCCACGGGCAACCAGGGCAGCTCCGCAATGCCCTGGCCCCAGGTTTCAATGCACAGGTTGGTGCCATACCAGGCCACAAAGCCGCAGATGACCAGCATGAGCAGATCCACCAGCACCGCCAGCAGCCGCTGCAACGGGGCGGGCAATTTTTCGGTGAGCATGTTGACGGCGATGTGCCCGCCCGCACGGTAGGCCGCCGCAGCGCCGATGAAGGTGAACACCATCATGAGCAGGATGGCGATGGGCTCGGGCCACTGCGAGCCCGTGCCCATCACATAGCGGCTGAACACGCCCCAGGGGATGATCAGCGACATGAAGAAGATGGCGGTGCCGGCCGCCCAAATGGTGGCCAGGTAGAGCCGGTCCATCCAGCGCAAAAAGGGGTGGTCCATACAAGCAGGTCTGAAAGACAAAGAAAAAAAGGCGCAGGCAACCCACCAGGAGCTCGCCCGCGCAAGACGCAAATCCAGTGCTTACTTCACCGCCTCAATGCGCTTCATCAGGTCTGCATAGTTGGCGCCGTACTTGGCACGCACGGGGGCAGTGGCGTCATAGAAGGCCTTGGTGTCCACGTTGATGAACTCCACACCGGCTGCCTTGAGCTTGGCGGTGTAGTCCTCCACGCTCTTGTCCCACAGGGCGCGCTGCTCCAGCTGCGCTTCGCGGCCAAACTTCTTGAGCAGTGCCTGGTCGTCCTTGGAGAGCTTGTCCCACGTGACCTTGGAGACCACCAGCAGTTCGGGAATGATCAGGTGGTTGGTCTGCGTGTAGAACTTGGCACCCGTGCTGTAGTGGTTGCTGGTGAAGAAGCTGGGCGCATTGTTTTCAGCGCCATCCACCACGCCGGTCTGCAGGGCGGTGAACACTTCGCCGTAACCCATCGAGATGCCGTTGCCGCCCATGGCATTCATGGTGTCCACGAACAGCGGGTTGCCCATCATGCGCACCTTCTGGCCCTTGAGGTCAGCGGGGCTGCGCACGGGTTTTTTGGTGTACAGGCTGCGCGATCCGCCATCCATCCAGCCAATGGCCACCAGCTTGGCGGGCGACGCGCTGATCTTGGCCAGCAGTTCATCGCCAATGGCGCCGTCGATCACTGCACGCATATGGTCCTGGCTGCGGAACACGAAGGGCATGTTGAACACATTCACCTCAGGCACCACCGTGCCCACCGGGCCGAGCGAGGTGCGCAGGATGTTGATGGCGCCGAACTGCGTCTGCTCGATCATTTCCTTCTCGCCGCCCAGCACGCCACCGGGGAAGGTCTGGATCTTCAGGCGGCCATTGGTGGCGGCGTCAAGCTTCTTGCCCATGTTCTCCACCGCCACCACATTGGGGTAGCCAGCGGGATGCACGTCGGCCGCCTTCAACACCATGGACTGGGCCTGGGCGGCAACGGGAAGCATTGCCATCGCGGCCACAGCGGCGGCGCAGGCAGTCAGCAGGGATCGGCGAAAGGTCATGGTTTGTCTCCGGTGGAATGGTTTTTGAGTGATGCGAAATGGACGGGAATCCCGGCGCCAAGGGTCATTCGAAAGGACCTGTGCGCACGAACGGACCGCCCTGGTAGATGACGGCGGGGTCGCTCAAGTCGGGGTGCGGGTCGGCCGCCTCCACCTTGGCGCGGAAGGGCTCGGAGCTGTCCTGCGGGCGGTAGCCGATGTGGCGCGCCAGGGTGTTGTCCCACCAAGTGGTGGTGTTGTCGCCCATGCCGTAGATGATGCTGTGGCCCACCACCGGTGCCGTGAGGCTCGCAACGACGAGGCGCTCCAGGTCGTCGTAGCTCATCCAGGTGGCCAGCATGCGGCGGTTGCGCGGCTCGGGGAACGATGAGCCAATGCGCAGGCACACGGTTTCAATGCCATAGCGGTCAAAGTAGAAGCGCGACAAATCTTCGCCAAAGGCTTTGGACACGCCGTACAGGCCGTCAGGCCGGGCCGGGTCGTTGGGGCCCACCACTTCGTCCTGGCGATAAAAACCGGTGACGTGGTTGGAGCTGGCAAACACCACCCGCTTGACGCCTTGCTTGCGCGCCGCTTCATACAGGTTGTAGACACCCACGATATTGGCCTGCAGGATGGGCTCCCAGGGCTGCTCGGTGGAGACGCCCCCGAGGTGCACCAAGGCATCAACGCCCTCCAGCAAGCTGAGCACGGCGCCCGCGTCTTCGAGGCGTGCGGGGCGCAGCTCCTCCCCTGCGCCTTCGTCGCCCAGGTTCGCGATATCAGACAACCGCAAGGTGGCGCAGTAGGCTTTCAGGCGTGCACGCAATTCCTGGCCCAGGCCTCCGGCAGCTCCGGTCAATAGCAGGCGTTGGAAACGAATAGGCGTCGGATGGCAAGGCATGGCGGTTACAAAGGCAGAGGTTCTTGGTACAGTGGCAACAGATTCCGTTGAACGTCATCAGTTGTCGTACAACGAAAAGCAATGTACTGCTTCTGCCCCCGGCGCCCCATAGGGATAACACCAAGAAATGACCACCGATACCCCGCTTCGCCGCAAGCCCCGCACACTGGCCCTGGAGCTTGTCGAATCCCTGGGAGACCGCATCCGCGACGGCCGCCTGGCCCTGGGCGACAAGCTGCCCACCGAGGCCGCCATCATGGCCGAGTTCAGCGTGAGCCGCACCGTGGTGCGCGAGGCGATTTCCAAGCTGCAAGCCTCTGGCCTGGTGGAAACGCGGCACGGCATCGGCACCTTTGTGCTGGGGCTGGGGCAGGCGCCCGGCTTCAAGATCACCCCCGACCAGTTCAGCACCCTGCGTGACGTGATTGCCGTACTGGAGCTGCGCATTGGGGTAGAAACTGAAGCCGCCGCGCTGGCCGCGCAACGCCGCACCGAGGCCAACCTGAAAGCCATGCGCGAGGCGCTGGACGCCGTGGCAGCCGCCGTGGATGCGGGCCGCGACGCGGTGGCGGCGGACTTCCAGTTCCACCTGGAAATCGCACGTGCCACGCAGAACAGCCACTTCGCCGAACTGATGGGCACGCTGGGCAGCATGATCATCCCGCGCGCCCGCCTGGCCGCCATGGATTCGGCCAATGACGAGCGGCGCCAGTACCTGCGCCGTGTCAACGGCGAACACGAAAGCATCTACGACGCCATCGTGGGGCAGGACCCCGACGGTGCACGGGCCGCCATGCGCACCCACCTGGCCAACAGCCGCGAACGTCGGCGGCGCGCGCAGGCCGAAGCGGGCTGAATCACCCCAGCCGAGTCACTCCTTCATGAACCCTGGGGAATCATGGCCAAGGTGAGGTACACGGTTGTCCCATCAGTAGTTACCCGACACCCCAGGGGACTTCTTATGTTGTACGATGACATACAACGAAATGTTGCAATGCTTTCGCGCGTTCGGGGCTGCGGCGCCGTTCAAACCACCAGGAGTTGTCTGTCGTAAAGCCCTCAGCGCACATTGAAAGACATCCTTCCTGGGTGCAGCGCCAGTTTGCGCTGCGCACTCGGCATGCAACCGCCCCTTTTTTTCTCAACACCCTCTTCTTCACCACCACACCACCACCATGCATGCAAACCTGATTGGCGGCGCCTGGACTGACGGCGTTCGCACCTACCAGAACACCAACCCGTCCGACACGCGCGATGTGATAGGCGACTACGCCGTGGCGAGCCGCGAGCAGGCGCTGGAGGCCGTGTCGGCAGCCCACGCGGCGTTCCCCGCATGGAGCATGTCCACGCCCCAACAGCGCTTTGACATCCTGGACGCCGTGGGCAACGAGATCATCGCGCGCAAGGCCGAGCTGGGCGACCTGCTGGCCCGCGAAGAAGGCAAGACCCTGCCCGAAGCCATCGGAGAAGTGGGCCGCGCCGCTGCCATCTTCAAGTTCTTTGCCGGCGAGGCGCTGCGCCCCGGCGGCGAGATGATCCCGTCCGTGCGCCCTGGCGTGGGCATCGAGATCACACGCGAGCCGCTGGGCACCATCGGCATCATCACGCCGTGGAACTTCCCCATCGCCATTCCGGCCTGGAAGATCGCCCCGGCCCTGGCCTATGGCAACTGCGTGGTGTTCAAGCCCGCCGAGGTGGTGCCCGGCTCCGCCTGGGCGCTGGCCGACATCCTGCACCGCGCAGGGCTGCCTGCCGGTGTGTTCAACCTGGTGATGGGCCGGGGCTCGGATGTGGGCGCCGTGCTGCTGGAAGACGAGCGCATTGCGGGCGTGAGCTTTACCGGCTCCGTCGGCACGGGCCAGCGTGTGGCCGCCGCCTGCGTGCCGCGCGGTGCCAAGGTGCAGCTGGAGATGGGCGGCAAGAACCCGTTTGTGGTGCTGGACGACGCCGACCTGAACGTTGCTGTGGGCGCCGCCATCAACAGCGGGTTCTTCTCCACCGGCCAGCGCTGCACCGCCAGCAGCCGCTTGATCGTGACCGAAGGCATCCACGACCGCTTCGTGGCCGCCATGGTCGAGAAAATGAAGACCCTGAAGGTGGACGACGCCCGCAAGGCCGGCACCGACATCGGCCCCGTGGTGGACGACCGCCAGCTCGCGCAAGACCTGGAATACATCGGCATCGGCCAGCAGGAGGGCGCCAAGCTCGCCTACGGCGGCGAAGCCCTGGAGAAGAACGCCGACGGCGCGCCCGGCTACTACCTGCGCCCCGCCCTGTTCACCGAGACCACGCCCGGCATGCGCATCAACCGCGAAGAAATCTTCGGCCCCGTAGTGAGCGTGCTGCGCGCCAAGAACTACGAGGAAGCGCTGGCCATGGCCAATGACACGCCCTTCGGCCTGGCCAGCGGCATCGCCACCACCAGCCTCAAGCACGCCACGCACTTCAAGCGCCACGCCCAGGCCGGCATGGTGATGGTGAACCTGCCCACGGCGGGCGTGGACTACCACGTGCCGTTTGGCGGCCGCAAGAGCAGCAGCTACGGCCCGCGCGAGCAAGGCCGGTATGCGGCCGAGTTCTACACCACGGTCAAGACGGCCTACACCCAGGCCTGAACCTGGCGCCGCCGCCGACGCGGCGGCGCCAGCAGCCACGGTGCTTGCCCTGCGTCAAATTGCCACAAAATCCGGCCCTGGCGCCGATGCAGAAAGCGAGTAACGCTATAACATTTATAGCAAATCGCCTCGCACCGCTGTGTGGCCGCAGTATCATCGCGCCCCATGACCGCCCTCCCACGAACAACCTTTGCCGCGCTGCGCCTGTGGGTGCTGGCATGGTTCGTGGCGTCGATGGGGGTGGCGATTGCATCGCCGCTGGTGAACCCGCAATCCTTCGAAGTGATCTGCTCGGGCACCGGCGCCATCAAGCTGCTGGTGCAGACCGACGATGGCACGGTGGAGATGGGCGCCATGGGCATGGACTGCCCCTTGTGCGCCACTCCCAGCGCGCCGCCCCCCACCCCGGTAGCCGCCGTGCTGCCACCCCACCCCCTGGCCCATGCGCTGCAGCCCGTCGAGGCCGCCCGCATCGCAGCGGCCACGGCAGCCCCCCTGCCCGCACGCGGGCCCCCATCGCGCTCTTGATCTGATGCCTGTTGGCAGTACCCCGTACCTGGTGGTCGGGCGCTGCCTTGTTCCCGCTGGTTTCCAGACCGCGCAGCCCTGCGTGCACTCCACGCGGGCCTGGTTGCGCTGTCGCCTCAAGACAAGAGCGTTTTCATGTCCCGTTCGTACTCCTCCTCCCGCCATGCTGCGGGCTCTCCGCGCCTGCCTCTTTCTCCTTCGTGCTGGGGCGTGTTCGCCACCTGCGCGCTGGCCTCCCTCTCCGTCCCTGCCCAGACCACCACGCCCACGCTCAAGGCCGTGGACGTGGTGGACACCGCCGCATCCCCCAACGGCAAGCTGAACCTGGACACACCCGTGGACACCGGCAGCCGCCTGGGCCTGACGGCGCGCGAGAACCCGGCCTCCGTCACCGTGGTGGATCGCGCCACCATCGACGCACGCGGCGCACAGGACACGCAGGAAATCCTGCGCGCCGTGCCGGGCGTGGTGGCGCACAACGCGCCGGGCTCCATGTCCGCGCACTACCGGGGCTTCACCAGCAACTCGGTCGCGCAGCTGTACAACGGCATCAACCCGCAGTACGGCAGCGCCACACGCGCGGTCGATAGCTGGATCTACGACCGGGTCGAGGCCATCGGCGGCGCGTCGAGTTTTCTGTACGGATCGGGCGGCGTGGGCGGCTCCATCAACTACATCACCAAGACGGCCGAGCGCAGCGACTTCACCGAGGGCCAGCTGCGCCTGGGCTCCTACGACCTGAAGGAAGTGTCGGTAGGCCTGAACCGCCGCATTGCAGGCGGCGATGGCAGCGCAGGCCCTGCGCACTACGCGCGCATCGACATCAACCACCGCAACGCAGGCAGCTGGATCGAAGGCACCAGAACACAGTCCACCCAACTGGCGACCTCGCTGCTGTCGGACCTGGGCGGCGACTTCACGCACACACTGGCCTACGAATACCAGAAGGACCACGTGGACCGCCCGTACTGGGGCACGCCGGTGCTCAATCCCGCCGTGGGCGCGCTGGCCATCGACCCGGGCACGCGCTTCAAGAACTACAACAGCGCCGACGGCATGTACGAGCAGCGCGTGCAATGGCTGCGCTCGGTGGCGCAATGGCGTGTGTCGGATGCGCTGCAGCTCAAGAACACGTTCTACGTGTACGACGCCCTGCGCGACTACCGCAACGTGGAGACCTACACCTTCAATGCCACCAACACGGCGGTCACGCGCACGTCCCCGCTGTTGCAACGCCACGACCAACAGCTCGTGGGCGACCGGCTGGAGGGTACGTACCAAGGCCAGCTCGCGGGCCGAAAGAGCGACTGGGCCTTTGGCCTGGACGTGAGCGTGAACAAGCAGACGCGCTTCCCGTTCGGCCCCTCGGTCACCGTGAGCACGGTCAACCCGTACCACTTCTCCACCGAGAACTTCTTCGACATTCCCGGCATGTCACCCGTCCTGAACCCTGACAAGGACAACAAGATCACCAACACCGCGCTGTACCTGGAAAACCGCACCCTGGTGGCCTCCGGCGTGAACGTCGTCACCGCGCTGCGGCACGAGCGCATCGATCTCGACCTGGTGAACCGCCGCGCCGTCACAGCCACCGCGCCCGCCACCTTCAGCCGCAGCTACAGCCCCACCACTGGCCGCCTGGGCGTGGTGTGGGACATTGCGCCCGGCGCCAACCTGTATGCGCAGGCCTCCAACGCGGCCGACCCACCCTCGGGCTCGCTGGCCTCTGCCTCGTTTGCCGATGTGCGCAACAACAGCGAACTGACCACGGGCCGCCAGGTCGAGGTGGGCAGCAAGTTCGACTTCTGGGACGGCAAGGGCAGCGCCACGGTGGCGGCCTTTGACATCCGCCGCAAGAACATCGCCTCGCAAGACCCGTCCAACCCCAACCTCACGGTGCTGGTGGGCGAACAGTCGTCCAAGGGCGTCGAACTGTCGGCTGGCATTCGGCCCACGCCGCAATGGCAGTTGCAGGGCAACCTGGCGCTGACCCGCGCGCGGTACGAGAACTATGTGCAGGGCGGTGTCTCGCGCGCGGGCAATGTGCCCCAACTGGTTCCGCAGCAGGTGGCCAACCTTTGGGCCTCGTACGCGATCACGCCCACCGTCACGGCCAGCGTGGGCGTGCGCCATGTGGGCAAGGTGTACGGCAACGCAGCCAACACCAAGTTCTGGCCGTCGTACACGCTGCTGGACCTGGGCCTGGCCTGGAAGGTCAACAAGACCACTACGCTCACCACCCGCGTGCGCAACGCCACCGACCGCATCTACGCTGCAGAGACGCGCGACCAGGTCTACCTGGGCGCACCGCGCACGCTGGACGTGACACTGCACACCGCGTTCTGACGCAGGCAAGGAACCGGACATGCCACACGCCAAACGCTGGCTGTACCTCGTCCACCGCTGGCTGGGCGTGCTGCTGTGCGCCTTCTTCGCCATGTGGTTCCTCTCGGGCGTAGTGATGATGTACGTGGGCTACCCCAAGCTCACGCAGGCCGAGCGGCTGGCCCACCTGCCGCCGCTGCGCAGCGCAACGCTGGGCACAGAGCCTCTGCTGGAGCCCGCTGACGCCTTGGCGCACGCAGGCCTGACAGGCCCGCTGCAGGACCTGAGGCTCGCCGTGGCCAGCGGCGCGCGCGCGGTGTACATGGTGGTTCCCGCCGCCCCTGCCGGAGACTCCGTACCACGCCCAAGCAGGGCGCCAGCGCCTGCGGTCATCGACGCCCTCACGGGCGAACGGTTGCAGCGCGTAGACGCCGAGCACGCCCTCGCTTCGGCTCGCGCCTTCGCGCAGGAGCCCGGCGCACGGATCGCACACCTGGGCACGATCGACGAAGACGCCTTCACCCACTCGCGCGCGCTCGACGTGCACCGCCCCCTGCACCGCCTGCACCTGAGCGACAGCGCGGGCACCGTGGTGTATGTGTCGGGCAGCACGGGCGAGGTGGTGCGCGATGCGCCGCTGCAGGAGCGCGCCTGGAACTACGCAGGCGCCTGGATCCACTGGCTCTACCCCTTCCGGGGCAATGTCTTCAACGGCTACTGGACGGACATCGTCAACTGGCTGTCCATTGCGGGCATCGTGCTCACGCTGACGGGCACCGTGGTGGGTGTGCTGCGCTGGCGCTTCCAGGGCCGGTACAAGACCGGTTCGCGCACGCCCTACCGGGGTTTCATGATGCGCTGGCAC
This sequence comes from Acidovorax sp. FG60, assembly GCF_057808995.1. Lineage (NCBI taxonomy): Bacteria > Pseudomonadati > Pseudomonadota > Betaproteobacteria > Burkholderiales > Comamonadaceae > Acidovorax > Acidovorax sp. FG60. The sequence goes on from NZ_JBMDJC010000001.1 coordinate 572,559, forward strand.
CATGTGTTCGGGCTGGTGTTTGCGCTGATCACATTCACCTGGATCTTCAGCGGCCTCATGTCCATGAACCCATGGAAGATTTTTGACAGCGGCGCCGCGCCACTGCGCCAGCAGGCCATGAACGGCGGCCCGCTGGTGTTGCCCCCGCAAGCCGCCGCCGTGCAGGCTTTGCTGTCAGGCGTTTCGCCGAACACGCGGGAGCTGCGCTGGGTGCAAAGCGCGGGCCACCCGCTGGTACTTGCGTACAGCCCGACCGGCGCCCCCGCGCTGCTCGATGCGACCACCGCCGCACCCCACCAGTGGCCCCCAGGCGCGGTGGCCGAGGCCGCAGCGCGCCTGCTGCCCCACGCCGTGGTGCGCACCGAAACGCTGACCGCCTACGACCTGCATTACTACGACCGCGCCACCCACACCATGACGGGTGGGGGCGACAAGCCCCTGCCCGCGCTGCGCCTGGTGTTTGACGACCCCCATGCCACCTGGGTCCACATCGACCCCCACACCGGCGCCGTACTCGGCCGCACCGACAGTTATCGCCGTACCAGCCGCTGGCTGTTCTCCATGCTGCACAGCTGGGACTGGCTGCCACTGCTGGAGCGGCGCCCGCTGTGGGACATCGTTCTCATTGTGCTGAGCCTGGGCGGTACGTTGCTGAGCGCGACGGGGGTGGTCATTGGATTGCGGCGGCTGGGCGCCAAGTTCGCATTCGCAGCGGGCCCGGCGTCGCAGCTTGCCGGACAGGGCCGCCGCAGGCGCGCCCGTGTCTTGCCTACGACAGGTGGCTGAGCCGTCATTTTTTGTTTGATACTTTTTGTTTCAAACAACTACACTGGGCTTCACCCACCGCACGTCCATCCCGGGCGTGCGGGGGCTCCATCCCTCGCAGAGATTTTCCCCATGCAACTGATCCGCACCATCACTGGCGCCGCCCTCCTGTTGGCCGCTGGCACTTCGGCCTGGGCCGCCACCGACTACAACCGCCCACCTGCAGGCGACGCGCAATACCGGCAGTGCCTGAGCTACTCTGCCACCGTCTACGAGGGTGGCAACGAGCCCAGCCCTATCAAGGGCCAAACCAAGGCCCAGGCCTGGTGCACCTGCATGTGGAACGAAACGCCCGAAGATTTCAAGGGCAACCTCGTGAAGTTCGCCGAAACCCGCAAGGGCAAGGAAACCAACAAGCTGTGCGAGAAGCACTCCGATTGGAGCGAATGAAAAGGGTCCGCTCACAGCAGCGCACTGCCAGCCGCCCTCGGGCGGCTTTTTGTTGGACGGGAGCGGGATGCCTCAGCGCAGGTCACCCCCGGCTGCGCAGCGTGCGGCTCAGCAAGATCACCGGCACCAACCCCACGGCCACCAGCGCCAGGGACGGCAACGCCGCCTCACCCAGCCGCTCATCGCGCGCCAGCTGGTAGGCCACCACGGCCAGGGTGTCGCTGTTGAAGGGGCGCAGCACCATGGTGGCGGGCAGCTCCTTCATCACGTCCACAAACACCAGCAGCGCGGCAGCAGCGGTAGACCGCTTGAGCAGCGGCCCATGCACGCGCGCCATCAGGCCCACGCTGCCCATGCCCAGCATGCGAGCAGAGTCATCCAGGCTGGGGGGAATTCGCGCGTATCCGCTCTGAATGGACTGCAGCGCCACCGCGCAGAACCGCACCAGGTACGCCCATACGATGCCCAACGCCGTGGCCGTGACCAGCGCGCCCACGCCCCACTGCGGCATGGCCGCCTGCAGCCAGCCCACGGGCAGCAGCAGGCCCACCACAATGACGGCGCCCGGCACGGCGTAGCCCACGCTGGCCAGTTGCACCACGCCGCGTGTGATGGCGTCCGGCTGGCGGCGCACTGCAAATGCCAGCGCCAGGGCGATGACCACGGCCAGCACGGCGGTGATGCCCCCCAGGCGCACGCTGTGCCAGGCCCATTCCATGAAACGCTCCCACGGCAGCACCGACCAGTCGGCCGCCAGCGGGCGCAGCATGAAGAGAACCGGGGCGACAAAACCCATCACCACCGGCACCGCGCACACCACCCAGGCGGCCCAGCGGCGTGCGCCGCGCAGCGCCAGGGGTTGTGCCTCGGCCGAGCCTGCGCGCCCGCCGCCTGTGGCGAAACGCATGCGCTTTTGCGCGCGATGTTCCAGGTGCAGCAGCGCCATCACCACCACCAGCAGCATGGTGGCCAGCTGCGCGGCGGCCAGGCGGTTGTCCATCGACAGCCAGGCCTTGTAGATGCCGGTGGTGAAGGTCTGGATGCCGAAATAGCTGGCCACACCAAAGTCAGCCAGCGTTTCCATCAGCACCAGCGCAACGCCTGCAGCGACTGCTGGGCGTGCCAGGGGCAACGCCACGGCGCGGATGCGGCGCGACAGCGGAGCGCCCAGCAGCCGCGCGGCCTCCATGAGGTGCGCGGCACGCTCGCCCAGCGCTGTGCGCGCCAGCAGGTACACATACGGGTACAGCGAAAAGATGAACACCCACACCGCGCCGCCCAGGCTGCGCACCTCGGGCAGCAGGCGGCCTTCCAGGCCAAAGGTGTTGCGCAGACCCACCTGCAGCGGGCCGCTGAACTGCAGAAAGTCGGTGTAGGCATACGCGGTGACATACGCAGGCATGGCCAGGGGCAGCAGCAGCAGCCACTCGAAGGTGCGGCGGCCCGGGAAATCAAACAGCGTCACCGCTGCTGCCGTGCCTGTGCCCACAATGGCCGCGCCCAGGGCCACCAGCACGCTCAGCCACAAGGTGGTCCACACATAGCCAGGCAACACGGTGGCCGCCATCTCGCGCAGGATGGCGCCCGCCTGCGCATCGCCCTGCCCCACGGGCAACCACGATGCGAGCACGGCCAGCACGGGCAGCGCCAGAAACCCCGCGAACAGGATCAAAGGGATGGTGCGAAGGGCAGAAAATGGCGTGCGGCGCAAGGCGAGTGGCTCGGCAAAGTAAGAAAGCGCACACCCGCTGGCAGGCTCAGGCCGGGCAACGATCAGGAATGCAAATGCGAATTTTAAGCATTCGTCCCTGCCCGCCTAGAATCAAGCGATGTTTCTAGAGGTCTCCCAACTCGAAGTGCGCTACGCAGGCCGCCCCAACGCGGCGGTGGAAGGCGTCACGCTGGGCCTGCATGCAGGCGATATCGGTGTGCTGATCGGCCCCTCGGGCTGCGGCAAAACGACGCTGCTGCGCGCTGTGGCAGGGCTGGAGCCCGTGACGGGCGGCGAGATCCGCCTGACCAAAAGTGTGGTCAGCAGCGCCACGCTGAGCGTGCCGCCCGAGCTGCGGCGCATTGGCATGGTGTTCCAGGACTACGCGCTGTTCCCGCACCTGTCGGTAGGCCGCAACGTGGCGTTTGGCATCCACCAGTTGCCCCGTGCCGAGCAGGCCGCGCGCGTGGCCGAGGTGCTGCAGCTGGTGGGGCTGGAGGGCAGCGAGAACCGTTTTCCGCACGAGCTTTCTGGCGGGCAGCAGCAGCGTGTGGCCCTGGCGCGGGCCTTGGCACCACGCCCGCAGCTCATGCTGCTGGACGAGCCTTTTTCGAACCTCGACGTGGACCTGCGCGAGCGCCTGGCCCACGAGGTGCGCGGCATTCTGAAAGCCGCTGGCGCCACAGCCCTGTTTGTGACGCACGACCAGTTCGAGGCCTTTGCCATTGGCGACGTGATCGGCGTGATGCACGAAGGCCATCTGCACCAGTGGGACGATGCGTACACGCTGTACCACCGCCCCGCCACACGGTTTGTGGCCGACTTCATCGGCCATGGCGTGTTCGCCCCTGCCACGCTGCTGCAGCGCGGCAACAACGTGGTGGCGCAGACGCCGCTGGGCGAGCTGACCGACCTGGAGGAATGCCCCCTGCCCAGCAGCTACCCCGGTGGCGAATGTGATGTGCTGCTGCGTGCGGATGACATCGTGCACGACGACCATGCCCCCGTGCAGGCGCAGATCGTGCGCAAGTCGTTCCGGGGTTCGGAGTTTCTGTACACGCTGCGCCTGGCCAGCGGCCACACGGTGCTGGCGCATGTGCCCAGCCACCATGACCACGCCTTGGGCGAATGGATAGGCATCCGCGCCCAGGTGGACCATGTGGTGACGTTCCCCCGCGAACAGGGAACCACCATCTAAGCCAAAATAGGCTCTAGCGCTTATCCACAAAGCGCTGGTTGCTATTATTTTTGATACCCCATGGCGCCACGGCGCACTGCAGTCTTCAGGATTTTCCCTTGCGCTGCAGGCTTTCCAGGGCATTGAGATCCACCTGCGACATGAAGCCCCGCAGATCCTTCACGCCCATGTTGTCGCCCTCAATGCTGACCACCAGGCCGTTTTTCAGGATGGTCTTGAACTCGGCATGGCTGCCGTCCTTTTCATAGCGCTGGTGCAGGGTGCGGCCACCCTCCTGCCAGGTCTTCTCGGCGCTCGTTGGGTCTTCTTTTTCGCCCTGGGCCATGCCCATGGCCATGACCGCCATCTGCCCCAGGCCGCCGATGTCCACGATCTCCAGGCGCACCTGCTTGTCATCGCTGCCGTACTGCGCACTGGCCTGGCTGGTGGGCAGGCCCAGGGCGGCACCGTCCTGCACATCAAAGCCCGTTCGCGGCAGGCCGGCGAGCTTCTCGGGCAGTGCCGCCTTGAGCGATTGCGCCGCAATGGCCTGGCCACCCCCCAGCGCACCTGCGGCGGCCTTGGCGGCATCACCAGCAGCCGCGGCAATGGCGGCGGGGTCCTGGCTCTTTTGCGCTTCTTCCATCTTGCGCGCAGCCTCTTCCATCTTCTTGCCTGCGGCCTCCAGGCCGGCGGTGTCGATGGACACCTTGCCGCCCGGCGTATTCATCGTGATGGCGGGCGCATCGGCCCCGCCAAACATCGCTCCGCCACGGGGCAGGAAGAGCGCACTGACGGCGCCGATGACCACCCCCATCACAATGGCCGCGATGATGACCACCACGGTGTAGACCACCGACTTGTCGGGGGCATTTTTCATGAGCACCGGCAGGCCGGTGTAGAGCAGGTAGATGGAGTACAAAGCCGCCAGCAGGCCCAGCATGGATAGCGCAGGCAGCAGGCTGAACACCCCGCCCAGCATGGCCGCCGTGCTGGCATACACCGCCACCTTCAGGGCCTGGATGGAGTTTTTCTGGCCACCAAAGGTGGAGGCCAGCGCATCGATGATGAGCCCGAGCACGAAGATGCCCACGAGGCTGAGCACATACGACACCACCATGTTCACCAGCCCCGAGACAAAGGGCACGCGGATGGTGACGCCAAAGCCCCCAAAACCGATCAGCGACATGCCAATGAAACCGCAGACTGCCGGAATGGCGGCCAAAATCATGGCGTAGCGGGTGTACAGGGTGGCGGCGTCGGTGCTCTCGGCCTCAATGGTGACCCAGGTGTCCTTGGGTTGCAGAAGAATGCTCTTGGCGCGCTCAATCAGGTTCATGGTGCCCTCCCGGCAGTGTGGATGAGCCTGCCCACGCATTTGCAAGCGCTTGCAGGCGAAAGACGCGGACGATACGGGAAATTGCGTGCAATAGAGATCGGATGTGCAGACCGCGCTGCTGCAAACGTGGAATATGCACGCTTTTGCCCACGGAAACCACCCCCTGCCCCCAGAGCGCCAGCTCAGGCTTTGCGCAACTGATCGACCGTATCGTGCAGGTGCTGCGTCCAGGTACGGCGGTCGCGCTCGCCCGCCAGCTCGGGGGGGCCGTAATGCACCACAGCCTCGATGGGCGGGGCGCACAGCGTGCGCCAGATGGAGCCCACCAGGGTTTCGTCGCCGATGTAGCTGGGCGCAAAACTGGTGGCACCCGTGGCCTTGTCGGCAAAACGCAGGCCCACGGGCTGCACCGGCGCCTGCGCCACCACAGCGGCTTGCAGCAAATTGGCGTGAAAAGGCAGCATCTCGCGCCCATCGCCCGTGGTTCCCTCAGGGAACACGGCCAGCACCTCGCCCCGCTCCAGCGCCTCCTGCATCGACCGGACCATGCGCAGCGCATCACGGCGCGAGCTGCGCTCGATGTAGAGCGTGCCTGCGGCCGTGGCCAGGGTGCCGATCAGCGGCCAGCCCTGTACGTCGGACTTGGAGACAAAGCGGCAATGCCGCGCCGCGTGCATCACCGGGATATCAAGCCACGAGATGTGGTTGGCCACCAGCATCACCGGGCCGGTGAGCGGCGGCTGCCCAAAGATGCGCAGGCTGATGCCAAGGTGCGCCAGCAGTTGCAACGACCACACCTGCACCCGGGCATGCTGCTGATCCGGCGAGAGCGCTGGAAAACGCAACGCCACGATGGCCAGCCCTTTGACAATGTGGCCCAACAGGCGCAGCAGGCGCCAGCAGGCACGCAAAGACTTCACCGCAGGGCCTCGCAGCGTCGCACTACCTCAACCCCGGTCAAAAGCCACCTGGCCACCGACGAGGGTCATGCGCACACAGCCAGGCAGTTCGTAGCCCGAGAACGGGGTGTGTTTGCCCTGGCTGCGCAATGCGTCGTCCTGCACCGTCCACGCCGCCTGCGGGTCAAAGATGCACAGGTCGCCCACGCCACCTTCCACGATCTGGCCGACGCTGGCCTGCAGTGTGCCCAGGGCGCTGCCGAGCACGCGCGCGGGTTCAGACGTGACGGTGGCGAGCGCACGCTGCAGGGGCACACCGCTGTCCTGCGACCACTTGAGCGCGAGCGACAGCAGCAGCTCCAGCCCCGTAGCGCCGGGCTCGGCCTCGGCAAACGGCAGGGTCTTGGCATCTTCATCCACGGGCGTGTGGTCGGACACCAGGGCGTCGATGGTGCCGTCGGCCAGCGCGGCGTTGAGTGCGTCGCGGTCGCGCTGCTGGCGCAGCGGGGGCGACAGGCGGGCGCGGCTGTCGAAGAAGCCGATGTCCACGTCAGTGAGGTGCAGCGAGTTGATGCTGACATCAGCCGTCACCTTCAGGCCCTCGGCCTTGGCACGGCGGATCAGCTCCACCCCCGCCGCGCTGCTGATGCGGCACAGGTGCACACGGGCGCCGGTGGTCTTGAGCAGTTCAAAAATGGTGTGCAACGCAATCGTCTCGGCCGCCACGGGCACGCCCGACAGGCCCAGGCGCGTGGCCAGCGGGCCGCTGGCAGCCACGCCCTTGCCCAGGTGCATCTCCTGCGGGCGCAGCCACACGGTGTAGCCAAAGGTGGCGGCGTATTGCAGCGCGCGCTGCAGCACCTGGGTGCTGGCCAGCGGCACCTCGGCCTGGCCAAAGCCCACGCAGCCGGATTCGGTCAGCTCGGCCATCTCGGTCAGCACCTCGCCTGCAAGGTTGCGCGTGAGGGCCCCCAGAGGGAACAGGCGCGCCTGGTGCAACTTCTCGGCGCGGAACTTGAGCATCTCGACCAGGCCGGGCTCGTCGAGCACGGGGTCGGTGTCAGGCGGGCAGACCAGGCTGGTCACGCCACCGGCCACGGCGGCGGCCATTTCGGATTCGAGCATGCCTTCGTGTTCGTGGCCGGGCTCGCGAAGGCGCGCCGCCAGGTCCACCAGGCCGGGCAACACGATGCAGCCAGCAGCATTGATGGTGCGGTTGGGCGCAAAGTCGGGGGGCACGCGGTTGACGCTCACGATGCGGCCTGCCGCCAGCGCGATGTCGCAGGTCTGGTCAAGCCCCGAAGCGGGATCGATCACACGGCCGTTCTGGATCAGTATCTTCATGATTTCAAGCCAAATTGGCTGCTAGCGCTTATTGGACAAGCGCTAGCAGCTATGAAAACAGGAGTATTCATTCCAAGCGTCATGCTTCGTTACCAGCAACGATCGACATGACAGCCATGCGGACCGCAATACCGAAAGTCACCTGAGGCAGGATCACGCTCTGCTTGCCATCGACCACGGCGGAGTCGATTTCCACACCGCGGTTGATGGGGCCGGGGTGCATGACGATGGCGTCGGGCTTGGCCAGTTGCAGCTTCTCCTGCGTGAGGCCGAAGCTCTTGAAATACTCCTGGCTCGACGGCAGCAGGGCGCCGCTCATGCGCTCGTTCTGCAGCCGCAGCATGATGACCACGTCGGCATCCTTGATGCCCTCTTCGAGCGTGTGGCACACGCGCACGCCCATCTGCGCCATATCCGACGGCACCAGGGTGCGCGGGCCCACCACGCGCACCTCGGCGCAGCCCAGCGTGGTGAGGCCGTGGATGTCCGAGCGCGCCACACGCGAGTGCAGCACGTCGCCCACGATGGCCACGGTGAGGTTGCTGAAGTCCTTCTTGTAGTGGCGGATGGTGTACATGTCCAGCAGCCCCTGCGTGGGGTGGGCATGCCGGCCATCGCCCGCATTGATCACATGCACATGGGGCGCCACATGCTGCGCAATCAGGTAGGGCGCACCGGATTCGCTGTGCCGCACCACAAACAAGTCCGCCGCCATGGCCGACAGGTTGGCGATGGTGTCGAGCAGCGACTCGCCCTTGCTGGCCGAGCTGCGCGCGATGTCGAGGTTGAGCACGTCGGCCGACAGGCGCTTGGCCGCGATCTCGAACGTGGTGCGGGTGCGCGTGCTGTTCTCGAAGAACAGGTTGAACACGCTCTTGCCACGCAAGAGGGGCACCTTCTTCACTTCGCGGTCGTTCACGCTCACGAAGTTGGCCGCCGTGTCGAGGATGTGCGTGACGATGTCGCGCGGCAGCCCTTCGATGGACAGCAGGTGGATGAGTTCGCCGTTGCCGTTGAGTTGGGGATTGCGCTTGTGCAGCACGGTCAGGCCTCTTTGACTTGGAATTGGAAGATGCCGCTGTCGTCGCGCGCCAGGGCCAGCGACTGGGCGGCAGGCAGGGCCACGCGGGCAGCGGCAAAGTCGGCCTGCACGGGCAGCTCGCGCCCACCCCGGTCCACCAGCACGGCCAGGCGCACGCTGGCGGGGCGGCCGTAGTCGAACAGCTCGTTGAGCACGGCGCGAATGGTGCGGCCGGTGTAGAGCACGTCGTCGAGCACCAGCACATCGGCACCGTTCACATCGAACGGCAGCGCCGTCTGCGCGCTGGCCGACAGGCCGCGCTGGGCGAAGTCGTCGCGGTGCATCACCGACGAGAGCACACCGGCGGGGCCTTCGAGGCCCAGGTCTTTTTGCAGGCGCTCAGCCAGCCAGGCACCGCCCGAGGCAATGCCCGCCAGGCGCGTGGTGGGGGTCAGCATGCTGCGCACGCCGCGCAGCAGTTCGCGGTACAGCGCCTCGGCGTCAAGCACCAGGCTGCCGGACATTCCGGGGGATGGGGTGGTCATGGGAGATTCCTCAAAAACTGTTCCAGGATGATGCAGGCCGAAGCGGCGTCGGCATCCTTGGCGCCACCTGCGATGGCTTCGGTGGTGCTGTAACGCTCGTCCACCTCGAACACCTGCAAACCAAAGCGGCCGCGCAGCTGGCGGCCGAACTTGAGCGCGCGCTCGGTGTTTTCGTGGCTTGCGCCATCAGGGTGGTAGGGCACGCCGATCACGAGGGCGTCGGGCTGCCACTCCTTGATGCGCTGCGCCACCTGCACAAAACGGGCGTCACCCTCGGCCTTGATGGTGGCCTGCGGCGTGGCGCTGCGCAACATGCGGTTGCCCGTGGCGACCCCCGTCCGCTTGAGGCCAAAATCGAAAGCAAGAAAGGTCTGGAAATGCGCAGGAACGGCGGGCTGAACGGGCAGGCCGGTCATGCGTGCCCCGCCTCGGGCGACAACATCCAGGCCTTGAGGCCCAGCAGCGAAAGGGCCCGGTCGTAGCGCTCGGGCACAGGGGTGTCGAAGATCACGGACAGATCGGCCGCCACGGTGAGCCAGGCGTTCTCGGCCAGCTCCGATTCAAGCTGGCCCTCACCCCAGGACGAATACCCCAGCGTGATGAGCACGCGGCGCGGGCCTGCGCCCGTGGACAGCGCTTCGAGCACGTCCTTGGAGGTGGTCATCTCCAGCCCGCCGGGGATGGTCATGGTGGAGGCATATGCCGATTCATCGGTTTCTGCCTTGTCCATGAGCATGGGCTCATGCAACACAAAACCGCGCTCGGTCTGCACTGGGCCGCCTTGGAAAACAGGTTCCTGGGTGAGATCTTCGCGCCGCAGGGACAGGTCTACCTTGTCAAAAAGGCCTTTGAGGGTGATGTCCGAAGGCTTGTTGATGATGAGGCCGAGTGCACCGCGTTCGCTGTGCTCGCACAGGTAAACGACGCTGCGCGAGAAAGACTCATCTTCCAGACCGGGCATCGCAATCAGGAAGTGATGCGTCAGGTTGATGGGCGCAGAATCGAAAGACATTCGGCAATTTTAACGGTGAACATGGCACCCTCCTCCGAGCCCTCGTACCCCAGCGGTCTGGTCTGGTTCCGCCGCGACCTGCGCGCGAACGATCAGGCCGCTCTTTACCGCGCACTGACTCAATGCCAGGAGGTTCACTGCGCCTTTGTTTTTGACCGCGAGATCCTCGACGCCCTGCCCCGGGCTGACCGGCGGGTGGAGTTCATCCGCGAGTCGCTGGTGGAGCTGGATGAAACGCTGCGCACGCTTTCCGGGCATGAACAGGGTGGCCTCATCGTGCTGCATGCAGTGGCCAGTGATGCCATTCCAGAACTGGCCAACGCCCTGGGCGTGCAGGCCGTGTTTGCCAACCACGATGACGAGCCCCAGGCCCTGGAACGCGACCGCCTGGTGCGCACACGGTTGGCCGCTGCCGGAAGGGCATTTCACACGTTCAAGGACCACACCATTCTGGAACGCAGCGAGGTGCTGACGCAGACCGGCAATCCGTACAGCGTGTTCACACCGTACAAGAACGCCTGGCTCAAGAAGGTGGATGCGTTTCAACTCACCGGCTACCCCGTGGAGCGCCATGCACACCGGTTGGCACCGCGCCCGCAGGCGCACTGCCAGGCGGTGCCCACCCTGGCACGCCTGGGTTTTGAGGCCACGGCCCTATCGCAGCTCAATCTGCCCACGGGCGCCAGCGGCGCGCAGCGACTGTTCAACGACTTCCTGGGCCGCATCGAGCGGTACGAGGACACGCGCAACTTTCCAGCTGTCAAAGGGCCCAGCTACCTCAGCGTGCACCTGCGTTTTGGCACCATCTCGCCGCGCCTGCTGGCCCGCACCGCGCACGGGCTGATGCTGCAAGGCAACCCGGGCGCCGCCACCTGGCTCAGCGAGCTGATCTGGCGGGACTTCTACTTTCAGATCCTGCACCACCATCCCCATGTGGTGGGCCACAGTTTCAAGCCCGCGTATGACGCGATCCAGTGGGAATCAGGCCCCGAGGCCAACACCCTGTTTGCCGCCTGGTGTGAGGGGCGCACGGGCTACCCGCTGGTGGATGCGGCCATGGCGCAGATCAACCAGACGGGCTACATGCACAACCGCTTGCGCATGGTGGTGGCGAGCTTCCTGGTCAAGGATCTGGGCATCGACTGGCGCTGGGGCGAAGCCTATTTCGCCACACACCTCAATGACTTCGATCTGGCCGCCAACAACGGTGGCTGGCAGTGGGCCAGCTCCAGCGGGTGCGATGCCCAGCCCTATTTCCGCATCTTCAACCCCGTGAGCCAGAGTGAAAAGTTCGACCCCGAGGGCAAGTTCATCCGCCGCTATCTGCCGCAGCTGGCGAGTTTGCCCACCAAGGCGTTGCACGCGCCCTGGCTGGCGCGCCCGCTGGAGTTGCAGGATGCGGGAGTGCGGCTGGGGGATACCTACCCGCTGCCGGTGGTGGAGCACGACGCAGCGCGGCACCGCACCCTGGAGCGGTATGCGGTCGTAAAGTCTGCTGCGGCCTGATCCCCGCACTCACCGGCGGGTGGCAGGCGGTGGAACGCTGTCGGGCCCAGCGGGCTCATCCGGGCTCATCTGCATGCCCTCACCACCCAGCGGCGCCCCCGCCGCCAGCCGAAGGCGCAGCCGCACATCGGTGCGGTTATCGGCATTGGCAATCGCTTCTTCGGGCGATATGGCACCGGACTCGACCATGGCCAGCAAGGATTGGTCGAAGCTCCACATGCCTTGCTCTGCGCTGCGGGTAATGGCGGTCTTGAGTTCGTCGATCTGCCCCTTCTGGATCAGCTCGGCCACATAGGGCGTGAGCAGCATGATCTCGGTGGCAGGCACCAGGCCACCCGCCAGCCCCGCCACCAGGCGCTGCGCTACGACAGCGCGCAGGTTGAGGGACAGGTCCATGAGCAACTGGCGGTGGGCGTCTTCGGGGAAGAAATTCACAATGCGCTGCACCGCCTGGTTCGCATTGTTGGCATGCAGTGTGGAAACACACAGGTGGCCGGACTCGGCATAGTGCAGCGCGTGCTGCATGGTGGCCCGGTCGCGGATTTCACCAATCATGATCACGTTCGGCGCTTCCCGCATCGCGCGACGCAGGGCCTCGTCATAGGACAGCGTATCGAGCCCCACCTCGCGCTGTGTCACGAGTGACTTCTTGTGGGTATGAAGGTATTCGATGGGGTCTTCCACCGTCAGGATATGCCCGCCCGTGTGGGCATTGCGGTGGTCCAGCAGCGCGGCCAACGTGGTGGTCTTGCCAGAACCCGCCGACCCTACCGTGAGCACCAGCCCCCCTTTGAGAAACGCCAGTTGCTGGAGCACGGGCGGAAGGCCGAGCGCTGCCAGGCTGGGGATCTGGGCAATAACATGGCGGATCACCATGCCTACCTGCCCACGCTGCCGGTGCACATTCACACGAAACCGCTCGCCCTCCGGGGTCTGCAAGGACAGGTCGCACTCCATGGTGGCATCGAACTCCTGCCGCTGCGTTTCGCGGAGGATGGAATACGCCATCTGCCTGACATCGTCGGCGGACAGCTGCTGCTGCCCCATGGCCACAAACACGCCCTGCCGCTTGAGCGTGGGTGGTGCACCCGCCATGATGAATAGATCAGAGGCCCTTTCCCGCACCACCACAGCCAGACAAGCCAGGAGGCGAGGATCCGGAGAAGGAACAGTTGCCGTCGGCTCCATCAGGACAGCCTCCAAAGGGAAGCTGCCGTGGCCGTGGCCCGCACCAACAGGCATATTGGCAGGCCACAGGCCCGCCGGTTCAAGGCAGACCTGTGGTGCACATGCATGCTGTCTAGGCCTCTGCGGTTGCCGCGATGCGGGCGTAGTGCTGAATGAGGCTCAGCAGTTCTTCGTCGGAGTAAGGCTTGCCCAGGTAATGGTTAACGCCCAACTCCATCGCATGCTCGCGGTGCTTTTCAGCGATGCGCGACGTGATCATGATGATGGGCAGGTCGCGCAGGGCACCGTCTGCACGGATGTTCCGCGCCAAGTCGAACCCGTCCATGCGAGGCATTTCGATGTCGGACAGCACAACGGTGGGGCGCTCTTCCTGCAGACGCTCCAGCGCTTGCAAGCCATCGGCCGCGAGCGCCACACGATAGCCTTCGCGCTGCAGCAAACGCTGCGTAACCCGGCGCACCGTGATCGAATCGTCCACCACCAGAACCAGGGGCACCTGGCTGGGGCCCGCCAACTGGGGCGAGACGACCGACTTGCCCGCACCCGAAGAGCCATCGGCCTCCAGCACTGAAGGCAGACCGGCACTGGCGGCACGCACCTGGTCGCCATACACCGTCGCCAGCGCCACGGGGTTGTAGATCAGCACCACAGCACCCGACGCCAGCACCGACATGCCAGCCAAGCCGGGCAAACGGGACAGCTGCGGACCCAGGTTCTTCACCACAACTTCCTGGTTGCCCAGAACTTCGTCCACGTGCATGGCGATGCGCTGTGATGCGCTGCGGAAGATCACTACAGGGCGCGTCTTTCCAGCAGGCTCGTTGCTGCGGGAAGAAGCCTGCAGGAGCGCTCCAGCCCAGAAGAAAGGCAGTTGCTCCATGCCGTCATCAAAATGGCCCGTGCGGTATGCGACCTCCAGGTCTGCCGCAGACGTGCGCCGAACGATCTCGACCACGTTGGCCGGCACGCCGATCGCGAGGTCACCCGCGCGCAGCATCACCACCTGCGTCACCGCCGTGGTCAAGGGAAGGACCATGCGGAAGGCCGCGCCCTTGCCAGCTTCTGTCGAGGTCTCGATCCGACCGCCCAGTGCATTGATCTCGGCACGCACCACGTCCATGCCAATACCACGCCCTGCCAAGCCGGTCACCTCGGAAGCCGTGGAGAACCCGGGCATGAAAATCAGGTTGGCAGCTTCGGCATCGCTCAACTCGGTATCGGGCGCCACAATGCCCTGCGCCAACGCCTTTTCACGGATACGGGGCAGGTTCAGTCCGGCACCGTCATCTCGGAACTCCACCGACACGTCGTTGCCTTCGTGGTGCAACTCCACAGTGATCGTGCCCGATGCAGGCTTGCCTGCGGCCGTGCGCACCTGCGGATCTTCGATCCCATGGGCCACGCAGTTGCGCAACAGATGCTCGAACGCGGGGGTCATGCGGTCCAGCACACCACGGTCCATCTCGATGGAGCCGCCGGTGATGTCGAGCTTGATCTGTTTGTTGGTTTCCTTGGAGGCCTGGCGCACCACGGCATACAGGCGTTCAGCAATGCCTTCGAACTCCACCATACGGGTGCGCAGCAAGTCGCGCTGCAGCTCCCGTGCCTGGCGGCCTTGGGCAATCAGGTCGTCTTCGGCACCTTCCATGGCACGCTGCAGGTTGCGCTGCACGGTGGCCACGTCGTTCACCGACTCGGCCATCATGCGTGTGAGCTCCTGCACACGGGTAAAGCGGTCAAACTCCAGCGGATCAAAGCCCGCCGCCGAGTCCTTCGACAGGGCCAGGCGCGACTGCATTTGCGACTCAGCTTGCAGCTCGATGTCCCGCAATTGCTGGCGCAGACGGTCCAAATTGCCCGACAGGTCAGTCAGCGAGCTGCGGAACTGACCCAGCCGCACATCCAGGCGCGAGCGGCTGATCATCACCTCACCCGCCTGATTGACCAACCGGTCCAGCAACTGGGCACGCACACGCACCGACTGGTTAGCAGCAACACGCAAAGGCGCGAGCTGCGAAGGACCAGGCAGGCGCACCGCTGGAGCAGAGGACACGGCAGACGCGGGTGCAGCTGCTGGCACTGGAGCTGATGGGGCCTCGGAGGCTTCAGGCTGGCTGCGCGGTGTTTCCACGGGCAGAGAAACCACCGTATCGGCGGGCCCCTGGCCAATCGCACGCAGCGCATCAAAGTTCGCCTGGATGCCGTCAAAACTACCCTGCAAAGGCTCGATTTGATCGGATGTCACCGTCTCAGCATCAAGCTGCTCGATGGCGGATTCCAGCCGGTGGGCCATCTCACCGAGGCGCATGGCACCTGCCAAGCGCGAACTTCCCTTGAGGGTGTGCAACGCACGCAGCACTTCACTGCGGGCACCAAGGTTGTCGGGACGCGAGGCCCATTGGCGCAGCGCACCACCAAGCTGTGGCAACAGCTCGGCAGCCTCTTCCTCAAAGATCGGGAACAGATCCGGGTCGATAACGTCAATCGCATCGATATCGTCGTCCACATCCGAGCCAAGCGCCACAGCATGGGCGATCGCATCATCAATACGCTGATCGTGGTCGTGGATGACGGCCGACAAAGCAGGGGCCACATGCCCTTTGGGCTCCACAACGGCTGCAGGCTCCGGCATGGCTTGCAGGTCCGGCTCGGGTTCGACAAGCGGCAGTGGCTGCGCCACTTCTGCTTCCACCGCAGCAGTCTGGTCCTGCACCGACAACAACTCGTCTGCAGCCTCCTCTTCAGGCGGTGACAAGGTGTTGTCCACCTCGGTTTGCAGGATCTGGCGCAGCTGCTCCAGCACCTCCTGACTTGGTTCCTTGAGGAAACCTGCCGCAAACTGGTGCAGCAAACGACGGATGTCTTCCGCCGCCGCCATGAAGGCCTGGGCCTGCTCCTGTGTGCCGCCAGACTGCAGCGTCACGTGTTGAAGCGCGTGTTCGAGCACCCTGGCCATCTCTGACAGGGCATTGAATCCCACCGTGGCGGAGCTGCCCGCCAACGAGTGCGCCAATGCCACGGCCATATCGGGCAGAGGCTCGTGCAGCTCCAGCGACCATTCCTGCAGGCAGGTCACCAATCGGCGCGACCACTCGTCGGCCTCGTTCAGATAAACGTTATAGAGCGGGATGCCAATGCGCAGGGTGTCAATGACCTTCACCGCTTCATCGCTGGCGCTGTCTTCCGGCTCCTGCGGCACGGCTTCGATGGCCTGCGGCACTTCAGAGGCAGCCTCAAAGGCCACAGCCTCTGCGGCTTCTATGACTTCGGCGGGTACATCCTGACCCACAGATTCCGACCCATCGGCACCCGACAGCTGATGCTCGGGCTCTGTCTCGCTCGGCACTTCATGGGATTCGATGTCATCGAGCGACTCGACAGGCAGAACAAAGGCCCCATCCTCTGCAGGTTCGTCGGGCACCACGGGTGCCTGCGAAAGAGCCTCCACCTCGGGAGCGGTCGCGACAGGTTCCAGGTCTGGGAGTTCGAGATCCAGAACAAAGTCGACACTGGAGGGGGCGATAGCTTCAGGAGCAGCAGGCGCCTCATTGAGCGCAGCGGCGAACACGGAGAAATCGATCTCCTCGGCCACCTCGGGGGCTGGAGCGATAGCCTCTGCCGGCAGTTCGGGCACATGGTCGAAAATTTCGGTGGCTTCGAAGTCCGGCATCGCCAGCTCTTCTTCCACGACCTTCGGAACTTCTGCAACCGTTGGCGCGGGCACCTCAGGAGGAAGGTCATCCAGCACAGCCACCTCAGGCTCAAGTGCCACTACAGCCAGGACCGGGGCTTCTCCGTCGGCAGACGGCACCACCAGCGGCAACAGGGTTCCATCCAGGCGCATGGCATCCGCAGATTGCCGGAACGCGTCCGGTTGCCAGCCAGAGGCTTGGCCCGCCGCAATGTCGTCCGCCCAGCGGCTGAAGGCCCGCAACGCGTCGGAAGAAAGCTCCAGCAAACCAGGGTGCATGGGCTTTTGCTCAGCCAGCCAGGCATTGAGCAACTGCTCCATCGACCAAGCGGCCTCACCAAAATCGTTCAGCCCCACCATCCGCGAACTGCCCTTGAGCGTGTGAAAGGCACGCCGCAGCGTGGTCTGCTCACTCAAGTTGCCCGGATCGTCCTTCAGCACCTCGATCGCAGCCAGACCATTGACTACCACCTCGCGCGCCTCTTCCAGGAAGACCTCCAGCAATTCGTCCTCGACCTCAGGCACCTGCGCAGGGGCTGGTGCGGGCGCTGACGCAGCCATTGGCAAGGGCGCCGGCTCGCTGCCTGCTACAGCGGGCAGATCGAACGAAATATCAGGGGCCAGCGAATCCGCCTCTACGGGAGCCAATGGCTCAGCGGCGGTCGCTGCGGGCATGTCTGGCAACGAAGGCAGCGAACCGAAATCGGTCGGCTCGCTGAGCGGCTCCTGCACAGGAAAACGCGGCACCACGTCAGGCAGGGGAACGGCCGACCGCTCCTCCAGCTTGGCAGGAGTCTCTTCCAAAGCGTCCGAGGCACGCGGCCGACTCTTGCCCGTGAGAATGCGCAACTCGCCCAGTTCCTCGTCATACACAAACAGCTTGCGCGCCATGGTGCGCTGGTAGCTGAGCATGTCGATCAGGAAGCCCAGGGCGCCCAAGCTGTTGCCCAGTTTCTCGAACACGCCCTGGCGGTCTGACTCCGGGACTTCATTGATGAGCAAACGCTCCACCATGTCGCGCATGCGAACCACGGCGAGCGATGCCTGGTCCAGCCCCAGCACCGACAGCACGCCGCGCATTTGGGCAAGATGCCCCGGTACGGTTGCCAGGACTGCAGTGTCCTGCGGGCTGCGGAAGAACTGATCCAGCGCCTTTTCCGCCTCGCCGAGCGTGGAGCGCAATTCGTCCACCACACTGCCCATGGTCTGGTTGTCGCTGACCCTGCGGTACAGCTCTTCCATCCATTGCTCGAGAGGTTCTGGCTCAGCGCCCGCCCCCACCGCATCCAGGCGCTCTGCCAGTCGGCCCGCGCGGATTTCCATCTGATTGCCGTCCGCATCCAGCTCTTCAAAGGCTGCTTGCAGATACAAGACCGAGGTAGCTACTTCCATGGCCAGCGCGGCCGAAGGAGGTTCACCCGAGCGGGTGGTGGATTCCAGCGCGCGGGTCAGCGCCTGAGCGAGGCTTTCGCTACCGGGGTGCAGCTTGCGCAGCGAGTCGCAGACCAGACTGAATTGGTCCGCCGCCGGCTTGAGCTTGTTGCGGTCGCCGCCCGCCAGGGCAGACCAGGTTTCCGTGGCAGCAGCTATTCGCTTGCGTGCCTGCGCCAGCATGGCAGGATCAAACCTGCCAAAACGGGCTGCTTCATAGTCCACCGGCTTGAACCGATCAAGGGCAAAAGCCTGCCGGACCGCCTGCAAAGACGGAGCAGCACTGTCATTGGATTCGGCTGGCTTAGCCTGCGAACAGAAGAACAGCAGATCCTGAACCAAGCGGTCTGCAATCGTCGTGTCACCCTTGGCAAGGGTGGAGTACTGCATCAGCACGCGGGATGCCACACGCTTGACGTAGACGTCTGCAGGCAAAAGGCCGGAGCCGAAAGCCTCAAAAAAGCCTGCGCATATCTTCCAGAAAGCGCGGGACTGGCGGTCTTGCTGGGATGCCACAAATCCCAGGCAGGTATCCCGCAAACTCAACGAAGCCCTGAGATCGCCAGATTTGACGATTCTTAGAACTGCCGCATCCAGGCGAGCACGCGCCTCAGGCCCGTAGGGCAGCGGCGTGGCTGCAACAGCCCCCTCAGGCTCGCGAAACCTGCGCTCCACGGGCCAGAGATCGGCCGGATGGACACGGTCTGCACCTGCCAGGGCCTGGGCATCGCGATACTGGGGAAACAACGCGACAGGCGACGCTGCCTTGCCAGCCAGAACGGTTTCCAGGTATTCGATCAGCGCAAAGCTCGCACGCTCAATCACTGCGGCAGCATCGTCGCTGCAGGTCTCAGGCCGTTGAACGAACTTCTGGACTGCCGACTCCATGGCGCGCAGGACCAAAGCTGGAGGGCCCATGCCCACCATTTCCAGCGCACCACACGCTTGGTGCAACTGCTGGCGAGCGATGCGCAGTGGGCCTGCGTCCAGCGCTGCAAGATCCGACTCGCGTGCGGCTTCTGCATCTCGCACAAAACGGCGCATGGCCTTGACAGCGCCATCCAGAGATTTGCGCAGTTCGTCAAGCACCCACGCCAAAGGACCCAGGTCCTGATCCCCCTGGGTCCCATCCGCGGCCGGTGCATTGTTGACATCAATAGATGACATGGATTCGTCCCCGGCTGCTATGAGCCAGCTGGTTGATGACTACAGCGTCAGGCAATCTTGAACCGTGCCACCGATTGGCGCAGTTCCTCAGCCATGTGCGACAGCTCGCGCACCTGCTGCGCTGTGGTACGGGTACCTTCACCCGTCTGCTCGGTCACCGCAAAAATGTGCTGGATGTTGTCGGCCACTTCGTTGGCCAAAACGGCTTCCCGCGAAGTTGAAGACGAAATCTGCTCAATCAGTTCGGCGAGGCGACGCGACACGCGGTCAATCTCGGTCAGCGCGGTACCGGCGCTGTCAGACAGGCGGGCCCCTTCCACCACACCCTGCGTGGAACGCTCCATAGCGGCCACGGCATCCTGGGTGTCGGTCTGAATCGCCTTCACCAGCGCAGAAATCTGGCGCGTCGCATCAGCGGAACGTTCGGCCAGTCGCTGCACTTCTTCCGCCACCACCGAGAAGCCACGACCGGCTTCACCAGCGGATGCGGCCTGAATGGCTGCGTTCAGAGCCAGCACGTTCGTCTGTTCGGTAATGTCAGAGATCAGCTCCGTGATTTCACCGATCTCCTGCGACGATTCGCCCAGTCGCTTGATCCGCTTGGAGGTGTCCTGGATCTGGTCACGGATGGAGTTCATACCGCCGATGGCGTTTTGCACGGCCTGCAGACCGGAGTCAGCCGCTTGCAGCGACTGGCGGGCCACCGTGGCGGATTCTTGCGCCTGTGTAGACACCTCGTTAATGCGGGTCGCCATGTCAAGCACCGAGCGGCCGGTTTCGCGAATTTCGCGCAGTTGCTCGGTCGATGCTGCCAGCAGTTCGGTGGAGGTGTTGTCCACCTGAGCCGTCGTTTGTGCCACGCGGGTCGCCGTGTTCTGCACGCTGCCTACCAGTTGGCGCAACTCTTCCACCGTGTAGTTCACCGAGTCGGCAATGGCGCCCGTGATGTCTTCCGTCACCGTGGCTTCTTGCGTCAAGTCACCCTCAGCGACCGATTGCAGTTCGTTCATCAAACGCAAAATGGCAGCCTGGTTGGCGTCGTTGACGCGCTTGGCTTCTTGCTCCTGGCGCTTGGCGTCCTTCTGCTGCATTTCAGCAGCCGCCTGGCGGCCACGGCTGTCAAGCAGCTGAACACGAGAGATGCCCACACCGCAAAAGATCACAAACAAACCAGCAAGCGCAAGAGCTGCCAGTTGGCCGCCACCCACACCCGTCTGGGCCGACAGTTTGGTTTGCAGTCCTTCGAGCTGACGGCGCAGAGGCTCACTGTCAGCAATGATGGCGGACTGCGCTTCACGGGCCGACACCAGACCTTGCAGGTTACCCAGAATGGCGCTGGCCTGGGTGCGGGTCTGCTCATAGAGCTTAACCAGAGCTTCCAGCTGTTCGCGGGTCTGGGCATCCTTGGTGGCAGCCAGACGCAGTTCAGGACTGCCATCCAGCAGGCCTTGGGCGATTTCCTTGAACGAATTCAAGTCCTTGCCCAGCAGGAACACAGCCTCAGGACTCACGCCTTCCATGGTCTGGAATTCGTTGGCGGACTTGCCGATACGCTGGGTCAACATCACCAGCTGGCCAGCCGCAGAAATCTCGGCAGCGGGGGCGTTTTGCTGCAGCTTCAGGGACGACACAGTTTCTGCGATTTCGAGCAGGTCCGAGGACTGGCGGTTGATGGTGCGCAGAGCATCGCCCACCTGGGTCAGGATCTTCTGCTGACCCATCACCACGCTGGCATTGCGCTCGGCACGTTCCATGAGCGGGTTCACGGCGTCCAGATCGGGCTTGTAGGGCTCGCCCAGGGATTCCACGCCAAGTTCGCCATCACCCGCGTTGAGGGCACGCACATTGCGCGCCAGCACGCCGGAGCTTTCCACCACGTCCGGGAAGGCCTGGGGACTACCCACCAGGGCCTGAGATACGGACTTGGCGAGACGCTGTGATTGCATCAGGGATTGGCCGGTAGCCGCAAGCTGCTGAGCTGATCGGTCTGCCTGCTGCAGCACCCAGAAGGCAATCAACGCGAGAACCGCCACACCGATACCAAGCAGCGCGAGCAATCGACGCTGGTGAGCGGCGGCCGTGGCACGCCCCAGCACCGGCAGTGCGATCAGGTCTTCCTCTGCGTCCGATGCGGCCAGTTCCGGCGAATAACCATCTGGATCGCCCTGCACGCTGTTCATCGCTTCAGCCTGGTAGGTGTCGCGCAGCTGCGCACCATCCAGCGAACCCGTGGCAAGAAGATCCTGCCCGTCGTCGGCGGCGCCGGCAGTCGCGCCGGTTTCCGGCGTGGCAGGTTTCCGGTTGAACAGTTTTCCAAATTGATTGACGACGGACATGGTGCAGCCTTACAGAAAAACTCAAGCACTGATGCTCAGGAAAGCGGGATGTTGGGACAGGATCTGCAAGTTCAGCTCCTGCCAGCGTGTGCCGCTGGAATCGATATAGGTGGTGCCAAAGAACGCGGGCGAATCCTCGGCGGGCGGCTCAGAAGACACAAATGCATCGGTCCCACGCAGGCCTGCAAGGCGATCCACCAGCAACGCTGCATTGACCTCCAGGGCGGCATTGAAGGCCAGCAGGCTGGCTTCGGACAAGGCCTGCTCCGTGCGCGGAGCGGCTGAACCCAGAAGGCCTGCCAGATCCACCACGCCGACCAGCCCGCCGCGCAGGTTGGCCACACCCAGAAACCACCGCTGGGTGTAGGGCACCGCCTGGATCGAGACCCAGGGAAAGATCTCCCCCGACTGACCCAGTGGCAGCAAGTAAAAACTCCCGGCCGACTCGACAGCCAGCCAGGATGAAACAGAGGACCCTTCGGTTCTTGCAGCCTGAAGGCGGCTGGCAAGTCGGGTCTGGAGCTCTCGCAGGGCTTCGCGGTTGGCCATGAACGCGCCGCAGCCTTAGTTCAGAGCGTCAATTTTGGCCTGCAGTTCAGCGGGATCCACGGGCTTGGTGATATAGCCGCGCGCACCCTGCCGCATCCCCCAGACGCGATCCGTTTCCTGGTTCTTGCTGGTGCACATGATGATGGGCACATCGGCGTACAGCGGGTCGCGGGTGATGGCACGTGTGAGCTGGAAGCCGTTTTGGCCGGGCATGACAACGTCCATGAGGATCAGGTCGGGCTTTTCCTCCGCCAGACGGCGGAAAGCCTCATCGGCATTTTCTGCGGTGCGTACCTGCATGCCTTTTTTCTGAAGCAGGTCGGTCAAAAACATCAACTCGGTCTTCGAGTCGTCGACGACCAATACTTTCTGGATGGGCATTACATCGCTCCTTGTTGGGCATTGCCAAATTGCTGCACGGCTTGCAGCAACTGGTCTTTGGTAAACGGTTTGGTGAGATATTCCTGGCAGCCGACCATGCGCCCGCGCGCTTTGTCGAATACACCATCCTTGGAGGACAGCATCACCACCGGAGTATCTGCAAAACGGGCATTGCGCTTGATGATGGCGCAGGTCTGGTACCCGTCGAGCTTGGGCATGAGGATGTCGCAGAAAATCAGCTGAGGCTGGTAATCATTGACTTTGGCCAAAGCATCAAAGCCGTCGTCGGCCAACAAGACTTCGTGCCCCCCCTGCTTGAGAAAAATCTCGGCGCTTCGACGGATGGTGTTGCTGTCATCCACCACGAGCACTTTGAAAGATGCGCCTGTTGTAGTCAATTGTTACTGCTCCTGATGGAGAAAAAAACAACGCAGCAGCACATGATGCTGGTGCGCCTCAAATCTGAACCATCTCGAAGTCTTCCTTGCGGGCCCCACACTCGGGGCAGGTCCAGTTCATCGGAACCTGATCCCATGGTGTATTGGGTGCAATGCCGTGCTCAGGTGAACCCTCTGCTTCGTCATAAATCCAACCGCAAATCAAACACATCCAAGTTTTAGAGTCGATCACAGCTTAAAGGGCCTTCACATAGAATGCAACGATTGTATCTAGTCATCTCCGTGGGCTGCGGCTTCGGTGCCACCCCTCAAGCAGGATCTGGTCCATGACCATCAAAGCATCCCCTCCCCCCCCCGAAAGCATAGATATTGAAGATGACGGTTTGGAGGACGCAAGCCCTGCATGCGTGCTCGTCTTCAATGCCAGCGACCCCAGCGGCGCTGGCGGACTGACAGCCGACATCACCACCATTGCCTCCGTGGGCGGGCATCCGATTGCCGTGGTCACAGGCGCCTATGCCCGCGACACGGCGCAGATTTTCGACCACTTCAGCTTTGACGACGAGGCGGTGGCCGAGCAGGCCCGGGCCGTGCTGGAAGACCTGCCGGTCCAGGCCATCAAGGTCGGTTTCGTGGGCAGTCCGGAGAACATCAGCACCATCGCCGAGATAACCACAGACTATGATGAAGTCCCAGTGATAGCGTACATGCCCAACCTGTCCTGGTGGCGCGATGAGCTGATCGACGAGTACCTGGATGCCTTCCGCGAATTGTTGTTACCGCAGACCTCGGTGTTGGTTGGAAACCACAGCACCCTGTGGCGCTGGCTGTTGCCCGACTGGACCAGCGACCGCAGCCCCACAGCCCGGGACATTGCCCGGGCAGCCTCCGAAATGGGCGTGCCCTATACCCTGGTCACCGGCATTCCCCTGCCCGAGCAGTTTGTCGAGAACGTGCTGGCCTCCCCCCAGACCGTGCTGGGCAGTGGCAAGTTCGAACTGTTCGACGCCACGTTCTCCGGCGCGGGCGATACCTTGTCGGCCGCCCTCACAGCCCTGGTGGCCAGCGGCAACGACCTGGGCGAAGCCACCAGCGAAGCTCTGGGCTACCTCGACCGCTGCCTGGATGCCGGCTTTCGCCCCGGCATGGGGCATATCGTGCCCGACCGCATGTTCTGGGCCCAGCCCGACGATGACGAGGCCGATGGTGACGAAGAAGAACCCCCAATTGACGAAGCACAGGCCCTCGAAGGCTTTGTGATGCCCCCCCATGACACCAAGCACTGATCTCAACATCCCCCTGTTCGAACGCGCCAAGGCGCTGATCCCCGGCGGCGTGAATTCGCCCGTGCGGGCCTTCAAGGCCGTGGGCGGCACGCCGCGTTTTGTGAAGCGCGCCAAAGGCGCCTACTTCTGGGACGCCAACGACCAGCGTTTCATCGACTACATCGGCTCCTGGGGCCCGATGATCCTGGGCCACGGCCACCCCGCTGTGCTCGAAGCCGTGCAGAGCGCAGCGCTCGAAGGCTTCAGCTTTGGCGCACCGACCGAACGCGAGGTGGAGCTGGCCGAGGAAATCCTGAGCCTCGTGCCGTCGATGGAAATGATCCGCCTAGTCAGCTCGGGTACCGAAGCGGGCATGAGCGCCATCCGCCTGGCCCGTGGCGCCACAGGCCGCAGCAAGTTCATCAAGTTCGAAGGCTGCTACCACGGCCATGCCGATTCGCTGCTGGTCAAGGCCGGATCGGGCCTCGCCACGTTTGGCAACGCCACCAGCGCGGGCGTGCCGCCCGAGGTGGTGCAGCACACCCTGGTGCTCGAGTACAACAATGTCGCTCAGCTCGAAGAGGCCTTTGCCCTGCACGGCAAGGAACTGGCCTGCGTGATGATCGAGCCCATCGCGGGCAATATGAACCTGGTGCGCGCCAGTGTGCCCTTCATGCGCCGCTGCCGCGAGCTGTGCACCGAATACGGCGCGCTGCTGGTGCTGGATGAGGTGATGACGGGCTTCCGTGTGGCCCTGGGCAGCGCGCAGAGCGTGTACGCCAAGAGCATCCCCGGCTTCAAACCCGACATCACGGTGCTGGGCAAGGTCATTGGCGGTGGTATGCCGCTGGCAGCCTTTGGTGGCCCGCGCGCCATCATGGAAAACCTCGCACCGTTGGGCGCCGTGTACCAGGCAGGCACGCTGTCGGGCAACCCTGTGGCCACGGCCTGCGGGCTGGCCACGCTGCGCGAGATCAAGAAGCCGGGCTTCTTCGACGCACTGTCGGCCACCACACGCTCCCTGGTTGATGGCCTCGCCGCTGCGGCGGCGGCTGAAGGCGTGCCCTTCAGCACCGACAGCGAAGGCGGCATGTTCGGCTTCTTCCTGATGCCCGAGCTCCCCCAGAACTACGCCCAGGTGCTCAAGACCGACAGCGCGCGTTTCAACCAGCTGTTCCACGGCCTGCTTGATCGCGGTATCTATATTGCACCTGCGCTGTACGAGGCCGGTTTTGTCAGCGCCGCCCACACGCCCGAAGACATTGCCGCCACCGTGGCTGCCGCGCGCGCAGTGTTCAAAGAACTATCAAAATAATAGCTGCCAGCGCTTTAACACCAAGCGCTAGAGGCTTTTTTTATTGATATTTTTTTGTAGCAGAGGGCGCAGCGCCCTCGCTTCACGCGGCCGTCATGCAATGCGGGCAGGCTCGGGTGTTTTACCCCACACCACCCGCGCCATGGCACACAAACCCCTCGTCTCTACCTCCCACCCTTTCCGCGACGCTGCGCAGGCCGATGCCGGGCGGCGGCGCTTCGTGCGCCAGCTCGGCATCGCTGCAGCCGCGCTGGGCACCCTGCCGCTGGCGGCCTGCAGCGGCGGCGATGACGATGCGCCTGCCGTGCAGTTTGCACACGGCATCGCCAGCGGCGACCCGCTGGCCGACCGCGTGATGCTGTGGACACGGGTGACCCCACCCGCTGGCCACACCAGCGATATCCCTGTCGAATGGGAACTTGCCACAGACAGCAACTTCACCTCCATCGCTGCCCAAGGCAAGACCACGGCGCTGGCCAGCAAGGACTTCACCGTCAAGGTCGATGCCACCGGGCTCAAGGCGGCCACTGCGTACTACTACCGCTTTCGTGCGTACGCTGCCCACACCGCCACCGGCCGCACGCGCACCCTGCCCACCGGCAGCGTGGCGCAGGTCAAGCTGGCCGTTTTTTCGTGCGCCAACTACCCCGCCGGCTACTTCAATGTGTATGCCGACGCGGCCCGCCGCAATGACCTGGATGCCACCGTCCACCTGGGCGACTACGTCTATGAATATGCCCGGGGTGGATATGCGTCGGCCAACGCAGGCGCGTTGGGGCGCCTGTCGCAGCCTGCCCACGAGATCCTGAGCCTTGCCGACTACCGCCAGCGCCACGCCCAATACAAAACCGACTCCGACCTGCAGGACCTGCACGCAGCCGCCCCCATGATCGCCGTGTGGGACGACCACGAGATCACCAACGACACCTGGAGCAACGGCGCAGAAAACCACCAGAGCGCCACCGAAGGCAGTTTCAGCGCGCGCAAAGCCGCGGCCATGCAGGCGTACCACGAGTGGATGCCCACCCGCAACGCGCAGCCCGAGCTGATCTACCGCAGCTTTGCTTTTGGCAACCTGGTGGCGCTGCACATGCTCGACACCCGCGTGGTGGCACGTGATGAGCAGCTCGACTACGGCCAGTTTTTCACTGCCACCGGCTTTGACGCCGCCGCATTCACCGCCGCCGTGGGCAGCACCAGTCGCCAGCTGCTGGGCACCACGCAGACACAGTGGCTTCAGCAGCAGATGGCCACATCCAGCGCTACCTGGCAGGTGCTGGGGCAGCAGGTACTGATGGGTCGCATGAACATTCCAGCGCCCATCCTGATGGAAACGCTGCAACCCGGCGCAGGCGTCACCGTCAGCCAGTACGCGGCCCTGGTGGGACGCGCGCAGACAGACCCCGCCAGCCTCACACCGGCCGAGCAGGCCATCCTGGCGCAGCCCTCCATTCCCTACAACCTGGACGCCTGGGATGGCTACCAGGTGGCACGCGAGACGGTGCTGGCCACCTCGCGCAGCCTGGGCAAGAACCTGGTGGTGCTGTCGGGCGACACCCACAACGCCTGGGCCAACGAGCTGCGGGACATGAGCGGCAATGCCGTGGGTGTGGAATTTGCCACCTCGTCCGTCACCTCGCCGGGGTTTGAGGAATACCTGCCGAACGAAAACCCCGCCACACTGGCCGGTGCGCTGCAGCAGCTCATCGCTCCGCTGAAGTACTGCGATACCTCGCGCCGTGGCTACATGGTGCTGACTGCCACCGCCACTGAGTGCCGCGCCGACTGGGTTTACGTGAGCACCATCACCAGCCGCAACTACACGGCCAGCACCGACAAATCTCTGAAGGTGCTGGCGGGCGCGGCGGGCACGGGGCGCATTGTCGCGGCATGAGCTCAGGCTTACAGCAGCCCGCGCAATTCGCGGGCTGCCTCCTGCAGCAGCGGCAGCATGTCGCGCTGCAGGCGGCTCTCATCCACCTGCTTGGGCGACGCCACCACATTGAGCGCCGCCACCGTGTCGCCCTGAAGGTTGCGCAGGGGCACGGCCAGCGCGTGCACGCCCAGCTCGTGCTCTTCCACCGCAAGGCAATAGTCATCGCGCCGCACCTTGGCAATCACCTGCCGCAGCGGGCCGACCTGGGTGATGGTGTGGGGCGTGAGGCGGTGCAGTGAGCAGGCCTTGAGCCACGCAGTGAGTTGGGCAGGAGGCAATGCCGCCAGCAGCACGCGCCCCGTGGACGTGGGGTGCGCCGGCAGCCGCGCGCCCAGGTGCAGGCCATAGGCCAGCACGCGCGACGGCGCGCCGTACACCCCGCTGCGCGCCACGATCACCACCTCGCTGCCATCCAGCACCACGGCCGAAAACGACTGCTGCGTCTGGGCAGCCAGCCGGTTCAGCGTGGGCTGCAGCACACGCGGCAGGCGGGCTGAGGCCAGGTAGCTGCCTGAAAACCGCAGCACCTTGGGCGCCAGCCAGAAGTAGCTGCCATCTGTCTCCAGATACCCCAGGTGCGCCAGCGTCAGCAGGTGCCGCCGCGCCGCCGCGCGCGTGAGACCCGTGCGCTGCGCGGCCAGTGTGGCATTGAGCCGCTGGCGCTCGGTGTCAAAACTCTCCAGCACCGCCATACCCTTGGCCATGCCTTCGATGAAATCTGCCTTGGCGATGGGAACGGTGGTCATGGTTTGCCTGGGGCGCTTGGGGTCGGTCGCCCGGTCGAAGACTGGAGGTGAGCCGAGGCTATGGAAGATTGCGCGATGATCGCACATCAGATCCATCAATCGCACGATAGCGGCGTGGGCCGGGCTTCAATTGACATGGATCAACCTACGCTTGGCCCTGTTCCTTTACCGCTTTCTAACGCCTTTGTGAGGTTGTCCACCATGCGTACCCAGGTTGCCATCATCGGCGCAGGCCCCGCCGGTCTGCTGCTCGGCCAGTTGCTCTACAAATCCGGCATTGACGCCATCATCATCGAACAGCGCAGCCCCAACTACGTGCTGGGCCGCATCCGCGCTGGCGTGCTGGAGCAGGTCAGCATGGACCTGCTGGACAAGGCCGGTGTCGGGGCCCGTGCCCATGCCGAAGGGTTGCCCCACGATGGCATCGAGCTGCTGTTCAAGGGGCAGCGCCACCGCATTGACCTGCACGAGCTGACCGGCGGCAGCCGCGTGACGGTGTATGGCCAGACCGAAGTGACGCGCGACCTGATGGACGCGCGCGCGGCAGAAGGCTTGACGACCGTGTACGACGCGCAGAACGTGCAAGTGCACGACTTCGAAGGCCAAAGCCCCCGCGTGACCTACCAGAAGGACGGACAGACGCACGAGCTGGCCTGTGACTTCATCGCAGGCTGCGACGGCTACCACGGCGTGTGCCGCGCCAGCGCCCCGGCCGACCTGCTCAAGACTTACGAACGCGTCTACCCCTTTGGCTGGCTGGGTGTGCTGGCCGATGTGCCGCCCGTCTCGCACGAACTGATTTACGCCAACACCGAGCGCGGCTTTGCGCTGTGCAGCATGCGCAGCGCCACCCGCAGCCGCTACTACGTGCAGGTGCCCAACACCGACAAGATCGACAACTGGACCATCGACCAGTTCTGGACCGAGCTGGGCAACCGCCTGGACCCTGAGGCACGTGCCAATCTGGTCACCGGCCCGGCGCTGGAGATGAGCATTGCCCCGCTGCGCAGCTTTGTGGCCGAACCCATGCGTTTTGGCCGCATGTTCCTGGCGGGCGACGCGGCCCACATCGTGCCGCCCACGGGCGCCAAGGGCCTGAACCTGGCGGCCAGCGACGTGGGTTACCTGTGGACCGCGCTCACCGAGTTCTACACAGAGAAATCCGCCGTGGGCATCGACACCTACTCCGACCGCTGCCTGCGACGCGTGTGGCGCGCAGAGCGCTTCTCGTGGTGGTTCACCTCGCTGATGCACCGCTTTCCCGAGACCGGCGAATTCGGGCAGAAAATCCAGGAGGCCGAACTGGACTACCTAGTGAACTCACGCGCTGCTTCGGTGTCGCTGGCCGAGAACTATGTCGGACTGCCGATGAATTTCGGCACCTGAACCTCAACTTCATCCTGACAACGGGCATAAAAAAAGCGGCCTCCTTGGAAGCCGCTTTTTGCTGGATGACCGCCGGTCGAATCAATGGCGGAAGTGGCGCACGCCACTGAACACCATGGCTACGCCGCGCTCGTTGGCGGCGTCAATCACTTCGTTGTCGCGCATGGAGCCACCGGGCTGGATCACGCAGGTGGCGCCCGCATCCACCACCACATCGAGGCCGTCGCGGAAGGGGAAGAAGGCGTCACTGGCTACGACCGTGCCTTGCAAGGTCAGGCCTGCGTGGCCCGCCTTGATGCTGGCGATGCGGGCCGAGTCCAGGCGGCTCATCTGGCCCGCACCCACGCCCATGGTCATGCCACCCTTGCAGAAGACGATGGCATTGCTCTTGACGTACTTGGCAACCTTCCAGGCGAACAGCAGGTCTTCCATTTCTTCCAGCGTGGGCTGCTTCTGGGTCACGACCTTGAGGTCGATGAGCGACAGCTCGTGGTTGTCGGCGGTCTGCAGCAGCAGGCCCGAGCCGATGCGCTTGGCGTCCATGGCGTTGCGGCCGCGTTCCCAGTCCGTCTTGCCCCCGTGTGCGGGCAACGCGATCTTGAGCAGGCGCACATTGGCCTTGGCTTTGAAGATCTCCAGCGCCTCTGCCGTGAAGTCAGGGGCCATCAGTACTTCGACAAACTGCTTGCTCACCTGTTGGGCGGCCGGGCCGTCCACCACGCGGTTGAACGCGATGATGCCGCCGAAAGCGCTGGTGGGGTCGGTCTGGAAGGCCTTGCTGTAGGCGCTCAGCGCGTCCAGGCCCACGGCCACGCCACAGGGGTTGGCGTGCTTGACGATCACGCAGGCGGCGGCGTCAAAGCTCTTCACGCATTCCCACGCCGCATCAGCGTCAGCGATGTTGTTGTAACTCAGCTCCTTGCCCTGCAATTGCACGCCGGTGACCAGCGAGCCGGGTGCGGGGTACAGGTCGCGGTACAGCGCGGCCTGCTGGTGGCTGTTTTCGCCGTAGCGCAGGTCCTGCACCTTGGTGAAGATGCCGTTGCTCTGGCCCGGGAACTGGGTGCGCGTGGGCACGTAGGTTTCCGACAGCTTTTCTTCTTCGAAGGTGACGGACGAAAGGTAGTCGCTGATCGCACCGTCGTACTGGGCGATGCGGTTGAACGCGGCCACCGACAGCGCGAAACGCAGCTTGTCGCTCAACTTGCCACCGGCCTTCAGCTCGGCCAGCACGGACTCGTACTGGTCGGCCGAGGTGATCACGCCCACGTCCTTCCAGTTCTTGGCGGCGCTGCGCACCATGGCGGGGCCGCCGATGTCGATGTTCTCGATGGCGTCGGCCAGCGTGCAACCAGCCTTGGCCACGGTGGCTTCAAACGGGTAGAGGTTGACCACCAGCAGGTCGATGGTGTCTATGCCGTGTTCCTTCAACGCTGCCATGTGTTCGGGCAGCTCGCGGCGCGCCAGCAGGCCGCCGTGCACCTTGGGGTGCAGCGTCTTCACGCGGCCGTCCAGCATCTCGGGGAACTGGGTGACCTCAGCCACTTCGGTCACGGGCAGGCCTTTGTCGGCCAGCAGTTTGGCGGTGCCACCGGTGGACAGGAGCTTGATGCCCAGCGCGTGCAGCGCTTGGGCGAATTCGACGATGCCGGTCTTGTCGGAGACGGAGAGAAGTGCGTTCATGGTGTGGGAGGGGAGAGTTTGAATAAAAACAGGCTCTAGCGCTTATCCATCAAGCGCAAGTAGCTACAAATTAAATAGCAAATAACACAACGACGTCAGAGCAGCTTGTGCTCGACGAGCTTTTTGCGCAGCGTGTTGCGGTTCAAGCCCAGCCATTCGGCCGCGCGGGACTGGTTGTTGTCGGCTTGCTGCATCACGACTTCCAGCAGCGGCCTTTCGACCACACGCACCAGCATGTCGTACATGCCATCGGGCGTCTCGCCGCCCAGGTCGCGAAAGTAGCCCTGCAGGCTCTCGCGCACGCATTCTTCTATGTGTTTCTTGCTCATGCAGCCAATCCCTCTTGTTCTTCTGGTTCTGCGTCCAAGCCCGTGGCGGCAGGCAGCCGGTCCATCTGTTGCCCGAGGGCGTCCAGGTGGTCGGCCACGGCCTGCCACTGCGTGGTGCAGTCTTCGATCGTGTTGATGTGTTGCCTGAAGGCCTCGCCGCCCGGCAGCGCGCGCAGGTACCAGGCAATGTGCTTGCGCGCACTGCGCACGCCGGTCAGCTCGCCATACAGGCTGTAGTGGTCTTGCAGGTGGTCCAGCAGCAGGCGGCGCACCTCGGCCACCAGCGGCGGCGCCAGGTGTTCGCCCGTGGCCAGAAAGTGGCCGATCTCGCGGAAGATCCATGGTCGGCCCTGTGCGGCGCGGCCGATCATGATCGCGTCGGCGCCAGTGGCAGCGAGCACGTCGCGCGCCTTTTCGGGCGAGGTGATGTCGCCGTTGGCCACCACGGGCACCTTCACCGCCGCCTTGACGGCTGCGATGGTGTCGTACTCCGCGTGGCCCTTGTAGCCCTGCTCGCGCGTGCGGCCATGCACGGTCAGCATCTGGATGCCCACGCTTTCAAACTGCCGCGCCAATGCCACGGCGTTCTTGTGCTCCTGGCACCAGCCGGTGCGCATCTTCAGCGTGACAGGCACGTTGAAGGGCGCGCAGGCCTCGACCACCGCAGCGGCAATTTCCACTGCCAGCGCTTCGTTCTGCATCAGGGCGGAGCCCGCCCATTTGTTGCAGACCTTCTTGGCCGGACAACCCATGTTGATGTCGATGATCTGCGCGCCGCGTTCCACGTTGTAGACCGCAGCCTCGGCCATCATCGGGGCATCGGTGCCAGCGATCTGCACGGCAATGGGCCCCGGCTCCCCTTCATGGTTGGCCCGGCGCGAGGTCTTGAGACTGTTCCACAAGTCCTTGCGCGAGGTCACCATCTCGCTCACCGCATAGCCCGCACCCAGCGCCTTGCACAGCTGGCGGAACGGCCGGTCGGTGACGCCCGCCATCGGGGCGACGAACAACCGGTTCGCCAAAGGAATGTGGCCGATGTGCATGGGCGGGGTGGGATAGGGAGGCAGCAGCAGATGCTGAAAAAGGAGGCAGGATTGTACCTGCTCAAAATTTCAGCAAATGAAATATCTCGACCGCTGAAAATCGGACGGCTTTGTCACCCTCACGCGCAGCCGGGGCGAGTACCACCCCGCAGGGAGCAAGGTCATCGCGCGGCGAGGTCAGCGTCCGCGGTGTGCACCGTTGCAGCGCCGCGCAGCGCAAAGTGCCACCAAGCATCGGGGGTGTTTTCAAACTGGTGGCGGGCCATCGTCGCACGCAGCCAGGCGCGGTTGTGCAGCACATCGGGCGAGAAGCCCTGGGCGGCCGACTCTGCCCCCGCCAGCGCCGCACCCGCAGGCGTTCCCATGTCCACATCGTGCCCATCGGCCAGTGGCCCGCGCACCACCTTGCTGGCCTTCATGCCGTCCACCACACGCACCTGCACCACCCAGCCGCCACCAGTGGCCGGGCAGGTAGCCTGCAACACCATGCCCAGCGCCTGCAATTCTTGGCCCACCCGCTGCAAGGCGGCACGCGCAGAAGGGGTTTCGCTGCAAGGGCTGGCGACATGCACCTCAGCGGGTTGGAGTTCAGGCACCGCTGCCCGTGGGCTGTGCACACAGGCAGCCATCAGCAGCGCCAGGGCCAGAGGCAGCCAGCGAGAGCCTACAGGCGCGCCAGCCAGAGGGGTGGTGCTGGGGAAGACGTGGGGTTCAAAACGTTGCATGCTGCCTCCTCCTTGGGAATTTTTCGGGGGACGGTGTGGTTACCACGATAAGAAAGGAGCCCCTTGCAAGCCATGCGCAGATGGCGCAGCCCGGCGTAGGACAGCGCCCTCTGGCACCAAAGCACCGGCTGCGCAGCCCTACACTTGGCCCCTATGGAAATCTGGATGCACCAGCTGCTGGAATGGCTTGCGCTGCCGCAGTTCGGCCTGAGCACGGTCTTTGTGGTGGCGTTCATCTCCGCCACGCTGCTGCCTTTGGGCTCGGAGCCTGCGGTGTTCGGCTTGATCAAAATCAACCCTGAACTCTTTTGGCCCGCCATCTTGGTGGCCACGGTTGGCAACACGCTGGGCGGTGGTGTGAGCTGGTGGATGGGCCTGGGCGCTCACAAGGTGGTGGACAAGGCCCGTGGCAATGCCACTGAAGTTCGCGCGCTGAACTGGCTTCGGCGCTTTGGCGCCCCCGCCTGCCTGATGAGCTGGCTGCCCGTGGTGGGCGACCCGCTGTGTGCTGTGGCAGGCTGGCTTAAGCTGCCGTTCTGGCCTTGCCTGGCCTATATGGCTGTGGGCAAATTCTTCCGCTATCTGGTTATGACGAGCGTGTTGCTGTACTTCATGCCTGGGCATCTGGCGATGTAGTGGCCCGCCGAAGGCACCTGGATCAGGGCGGCAATAGATGGTCCCAGTTCACGGGCACCGTGGTGTCCACGTGCAGCGTGATCGCCTCTTCGTGGGACTGCAGCGGGTGGGCGCGGGCCCACTGGGCGTCCAGCACGGCCACGTCCGCCTCTGACGCACCGGCTCCGGCCAGCGCGCGCTGGCGCACACGCTCGCGCAGCACCGGCAAGGGGGCCTCGAACGACAGGATGTGGCAGGGCACTTGCACAGAATCGGCCAGCGCCAGGAAAAGCGCGCGGGCATCGCGGTCCAGCAAGGTGGCATCCACGATCACGGAGTAGCCTGCCGCCAGCACCTCGCGCGCCACTTGCGACAACCGCTGGTGCGTGCGGAATGTGGCCTCGGCGGTGTAGATGCCGCCAGGTACGCCGTCGCTGGAAGCATTAGGCGCCAGGCCGAACAGGCGCTTGCGCTCCACATCCGCCCGCACGCGCACCAATCCACGCTGGCACGCCAGGGTCAGCGCGTGGGTGCTCTTGCCCGCCCCCGAAAAGCCATGGGCCAGCCACAACGCAGCAGGGCGCCCCACCGGCCAGCGCGCAGGCCGTTGCCCCGCAAAACCCGCCGCCAATTCCAGATATTCCTCCAGGGTTTGCACCGCCTGCGCACTGCCATCACCGCAGGTTGGGTTCAGCCGCAGGGCAGCAACCCGCGCCCGCACCAAAGCGCGGTAGGCGCCGTAGTACCGCAAAACGGACAGGCCCGCGTAGTCTCCCGTGTGCTCCAGCCACCGGTTCAAAAACCGCCAGGCCAGATCGGCCCGGCCATGGGCCGCGAGGTCCATCACCACAAAGGCGATATCGGCCACACAGTCGATCCAGCGCAAGGCGGGGTTGAACTCGATGGCATCGAACAGCTGGGCCTCGCCATCGATGAGTGCAATGTTGGCCAGATGCAAATCGCCATGGCATTCGCGCACCCGACCGGCTGCCCGCCGTGCCTCGAACGTGGTGGCCAGGGCCCGCCCCTGGTGCCGGCACCAGCCGACCACCTGCGCCAGCAGAGGGCCCTGACCGGGCAGCGCGCTTGCCACGGGTGCGCGCAGAGCCGCCACACAGTCATCCACTGGCGCTTGCACCGCTGCCGCCATGCCCCAGCTGTCGGTGCTCGCAGCGATGGCGGCTGCGTCGTGGAACTGCGCCACATGGCACGCCAGCTGGTCGATCTGCGCAGGCAACACGCGATGCGCATCCAGTGCAGTGGCGAGCAGTGCGTCCTGGGCAAAACGTCGCATCCACACGACGGGTTCGGCGCCTGGCAGAGCGTCTTTCCACGGCACGACCTGAAGCGTGGTGGGGGCGCCATCCGCCCCAGCAGTCACCTGACCCACCAAACCTACAAGGCCCAAGTACAGGCCCGGCGCCGTGCGGCGATTGATGCGCAGCTCTTCCTCGCAGGCGGCGTGCCGCAGGGCATGGGTACTGAAGTCGAGAAAATCCAGCTGCAAGGGTTTTTTGAGCTTGTAGGCAAAGTCACCCGCAAGCAGCACCCAGGAGATGTGGGTCTCGATACATTCCACGCGCTCTACAGGGTGGGGAAAAGCCTGCGGTTGTTGCTGGAGCAGACGCACACGCTGCTGGGCGGTGGCGAATTCGGCCGACAGGTCGGTGGATGAGGGCATGGAACGGACGCGGGGGAAAGGCACCAACGCACAAGCGCGAAAGGCAGCCATGCCACCCAACGTGGGGGATGGAAACAGGCGTTCAGTGTGAACACCGAAGGCCGCTTGTCAACCCGGCCAGCACAAACAACGGCCAGCAGCTACAGGAAAGCGTTGCTGCTGGAGATCGACAAGTCCGACAGCTGCGAATCGCCTTTGGCAACTGGCTCCTCGACCACCACCTGGTTGCGCCCGCCTTCCTTGGCCATGTACATGGCGGTATCGGCCCGCGAGAAGAACTCCAGCACCGACTCGCCCAACACATACTGCGTCACCCCAACCGATACCGTCACCCGGCCCTTGAGCAATCCGGTCCAGGCATGGGTTTCCACCTGCGCGCGAATGCGCTCACAGGTATTGAGCGCAGGCAGCAACGAAGTGCCAGGGAAGATGAGCAGAAACTCTTCACCCCCATACCGGCCAAACACGTCGCCCCCGCGAACGCCCTGCTGCGCGATGCGCGCAAAGGTGCGCAGCACCTCGTCGCCCCCCAGATGCCCCAGCTCATCGTTGATGCGCTTGAAGTGGTCAATGTCCAGCACGGCCAGGCACAACGGGATGCCACTTTCGTCGGCCAGCTGTTTTTGCTCTTCCAGCGCGGCCAACACGTAGCGGCGGTTGAAGCATCCCACCAGCGGATCGCGCTGGGCGTCTTCCTGGATGTTCTTGATCTTGCGGCTTGCATGGTAGAGGCTGCGGTACAGGCGCTGCACGCGGCCCATGAGGGCAATGAAGGCGGGCAAAGAGACCGCCAGAGCCACCCAATGCAATGCCTCCAGACGCAGCAGGGCGTTGTTCTGCTGCTCCAGGTAGTGCAGCCCCACCACCCCGGCATAGAGGCACAACATGCAGGCCGCCAGTGCCAGCAGGGTGGGCCGTGGCACAGTGAAAATGCCATAGGCCACGGCCACAAAGGTGAATGGCGCCAACAGGATTTGCGTAACGGGCGCCAGGTAGACAATGCCGAGCATGCACGCGAGCGCTGTAGCCACCATGGCCAGCTTCAGGTGCCGATGCCGCACATTTTTGTGCAAGCCCGTGTTGAAAATGCCCCAGAAGGTCGCGCAGACCACCGCCACCAGCACGCCCAACACGGCGAGCACCTGGAGGTCCACCATGCCCAGCGCACAAAACCCCAGCATCGCCAGCGCATAGAGCCCCATCAGCCCTGCGGCCAGCAACCATTTTTCGCGCGCACTGCGCCCACTGCGGGGCCCCATTCCATCCAGCGCGCGGCGGGCCGGGCGCACCATGGCTGAAGACGAGTCATCGAACTCCATGACAGCGTCGGACAGGGGAAAGGCGTCCGTCGCCGAAAACGGATTCTTGCGACCAAAAAACATGTGGAGGCAGGCCTGAGCCCGGGTTCGTTCGGGTGATGCTTCACCGAAATGCGCAGGCTGCAGGCACCAACACCCGGCAGACGAGCCCGCGCATCTTACGCAGAACTGACACCCTCACGCTCCGTGTTTTCCAGTAGCGCCTCCAGCGGCGCAGCAAATCTGTGCAATGAATGCGACGCGAGCCCATCGAAAAGACTCCCAGCCCCGGTTCCACGCATGCGGTGCGGGGAGAACACGGCCCTTCTTCAGACCACTACAACCCGCCGGCGCGTCCACCAGCCTTCCATGCTGTAGACCAGCAGCGCCGCCCAGATCAAGACAAACCCCACCAGGCGCGCTGGCTCGAACGGTTCATGGAACAACCACACGCCCAGCGCAAACTGCAGGCTGGGCGAGATGTACTGCAGGATGCCCAAGGTGGACATGGGGATCAGGCGCGCACCCGCCGCAAACAGCAGCAGCGGAACTGCCGTCATGGGGCCCGCAAGCAGCAACCAGCCGACGGTGGCGGGCGTGCCCTGCACCAGCGCACCCTGGCCTTGCCACGCCCACCAGCCCAGCACGACGGCGGCCACCGGCGCGAGCACCAGCGTCTCCAGCGCGAGACCCTCCAGTGCGCCCAGCACAGCAACCTTGCGCAACAACCCATAAAAGCCAAAACTCAAGGCCAGCACCAGTGCAATCCAGGGCAGGCGCCCAGCCTGCACCGCCAGCCACAGCACGCCAGCGGCCGCCACGGCCACCGCCATCCATTGGCCCGAGCGAGGCCGCTCACGCAGAAATACAAAGCCCAGCGCGACGTTGACCAGCGGAAGGATGAAATAGCCCAGGCTGGCGTCTACCACGTGCTGGTTTTGCACCGCCCACACATAGGTAAGCCAGTTGCCCGACAGCAGCATCGCAGACAGCACAAATGCCGCCAGCACCTTGGGCTGGCGCAGCACGGTCCCCATCCACGACCATTGCCTGCGCACCATCAGTACGCCAAATACAAACACCAGCGACCACAGTGTGCGGTGCATCACCACTTCGAGCGAGGGCACGTCTGCCACCTGCTTGAAATACAGGGGGAACAGGCCCCAGGCGATGTAAGCCAGGGCGGCGTAGAGGATTCCAGTGTTCATAGAAATCGATGCTCAGGGGGATGCGTGGCCCCCCTGCCAAACGGTCGTAAAAAATCCCTGCATGCCAGGGGCCCTGCAGGGATTGCGGGCCACCGGGCCATAACCCGATGGCGTTTTCAGTGATTTTTAGACGTTGAACAGGAAGTTCAGCACGTCGCCGTCCTTGACCACGTATTCCTTGCCTTCGGCGCGCATCTTGCCAGCATCCTTGGCGCCCTGCTCACCCTTGTAGGCGATGAAATCGTCAAAGGCAATCGTCTGCGCACGGATGAAGCCGCGCTCGAAGTCACCGTGGATCACGCCGGCCGCCTGGGGTGCCGTGTCACCAATGTGGATGGTCCACGCGCGCACCTCCTTCACACCCGCAGTGAAATAGGTCTGCAGGCCCAGCAGCTTGAAGGCGCCCCGGATCAGGCGTGCGAGGCCGGGCTCGGTCTGGCCCATTTCGGCCAGGAACATGTCACGGTCTTCGTCGCTCATTTCAGCCATCTCGGCTTCCATCTTGGCGCAAATGGCCACCACGGGGGCGTTCTGGCTGGCGGCGTAGTCCTTGAGGCGGTCGAGGAAAGGGTTGTTCTCAAAGCCGTCTTCGCTCACGTTGCCCACGAACATCGCGGGCTTGGCGGTGATCAGGCACAGGGACTTGAGCAGCGGCTGCTCTTCCTTGGTGATCTCGACCGAGCGGGCGGGCTTGCCTTCATTGAGCGCAGCCTGGATGCGCGTGAGCAGCGCCACCAGCTTGGCGGCATCCTTGTCGTTGCCCGACTTGGCAGCCTTGGTGTAGCGATTGAGCGCCTTTTCGACGGTGCCCATGTCGGCCAGGCACAGCTCGGTCTGGATGACTTCAATGTCCGAGATCGGGTCCACGCGGCCAGCCACGTGGATCACGTTGTCGTCTTCAAAGCAGCGCACCACGTTCACGATGGCGTCGGTTTCGCGGATGTGGGCCAGGAACTGGTTGCCCAAGCCTTCACCCTGGCTGGCACCAGCCACCAGACCAGCGATGTCCACAAACTCGACAATGGCGGGCACGATGCGCTCGGGCGAGATGATCTGGGCGAGCTGCTGCAGGCGGGGGTCAGGCACTTCCACCACGCCCACATTGGGCTCTATGGTGCAGAACGGATAGTTTTCGGCGGCGATGCCGGCCTTGGTCAGCGCGTTGAAAAGGGTGGACTTGCCGACGTTGGGCAAGCCCACGATGCCGCATTGGAGGCTCATGGCAGGGCTTTCTGGATTTCGGAGACAAACCGCCGATTTTACGGGCCAGCCAGCTATCACCCTTTCACGCCGTGTTCACACCGTCAGTCGAAGCGCAGATTGGCCGCCACCCGCTGACCCACGCGCAGCATCTGGCCCGCCCCCTGGCGCACGATGGCATTCATTCCGAACGTGATGGCGCCATCGAGCCGTTGGTCCTTCCGATAGGTCCGCAGGGTGTCCCCCACCGATGGGTTGCTTTCGGCTGTCGCGGGGTCGATGTCAGGAATGGGGCACCGCGAACAGGGTTTGACGGGCTGCAGGTGGATTTCACCCTCTTGCGCATCCACACGCACCAGATCCACTCGGTCCTCGTCGTGTGCGTCCACCCCGGCCAGGACCACATTGGGCCGAAACCGCTCGATCCCAGCGGCGGCATGGCCTGCAGCCTGAAGTCGCACGTTCAGCTCATCCATCGATGCCTGGCTGGCGAGCAACAACGGAAAACCATCGGCAAACTGGTTCGGCGCCTCGACACCGCCCGTCCATTCCATGCTGGACAAGCGGCGGTATTCAGGATCAAAACGGACAAGGCGGCAGGGCTGACCGAGGAAGTCCGTAAACCACTGCGCCGCCACGGCACCCATGTCCCATGCGGGCACCGTGTCGCGCCACACGGTCACCTTGGCGGGCGCCTCGACCGCATCGATGGCCACATGCAAGGCCAGCATGCCAGGCGCACGCAGCACCATCTCATCGCCTTTGAGCTGCGGGCGAATCAGCGCCATGCGCGGCAGCGTGCGCTGGGTTACAAACATGCCCTCAGCGTCTACCACCATCCAGGCACGGTCCAGATCGAGCCCCGTATCGGTGAGCAAGGCCTGCTGCACTTCAATGCCGGCACACGACTTGACGGGATAGACAAACAGGCGCGCGATGGTGCCCGACAGATCGGAATCAGGGTGGAAACTCACGCGAAGGTGCTCCTCAAAAATGACCGGTTGGACAGCGAGCCCGATTTTGCACCGCGCCCAAGGGCCCAGGCCCGCTCCTACAATGCCGCCATGGCCCAAACCTTTGATATCTGTATTCGCGGCACCGGCATTGTGGGCAAGACGCTGGCACTGCTGCTGGCCCGCGAACGGCTGAAAGTGGCCCTGCTACCTGCCCCCGGCCCGAAGGCCCCCGCAACCGCCGATGTGCGGGCCTATGCGTTGAACGCAGCATCGCGCAAACTGCTGGATTCTCTTCGCAGCTGGCCCGATGCAGAGCACGCCACAGCCGTGCGATCCATGCAGGTACAGGGAGACCGGGATGGCGCCGTGCATTTTGATGCGGCCACCCAAGGGGTGGAAGCCCTGGCCTGGATCGTTGACGTGCCCGCCCTGGAGGCCCGCCTCGCCGAAGCTCTGCGCTACCAGCCCCAGGTGGAAATGGTCGATGCCCCCGTGCCGGCGGCCCTGACCGTGGTGTGCGAGGGCCGCGCCAGCAGCACGCGCGAAGAGTTTGGTGTGGGTTTTCAGGTGACGCCGTATGGGCAACACGCCATCGCCACCCGATTGCAGTGTGAACGCGCCCACGAACAGGTGGCACGGCAATGGTTTTTGCCCGACGGCATTCTGGCTTTTTTGCCTTTGGGCGGGCCGCAGGGGAACTCCGTGGCGGTTGTCTGGTCCGTCTTGCAGGAACAGGTCGCGCCGCTGATGGCCTTGTCCCCTGAAGAATTCGCGCAGAAGCTCCAGATGGCCAGCCAGGAATCCCTGGGGTCGCTGACGCTCAGTGCGGAACGAGCAGCCTGGCCCCTGCAGCTTGCAAAAGCAGACCGCTGGTGTGGCAGCTTGCCATCCACCGGAAAAAACCCGCGCAGCTGGGTGCTGGCTGGTGACGCGGCGCACAACGTGCATCCGCTCGCAGGCCAGGGGTTGAACCTGGGACTGGCAGACGCCCAAGCCCTGGCCAGCGCACTGCATGGGCGCGACTACTGGCGCA
Source organism: Acidovorax sp. FG60 (assembly GCF_057808995.1). NCBI lineage: Bacteria > Pseudomonadati > Pseudomonadota > Betaproteobacteria > Burkholderiales > Comamonadaceae > Acidovorax > Acidovorax sp. FG60. The sequence goes on from NZ_JBMDJC010000001.1 coordinate 613,888, forward strand.
GTGTGGCTGATGTACGTTTGCTGCGGGGCTACGAGCGCGAGCGCAAGGCAGCTCTGCTGCCGATGGGATTGGCGACGGATGGCCTGCAACAACTCTTCTCCCGCCAGGAAGGGCCGCTGCAGGCGCTGCGCAACTGGGGAATGAAGGGCTTTGAACTGAGCGGCCCGCTGAAGCACTTCGTGGCCCGCCAGGCCATGGGAAATTACTGACCACACCGGTGGCTGCCCTCTGGAAGCCACCAGACCGTTTTAACGAGAACACCATGAAACTGATTCCCACCCTGCTCGCTGCCGCCGCACTGGCCTCCGGCTTTACCGCCACCGCACAAGAAGCGGACATCCGCAAGGCGCTCGCTGAACGCATTCCCCAAATGGACAAGATTGACGAGGTGCGCCCCACCCCCATGAAAGGCCTCTACGAGGTACGCATCGGGACGGACCTTTTCTACACGGACGCCAAGGGCAACTATGTGATCCAGGGTGAACTGATCGATACGAAAGTGCGCCGAAATCTGACCGAAGACCGCATTGCAAAGCTCACAGCCGTCGAGTTCTCGGCACTGCCCCTCAAAGACGCCTTCACCATTGTGCGCGGCGACGGGAAACGCAAGTTGGCCGTTTTTGAGGACCCCAACTGCGGCTACTGCAAGCGTTTTGAACGCGACCTGCAGAACGTGGACAACGTGACGGTGTACCTGTTCCTGTACCCCATCCTCAGCCCCGACTCTGCGGAAAAATCGCGCAACATCTGGTGCTCCAAAGACCAGGTGACGGCCTGGCAGGATCTCATGGTGCGGGACAAGCCTGTGCCTGCAGCGAGCTGCGATACCAGCGCCTTGCAGCGCAACCTGGCATTTGGCCGCAAGCACAAGATCACAGGAACGCCTACGCTGATTTTTGCCAACGGCGCCCGCGTGCCGGGAGCCATCGGCGCCAAGGAAGTGGAAAAGCGCCTGGCCGAGGCCAGCAGCGAAACCCCTGCCGCCAACTAATACGCGTTTTGCATGCGCGCAGGCCCCGCTCCCACGGGCCGCGCCATCTGACCACAAGGCCCGAACCTGCAGTTGCCCATGCCCTCAACCCGCAAGCCAGAATCCGCCGCCATTCACTACCACGTTGAGCCAGCGGACCTGCACGGTCATCTGTTTCGCATTGCACTGACGATTCCCCACCCTTCGGAGCAGCAAGAGGTCTCGCTGCCGATCTGGATTCCGGGGAGCTATCTGGTGCGGGAGTTCTCCAAAAATCTGCAAGAGCTCAAAGCCCACCAGGGCGCGCGGGAAGTGAAGCTCACGCAACTGGACAAGCATCGGTGGCAAGCTGAATGCAGCCCCAACAAACCCCTTGTGCTGTCCTACGCCGTCTGCGCCTACGACACCTCGGTGCGCACGGCCTGGCTGGACACATCGCGCGGGTTTTTCAACGGCACCAGCCTGTGCCTGCGCGTGCAGGGCCAGGAAACGCAGCGCCACACGCTCGATATTGCCAGCACGCCTGCTACGGCCACCTGGTCAGTGGCCACCGGCTTGTCCCCCGTCAAGACAGACAAGAAGGGTTTTGGTCTCTACGCTGCGGCGAACTACGACGAGCTGGTTGACTGCCCGGTGGAAATGGGCCTCTTCTGGACCGGCCGCTTCACGGCCTGCGGCGTTCCGCACCGCTTTGTGGTGGCTGGTGCAGCGCCCTCTTTTGACGGCAAGCGCCTGCTGGCAGATACCCAGAAGATTTGCGAGACCGCAATCCGCTTCTGGCATGGCGAAGGCAAGGCGCCTTTCAAGAGCTACCTGTTCATGCTCAACGCCGTGGGCGACGGCTACGGAGGGCTGGAGCACCGCAACTCCACCGCCCTCATCTGTGGCCGGCGCGACCTGCCACGGGTCGATGAGACCCGCACTGGTGATGGATACACCACACTGCTGGGCCTGATCAGCCACGAGTACTTCCACGCGTGGAACGTCAAGCGGCTGCGCCCCGCCGATTTTGCCCAATACGACTACACCCGCGAAAACTACACGGAGCTGCTGTGGTTCTTCGAGGGCTTTACCAGTTACTACGACGATTTGCTGCTACGCCGTGCAGGGTTGATTGACGACGCTGCGTACCTGAAGCTCATCACCAAAACCATCAACCAGGTGCTTCAGACACCAGGCAGGGCCGTGCAGACCGTGGCGCAAGCCAGCTTTGACGCCTGGGTCAAGTACTACCGCCAGGACGAAAACACCCCCAACGCGACGGTCAGCTACTACACCAAGGGCTCGCTGGTGGCCCTGTGCCTGGACCTGGCCCTGCGCCGCGAAGGCAAGACCAGCCTCGATGAGGTCATGCGCACGCTGTGGCTGCGGTGCCAGGGCGGCCCGATGTCGCAAGACGATTTGCTGGCAGTATTGAAAGAACTGTCCGACCGGCCCTTCGACACAGAACTGGCGCGGTGGGTGCACAGCACCGCAGAACTGCCGCTGGCAGAGTTGCTGGAAGCCAACGGCGTTTTGCTCAAGGCGGAGACCCCCCAATGGGCGCAGCGGCTGGGGCTGCGGGTGGGAGAAAACCACAGCGTGCAAATCAAGACCGTGCTGCGAGACGGCCCTGCGGAAAAGGCGGGCATGGCGGCTGGCGATGAGTGGCTGGGCATCGATGTGAAAGGCCAGGGGTGGCGCATCAGCAAGCTGGAAGATGTGGCGTTCTATGCTGGCACCGAGACATCCCTGACAGCGCTGGTGGCGCGGGACGCCCGACTGCTGCGATTGCCGCTCGAACTGTCGGCCCGCAGTGCGTCCACGCCCCCCAAGAAGACCACCCGCACCACCACCGCCACGGTGCCAGACACGGTGAGCCTGTCGATTGCCAACGCTGCCGCCCTGGGGCGCTGGTTGAACTGAGCCAGGGACACGACACCGGAGCGGTACGGTGTTCTACCTACCAGCGCATAGGTTCGGGCATGCTTGGGTATATTCGTTCGTGCTTTCATAACTACCGATAAACCCAGGAGATTTCATGTCTTACGAAACTATCGAGGTTCGCATTGAGGCGGACAAGGTTGGTATCGTCACGCTCAACCGGCCCAAGCAGCTCAACGCGCTGAACGACCAGCTCATGGATGAGCTGGGCGCGGCACTGAAGGCCTTTGATGCAGACGAAAAAATCGGCTGCATCATCGTCACAGGCAGTGAAAAGGCGTTTGCCGCAGGCGCCGACATTGGCGCCATGGCGAAATACAGTTTCGCAGACACTTACAAGGGCGACTACATCACCCGCAACTGGGAAGCGATCCGCTCCATCCGCAAGCCCGTCATTGCCGCTGTCAGCGGTTTTGCGCTGGGCGGTGGCTGCGAGTTGGCCATGATGTGCGATTTCATCATCGCCGCTGAAAACGCCAAATTCGGCCAACCCGAAATCAAACTGGGCGTGATCCCCGGTGCAGGCGGTACGCAGCGTCTGCCGCGCGCAGTGGGCAAATCCAAGGCGATGGACATGGCCCTGACCGGTCGCATGATGGACGCGGTGGAAGCCGAACGTTCCGGCCTGGTCAGCCGCGTGGTGCCCTACGACAAGCTCATGGACGAAGCGCTGGGTGCCGCCATCATCATTGCAGGCTTCTCCCAGATCGCCGGGATGGCGGCCAAGGAGTCGGTCAACCGCGCCTTCGAAGGCAGCCTGTCGGACGGTGTGATGTTCGAGCGCCGCCTCTTCCACGCCCTGTTCTCCACCCAGGACCAGAAGGAAGGCATGGACGCTTTCATGAACAAGCGCACCGCGAACTTCACACACCAATAATTTTTGTTCTATAATCTTGGATTGCGGTCGTATAGCTCAGTTGGTTAGAGCGCAGCATTCATAATGCTGATGTCGGTGGTTCAAGTCCACCTACGACCACCAAATCCAACCCACAGTGCCTGCGCACTGTGGGTTTTTTATTGGGCAGCCGCACCGAAAAAATCATAGCTGCCGACGCTTGGTACCATTGGTTTTCAATGGGAAACCGCTGGAAATCCTTTAAAACCAAGCGCGAGCAGCTATTATTTTTGAGAACTGCGGGATTGGCCCGCTTTTAGAATCGCTGTTTCAGCCCCTGGATGTAAACCATGAACCGCTGCACCACGACTTCCTCGCCTGCTTTCTCCCTCACTTCGCCGACGGCACCCGCGCGAAAGCTCATCGCGGCAGTGGCCTGCGCCCTGCTCTGTGGCGCCCTGCCGGTGTCCGCCCAGGTTCAGCCCGGGCTTGGCGGCATGCGGACCTTTCCCGATGCGGCCCAGCGCGGCACCCTGACCCTCAACACGGCATCGGAGGCCACGCTCAATGGCCGCACCATCCGCCTGGCGCCTGGCATGCGCCTGCTGAGCCCTCAGAACACGCTGGTCATGATGCACACGGTGCTGGGGCAGAGCTACAAGGTGAACTACGTGATCGAAAACAGCACCGGCATGCTGATCACCGCCTGGATCCTGACCCAGGGCGAAGCCGAGCAGCCCCGCAAGGGCAGCGACACGGTCGAGCGCAACTACCGCACCGAGTACGACGCCATCCGCAAGTGATGCGTTGACCCATCAGCCGCGCCCTGTGTCCCGGCGCGGTCCTTGAATGTTTGCGGTGCGCTGCGGTGCTCTGCCCTTTTTTTTCTGATTGCAAGAGAGCCTGCCATGGCCAAAAAAGTCTTCATCAAAACCTTCGGCTGCCAGATGAACGAGTACGACTCGGACAAGATGGCCGACGTGCTCAATGCCGCCCAGGGCTACGAGCCCACGCAGAACGTGGACGAAGCCGACCTCATCCTCTTCAACACCTGCTCGGTGCGCGAAAAGGCGCAAGAGAAAGTCTTCAGCGACTTGGGCCGCATCAAACACCTGAAGGCACGCGGCGTGAAGATTGGCGTGGGTGGCTGCGTGGCCAGCCAGGAAGGCGCCGAGATCATCAAGCGCGCCCCCTATGTGGACGTGGTGTTTGGCCCCCAAACCCTGCACCGCCTGCCCGAGATGCTGAACCAGCGCGAGCGCCTGGACAAGCCGCAGGTGGACATCAGCTTTCCTGAGATCGAGAAGTTCGACCACTTGCCGCCCGCGCGCGTGGAGGGCGCCTCGGCCTTTGTGTCCATCATGGAAGGCTGCAGCAAATACTGCAGCTACTGTGTGGTTCCCTACACCCGGGGCGAAGAGGTGAGCCGCCCGTTTGACGACGTGCTGGTGGAAGTGGCTGGGCTGGCTGACCAGGGCGTGAAGGAAATCACCCTGCTGGGCCAGAACGTGAACGCCTATCTGGGCAAGATGGGTGGCACGGCCGAGATTGCCGACTTTGCACTGCTGCTCGAATACGTGTCCGACATCCCGGGCATCGAGCGCATCCGCTACACCACCAGCCACCCCAATGAGTTCACCCCTCGGCTGATCGAGGCCTATGCCAAGCTGCCCAAGCTGGCCAGCCACTTGCACCTGCCCGTGCAGCACGGCAGCGACCGCATCCTGATGGCCATGAAGCGCGGCTACACCGCCATGGAATACAAGAGCACGGTGCGCAAGCTGCGCGCCATCCGCCCCGACCTGGCCATGAGCAGCGACTTCATCGTGGGCTTCCCCGGTGAGACCGAAGACGACTTCAACAAGATGATGAAGTTGATTGACGACATCCACTTTGACAACAGCTTCAGCTTCATCTTCAGCCCCCGCCCCGGCACCCCAGCGGCAGGCCTGCACGACGACACGCCGCACGACGTAAAGCTGCGCCGCCTGCAGCACCTGCAAGGCGTCATCAACGCCAACATCAAGTCCATTAGCGAGAGCCGCGTGGGCACGGTGCAGCGCATCCTGGTGGAAGGCGCTTCCAAGCGCGATACCACCGAGCTGATGGGCCGTACCGAATGCAACCGCGTGGTGAACTTTGTGGGTCAGTCACGCCTGGTAGGCCAGATGGTGGATGTCACCATCACCGAAGCCAAGGCCTACACGCTGCGCGGCGAAGTGCTCACCCGCGAGGCGGCAGTCGCAGCCTGACGCGCACCCGGCGCCCTTGGCAATGACGGCAGACACCCCGCCAAGCGCGGATCTTCGCAAGGCCGACGGCCCGCTGCACGGCCTCTCGTTCCAGCAGCTTTTGCTGCTGGCCTTTCTGCTCATAGCGGGACTGCTGGGGGTGAGCTCGTTGCGGGCGCTGTACACCCTGGAACAGCTCATGGTGCAAAGCCGGCTTGGTGCCGCCGAGGCCACCACGCTGAGCACAGCGGCCCAGGCATTGAACCAGCGCGGGCAGGCCCTGGAACGCGCGGCACGCCAGTCCCTGGTGCTGCGGGATGCGCCGCTGCGGCGCAGCTTCAACGAAATGTCCGTAGAGGCACAAGCCGTTCTCGGCCAGTTGCACCAGGGCGGCCTTCCCGAAGACCAGGCCAGCCAGTGGCGTGCGCATCTTGACGCCGTGAAGGCACTGCTGGATGCACCGCCGGAACGGGCCCTGGAAAACGAGCAACGGGTAGCGGAAGAATTTGTCACGCTTGAAGCGCTGCATACCACCATCGTGCAATCGGTCCAGGAGATCAACGCACAACGTAACCGCGCGCTGCAGGACCGGGTGGAAGCGAGCCGCCGCAACGTGACGCACCAGGTGGTAGGGGTGATCGTCCTGGCGCTCGTCCTGGCCCTGGCGCTGGGCATCTGGCTTGCCCGTCCTTTCAAGCGGCTGGAAGGCACGATCCGGCGTTTGGGCGAGAACCAGCTTGAAGCGCCCGTGGTGATCTCCGGCCCCGACGATGTACGCCGCGTGGGGCAGCAGCTGGAATGGCTGCGCCTGAGGCTGCTGGAACTGGATTCGGACAAGGCCCGCTTCCTGCGCCATGTCTCGCACGAACTCAAGACGCCGCTGGCCGCGATGCGCGAGGGCGTGGCGCTGCTGCAGGACGGTGTGACCGGTGAACTCAATGCCGGCCAGCGCGAAGTTACACAGATCCTTCACCACAACACATTGGTTTTGCAAGGTGAGATTGAAGCCTTGCTGCGCTTTAATGCTGCAGCCTTTGAGGCACGCCAGCTGCAGCGGCGCGACACCGATCTGCTCGCGCTGCTGGAAGCCCAGGTGGAAGCCCAGCGGCTGCAATGGCAAGCCCGGGGCCTGCGGGTGCTGGTGGAAGGATCCGCCATCTCTCTGCCCATTGACGCTGACAAAATCGCCTCGGCAATCAGCAACCTGCTGTCCAACGCCATTCGTTTTTCGCCCAAAGGGGGAACGGTGCGGCTGTCGCTCTCGCGCCATGCGGGCTGCGTGCGCGTGGACGTTTCGGACCAGGGCCCCGGTGTGGCCCAGGCAGACCGTGACCGCGTGTTCGAACCTTTTTACCGTGGCATCCGCCAGCCGGACGACGCAGTGCGCGGCACCGGCATCGGGCTTTCCATCGTCCAAGAGTACATCGTCGCCCACGGCGGCCAGGTGCGGTTGGTGGAAGATGGCGTCCACACCTTTTTTCGCATGGAACTACCGCATGCTGCCTAGTTGTCTTCCCGTCCACCCCTCCAACATGCGCGCCCTGGACTTTCCGGTATGGGTTATGTTGCTGGCCGCAGCCATCACGTTGGCCGGATGCAATGCGACGGCGCCCCAAGCGGTAGCGGCGCCTGTTCCGCCCATGACCGCCCCCACGCCAACCCCGGTGGCTACGGAATCCCCCAACCCCAACCCGGCCGCCGCCACCAGCGCTCCTTCGGATGCCGCCCCGGTGCTGCAGGTGCTGGCGCAAACGGACCGTACCCTGCGCATGGCCCCCGGAGAGCTGGCCAAAGAGATTGCCCGCCTGGGCGAGGCGGAAGATGCCTCGGTGGAGACCCCCCTCCTTCTGGCCGCAGCTTTGGCCCAGACGCGCCAGCCCGTCGATACGGCCCGTGCCCTGGGCCTGGTGCAGCGGGTGATGAGCAACACGACGGCAGCGGCACAAGCCCTCCACCCCCTGGCGCGGCTGATGGAGTCGCGGCTTCTGCAGCAACGCAGGCTGGAAGACCAGCTGGAGCGGCAGGGCCAGCAACTGCGCGAGGCGCAGCGCCGCAACGACCAGCTCAACGAACGGCTGGAGGCCGTGCGCGCCATCGAACGCAGCCTGACCACGCGCCCGGCCCCGCTTCCTGCCGCCCCCGCCTCGCCCCCGGGCAGTAGCCCCCAGCGCCCCACGCCCTGATCGCTCAGGAAGGTGTCAAAGGAAACCGCCATGGCAGCTGCCCCCACCCCATCCCGCACAACGCCCCGCGCCCGCGTCCTTGTGGTGGACGACGATGCCGACATGCTGCGGCTGCTGTCGCTGCGCTTGCAGGCCGCCGGATACGACGTGGTCGCCGTGGGCTCGGCCGAGGCGGCCTTAGCGCAGCTGGACGTGGCACGCCCACAGCTCGTGCTGAGCGATGTGCGCCTACCTGGGCGTGATGGCCTCGCGCTGTTCGACGAAGTGCGTGCGCGACACCCTTCGCTGCCGGTCATCCTGCTCACTGCCCACGGCACCATTCCCGACGCGGTGGAAGCCACTTCGCGCGGGGTGTTCACCTACCTCACCAAGCCCTACGACGGCAAAGAACTGCTGGAAAAGATTGCCCAGGCACTTGCCCTGAGCGCCCCCGCCGTCACACATGCCCACGCCCATGAAGCATGGCGTGCCGACATCGTGAGCCGTTCCAACCGCATGACCGACCTGCTGGCCGAGGCCTACATGGTGGCCCAGTCAGACGCGAGTGTGCTGCTGCTGGGCGATAGCGGCTCGGGCAAGGAGCTGCTGGCCCAGGCCATCCACCGCGCCAGCCCGCGCGCGCGCCACCCCTTTGTGGCGGTCAACTGCGGCGCCATCCCCGAAGCCCTTCTCGAATCCGAACTGTTCGGCCACGTCAAAGGGGCCTTTACCGACGCAGTGAGCAACCACAAGGGGCTGTTCCAGGCGGCGGAAGGCGGCACCTTGTTGCTCGACGAGATTGGCGACATGCCGCCCGCCCTGCAGGTCAAGCTGCTGCGGGTGCTGCAGGAACGCGCGGTGCGCCCCGTGGGTGCCAGCCAGTCGATTCCCATCGACGTGCGCATCATCTCGGCCACGCACCGCGACCTGGAAGCCGCCATGGCCACGGCCCAGTTCCGCGAAGACCTGTACTACCGGCTCAATGTGGTCACGCTGGCGCTGCCCACCCTGGGAGATCGGCGCGAAGACATCGCGCTGCTGGCCAACCACTTTCTCGACAAGCTGGCGCGCAAGTACGACAAGCGCCTGTCAGGCTTTGCACCCGAGGCGCTCAAGGCACTGACCCTGGCCGCCTGGCCTGGCAACGTGCGCCAGCTCTACAACGTCGTCGAACAGGTGTGTGCCCTGTCCACCACGCCCCTGGTGCCCCTGACGCTGGTGCAGCGCGCGCTGCGCACGCCATCTACCCAGGTGCTGAGCTTTGCCGAGGCCCGGCAAAGGTTTGAGCGCGAGTACCTGGTGGGCCTGCTCAAGATGACGGATGGCAATGTAGCCGACGCGGCGCGCCTGGCACAGCGCAACCGCACGGAGTTCTACCGGCTGCTGCAAAAGCACGCATTGACCCCCGGAAACTTCAAGAACGACGCTGTGGACAACGAAGACGTCGCTGATGAGCGACACGACTAGGTCGTTGATTTGATTCAGTTTTTCTCTAGCGCCTTGCCACACTGTCGCCATTCGGCGACAAAAACACTGGATTTCCCCCCCAATCCACGAGTCGCACAACTGCTTACATGCAATTGATGACTTAAACCATTGATTTAAAACAGTTTTTTGAAGCTGGCACAGGGTTTGCCCTAGTCTCAGCATGCAAGCTGTTTTTTCTCACTGTTCACGCTTCACCGGCCGCCTCCCACAGGCCACGATAGCGCTGGCCGCCACCCTGTTGGCAGGCGCCGCACAGGCCCAGAGCTTCGATTTCGACAGCGTCACCCGCATCGCCCGGGAACGGGCGGAGAAGCCCTATCGCGCATCCAGCGACAAGCTCCCCGCCGACCTCGCCAAACTCAACTACGACCAGGTGCGCGACATCCGCTGGCGCCCCGACCGTGCCCTGTGGCGCGCCGAAAAGCTGCCGTTCGAGGCCATGTTCTTCCACCTGGGCCTGTACCAGAAGGAGCCGGTGCTGATCAACGAGGTGACACCGCAGGGCGCGCGCCACATCGGCTACAGCCGCGCGGACTTCGACTACGGCAAGAACCAGGTGCGGCCTGAGGCCTGGGGCGACCTCGGCTTTGCGGGCTTTCGTCTGCACAACCACCTCAACTCCAGCGCCTACAAGGATGAGCTGGTGGTCTTCCAGGGCGCCAGCTACTTCCGCGCACTGGGCAAGGGTCAGCAATACGGCCTGTCAGCGCGCGGGCTGGCCATCGACACCGTGGGGGGCAGTGGCGAAGAGTTCCCACGCTTCACCGAGTTCTGGCTGGTGCGGCCGGATCCCTTGTCGACGCAGGTCACCGTGTATGCGCTGCTGGATTCGCCCCGTGCCACCGGCGCCTACCGCTTCGACATCCAGCCGGGCACGCAGACCACCACCACCGTGCGCAGCCGCATTTTTGTGCGGCCCAGCACGGGCAGCAAGCCCATCGCCACGCTGGGCATTGCGCCGTTGACCAGCATGTTTTTCTTTGGCGAGAACCAGCCCCGCAAAGAAGACTTTCGGCCCGAGGTCCATGACTCCGATGGGCTGATGATTGCCACGGGCGAAGGCGAATGGCTCTGGCGTCCGCTGCAAAACCCCAAGCAGACGCTGGTCACATCGTTTGCCACCAAAAATCCCAAAGGCTTTGGCCTGATGCAGCGCGACCGCCAATGGTCGAACTATGAGGACGTGGAGGCCCGCTATGAGCGCCGCCCAAGTGCCTGGGTGCGCCCCCTGCACGACTGGGGCGCTGGCCGCGTCGAACTGGTGCAGCTCAACACCCCCGACGAAACGCACGACAACATCGTGGCGTATTGGGTGCCTGCCCAGATGCCCGCCCCCGGCCAGCCCCTGGAATTTGCCTACGAGCTGAGCTGGCAAGGCGATGAACAACAGCGGCCGCCCGGGGCCTGGGCCACGCAATCGCGCCGGGGCGTGGGCTACACCAAAGAGACCGCTGCCGCCTTGCGCCAGCAGGCGCAGTACGTGGTCGATTTCGACGGCCCCGCCCTCAAGGCTTTGCCCGCTGACGCGACCGTAAAAGCCGTGGTGACCAGCGATGCCAACGGCAAGGTGCTGGAAAACATCGTCTACCGCAATCCCGCCACCGAGCAGTGGCGCATGACCGTTCGCGTACAGCGCCAAAAGGCCGATCGCCCGATCGAGCTGCGCGCTTTTCTTCAACACGACAACAACGCTGTGAGTGAAACATGGACGCACATCATTCTTCCCGAGTAAGCCCCCCAGTGCCCCATCACCCCCAACGCAGCACGCTGCGCGAGGAACGGCATCCCAATGCCGTCACCGCGCCGCCCGTCCACCGGGGGTCCATGGCACCCGTGCCCTGGCGCGGCTTCTGGAACAGCATGGGCACAGCCCTGCTTCTCAAGCTGACCGGTCGCACCGAAACCAGCCCTCCCGCATCGCCCGAAAACCGGCCAGCCCAGGAATGGGAGGGCGCTGCGCAGCGCCGCCGCTGGACCTTTGCGGTGCTGACGGTGCTGACCACGGCCCTGGCGAGTTTCCTGTTTGCCGGCGTGCAGCCTGAGTATGAGAACCCTTGGCTGGGCTTTGGGCAGATCGCGCTGTTCGCCCTGCTGTCGGCCTGGGTGGTCACCGGCTTTCTCACCGGCTTGATGGGCTTTTGGGTCATGCTGCGCGGCGACAGGCATGCGCTGTCCGTGCGCAGTGTGGTGGAGCATGAACTGGCACCCGACGCGCGCACGGCCATCATCATGCCGATCTGCAACGAGGACGTGGCCACCGTGTTTGCGGGGTTGCGGGCAACCTGCGAGTCGGTGGCATCGACCGGCCACGGGGCCACCTTCGACGTGTTTGTGCTGTCCGACAGCTATGACCCCGCCATCGCCCAGGCTGAACGCGCCGCCTGGGAGGAACTGCGCAGCGCCCTGGCGCAGCACAGCCAGCAACCCCAGGTGCAGGTGTACTACCGCCTGCGCGCCCGCCGCACGCACCGCAAGGCGGGCAATGTGGCCGATTTCTGCCGCCGCTGGGGCAAGGACTACCGCTACATGGTGGTGCTGGACGCCGACAGCGTGATGAGCGGTGACTGCATCGTCTCGATGGCCAAGCTCATGGAAGCCAACCCCACGGCGGGCATCATCCAGACGGCAACCCAGGCCATCGGCCACGTCACGCTGCACGCCCGCGCGCAGCAGTTCGCCTCACGCGTCACCGGTCGCCTGTTTACGCTGGGCATGCAGTACTGGCAGCTGGGTGAATCCCACTACTGGGGCCACAACGCGATCATTCGCGTGGCACCCTTCATGGAACACTGCGCCCTCGCGCCCATCAAGGGCAATGGTGGCCTGGCGGGCGGCATCATGTCGCACGACTTTGTCGAAGCCGCGCTGATGCGCCGCGCTGGCTACCACGTGTGGCTGGTGTCGGACCTGATTGGCAGCTATGAACAGCAACCCCCCGACCTGCTGGCCGAACTGCAGCGCGACCGCCGCTGGTGCCAGGGCAACCTGCAAAACGCACGCTTGATGGCCGAGCCCGGCATCCACGCGGTGCACCGCTCGATGTTCATCACGGGCGCCATGGCCTACCTGTCGGCGCCGCTGTGGCTCGCCTTCCTGACACTGGGCACGGCGCTGTGGCTGTCGGGCGCCAAGCTCGTGGCCGACTGGCACATCCTGCCAGCCGAATTGCTGTCGCTGTGGGCCTGGACGCTGTGCATGCTGTTCCTGCCCCGCATCCTGGGTGTGGCCGCCGTGTTCATGCGCCGCGAGCAAAAGGAATACGGCGGTGCCGTCAGCCTGCTCAAGAGCGCCGCGCTGGAGAGTGTGCTGGCCATCCTGCAGGCCCCCATCCGCATGCTGGCGCATTCGCTGTTCGTGCTGATTGCGCTCACCGGCCTGAAGCTGGAATGGAAGTCGCCCCCGCGCGAAGCCCATGCCGTGCCCTGGCGCCACGCCGTGCGCCAGCTGGCACCCATGAGCCTGGTGATTGCCCTGCTGGCAGTGGGTGTCGCCGTGATCGATAGCAGCGCCCTGCTGTGGCTCATGCCTGTGGGCCTGCCCCTGGCGCTGGCCATACCGCTGGCCGTGTTCACCAGCCAGATCGCGTTGGGCAAGGCGATGCGCGCACAACGCCTGTTGCTGATCCCTGAGGAGTCCTGGTCACCGCCGGTGCTGCGCCGAGCCTGGCTGCATGCAAGCCGGCTGGCACGGCCAGCGCCGCTGGCAGCGTTGTAGGCATGTGACAATTGCCCCACAAAACCACAAGCCGGTGCATGCACCGGCTTTTTTGCGATTGCTATTTTATTTATAGCAATAAAATGTTTACCAACAAGCGCTAGCACCGAAAAAGCAGCAAATTCCCCGGCAACAGGGCGGCGCCCCCCGCTGATGGGGCACCGTTACGATACGCATCCCTTCCAACCGGCCCCTGTGCGTGAAACCGATTCATCGCGGTTTCTGCGGTGAGCGGCCCTGTTATCGATGCAATCGTCTCTGTTTTTCACTGCCGCCCGTCGGCGGTTGCGCCATGCCAGCGCACTCGCCCTGACCCTTGTCATCGCTGGCTGCGCCGTGCCCACGGCACAGGCGCCTGTGGCAGCACCGGCCCCGGTCGTTGCACCAACGCCACCGGCTCCACCACCCGAGCCCCCTGGGCGCATCATTTTTGCGGGATTTGCGATGCATTCGCAATCCAAGGTTTTCCGCAACGACGTGCTTCTGGCCGAAAAGCTGGTCAAAGACATCGATCCGAATGCGCTGATGCTCAAGCTGGCCAACCCGGCACGCGATCAGAGCGCCGACTGGCCGCAGGCCACCCCCGAGAACTTCGCGCTGGTGATGTCCAAAATGGCCGAAGTGGCGCGCCCGCGAGACCGCGTTCTGCTGCTCATTTCGACCCACAGCAACCCCGGTCTGCTCAACATCAACGCGGGCGGCAAACACCTGCCGCCGCTCACCCCCCAAATCCTTAGCAATGCGCTGGCCCCGCTCAACGATGTGCCAACGCTGGTGGTGCTTTCCGCCTGCTACAGCGGCGCGTTCATCGAGCCCCTGAAAGCTCCGAACCGCGTGCTGCTCACTGCCACGGACGCCCGCCGCACCACTTTCAATTGCCAGTACAAAGGCGACCACACACCGTTTGCCGAAGCGCTGTTTGGCCAGGCGGGCGCAGAAAACCGTTCTGTGACCGACTGGATGGGCGAGGCGCAGAAATCCATCGCAGCGCAGGAAAGGCGCCGCAAGGTCCCCGCATCCCAGCCGCGCATCTTTGTCGGTGACGAGGCCAAGGCCTGGGCGAATCAACCTCTGAAGAACTGGTTGCAAGCACCGAAAGCGCCATAAGCCGGCCGCCACAAGCCCGTCTCCCCCGAATGCAAAAAACCCTGAAGAAGCCGTGCCTCTTCAGGGTTTTTGCATTTCAGCGCCGGGGGCTCAGAAAGGCATCTTGGGCATGCCGCCCCCGCCCATACCCTTCATCCCGCCCATCTTCTTCATCATCTTCATCAGGCCGCCTCCCTTCATCTTCTTCATCATGCCCTGCATCTGCTCAAACTCCTTGAGCAAGCGGTTGACCTCTTGCACCTGCACACCCGCCCCGTTGGCGATGCGCTTCTTGCGCGTAGCCTTGATGAGTTCGGGCTTGCGGCGCTCCAGCGGCGTCATGCTCTGGATGATGCCCTCCTTGCGTTTGATGTCCTTCTCGGCCTTGTCCATGTCCAGTGCGCCTGCCTTGGCAGTCAGCTGAGACGGCAGCTTGTCCATCAGGCTGGAGAGCCCCCCCATCTGCTTCATCTGCTGGATCTGCGACAGGAAGTCGTTCAGATCGAACCCGTCGCCACTCTTGACCTTGGCCGCCAGCTTTTGCGCGGCCTCCATGTCCACCCCGGCTGTGACCTGCTCCACCAGTGCCACGATGTCGCCCATGCCCAGAATGCGGCCTGCATGGCGCTCGGCATCGAACACCTCCAGGCCGTCGAGCTTTTCAGACACCCCCGCAAACTTGATGGGCGCGCCCGTGATCTGGCGCACGGACAGCGCAGCGCCGCCGCGCGAATCGCCGTCGAGCTTGGTGAGCACGATGCCAGTGAGCGGCAGCGCTTCCTTGAAGGCCTTGGCCGTGTTGATCGCGTCCTGGCCCTGCATGGCATCAACCACGAACAACGTTTCGACCGGGTTCAGCGCGGCGTGCAGGTCCTTGATTTCCTTCATCAAGGCTTCATCGATGGCCAGGCGACCCGCCGTATCGACCAGCAGCACGTCAAAGTAGTGCTTCTTGGCGTAGTCCAGTGCGGCGTGGGCGATGTCGAGCGGCTTCTGGTCGGGCGTGCTGGGAAACCATTCGGCACCGGCCTGCTTGGTCACCGTCTTGAGCTGCTCGATAGCGGCCGGGCGGTACACGTCGCCCGACACGGTCAGCACCTTCTTCTTGCGCTTTTCGATCAGGTGCTTGGCCAGCTTGGCCGTGGTGGTGGTCTTGCCCGCGCCTTGCAGACCAGCCATCAGGATCACGGCGGGCGGCTGGGCGGCCAGGTTGATGTCAGCCACGCCCTCGCCCATGGTGGCGGCCAGTTCACGATTGACGATGCTGACCAGCGTCTGCCCCGGCTTGAGCGAGCCCAGCACTTCCTGGCCCAGGGCCTTCTCTTTGACACGGGCGATGAAATCGCGCACCACCGGCAGGGCCACATCGGCTTCGAGCAGGGCCATGCGCACCTCGCGCAGCATGTCCTGCACATTGGTTTCGGTGATGCGGGCCTGGCCACGCATCTCCTTGACGAGGCGCGTGAGTTTGTCGGTAAGGGCGGAGGCCATAGGGGAGATGTCCGGTGTTGCCTGCGCGCCAGGGTGCTGGCGGTGGGGCGAAAGGCTAAACTGCGATCCATGATTTTACCCAGTGCTTCCCCTGCCAGCTGGCTCCTGGCCCTGGCCGCTGCCGTGGCATACGCCGTTCCGGCTGCCGCATCCTCGCGGCTGGGCGCTACAGCGGCGCGCAATGCACTGCTGGTGGCCTGGTTGCTGCATGGCGCCGTGCTGGTATGGGGCCTGTGGGGCGATTCCCCCCGATTTGGTTTTGCACCCGCCTTGTCGATGACCGCCTGGCTGGTGCTGACGGTGTACGCGGTAGAGCGGCAGCTGTTTCCGCAGATGCAGTCACGCTGGATACTGGCAGCGCTGGGGGCGGTTGCCATTGTGCTGGCGATGCTCTTTCCGGGCCAGCCGCTGCATGTGACCGCTTCCGCCTGGCTGCCGCTGCACCTGGCGCTGGGCATTGCCTGCTATGGCTTGTTTGCCGCCGCCGTGGTGCACGCCTGGCTGATGACACGGGCAGAGCAACGCATCCGGCAGGCCGAAGATCCCCACAGCGGCATCCCCCTGCTCACGCTGGAGCGCCTGACCTTCCGGTTTGTGACGGCGGGCTTCATCCTGCTGACTGCCACGCTGCTGGCGGGCTGGCTGTTTGGTGACACGCTGTACGGCAGGGCCTGGCGGTGGGACCACAAGGCCGTGTTCTCGCTGCTGTCCTGGATCACGTTTGCCACGTTGCTGGTGGGCCGAGCACGCTTCGGGTGGCGGGGACGCAATGCCGTGCGCGTGCTCTACGCCGGATCAGCGCTGCTGTTGCTGGCCTATGTGGGCTCCCGCTTTGTCATGGAAGTCGTCCTGGGCCGCAGCGCATGAAATACCTGGTCTTGCTGGTGGTTCTGGCCATCGCCATCGGTATCTGGCGCAGCCGACGCGCGCCAGAGGCAAACGCTTCCAAAACGCCTGCACCTCCGCTGGCCCTCCCGCAGAATATGCTGGCCTGCGCCCACTGCGGCGTTCACATTCCGCAGGCAGACGCACTGATGGTGGGCGAACAAGCCTACTGCTGCACAGAACACCGGCGCCTGGGCCCGGTCTGAAACCGACCATGCCACCGCTGTCCGCAAGCACCTTTGCGTCCACCATGGATGCGCCATTTGTGCGCCTGTGGCGCGGTTTTCTGACAGGCCGCGTCATGGTCGCACTGGCCCTGCTGGTACTGCAAGGGGCCGGGCAGGCCATCAACCAGACCACCGAACCCGCCGTGCTGGCAGTGTGTGTGGCCTATCTGGTGGCCGCCGTCATGCTGCGCGTGCTCGGCAGGCACAGACCGCCTTCACCCAAGACCGGCCCCCAGTGGCTCCCCTCCATTGGTGTTGACCTTGCAGCGATTGTCGCCCTGCAACTGCTGAACGCGGGCACCATGAACTACACCCCCCTGTTTGGCTTGCCCATCCTGATGGCAGCCGTGCTGGGAACGCTGACCTTGGCACTGGGCACCACAGCAGGCGTCACGCTGCTGCTGCTGGGCTGGGCCTGGTGGCTCGGCTCGGGCACTGCGGGCGACGACGCACCGCGCTACCTGCAAAGCGCGCTGACTGGCACAGGCTATTTCATCGTGAGCTATCTTGTGCACCAACTGGCAACACGCTTGGCGCGCGAGCAGGAAGTGGCGCAGCAAAGCCAGGTTGCTGCCCGCGTGCAGACGCAGGTCAGCGCACTGGTCATCCAGAACCTGACCGATGGGGTGTTGGTCGTGGACGAAAGCGATGTTGTGCGCATTGCAAACCCCGCAGGGCTGCATTTGCTCGGGGGTACCTCGCTGCCCGAGCTGCCATTCATCCTGGCATCCGAGACCCCCTGGAATCCGCTCGTGATCCTGGCTCGGCGCACCTTCCGCCAGGAACAGCCCCAGACCGCCGACGTAGACCTCCTGCACCCGGGACAAAGCCCTACCGGGCTGCATGTACGCACGTGGTTGACTTCGACGCGCGAGGCAGCGCGGCAGACGCAGACCGAGCGCCTGTGCGTGATGTTCCTGCACGACCTGCGCGAGATGGAGGCCCGCCTGCGCACGGAAAAGCTGGCGGCCATGGGCCGCATGTCCGCCGCCGTGGCCCATGAGATTCGCAACCCGCTGGCAGCCATCGTACAGGCCAATGCCTTGCTCGAAGAAGACCTGCACGACCCGGCACACAAGCGCCTGGCCCACATGGTGCAGCAGAACGCCGACCGCCTCGCGCGCATTGCCGAGGAGGTACTGGACATCGCCCGCGTGCAGCACCAGATCAGCCATGCGCCCGCGTCCACCTTGCCCCTGGACGAAACGGTGTCGCAAATATGGAATGACTGGCAGGCCCAGGACCCCGTGCAGCGCCGTGCGGTAGTGATGCTGGAAGCGGGCAATCCGCAGGTGGAATTCGACACCGAACACCTGCGCCGCGTGCTCGTGAACCTGCTGGACAATGCCCTGCGCTATGTGGGACAGGAGCCTGACTCCCTCACGGTGACCACCCGCACCTTGCCCTCCGGCCAGACCAGCCTGCAAGTCTGGAGCGACGGTGCCCCCATGGACAAGTCCGTGGAGCGTCACCTGTTCGAACCGTTTTTTTCCTCCGAAAGCCGCTCCAGCGGCCTGGGCCTTTATATTTGCCGCGAGTTGTGTCAGCGCCATGGAGCGTCCATCAGCTACCAGCGGCTGACCCGCACCACCCTGCGGGGCGAGGTGGGCGGCAACGCCTTTACCGTCGGCTTTCGCCGCACCACACGCCCTGCCGATGCTGCCACGCTGTTTGACACCATCGTGGTCTGAAACGCCCTGCCATGAACGCACCTACCGCTTCCATCCTCGTCGTGGACGACGAACCCGACCTGCGCACCTTGTACGAACTGACCTTGCTGCGCGAAGGCTATCGGGTGGAGACCGCATCCAGCGTCCAGGAGGCGCGCGACCAGCTCAAGGCTCACCGCTTTGACGCCGTCATCACCGACATGCGCCTGCCCGATGGTTTCGGCATGGAACTACTGCAGGATCTGCGCGACCAGCAGCGCCGCGAGCGCTGCGTGGTCATGACAGCGTATGGCTCCGCCGAGAACGCCGTGGAAGCCCTGCGCTCTGGTGCCTTCGACTATCTGACCAAACCCGTGGATCTGAAGCAGTTCCGCTCGGTCGTCGCATCGGCCGTACAAGGCACCGGGGGTGTCCCCGCGCCCCGGGCCGCACGCACCGGCGGCGTACAGGGTCGGCAGGGGGCGTTCAGCGCAGACCCCTTGGCGGCGGGCACCGCACTGGACCGGCTGGTGGGCACCTCAGAGGCCATTCGCAACGTCAAGCAGCGCGTGGCCAAGGTGGCACGGGGCATGGCGCCCGTGCTGATTCATGGGGAATCCGGCACGGGCAAGGAACTGGTTGCTCAAGCGCTGCATGCCAGCAGCCAGCGTGCCGATGGTCCCCTGGTTGCCGTGAACTGCGGCGCCATCCCAGAAAACCTGCTGGAGGCAGAATTTTTTGGTGCCCGGAAAGGCTCTTACACCGGTGCCACCCAGGATCGGGACGGCTACTTTCAGGCAGCCCGTGGCGGCACGCTGTTTCTGGACGAAATCGGTGACCTTCCCTTGGCCATGCAGTCCAAATTGCTGCGCGCCATCCAGGAGCGCAGCGTACGGCCTCTTGGCTCCACCCAGGAGGAGACCGTGGATGTGCGCATCGTGAGCGCCACACACCGCGACCTGGCCGCCGACGTGCAATCGGGCCGCTTCCGCCAGGATCTCTATTACCGGCTCAACGTGATCGAAATCGTGATCCCCCCGTTGCGCGAGCGGCGCGAAGATCTGCCTGTGCTGTGTGCCGCACTTCTGGCGCGCATCGCCCAGGAATCCGGCATGCCAGTGCCTTCTCTGACAGAGCATGCGCTCCAAGCCATTGCCGCACATCCCCTGACCGGCAACGTCCGCGAACTGGAAAACCTGTTGCACCGGGCCGTGGCACTCAGCGACGGAGACGAACTGCATGTGGACTGGCCCTCTGGCACCCCCACCCCATTGGGGGCGCGGACGCTGCCAGCCGCCCCCCCCCCCAACCACACCGAGGCGCAGCCTGCCCATCAACCACCACAGCCTGCCGCCAGCTCGGGCTGCTCGGTCCCTCTGCCCAATGACCTTCAGGCCTGGCTGGACCAGCAGGAGCGGGACATTCTGATACGAGCCTTGCGCGAAGCGGGTTTCAACAGAACCGCCACCGCAGCCCGGCTGGGCATCAGCCTGCGCCAGATACGCTACCGCATCGCCCGGCTGAACATCGCCGTCCCCAATGACCAGGACCCGCATGACGAGATCGGCTGACGCGGCACCAGGCAGATCAACGCCTTGGGACGGTGGATGGCACCGTGCAGCAACCAGGCTGGAATCCCCCAACCATGGTGTGCGCCCTGCCCCGGCAAGTTCCTCCATCGACCTGATCGTGGTGCATTCCATCAGTTTGCCGCCAGGCACATATGGCGGGAATGCGGTGCAACAGCTATTCACCAACTCGCTGGACTGGGACGCACACCCCTACTACCAGAGCATCCGTGGTTTGGCCGTTTCGTCGCATTTCTTCATTGACCGCACCGGCGCCCTTTGGCAGTTTGTGGACTGTGATCTTCGGGCCTGGCATGCTGGCCAGTCGGCCTACCGTGGCCGCAGCCAGTGCAACGATGACTCGATTGGCATTGAACTGGAAGGCCTTGAAGGGCTTGCGTTCGAACCCGCGCAGTACCAGACCCTGACAACGCTCTGCCAGGACATCGAACAGCGCTACCCCATTGAACACATCGCAGGGCATGAGCACATCGCGCCCGGGCGCAAGCAGGACCCAGGCTCCGGCTTCGATTGGGCGCAGGTACAAAAAGCACTGAACTGGCCCGTGCAACGTTTTCCGGCAGCCACCTGGCCTGACATTCAAGCCGCCCGCTGAGGGCGCTGTGGCAGCGCCACATTCAGCGACTTTTTTCTATGTGCATTTGCACATCGTCGCGTCCCCAGACACCACGCGGCCTCGCGCAGAAAATCCGCTCGAAACGCTTGTCTTTGCGAGGTTTTCGTCCTGCTTTTCCGCAGGGGCAACGGGTTCCTGCGGGGTCAGCAGAAGGCCCTGCGGCGCCGCTGACATGCTGTTTCGTTTTTCTGAGGGCAATACGACGGTACACTACCGGTAGTGTCTTGAATGCATGTGACACACCATATATAGTGTGCGCCAGACAGTAGTCCGCCGCACCACTCACACGCTGCGATGGCATCCAGGCCGCGCACCACACCCCAGACAGCCCACAGAAGAGGACCCCCCATGCAAGCTGCTTTGAACACGCCTTCCACGCCCCATGCCGCCTCCCCCGAGGCCCCAAACACCCAGTCCGCACCAGCGGAGGCGGGTAACTCGCTGGCGCACTATCAGATCATTCGCCGCAACGGAGCAGTCGTGCCCTTTGAGCCGCAAAAAATTGCGGTGGCGATGATGAAGGCATTTCTGGCAGTGCACGGCACGCAGGGCGCCGCTTCCGCCAGCGTGCGCGAGGTGGTGGACACGCTCACCCAGAATGTGGTCCGCGCCCTCATGCGCTCGCGTCCCGGTGGCGGCACCTTCCATATTGAAGACGTGCAGGATCAGGTTGAACTGGGCCTGATGCGCGGCGAACACCACGAAGTCGCCCGGGCCTATGTTCTGTACCGCGAGCGCCGCACGCAAGAGCGTGCTCACCACCAGGAACAGCTCGCGCCCGCAACCCCCATTTTGAACGTGATCGACAACGGCCAACGCGTGCAGCTGGACATCCTGCGCCTGCACGGGCTCATCGAATCGGCCTGCGCCAACCTCGGCGCCGACATCCAGGCCGCGCCCATCGTCGCCGAGACCATGCGCAACCTGTATGACGGCGTTCCCATGGACGAGGTCTACAAGGCGTCCATCCTCGCCGCCCGCACCCTGATCGAAAAAGACCCTGACTACACCTATGCCACGGCCCGCCTGCTGCTGCATACCATCGTGCGCGAAGTGCTGGGACGCGAGGTCGCCCAGAGCGACATGGGTCAGGCCTACAGGGACTATTTCCCCGCCTTCATCCAGAAGGGGGTGGACAACGAGCTGTTGGACGAGCGCCTGCTCAAGCAATATGACCTGAACCGCCTGGGCGCCGCGCTCAAGGCCGAGCGCGACCTGCAGTTCGACTACCTCGGCCTGCAGACCCTGTATGACCGCTACTTCCTGCACGTCAAGAAAACCCGCATCGAACTGCCCCAGGCGTTCTTCATGCGCGTAGCCATGGGCCTGGCACTCAATGAAACCGACCGCGAGGCCCGCGCCATCGAGTTCTACGAAGTGCTGTCGTCCTTCGACTTCATGTCGTCCACCCCCACGCTGTTCAACAGCGGTACCCTGCGCTCGCAGCTGTCCAGCTGCTACCTGACCACGGTGCCCGACGACCTGGATGGCATTTACGAATCGATCAAGGAAAACGCCCTGCTGTCCAAGTTTGCTGGCGGCCTGGGCAATGACTGGACCCGCGTGCGTGCCCTGGGCTCCCACATCAAGGGCACGAACGGGGAATCGCAAGGCGTGGTGCCCTTCCTCAAGGTGGTCAACGACACCGCTGTGGCGGTGAACCAGGGCGGCAAGCGCAAGGGCGCCGTCTGCACCTACCTGGAAACCTGGCACCTGGATATCGAAGAGTTCCTGGAACTGCGCAAGAACACCGGCGACGACCGCCGCCGCACGCACGACATGAACACGGCCAACTGGATCCCTGACCTGTTCATGCGCCGCGTGATGGAAAAGGGCACCTGGACGTTGTTCTCCCCTTCCAACGTGCCCGACCTGCACGATCTGTTCGGCGCCGACTTCGAGAAGGCCTATGTGGCCTACGAAGAGAAGGCTGCGCGCGGCGAGATCAAACCCGCCAAGACGGTGCAGGCCACCGACATGTGGCGCAAGATGCTGACCATGCTGTTCGAGACCGGCCATCCTTGGATCACCTTCAAGGATGCCTGCAACGTGCGTTCGCCCCAGCAGCACGCTGGTGTGGTGCACTCGTCCAACCTGTGCACTGAGATCACACTCAACACCAGCGACACCGAAACCGCCGTCTGCAATCTCGGTTCGGTCAACCTGCTGCAGCACATCAAGGACGGCCAGATCGACCACGAGAAGCTCAAGAAGACCATCACGGTTGCCATGCGCATGCTCGACAACGTGATCGACATCAACTATTACGCCGTCAAGAAGGCCCGCGACTCCAATCTGCGCCACCGCCCCGTGGGCCTGGGCGTCATGGCGTTCCAAGACAGCCTGTACGAACTGCGCATTCCCTACGCCTCGCAGGAGGCCGTGGAATTCGCCGACAAGTCGATGGAGGCCATCTGCTACTACGCCTACTGGGCCTCCACCGAATTGGCCCGGGAACGCGGCCAGTACTCCAGCTACAAGGGCTCGCTGTGGGATCGCGGCATCCTGCCTTTCGACACGCTGGACATGCTCTCGCAGGCCCGTGGCGGATATGTGGAAGTGGATCGCTCGTCCACCCTGGACTGGGATGCCCTGCGCAAGAAAATTGCACAGGACGGCATGCGCAACTCCAACTGCGTCGCCATTGCCCCCACGGCCACCATCTCCAACATCATCGGCGTTGATGCCTCGATCGAGCCTTCGTTCGGCAACCTGTCGGTCAAGTCCAACCTGTCGGGTGAATTCACGGTCATCAACGGTGGGCTGGTGCGCGACCTCAAGCGCCTGGGACTGTGGGATGACGTGATGATCATGGACCTCAAGCACTTCAAGGGTTCGCTGCACCCCATCGATCGGGTGCCACAGGACATCAAGGCGCTGTACTCCACAGCGTTTGAAGTCGAGCCGCAGTGGCTGGTGGAAGCCGCATCGCGTCGCCAGAAATGGATTGATCAGGCGCAGAGCCTGAACATCTACATGGCCGGCGCATCGGGCAAGAAGCTCGACGACACCTACAAGCTGGCCTGGATCCGTGGCCTCAAGACCACGTATTACCTGCGCACACAAAGCGCCACACACGTCGAAATGAGCACCGTGAATACACGCCAGCTCAATGCCGTTTCATCGGGCAATGACAGTGGCGCATCGGCAGCGTCGGTGCCCGTTGCAGCGAAACCCAGCGCACTCGATGCGGCAGTTGTTGAAGCCACCCATCAAGCATCAGCAGTGCCTGCTACTGACGTCAAGTTCTGCGCTATCGATGATCCCGGCTGCGAAGCCTGCCAATAAGAACTTCGCACGCGACACCTTGGGCTCTTCCGAGGTGTCGCGCATGTGCTGTGAAGCAACAAATCCTTGCTGCACAACGCTTCAGTGCTTTTCTTTTCGCAGCACTGCTTTCATAATCCGAACACTGGAAAATCTATGTTGACCTGGGACGAAGAAGTCAAGCCCTCATCGCAAAATCAACTGGACGGTGGACTGAACCAAAGCCACCCGGCGGGACAGCCGCCTTTGCCTTTCCAAACCCCCTCACTGCAGGAAGTGCACGCACCAATGACGGCCTCTGCAGCACCGCACGCAACACCTGCCGCAGCCACGCAACGCCGCGTGAACGCCGCCGACAAACGCATCATCAACGGGCAGACGGATGTCAATCAGCTGGTCCCGTTCAAATACAAGTGGGCCTGGGAAAAATACCTGGCCACCTGCGCCAACCATTGGATGCCTCAGGAAGTGAATATGACGCGCGACATCGCGTTGTGGAAGGACCCCAATGGCCTGACCGATGACGAACGCCGCATCATCAAGCGCAACCTGGGCTTCTTTGTCACGGCAGACTCGCTGGCTGCCAACAACATCGTGCTGGGCACCTATCGCCACATCACGGCGCCCGAGTGCCGCCAGTTCCTGCTGCGCCAGGCCTTTGAAGAAGCTATCCACACGCACGCCTATCAGTACATCGTGGAATCGCTGGGGCTGGATGAGAGCGAGATTTTCAACGCGTACAACGAAGTCCAGTCCATCCGCGACAAAGACCAGTTCCTGATCCCCTTCATCGAGGCGATCATGGATCCGAACTTCCACACTGGCACGCCCGAAACCGACCAGACGCTCCTCAAGTCGCTGATCGTTTTTGCCTGCCTGATGGAAGGCCTGTTCTTCTACGTCGGCTTCACACAGATCCTTGCACTGGGCCGCCAGAACAAGATGACTGGCGCCGCCGAGCAGTACCAGTACATCTTGCGCGACGAGTCGATGCACTGCAACTTTGGCATTGACCTGATCAACCAGCTCAAGCTGGAAAATCCCCATCTGTGGACCGCTGAATTCAAGGCCGAGATCAAGGCGCTGTTCCTCAAGGCGGTTGAACTCGAGTACCGCTACGCTGAAGACACCATGCCGCGCGGCGTGCTGGGCATGAATGCATCGATGTTCAAGGGATACCTGCGTTACATCGCCAACCGCCGTGCCACACAAATCGGGCTGGAGACCCTGTTTCCCAATGAAGAAAACCCGTTCCCGTGGATGAGCGAGATGATTGACCTCAAGAAGGAACGCAACTTCTTCGAGACCCGGGTTATTGAATACCAGTCCGGTGGTGCGCTGTCCTGGGACTAGCGCCTTTTCGCAACACACCACCATGGATTTTTACACCACGCCGACCACCACAAGCAGCGCTGCAGTGCGTTGCGGTGCAGGGCGTTCCCGTGTTCATGGCGATGGGGATTTCTCCATCGCCATGGATCGCTTCGTGTCCACTGCAGACAGGAAGTGCTCTTTGCAAATTGACCCAAGGAGAACATGATGGCAACTGCGAAAAAACCAGCCGCTAAGAAGGCGACCCCAGCGAAAAAAGCTGCACCTACAAAATCAGTAGCAGCGAAGAAGGCTGCACCTGCCAAGAAGGCAGCAGCACCGGCAAAGAAAGCCGCTCCCGCCAAAAAGGCAGTAGCAGCGAAGAAGGCCGCACCCGCCAAGAAGGCAGCAGCACCGGCAAAGAAAGCCGCTCCCGCCAAGAAGGCAGTAG